>CAJUEJ010000066.1 GCA_910585435.1 uncultured Hungatella sp. | reverse complement strand
CATATCGGCAGCTTTGAGAGTTACTTCGGATAATTGGAAATCTCGGATAATGCGGCATTTGTCCAAGTGGAAATACACGTTTCATTTTATCTGGCTATGTTTCTGATGATTTTCTAACCTCTTTTTACCCTCTGCTCTTGTATATTGGTACCAAGTTATGTATAATAGGTTTGTTTTTTACAGAAGCTTAGATTCAGGAGGAGACCGGAGGGATATCTGTGGACAGAGAGAAAATCATTGTGATTGATTTTGGCGGCCAGTACAATCAGCTGGTGGCACGCCGGGTTAGAGAATGTCATGTATACTGTGAAATCTACTCTTATCGGACAGAATTAGAGCAGATTAAAGCTATGAAGCCAAAGGGAATCATTTTAACAGGGGGCCCTAACAGCTGCTATGAGGAAGGGGCAGCTGCCTGTGAGAAGGAATTGTTTGAGCTGGGGATTCCTGTTTTGGGGCTGTGCTACGGTGCCCAGCTGATGATGCAGGTTTTGGGAGGCAGTGTATGCAAGGCCCCGGTTCGTGAGTACGGTAAAATAGAAGTTACGGTGGATCAGACAAGCAAATTATTCGGGGATGTGTCTGAAAAGACAGTCTGCTGGATGAGCCATAATGACTATATCCGTGAGAAGGCGCCTGGCTTCCGAATCGTTGCCCATACCCGGGACTGCCCGGTAGCGGCGGCGGAATGGGAAGAAAAGGCCTTGTATGCGATTCAGTTCCACCCGGAGGTTCTTCACACAGTGGAAGGCTTTAAAATGCTGCATAATTTTGTCTACAAGGTGTGCGGCTGTGCCGGAGACTGGAAGATGGATGCCTTTGTGGAGACCAGTATCAGAGCAATCCGTGAAAAGGTGGGAAAGGGAAAAGTCCTGTGTGCCCTGTCCGGAGGCGTGGATTCCTCTGTGGCGGCGGTTATGCTGTCCAAAGCCGTGGGAGAGCAGCTGACCTGTGTATTCGTCGATCACGGCCTGCTACGCAAAAATGAGGGGGACGAGGTAGAGGAAGTATTCGGTCCGTCCGGCCCCTATGACCTGAACTTCATCCGGGTCAATGCCCAGAACAGATTCTACTCGAAGCTGAAAGGCGTGGAGGAGCCGGAGAACAAACGAAAGATTATCGGAGAAGAGTTTATCCACGTGTTCGAGGAAGAGGCGAAAAAGATAGGTGCCGTGGATTTTCTGGTTCAGGGAACTATCTATCCGGACGTGGTGGAGAGCGGCCTGGGCGGAGAGTCAGCTGTGATTAAATCCCACCACAATGTAGGTGGCCTCCCTGACTATGTAGATTTTAAGGAGATCATTGAGCCTCTCAGGGACTTATTCAAGGATGAGGTGCGCCAGGTAGGACTGGAGCTGGGAATTCCGGAAAAGCTGGTGTACCGCCAGCCATTTCCAGGCCCCGGACTTGGAATCCGGATCATCGGCGAGGTAACCCCCGAAAAGGTAGCCATGGTACAAAAAGCAGACTGGATCTTCCGGGAGGAGATCCAAAAAGCCGGCCTGGATAAAACCATCGGACAGTACTTCGCTGCCCTGACCAATATGCGATCCGTCGGAGTCATGGGGGATGAGCGGACGTATGATTATGCGGTGGCACTGCGGGCTGTGAGTACAGTTGACTTCATGACAGCAGAAATTGCCCAGATCCCCTTCGAGATACTGGCCAGGGTGATGAATCGGATAATCAATGAAGTAAGAGGGATTAACAGAGTGTTTTACGATATTACGTCTAAGCCGCCGGGGACGATTGAGTTCGAGTGATGAAATGGGCTTTAAGAACCTAGAGTTTATGCTGGTTGCAAGCAAATTTGTTTAAGCACTGGCAACGATTTGGCAACATTTTCAACATCACGCACTAAATAATTACATCAATGGCATAAGAAAACCTTGCTGATTTTCAGATATGGAAACT
>CAJUEJ010000065.1 GCA_910585435.1 uncultured Hungatella sp. | reverse complement strand
GATATCTGCAAACCAGTTTTTTATCTCTCCTGCTGATATACGTTCCCGAACCGTATGTGTATCTTGGCCAGTCAAGATTATACAGCATGGACTTTCTCCAATTTCCGGTATCTGTCTCAAACGTAATAAAATCATTGGCGCTTTTGTCAATGTACACCACATAAAACGGATGCCTCGCTCCTGCCCTTACAAACTGGGTCAAGAATACAGAAATAACCAAATATCCTTTCTCTTCTTTTACCCGTAAATACCTGCCATATTTATAATTCTTATCCGCTTTCCAGTGCTGCGTTTTCACCGGCTCGTCTTTTTTTGCGGCCTTCATTAAATATGATGTAAGTTTTGGAGGAGCAATCGTCATTAATTCTTTTTTCTTCATACCTGCCTCTTCTCCTTAACATTTCCCATAAGCATCATAATACTTGTCTGGGTGATAGCGTTTCCCATCAATCTTTAATAACGCAATCTCTTCAATCTCCGGGCTGTCCTGTTCTTCCTTCAGGATCAGCAGGAACTCGCCTTTTCCCCCGGCTGCCTTTGGATTTTTCCCACGGACGATCCCAAAGCCATTCCCGGCTGTACCTGTTTCCCTGCTTACCATAGCGTTACACCGGCGTTTCGGATGTTCCACCATGTAAACTGCCGCCTCAAAAAGCATCTGCTCCAGTGAAAGACGGCGGACTAGCCGCATTTCCGTACAGGATATCTTGCTGTCCACCGCGTCCTCATCCAAATCTCCGGCCGCATCCACCTCATAATAAACAGAGTTGCGCCAGTCAGGATAATAATGAAAGCAATCCAGCGGATTCTCCGCACAATGGAAACCATTCTGTACGCAGTTTGCCTCTTCCGTCCGGTTTATGCCATTCTCCCTGAATTGAAAGCCAAGGCAGGTCAGATCCTTACGGAACCCTTTAAACGCTTTCATTCTCTTCCTCTCCCTTTTTCTCTTTGTCCTGATCTGCCATCATATCAAATAAGGATATCTGGACCGCCTTTTCTGTTGGTTTCTCCGCTCCTTTCTCCTGTTTTTCTGTTGCAGGCACTTCTTCCTGCTTCTGCTTTTCTTCACCTTTTTCCGCAGACTTTTCTTCTTTCCCTTCTGATGCACCTTTTACAGTCATCTTCCCAGATGAATCAGCATTCTTTTTTCGTTCTTCTTTCTTAAGAGCATTCAGCCGCTTTTTCCGTTCTGCTTTCTGCTCCTTTATCTCCTTCGCTTCGTCATCCAGGGCATAATATTCCTCCGCCCACTGATAAACCTTCGTTTCTGATATTCCCATGCCGACAGACTGATGCGCATGATCTGCCCGGCGGTTGGGATTGTTCTTCCCGCCAAACCGGTTATCATGTTCCTTTTCTGCCATCTGATAAGCCTGTTCCATGATATAGTTCATGCATTTCTGCAGAGTCTTCTGCTTTTTCAGCACCTGGCTTCCAAACAGCAAGCCTTTCTCTGCCTTCTCCATCAGGTGGCGTCCCACAATATCCGTAAAAAGCTGATCCTTCATATGCCACATCTCTTCCCGAAGCTTTTCCACCGCAGAAGTATACTCCTTTTCCGACAGCGGAATCTCTGCAAGCTGAAATCTCTTCCCCTTGATAAAATCTTCCACATCCTGCTTCGGGACCAGCCACTGGGCCGCTAACACCTTAAGTTCCGAAAAATTTTGGGAATTCCTTAAGTGTACTGCCATTGCATTTAATTCTTCCGTATTGTTTATCAATTTCTCATACACGGCTATTTCTCCTTTTCATTCTTAGATTTCCTATCTGCCCATTGCTACTTCATGCTGCAAAAATGGAGAGCCTTTTGACTCTCCACCGGTTATGCTGCATTTTCCTGTCTCTGCATCTCCTCTTCCATTTCCCGTTCTACCTCCTCAGCAATCCGCCTGCGCTCCTTATCATCCTCTTCTAAAAGTCCGACCAGCTCTACAAGGATGCGGTTACACCATTTGTTGGATTTCCACTTATCGGAAAGCTTTCTGGTTTCCTCCATCAGGTCTTCGTAGTCCTGCTCCATCATCTCCCTATTCCGGTATTTTTTATATACCTCATAGCATTCTTTCATGACCACCGGAACCGGTATCTTTGCCGCTTCATCCATATTGGAGAGAAGCCCCATCAGCATCCGGTGATAATCATATCTCTTGCACAGCTCTTCAATCCCCATCTGTTCTCTCCCTAAGTAAAGGGACATAAAATCATTAAAAATCGCCGCAATCATGCTCTGGTCTACCATTC
>CAJUEJ010000064.1 GCA_910585435.1 uncultured Hungatella sp. | reverse complement strand
CAGACGTGTGCTCTTCCGATCTTGAGGGAAGCCCACACAGGGGAAGCCGCCACTTTCTTAGAGTTATACCGAAAAGTATCTTATCCCGATATTTGTAAAACACCCTCTAAACACAAGCCGATTGAAGACACAATTCGGGATAAGATTCTTCCAACCAGATGGATGAAATATATAAAAAATTCGGGATAAGATTTTTTTAGTTCTTTCATATGGAAGCTGTCTCCTCAATAATTAAACCAGCAGGCTACCGCCTGACTATTAAAATGAGGAGGCCACAAACATGGCAAAGGTAATTGATATATCAGAACTTATATCCCTTGTATGCGACAAATTAATCGAATACGGTGTCCAGCCGCATACCGTCTGGTCGGATTATAGCTATAACTACCGGCCCATCTTGCATTTTTTCCAGGAACATGGCTGTTCCCATTATGACGAAGGGCTGCTGATGCAGTACCGACAGGAACAGCAGGAACGTTACGAAAGGGAAGATCTGCTACGGAAGAACTACTTAAATAAAACCAGGGCTGTTTCACGCCTGCAGGAATTTTACAGAAGAGGGGACTTATCCCACGTTGTGGCAGGAGGACACGCAAAAAAGCATATCAATAATGCCAACGAAAGCCTGCTGAGGGAATTTATTGCATGGAGCGGGCCTGCCAATCCCAAGACTCTGTTAGATATGGAATGGGCAGTGCGCAAATATCTTTTCTGGCTGGAAACCCAGGGTGTAGATGACGCCCTTGATGTGAATGCACACAGTTTTTCAGGATTTATGACACTGGCATCCAGAAAGTATGCGGAAGGGAGCCTGCATGACCTCCAGCTTTTCTTAAAAAAGTTCCACCAGTTCCTTAATACAGAGAAAGGCCTGGATATCCCTTATGAATTCGTCCTGTCGCTGCCTGTCATCCGAAAAAAGCGAGTTTTCCCTCCGCTTACAAAAGATGAGATACAGCGCACAGTTGCGCAGGTTGACCGGTCAACTGTCATGGGGAAGCGGGATTACGCGATCATTCTCCTGAGCGCAAGGAATGGCCTGCGCGGCAGTGACATCATCCACCTGAAACTGACAGATATTGACTGGAGGGGCGGGGAGATCAGGCTGATCCAGAAGAAAACCGGGAACCCGCTTGTGCTGCCTTTACTGCCGGATGTGGGAGAAGCATTGAAGGAATATATATTGAACGGAAGGCCTGATTCACGTTCTGGGTTTATTTTTCTGCGGGCACTCCACCCATACCTGCCATTCAACAGAACGATGGCGTTGTCGCATCTCTGGTCAGGTTACCAGAAAAAAGCAGGGATAGAACGCTATGCCCATGACGGCAAGGGGTTCCATGCATTAAGGCGCACGCTTGGGAAAGAACTCACGCTTGCAGAAATCCCTATCATGACAACGGCACAGATCCTTGGACACCGGAGTGTGGATTCTTCAAAGCAATATATCTCCCTGGACAGTGCGCATCTAAAGGAATGTGCCCTGGATTTTTCCGGGATTGAAGTGGCAGGGGAGGGATATGGCAATGAATAATAATTATACCAGCTGTTTTGCGGAGTATATCCAGGGGATGATATCGGCGAGGGCTGCCCTTGGATATGAGAAGGAACCGTATGCGGCAGCGCTGCATAGCTTTGACCGGTATTGCTCAGATTCCTATCCAGAGTGTAATGAACTTACGGAACGTCTGGTTATGTCGTGGGTACTGAAAGATAATGACGATACAAAGGGAGTCCAGGGCAGGGCACGCGCCATCCGCCTGCTTGCGCAATACATGAACCTCAGTGGCCAAGAAGCCTATGTCCTCCCTGACAGGTACTTTGGCAATCCCAAGCCAAAGGAAGTGTATATGTTCACAGATGCCGAGCTTTCCAGGCTGTTTTCTGCGATTGACGCATTGCCTGAGAGCAGCAGGGTTCCGCATTCCCATCTTATGCTTCCCGTGATGTTCCGCCTGATCTATACCTGCGGCCTACGCCCACAGGAGGGAAGGGAGCTGCACAGGCGGAATATCAATTTTCAGACGGGTGAAATACTTATTACGAATACCAAAAAGAAAAAAGAGCGGTTTGTTGTTATGTCTGATGACATGTTTGCGCTCTGCAGACGTTACGATAAGATGCGCCAGTTTTTTTATGAAGATAACCGATACTTTTTCCCTGGCTCTGCAGACGGGCCGATAGACGGGGCATGGCTGAACCGTCAGTTCCAGAAATGCTGGAAGTCCGCAAATCCGGATATCCCAAAAGAGAATCTCCCACATGTAAGGATTTACAGCCTCCGGCACAGGTTCGCCTCAGCAAACCTGAACCGTTGGATGGATGGACAGAAAGACCTTACGGCTATGCTCCCGCGGCTCAGGGCTTATATGGGCCATTATACCTTGGCGGAAACAGCGTACTACATCCATCTCCTTCCAGAAAACCTGGTAAAAAACAAGGGGGTTGACTGGGACGCTTTTTCCGGCATTATCCCGGAGGTGGAGCCATGGCAAGACTGAAAGAGAACCTTCTATATATGATGATCCATGATTTCCTGACAGACTACCTGACCAAAAAGAGGAACTGCAGCAGCCATACGGTCAAGGCCTACCGTACAGCGTTGAACCAGCTGCTTGATTTTACAAAAGAGCAAAAACAGATCCGGCTGGTAGACATTACGTTTGACATACTGAATGACGGAATGGCTGAAAAATACCTTGATTTTTTGGAGGAAACTAAAAAATGCAGTATAAAAACCCGGAATTACCGGCTGAACTGTCTGCGGGCTTTTTACAGCTATG
>CAJUEJ010000063.1 GCA_910585435.1 uncultured Hungatella sp. | reverse complement strand
CGGGAATAAAAGAACCAATAGCGTAAAGTTAGTTTCGGAAAATGGCAGAGCGTGGAATCCAGAAATAGGAAGATAAAGAAAGCCCCTCTTTGTGTTAAAATAGACCTTTAACCAATCACACAAAGAAAGGAGCTTTCTATGATTAATAGTATACGTGATTTTATCGAGAACCAAACATACGAGATAGAAAATATCATGAAGAAATTTGTGGAAGGGGAGCTGGACCTGGATACCTTTGGAAACGAACTCCAGGAAAAGAGCCTGCAGCTGACCAGGAACATAGTGGTGGAGACTTTGGAGGAGATGGATGAGACGATCCGTAACAGCGCGAAACGGCAGGCAGCATATGTGGTAGAGAAAAAGGGAGAGCCGAAAGAACTGCTGATGCCATTGGGGAGAATCCGGTTCAAAAGGACCTGCTATACCTCCAAAAAAACGGGGAAGTCGGTGTACCTGCTGGACAGGGTGATCGGCCTGGGGAAACACCAAAGGATCACTATGGGAGCGGCGGCAGCGATCCTGGAGGAGACGGTAGAGAGCAGTTATCAGAAAGGAGGAAAGCATGCGAGCGTAAGTGCCTGGGTGAGCAAGGAGACTGTGAAGGAGCTGGTACATAACACAGTGGTGGAAATACCGGAAAAGGAGAGGGAGGAGAAGAAAAAGGTACGCTGTCTTCATATAGAAGCGGATGAGGACCATGTAGCGGCCCAGTTTTATGGGAAAAAAGGGGATCTGGAAAAAGGAGAGAACGGAAGGAAGAACAATACGTTGATGCCTAAGCTGGTGCTGGTATATGAGGACATTGTGGAGGAAAGTGGGGAGTGTTCAAAGAGCAAGAGATATCGGTTGACGGGGAAGAGATATTTCTGTGGTCTGTACAGCGGGAAAGACAATGAGAAGCTGTGGGAAGAAGTAAGGGACTATATCTGTGGGACTTATGAGTGGGAAAGGCTGGAAACGATCTATATAGCGGGGGACGGAGCGGGGTGGATAAAGGCGGGTTGTGAAGTGCTGGAGAAGGGGAAATTCGTACTGGACCGGTTCCATATGGGAAAATATATCAACAGGTCAGTAAGCCATCTGCTGGACAGCGCGGAGGAAGTGAAGGAAGAGATCTATGAGGCGTTGGAAAAGGGAGACCAGAGGGAAGTAAGGAAAATCTACAAAAGGATCCGGAAAGTAACGGAAAAGGAGAGCAAAGAAAAGGAGGTAAATGAGAGCCTGAGATACCTGATGAACAACTGGGAAGGGATACAGATCTACCAGGAAGAACCAGGAGGAGTATGGGGATGCCATGCGGAAGGTCAGGTAAGCCATGTGCTGTCGAGCCGGATGAGCAGCCGCCCGATGGGATGGAGCCGGAAAGGTGCGGACCAGATGTCACGGCTGAGGGCATATCGGATGAACGGTGGAAAGATTATAGATCTGCTAAAGTATCAGGAAGAGAAGAAGAAACGGGAGGAAGAGGTAGAAAAGAAAGAGGAGCTGGTAAGAGAGGTGAGAAGGAGGCAGGCAGGAAGAAAGTACGCGGAGCAGCTACAGGGAAGTATCCCAGGGCTGGAGGAGCACTCAATGAAATGGATGCGGGACCTGGTGGGCCAGGGAATCTCATACATTGCTTGATTATCGTCCACAGGATAGGAAAGAAAGAAGTCAAGGGCCGCGAAGCGGTGCCATTTACCCTTGAGTTCTTTGTTTGCTATCCGTACAATACAGTAGCAATGTATGAAGGAAAAGGGATTGGGAAAGAAGTTAGAAAATAAAAAACGAAGAGGAAAGGATTAAAGGACCATAAGAGGTGCTTTTTGACCATTAACATCCGAAAGTAAAATGACGCTACCAAATTAAACAGCACGGCTTGTAAACCTCAAATTGCTATGGTATGATATAAGTACCGGAAGAATACTTTGCTGGTAATGCGGCATATAATAAAGGTGGTGAATCCTTTGGGAGTAAAAGATACAGTAACAACAAAATATATGCGACAGAATGAAATCTTTGCTGACGCCTTTAATTATTTTGTATATGGCGGCGAGCAGGTGATCAATCCGGAAAGCCTGGAGGAACTCGATACTCGTGAGATAGATGTCCCTTATGGTGGAGAGAAAGGTGCGAAGCAGCCGGTGCAGAAAACCAGGGATGTTATCAAATCTGTCATTGCGATGATGGATAAACGTACCGCTTATCTTCTTCTGGCAATCGAGAATCAGTCAAATATCCATTATGCGATGCCAGTTAAAAATATGGTCTATGATGCTTTACAATATGCGAAGCAGGTAGAAGCGGCGATGGCTTCCCATAAAATGTCTGGTGATTATAAGGGTGTAGATAGTGACGAATATCTGTCAGGTTTTATGAAAGAAGATCGGCTGTTACCCGTGGTAACATTGGTCATATATTTTGATTCAAAAGAGTGGGATGGCCCGTTATCTATTCATGAAATGTTTGATAAACAGGATGCGAGGGTGCTTGCGCTGGTTCCTGATTATAAGATTAACTTGCTTGCACCGGCTTCGATAAAAGATGAAGATTTTGGAAAATTCCAGAGTTCTTTGAAAGAAGTGTTGTCATTTATCAAGTATGCAAGAGACAAGGATGAATTGAAAAAGGTATTGGATGCAGACGAATCTTTCCGCCATTTGGGGAGAGAAGAAGTGGATGTATTAAATGCCTGCGTAGGTGCAAAGATAGCAGTCAAAGAAGGTGAGGAGGCGATTGATGTGTGTTTGGCAATACAACAAATGAATGAGGAAGCGGCTCAGAAGGAAAGAATTTCTACACTGTCCGCTAACATTAAGAACCTTATGGAAAAAATGGGATGGTCTGCGGAACAGTCTATGGATGTATTAAGCGTTTCCGACAGTGACCGAAGGGCGCTTTGGCAGTTGCTTAAATAAAATGCAGAATGAGCCGGGCAGTATCAATCAAACAGATACTGCCCGTTTTTTACACTAGGAAATATCATGATTGGTAATGT
>CAJUEJ010000062.1 GCA_910585435.1 uncultured Hungatella sp. | reverse complement strand
GGTATCCGCCCTTGCATAAATCTCTGTGGTGGAGCAGTCTACATGCCCCAGAAAATCCCGGATATAGATAAGGTTGACCCCTGCCTGCAGCATATGCATACTTTTGCTGTGGCGAAAAACATGGGGAGTGATGGGGAAATCTACACGAAAGGCCGGATCCTTTTTTGCCTTATCTGCATATTTGTTAATGATATAAGAAATCCCCCACCGGGAGAGTTTCTGCTTTTTCTGGTTTATAAACAGCGGCCTGCTTCCTTGGCTTATGTATGTATTTCCCATATGTCTGTCAAGATAATGCTGGAGGAGGTTTTGGGTCTTATCCATGATAGGTACCTGTCTGGTCTTATTTCCTTTTCCATGCAAAGTAATAACAGACGGCTTTTCAATCCTTACATCCTTTATCTCCAGATCCGCCAGTTCCTGCACCCTGGCGGCTGTGTCATACAGAACAGACAACAGGACAAGATCACGGAATCCCTCCCTTGTTGAACCGTCCGGCTGGCTTAGAAGTATACGCATTTCATCGCCGGTTAGATAGGGAACCATTGCCTTTGCCGTTTTCTTATAAGGGATATCCAGAATTCTGCTGATTTCTTCCATACATTCCGGTTTTTGCTTCTGTACATACCGGAAAAAGGAGTGCAAGGCAACCAGCCTCTGGTTTCTTGTACTTATGGCACATCCCCTTTGGGTTTCAAGCCAATCCAGGTATTCCAGAATAAGCTGGCAGGTAATGGTGTGGATCGTAATCTTTTCCGTTTTCAGGTTCTTCTCGGACTCACAGAAGAAGAAAAAGAGTTTAAATGTAACCGCATAGGATTCAATGGTATTTCTGCTGACATTTTTCTGTCCAGGAAGATACTTCCCCAGGAATGAGGTCAGGTAATAGGGAAAATCAGGTTTCTTCATATGTAAAATCCCCTTCTGGTATTACGTCATGAAATACTGTTTCCGTCATCCTGACGATCTCCGGATAAAGCTCTGCGGTAAGACGGAGATAGTACTGTGTCGCCCTGAAATCCGAATGCCCCATATAAGCCGCAAGGTAAGGAAGCAGGTTGGTGAGGTCTTCCCCAGCCAAAGACCATTTTTTCAGGCAGGCAACGGCCAGGCCATGCCGGAAGTCATGGATTCTCGGACCGTTTCCGGTGTGCGGGATATCCGCCATAAGGAGGTAGTCCCTGAAATGGTTGTATGTGGTACTGCAGTCCATTCTGCCGTTTTTCCCTGGAAAGAGGTATGCATCTGGTTCGCTAAAGCGGTGGAATCCCTGCATATAAACAGACAGTCTTTCCATTAACGAAGGGGCTAGTGGGACAATCCTGTCTTTGTTATTTTTGGCGCCTCTAATCAAGGCATACGCCTCATCCGTCCGGATATCGCAGATACGAAGGTTCAAAGATTCGGAAAGCCGTACCCCGGTTCCATAAAGGAACCGGAACAGAAGCGGATCTACAGTATTGCGTTTCGAGTTTTGCACAACAGGGTAATGATCCACGGCAAGAAAAAAACGTTTGATTTCATCGGCCGTATAGATATGTGGTATATATCTGCTGCGTGGGAGTACGGTTTTTATTTCTGGTATGTAAGTAGGTATTCCTTGTTTTTGGAGATAGAAAGCGAACTGGTTCATCACTACTTCTTTATTATAATGGGAAGAAGGCCGTTCATGCTCCGTGTAGATAAAGTCATCCATCATGGTTTTTGTAAGTTCCTGCCCCTGGTATCCATTATAATAGTGGAAATGGTCAAAATGCTGAAGATAACGTTCCTGACACTGAAACCGGAATCCAGTCATGTGTTTTGTATGGATATAGGATTGTATCAATCCGGAAAGGGTGCTTTTCCACTGATAATCTCTCATGGATGGAACACCTCCTCCGGATCAAGCGCACATCTGCGCAGGCCTTCCAGATCTATTTTCAGATAGATTGCGGTTGTATTGATGTTCTGGTGCCCAAGCGTTTCTGAGATGACCGGGAGCGGAGCGCCGGAATCCAACATGTTCTTGGCAAGGGTGCTCCTGAGGGAATGCATTCCATGGTGTCCTGGGAGTGCCATATCCAGTCCTGCCTTGACCATGTACCGGTGGAGTTCCTTGTGCAGGGATTCCTGTTCACCAAACGCACTGAATGGAGGCCTGTGTCTGACAAACAGCCGGTCGCATCTGGTAGATGGCCTGCCGTTTTTCAGGTAATCGATGACTGCCCAGCCGATGTCCTCCAGCAATGGGAGTTCCAGGGGCTGCCCGGTTTTCTTCATTATGATATGAATCGTCTTGCGTACCCAGTTGATATCCTTAAGCCGGAGACTGCGTATGTCACTGACCCGCAGTCCCAGCCGGGTAACCATCAGTAGGATCGCATAATCCCGTTTCCCTTTTGGGTCTTCTCGGTCAACAGCCGCCAGGAGTTTTTTGACCTCATCTTTTTTCCAGGAATAGGGGACCGTCCCATTCCTTGGTATCCTGATTTTGGGAAGCAGATCGGAAAGGTCGTGGCTGGTAAAGCCCTGGAAGAACAAAAAATGCCCGAAGTTGCGCAGGACATACAGCACAGTGCCTACATATTTAACAGAAACTTTATCATACGTGTGCAGGAACGTTTCCAGACATGACGCCGTTATCTGCCCGAGTTCCTTGATATCCTGGGATTCCAGATATAGCAGAAGGTTCCGTACATGGCGGATGTTCAGATCCTTTGTTGCGTCAGCATATCCCCTGGCATTACAGTATTCCTCAAAGGACTGGTAAATCTCAAGATAATCGGATGGGCATTGGAAAAGCTGTACCTGCTTTCTTGGCTCATAGTGGAATGTTCCTGTTTCGAGATACATCAAAAGCAGATGGAGGGGCTTCATACGACGGTTCAGGTTGGGGTCAAGGGTTGTTCCCCGAAAGCTGTTGATTTTTTTACCTGTTTTGAACTGTATATACTCAAGGCAGATTCTCTCATTTACCTCACAGATAGAGTTCTCCTCTAAATACTGTTCAAAAACATGAAATGAATTAATATAGTTCTTCAGCGTGCCGGGAGCTTGTCCCTGTTTTTCAAGGGACGAGATGATAAACTGGATTGCTTCATGGATGTCATTATTCATAAGTTACATCCTCCTTTCGGAGCCAGTATATCATCAAAGTAAAATGGGGAGTGATTTTATCAGAAACATACGAAAATATGGGATTTTTTTAAAGGACTCCCCATTT
>CAJUEJ010000061.1 GCA_910585435.1 uncultured Hungatella sp. | reverse complement strand
ATGTATTCACTTCTGAAAAAAATGCACAAAAAGGTAAGAAAGCTTATTCTTTTGAATACGTTACAGAATTTAATACAGAAAACCCTGATGTACAAAATAATATCAAAGACAATCCAGGAGAATTTGAAATACAATACGAATAAAATATACCTGATGGCAGGACTCCGCTTTGCGACACGATGTCGCAAAGTGGAAAACCATGTGCTTTCAGAAATATCCCCCTTGAATTCCCTGCTCTTTCATTTTCCGGCATAACTCTTCTAATATCCGTTTCCGGCGGTTCTGTATCGTTTTCCGGCTGCAGCCAAAGAGCTTTGCCGTATCTGTTACCGTAGCTTCCGCAAAATACAGCAGCTCAATCAGCCTGGCGTCCTCTGCAGGCAGTTTTTCCAGAACTTCCCTCACTTTATCCCGGCAGATATTTCGCAAAACCGTCTCCTCCACCCCCTCTGCCACATCCTGGAAATGCCCTGAACCATTCCCCCGGACCTCTAAGCTGTCCAGACTGCATATGCCATGTTTCCGGTTCCGCTCCTTCTGATACCGCTCCCTGCGCCGTGACCGATACCATTCTAAATAAACCTCCCTGGTCACACCCACTAATGTACCGTCCGCCATCCGCAGCACATAATGATCCCGTTCCTTCGGCTGTTTCCCTCTCATGCCCGGCCCTCCCCGCAACATATCCTGTAATCAGGGCAATTCTGGGAAACCTGATAATTTTTACGGATGCTGCGGACTGCCTGGGAAATCATTGCGGATACCGCCTGCTGGCTGATGCCTAATTCCTTTGAAATCTGCTCCTGTGTTTCTCCCTGCAGGTAATATTTTTGAATGACATATTTCTGCCTTGCCGATAAAATCCCCAATATTTCTGCCACCGTCTCTTGCCTTGTCAAATGCTCTAACATGGATTCTGTCAGGTTTTCCATTGCCAGCCAATCTTCGGATACAGCGCTGTAAGAAACATTCCAGCTCCGTTCCTTTTCTTCATGATTCCGGTTCAGCCGGTCTTCGCCTTCCAGTACAAGCCGCAGATACCATTCCCTGTTTTCAAAAAATTGTTCCGGCAGGATAACCGTCTTTCCATCTGCCAGATACAGATAATCCCTGCATGAGTGAAGTAAAAACACTGTGAAATATTTTTCCACCTGATAAAGCACATAGCCGCTCTGATAAGCGGATATTTCCGAATCCAAGCCAAGCCTTTCCTGTGCGATTACCGATCTGGATGCCCTTAGCTGCTTTGCCGTTGGAAGTTTTACTCCAAAACCCGGCACATCCACAATTCGTTTCAATTCCTTCAATGTCAGCATATATAGCCGCCTTTCTGCCTAAAGGCTGCGGGCGGCCTGGAAAACTGGCATCACAGGGATTGTCCGATACAGCAGGAAGGCAGTAAAATAACGCTCCCGGCTCACCCGTTTTTTTTAACGGGAGCCAAGAACCCCTTTTACCGCCTTTACCAGTCCATAACTTTATCCTTATATTTTTCTGATAATCCTGGTCTTTTTATCTGCCTTTCTGCTATCCCCCTTCCATCATCGTTTTCTCCTGTGGCTGTTTTCCTCTGATGTATCCAGTTTAACAGCCGGCCCTTCCGTTTACCCCAACATATATGTGGAGATTCCCAGAAAAGGGCAGCATATTTGTGGAACTTCAAGAACTGTGGTAAATCACATCACCTGCATTGCCGCAGTCCATCGACCAATGCCTCCATCGTCTGTAAAACCACCATCTGCTCACTCTGCTTCAGATGCCGGATGCGGCAGAACATCTTCCGGCACTGCCCATCCTCCTTTGTCTGGCCGCTTACGCCAAGAAGCTCGTTCGCATCCACGCCGAGTATCTGCACCATTTTTATAAATATCTCTATGGACATCGCAGACTGCCCGCCCTCAATGCGGCTGACGGTGTTGGCGCTGATCCCTGCCTGTTCCGCAACCTTCTCCTGTGACATGCTGATCTCATTCCTCCGGTCACGGATGCGGTTGCCCAATTCAATCAAGTCCTGCGACCCTGCACGATTGCCCAATATGCACCTCCTTCCTGGTCTGAATTTTCTCCCGGAACTTTCCGTCATCGTGTCGTAAAGTGCGCAGCCCGCTTTACATCCGCCATTCCGTCAAGCCCTGTCCCCTGACTTTGCGACACCGTGTCGTAAAGTTGGACAACAAAAAAACAGCCGTGTATCAAGCTGTTTTTACGGATTGTTATTCAATTTATGCCTGTATTGCCTGTCCTTTCTGTTTCTTTCTATTTCTTTCAAACGCCAATCACGCCCTGTAAGGCTTCCCAGCCATTTCTTTCACTGTCCATCTGACCACTGCCACGACTGCTTTCACCAGATATACTGCGGCTGCCAGCAACCTCCAGACAAGAACGATCCCTCCAATCACGCCGCCCACAAGAACATTGATAAACAGGATGCCCACCGTGCTGCCAACGTCATAGCCTTTCGGGATAATCCAGAAAAACATCCTATGTATGCCAAATGGAATACCCATGAACCACCACAGGTTCAAATAATTGCACTCCCCATTCTCCATGCACAGCGGACGGAACAATGCCGCCAAAAACAATACCGATACAACCGGGATTACCACTTTTTTTACAAATTCACTTATTTTCATACCTTCCTCCAATCTGTACCTGCATCCAGTATATCACGCCTGGCACACCGAAACAATTTTATCGTCAATATTTCCCGTACTTTTTCATCCGCTCCCATATAGGTCATGGTTCACTTCCGCTGTGTAATAATTGCTTATAGTCATCGGGGCATTATACAGAGTTGTCAGAAGATATGCCTTGATATTTCCCACCTTCGTCGTATTTGCGCCCAGGCAGGTAAGGATATACTCCATATGCTCATGGTTCAGCTTCATAAACCGGTTCTTGACAACCGCCACCGGCTTTTCCACTCCCGCAATCCGCACTGTGCCATTGTCTGGAAGCATCATCACTTCCACCATCAGCTCAACAAGCTCATCCACGTCCTCCCTCCGGTGATAGCGCCCGTCCTGAAAACACTCGTAAGATATGTGTTCCCGGATAATGTCTCGGTAGGCATCCATCTCATCCATCACATCTGGCACTGTACCAGAGATAGATAGATTGGACTGGATAGGATTAGGATGGATAACAGACACACCTGATTCAGTATCGTTAAGATCCGTCTTGCTATACTCTGTTTCACTAAATTCAGTATCACTTAAATCAGTCTTGTTAATATCAGTATCATTAGATTGTGATTTTGGAAATTCTTGA
>CAJUEJ010000060.1 GCA_910585435.1 uncultured Hungatella sp. | reverse complement strand
CGATACTGTTCATGGAGGTGATAAATCTATGAACAGAAATGTTGAATTCACAAAATTAATGCGCATGGCAAGAGACCACATGGAAGATAATGGCTTTTCACCCACTTCTGTTTCTTCTTACATGCGTACATGGCGCAGTGTTTACAATTTCGGCCTCAGCAAAGGCATTACAAAATACAGCGCCGAACTTGCCGAGCAGTATATGCTCGAAAAGTACCATGTCTCAATTGGCGAGACCCAGTTGGACGGTGAGCCGCTAACCCCGTATATGCAGCAGAAAGTCAGGGCATTAAAAGCACTGACTGACTTTAAACTGCACGGGTTTGTGACTAAGACCAAGCCTGGTATGGAAATTGAATGGCCGGCTGAGTATGAAGGAATCTGCAAAAAATATCTCGCAGAGAGGAAATCATATGGTTTAGCCGACCAGACTTTGAGGAAGCTCGAAATCGACCTGTTCCGGTTCGCTTCCTTTCTCCATTCCAGAGGAACTGCCCCTGAACAGATAGGGGCAGCCGATCTATACGACTACTTCAAAACACTGGCCCATTTAGCGAAGGCAAGCCTGGTAACTATCAGGAGCAACCTGCGCGGAATCCTTAAATATTTCTGCCAGCAGGGCGTTACCCCTAAGGATCTGTCGGAGTTTGTACCCCGGATCCATTACTATGCCAAAGCAAAAATAGACAAGGTATGGAGTGACGATGAGATTGAAAAAATGCTTAATTCCATCGACCGTGCAAACCCTATGGGCAAACGGGATTATGCCATCATGGCCATCGCCGCCAATCTTGGCTTAAGGACCGGCGACATCATTGCACTGTCAGTCGACAGCTTTGACTGGGTACATGGCTGCATAACCCTTACGCAGCAGAAAACCGGCGAGCCTCTGACACTCCCCATATCCGAACAGATAGGAAAAGCCGTTATTGACTACTGGATGAACGGCCGCCCGAAAACCAATGCCAGGGAGCTTTTCGTGGAACATGTCCTCCCATACCAGAAGCTGAAACAGGGGATCATTTACCATATATTCAACAAGTATTATGAAAGCAGCGGGATAACAACCCCTGACACGAGACAGCGTGGGCTGCATTCCCTGCGGCACAGCCTTGCAAGCAGGCTCCTTGAAAAAGATACGCCTGTAAACGTGATCAGCAACATACTTGGGCATGTGGATTCCAATTCAGCAAAATCCTATATCCAGATCGATATCGAAAAACTGCGTCAATGCTCATTGGAGGTGCCAGACTATGAATCATGAAGCCGGATTAAAACCTATTCCCGTATCAGAATTAGCATCCTCGTTTGAAGGGTTCCTCGAATTCAAGCGTGCTACAGGCCTGAAATATGTCAGCGAGGAAAGGACACTGAAATATTTTACAAGATACTGCCAGGAACACTATCCTGGTGGGAACCTGCCGGAGGATGCAATCTTTGACTGGATCAACGAAAACGATAACCGGAGCCTGAAGACAAAATCCAATCATGCCGGGGTAATGACAGCATGGGCAAAATACATGTTTTCCCTCGGATACAGGCAGATGAGGATCCCGGATATACGATGCCCTAAAAACACTGCATTTGTCCCGCATATATTTACAGCACAGGAAATGGCATCCATCTGGAATACGGTTGACAGGATAAAACCGCAGAATATCAACCCGAACCTCCATAAGTGTATACCGGTACTATTCCGCCTGTTATACAGCTGCGGGCTCAGGATCTCTGAAGCGCTGGGCATTACTTCCAATGACATTGATTTTGGGAGAAACGTCATAACCATCCGCCATGCCAAACTGGACAAAGACCGGTGGGTGCCAATGGGCCGGTCTATTTCCAATGTCATGAGGAAGTATGTGGACTGCCAGCGTGATAAGATAACGCCCGATGCCCCGATTTTTTATTACCACCCAAAGAAGGTCCTTACGCCTTCTTCTGTTTATGGCAGGTTCAGGATAACCCTTGAGGATAGCGGGATCCCTTATGAAGGCCCCCTGCGCGGGCCGCGGCTCCATGATTTCCGGCATACTTTTGCCGTGAACGCGATGAACCGGATGAGCGATGCGGGATATGACCTGTATGTCTCGCTGCCGATCCTTTCCGCTTACCTTGGGCATTCCGGCATTGGATCAACCGAAAGATATATCCGGCTGACAGAGGACCGTCTTTCTACAATCACAGACAGCATGCAGCTGCATCTGCCTGAAGTATTCCCGGAGGTGGCAGACGATGAAGAAATCCAGTTGTGAAACTTTCGGGCATTATTTAAATAAATACCTCACAGTTTATCTGCCGGGGACAAGAGGGCTTTCAGAAAACAGCATCCTTTCATACAGGGATACATTTTCCCTGCTGATCGTATTTCTTAAAACCGAAAAGCAGATCACTCCGGAGAGGCTGCCGATGTCATTCCTGACAAAAAATCTTGTCATAGAATTCGCTGAATGGCTGGAAACAGGCCGTAGCTGCAAGCCGGCCTCAAGGAACCAGAGGTTTGTTGCCATACGGAGTTTCTGCCGGTGGCTTGCAACGGAAAACCCGGAGTTTTTAAAGCTCTCTGAGGATCTTTATTCCGTAAGGATTAAAAAAGCGCCTAAGCCGGCAATGGCTTACCTTTCTGCGGATGCCATGAAATGCCTGCTGGCACAGCCTGATTCATCAACCAATGACGGGCTCCGTGACCTGACACTGCTGGCATTTACCTATGACACGGGTGCACGGGTAAGCGAAGTGGCGAACCTAAAATTTAAAGATATCCGTTTCGAGGCTCCGCCGGTTGTAAAAATAACCGGAAAAGGGAACAAGACAAGAATAGTCCCGCTTCTTCCGCAAACAGTAAAATATATCACAGAGTATATGCGGCGCTGGAAGATCAGCCTTGCCGATGCACAGGAACAGCATCTGTTCACAAACAGGTCAGGCGGCCAGCTCTCACGTTCCGGGATCAAATATATACTGGACAAATATGTGGAGGCGGGACGTGCGGAAAATCCGCTGCTTTTTCCTGATAAAATCTCTCCGCACACTCTCCGGCATACAAAGGCCATGCATATGCTGCAGGCAGGAAACAATATCGTGTATATCCGGGATATTCTTGGCCATTCTGACCTGAATACTACGGAACGGTATGCCCGCGCTGACACGGCATTAAAAAGAGAGGCGTTGTCCAAGGCAGAAATCCCGATGCCGGAACCGGTGGATCCATTGCCGGAAGCCACTCCAGATTTTAGCGGCCATAGTGTGGAAGATGACATGGCTAACTGGCTGAAGAACTTTGGCA
>CAJUEJ010000059.1 GCA_910585435.1 uncultured Hungatella sp. | reverse complement strand
CAAAATTTCTTTCTATTTTTTCAAAAAAACACTTGACTTTTTATTAGCAGGCTTTTCAAAAATGATGTGTTCCAGTAGCGGTCTCCAGAGCTTTCCTTCCTCCTCATCCGCATACCACTGGTAAATGTTGTTGTGCATGATTTCGCCAAAGTCCGGCAGGATGGTAAAATCAAACCCGTCCTTTACTGCCTGCTCGAATGCATTCCAGTCTCCGCCAAAATGCCTGCTGATACTTCTTCCGGCACTGCGTCCCACCATCGGGATTCCCATACCGGCAATAAACTGGTTCAGGGTGCAGCGACGGCTCTTTTCAATCGAGGACTGCAGTCTGGCAAAAGATTTCTCCCCGAAGCCTTCGGTTCGGATAATTTCCTCCTAGTGCTGCTCCAGCGTATAGAGGTCGCCAAAGTTGCGTATCCATCCCATACCGATAAATTTGGCCAGCGTTTTTTCCGAAAGCCCCTCAATGTCCATGCGGGTCTTGTCACAGAAATGGACGAACTTGCGTACCAGTTTTGCCGCACAGTTTGGGTTCTCACAGAAAAGCTGGCGGGTTCCGCCGCTGGTTTTATGAACCTGCAGGCTGCCTCCGCAGCATGGGCAGACAGATGGAACATTTACCGTACCGCTCTTTGTCTGGTTTTCCGCAATCTGCGGGATAATCATGTTCGCCTTGTAAACCTGAATGGTGTCGCCCTGTCCCAGTGACAGTTTCTCGAAAATATCTAAGTTATGGAGATACGCCCTGCTGACTTCCGTTCCACCGATTTCTATTGGCTCAAAGATTCCCGTCAGGCTGACCATGCCGTTTCTGGTCACAGCCGTCTCCAGACCGAGAAATTTTGTCTTATACAGTTCATCTTCCCATTTGAGCGCCATCAGGCGGTTCTCATGGTGTCCGGTCGAGCCGAGGCTTTTTCCGTATGCAATATCATCCTGCTCCAGAATCAGACCGTCCACCGGATAAGCAAACTGCTCCGGCTTCATACTGGCAACAGCCTGCCGGATTTTGGCATCATCTGCCGATGGAATCCGCACATACGGCACAACCAGAAAGCCAAGCTGCTCCATAAACGCAAGCTGCTCCGTTTTCGTATCCATCTGCCGGTCTGTTACCAGCTCAAAAGCTGCAAACTCCAGATGCCTTTTCCCTGCTTCCGCTGCATTCAATTTCCTTGTGCTGCCGGAAGCTAAGTTTCTCGGATGTCCATACGGCTCCTCCAGACTGAGATTGATTTTCTCAAAGTTCTCCCACGAGATAATGCCTTCACCTCGCACCTCAATCGGTTCCTTTACCGGTATGGCAAGTGGCACGTTGTCAAATTTTCTTACCGTATGTGTCACATCCTCACCAATGATGCCTTCCCTGCCACGGGTGATTGCCTGCTGTAACGCCCCGTCTTCATAACGCAGCACCAGCGTCAGCCCGTCCATCTTCCATGACAGCACCACATCCCTGCCGTCTGCAAATTTTACCAGCTCCTCAATGGATTTGGTTTTATCCGCAGAAAGCATGGGTTTGGTATGACGGACAGAAACCAGTTCCTCCAGTATCTCGCCCGACACCTTCTGCGTCGGGGAACCGGACAAAATAATCCCGGATTCCTCCTCCATGCTCCGTAACTGGTCCAGTTTCCTGTCGTACTCCCGGTCTGTCATCAGTGGGTCGTCGTGTTTATAGTAGGCAGTGTCTGCCTCCGTCAGTTCTGTGATAAGTTTCCTCATTTCCTCTGTTATTTTCTTTTGATTCGCCTTCATACTGCTAAATCTCCTTTCAGTTGTGTTGTTTTTTGTATCTGGTTCATACATTCTCCCAATACATCACTGCTCCTTTCTGCCTGACACTCAGGATACGAGAACACAAGGCTCTCCTCCCCATCGAGAAAAGAAAGTTCCCGCAGTTTAAAACTGCTGACATCCTCACACTCGGAATAGAGTTCTATGTGCTGTACTTCCATGTCCTTTAGCTCCGGCAGCCTGCCATTGCCATACACATCATCAAAGTACACGCCCTTGTATCTTGCCTCGAAATGTCCATCTTCCCTGTCAAACTCACTTTCATCCCATGTCAGGGATATGGTTTTTCCAGATATCAGTTTCACCTCGATAAAGTCAATCACTAAATCCGGAATATCCGATTCTGCTTTCAGGTATAGAACCATCGTTACCTCCTTCTGCACACATTCAGTGCCATAATTGTTTTACCGCTTCTGCGGCTGTTTGGTTTATATAGACGGGCAGCATACGCTCCCCGGTAATTAGGTTGGGGGAGCATACTCTGCTCCGATCTATGATGAAAAGGGCTGGTCAAAAACCGCTGCCCTTTGAACTCGTTTAAAATTTCTCATAAAAGAAAAAAGCACACAAAGAACCTGCTGATTCCCTGTGTGCTTTTGAGTCCCTGACTCTGGATATTCTATTGTTTTTTAGCAGATATTCCTTTACATTTATCTGCACAATAATTCCTGCAACAAAAAAAGTGCCTAAAGATGGTATTCTTCAGACACTGTAAAAACCGAAAACTGTAAATCACTTAACTGTAATCTCTGATACTGATATCATTACTATAACAGATAAACTGACAAAACACAAGAAAAATGATACCGTCATTTCATGCGGATCGTTCCGTTCATTAAAATATCCGCACGTTCTTCCGGTGTCCTATCACGACACATTAAAATGCTTAAAAACAACTGCATTTTTTCTTCGGAATTTTCAGAATAGTATTTATGCGAATTATTATAAATCACTTCAAAGATATTATCCAGCTTTATAAAATCCCCTTCCGAGTGTCCATATCCGGTAAACCGTTCCAACAGCCTGTCCATATCGTCCAGCGTATCTTCCGCTTCTATCAATAATGCCATATCTTTTTTCTTCAAACAAACACCCCCTGGTTCCACCATTATTTTTCTTCTGTATCATTTGGTCATGTCAGAATAACACAGCCCCCATTTAATCTGTTGACGGCAAATCGGTCTGTGCCTCCATACCAGCTTTTTTTACATCAGAATCCTCCCCATACTGTCTGCCATGCTCTATCCCAATCTCCAGTCCATCATGAAAACCAAGAACATATGCCGTCTCCCCATAATACCCGCTATATTCTCCCACTGCATCATCCAGGCGCATGACAGGTTCAGCACTTCCCTGTCTGTCCTTCCATTCTTTCTTCAGCGATTCCAGCAGCCTGTGATAACGTTCCCTGCTTTCCATAAATTCCGGATTGCGCCGCAGCCATGCCTCTAGTGGTTTCCCCAAACGCTCCATACTCATGTTTTTCAACAGGTTATGCATTTCCTCA
>CAJUEJ010000058.1 GCA_910585435.1 uncultured Hungatella sp. | reverse complement strand
AGCACGCGGCTGTTAACCGCGCTGTCGTAGGTTCAAGTCCTACTCGGGGAGTTAAAAGAATAGTTTAGCGAAGACCTGTAGACACATGGCTGTTTACAGGTTTTTTGTTTAAAGATTCAGCCATAGGAGAGGCGCCATAGATCGCATGGCTGCAAAAGAGGGCATGTGAGTGTTAACCGAAGAATGAACCGGGATCGCGCTGCATTTTGTATTCCGGCTGTAACTGCCTGATAGTGGACAACAGTTTTACTGTCAGGCTTTTTTGTTGCTTACAAGTCCCTGCTGTGCATGATCTCCAATATCGGATACCGCTTCTACAAGGCGTATGAGATGGAGATTGAGGATAAACGGACGGTATACGGGGAATGTGCCTACCGCCAGGTACCCAGGGAGGACGAGTCCAGCGTGTGCCTGATGCATGACTGGATCTATCTGCCTTCGGCATGAAAAATGTCCCGGATAATATATAATATTCGGGACAAAGGAGGGTGGACAAAGTGGCAAACGGTTATTCCAGGCAGATTCAGGAACGGATCGGGGCGGCGGCGGGAGGGACTGTTTTTGTGAGCTCTGATTTTGCGGATATTGCAGATACAGAAACCATAAGGCGGAACCTAAACCGTCTCGCACAGGCCGGGACACTTAGGAGGATTCTGAAAGGCGTCTATGAAAAACCGGAATACAGCCAGATGCTGAAAGAATATGTAGCGGCAGACCCGGACGCAGTAGCAAAGGCACTGGCCCGGAGTTATCATTGGACGATTGCCCCATGCGGGAACACGGCCCTGAACCTGCTGGGCCTTTCCACACAGGTGTTATGGCAGGCGTGGTAAAGGGAATCACAGAGTTGGGACATTGGGAACTGTTCCAGTGCGGGGTAGGGATAGCAGGAGGGATTCTGGTGTATGGTGCGGTAAATATTGTTATGAAGAATGAGTTGATGCTGGCAGGCTTAGAAAGATTCAGGGAATGGGCAAGGAGAGGATAGGATATGGCCAGGATAGGTGTAATTATTCCTGTTTATAATGTGGAACCGTATTTAAAAAGCTGCATAGACAGCATAGTAAACCAGACCTTTCAGGATTTTGAGCTGCTTCTCATCGATGACGGATCTACAGACGGCAGCGGAACAGTCTGCGATATGTACGCCCAAAAGGATGAACGGATCCGGGTATTTCACCAGAAGCATCTGGGGGTGTCGGCAGGGAGAAATAAAGGGCTGGAGGAAAACCGGTGCGAGTATATCGCTTTTATAGACGGAGACGATTATGTGGACAGAAGATATCTGGAGGTTCTGTATCAGATGATGATCCGGTATGACGGGGATATGGTAATCAGCGGCGCAACTGATGTATGGCAGGGGAAGAAGGCAAACAGAGAGAAAGAGGAGGAGAGGCACAGGCCGGAGAGGGCGGAGGTTATCTCCAGACAGGAAGCTTACAGGCGGATGTTTTTGTGTATAGGCACATCTGTGACTTTGTGGGCCAATCTGTATCGAGAAAGGGTACTGAGAAAAATCCGGTTTCCGGTTGGGGAGATTCATGAGGAAACAAAGGTGTTGGAGCAGATTATTGAGGGCTGTGGCAAAATCGTATATGTGTATTACAGTGGGTACTGCTGGAGGATGAGAAAGGGAAGCCTGCTTCACGGGAGAATATCTGACCAGAGCTTCAGTGCCGCCAGAAATGCAAGGCATTTATGGAGATTTATGGAAAAAAATTATCCGGATGTGGAAGAGGCGGCAAAAATATTTTATATCAATACTTGCCTTCAGCTTTTTAATCTGATGATTTTAGACTCTGAAAAAAGATATGACAGAAAATGCATGGCACTGCGGCGTAAATTAATCAGGGAAACAAGATTTTTTTTGTTTAACAGAAACACCCATATGGTAGATAAAGGAGGGATGCTTTGCCTGTGGCTGGGGGTGCCGTGTTACAGGTTGATTTATCTCATATACCTGCATTGGACAAAAAAGGATACCACTATGATATGGCAGTGAGAATCGGAGCTGAGGGTAAGGGAAGACGTTTATATGAATATACTGGTGGCAGTAAATAATCAATACATAAGGCCTTTGCTGGTTATGCTGGATTCATTGTTTACACATGAAACAGAGGCGTTGGATATTTACCTGTTTTATTCTCTTGTATCGGAGAGATATCTTAGGCTTCTGGATTCTTACATTGATAAAAGAGGAGGGCGGTTTATACCGGTTCTGGTAGAGGACTCTGTGTTTCAGGAGGCGCCTCTTAAACGATATTTTACAAAAGAGGTGTACTACAGAGTCTTGTGCGGCCGGCTGTTGCCTGAGACGCTGGAACGGATCTTGTATCTTGACACGGATATTATCATTCGCGGCTCTCTGGAATCCTTTTATTATAAAGAGTTCCGGGGAAAAACCTTAATAGGAATTCTAGATCTTATAGGGGTCAGATACTACAAAGAGCAGCATTACCTGCGTCTGGAGCAGATAGGGCTTTCCCGGGATGATATCTATGTTAATTCCGGTGTCCTTCTTTTTAATCTTGTCAAAATGAGAGAATCATTTGTACCGGAGGAATTTCTCCGCCAGACACAAGAGAAACGGGACGTTATTGAGATGGTAGATCAGGATATGATAAATGTGTATTTTAAGGGCCAGATTGGAACGGCGGAGGAGACTTATAATTATCCCATCCTTGTATTCAGTGCATCCTTTATCTGGAATTGGGTAATGGGAGGCTGGAGAAAGGAAAAACCGCGGATTGTTCATTATATGGGGATTCCAAAACCCTGGGAGCCCAATTATTTTGGCAAGTTCTATTTTGAATACCGCAGGTATTATAAAAAATTACAGAGCCCAAGAGAGAGGGTTTGCTTTGCATGGCAGCATTTTTGGGGATATAGTATGGAAATATTAAAGGGGATCGGGAGAGTGCTTCTTCGGAAAGCGAAATCACGGATTTTAAAATAAAGGAGGAGATTTTTGTGGATGGTCAGTTGGGAAACAGAATCAAACAGCTGCGATTAAAGGCCGGGCTTACCCAGGCAGAGCTGGCACAGGAGCTGAAGGTTTCAACTGCGCTGATTTCTGCCTATGAATTGGGGGAGCGAAAACCCAGCCTGGATCTTTTGGCAGGACTGGCAGATGTATTTGGAGTTTCATCTGATTATCTGCTGGGGTTAAAGCATCATGTTCTCTATGAGATAGAAGGGCTTTCGTCTGAAGAGATACAGGTAGTTAGAAAGCTTATCTGTTTATTGCAGATGAGACAATATGACAGGAAAAAAATTTAAATTTTCTCTTGCCAAATGGCATGAATTGTGATAACATATCTTACGGGTTGTTCACAGTGTGATAACTAAGGTAGCCATAGGGCCGAAGAGAGGCTGTGGCAGGAAAGAGAAAAAGGCCCCATGGTCAAGCGGTTAAGACATCGCCCTTTCACGGCGGTAACACGAGTTCGAATCTCGTTGGGGTCATTGATTGGACCTTTAGCTCAGTTGGTTAGAGCAACCGGCTCATAACCGGTCGGTCCTGG
>CAJUEJ010000057.1 GCA_910585435.1 uncultured Hungatella sp. | reverse complement strand
ACACCAAAAGCAAATCCAAGCCATATGGCGCTATGCTCCGCAATGAGAAAACACCAGACGGATATAGAGTAAATGCTGACGGTACGTGGGATGGAGAGGAAAAACAATAGAGAATCATAAACAGAAACTACATGTATATTACCTCAGGAGTTAACCGCTCCTGAGGAGATATAGTTACAAAATTATAAGGGAAGGGAGATAACAATGAGATTCATCAAACGAAAACTGGCTATGATTTTGGCAGTGCTGCTTATGCTGCCGGTTCAGCCAGTTCTGGCAGACGACACATCGCTGCAAAGTGTTGTAACGGAAACAGCTATAACAGAATCAAAGGATACTGTTGTAACGGAACTACCTGAGACAACGTTGCCGGACGAGGACGAAAGCCAGGCAGAAGAGAAATCAAAAGACGTGACGGAGGAATTCGAGGAAGAAACGAAGGACTCAGAGGAAGAACCTGAGGAATCCAGTAGGGAGTCCGAAAAGGAAGAGGAATCTGAGAAAGTATCAGAGGAATCCGAGAAACAAACGGAAGATTCGGAGAAAGAGCCCGAGGAATCCAGTAAAGAGTCTGAAAAGGCGGAGGAATCCGAGGAACAGACGGAAGAATCCGGTAAAGAGGCTGAGGAAACCGGTAAAGACTCTAAAAAGCCAGCGGAATCTGAGAACGGGAATAAGGATGAGTCTGAAAACAAGCTTGTTAATCAGATTATTTCCGCAGTTCAGAACAAGATTCAGCAGGTAGTAAATTCGGAGAAAAAACCGTTGCTGGCTGACTTACCTGTTGCAACTCCTTCTAAACCTGCCAAGGTAAAGACGGCAGAAGACGAAGTGAAATTCAATACGGGAAAACATGTATACAGCGTGGTAAGCAAGGACGATTTCTTTGATAACGAGATTGGCGACGCATATTTTGAAGAAGACGGAAGCTATACCATCAATATTCCTGAAGAAAATCCGTTCTTCCCATACGAAGTTCAGTTCACATATAAAGGGAAGACCTTGAATGAGTGGTTCATGACACCGGATGACAGTGTGAAAGTGGGAGGACATACCTTCTATGTTTCCGCTTACTTTGACGGTACGGTTGTTACACAGATAAGTTTTGATGTGGCCGGAGATACGGTTGTGGTGTATCCGGAAAAGAAGAAATTCACGGATACAGAAGAAGGGATGATCGATCCGGCATCACTTTTGCCATTGGAGGAGAAGAGTCTGAATGTTGATCTGATGGGCTATACTCCGCTGGAGCTGACTCAGGTATTGATTGACAGTATTTTTACAGGGGAAGCTCCTCTCCAAAACGGGCAGAAGGTGGCATGGAAGTACTCTGATTATGACAAGAGCGAAAATTATACCGTCAGCTCCATTGGAGATAAGATTGATTTAAGCCGTTATACATATAACGGAGGCGGAAACTGGGAGATGATCGTAGGAGACGGGGATCAGCTGACTGACAGCAATATCCGATACATCGTGCGGATCAATGTGACAAAATCAGAAAAATGGCTGGTACCGACGGTATACACCCAGGGTGAAGATGGAAAAAGGAACCAGATTCCGGTTTTAGATTTGGGAGAGCATGGATATAAAGATTATTATGATTATGATCCTGACGAGCGGGAGCTGCGTATCCGTGTATCAAGCAAAGCCCTGGAGAGAGATAAAGATCCATATATCGGACTGAAGGTAAATTCCTCGCTTTTTGGAAATCAGCCATATGATCATCTAAAAGCTTATGAAGGAGAGTATGAGGACCCACAATCGGCCGAGGCAGGAGGAAAGGATATTACAGATCAGATACTTGCCAAGGATATGACAAAAAAGGATGCCGGATATATCCTGAAGCCTTCTTCAGAGCAGTGGGTGACTTTGGTGGCGTATGATGCATCGGGAAAAGCAGTTGCCTGTCTGTCATTCGAATTGTGGCTGTCCCGGATGGGAAACGGTGTGTCCTGGAGAGGTTTGTATGATGGCATAGGGCCAGATAGATCCCATATATGGAATTCGAGCAAATCCAGCTACAGCGACGGATGCAACAATCTTACGCTCGGTTTAGATTACGGATATGCCATAGACAAGGAATATTATTTTGTTATGGAATACTCAAGAGAGGGAGTTGAAACTCCATCTGCTGTGACAGCTGCCTATGCAGGGAAATACGCATCCATAGGAGAAGCTGTGAAGGCAGGAGCAGCAGATATTAAAGAGGCATTGTTTGATGACAGTAATGCAGGAGGATACAAGGCCGATTACAGTAAAGGTGTATATTTTACTGTATTTGTAGGTGAGGACGGCTCACAGGCTCAGGAAGTTTATAAATACAATGTAAAAGTAGAAGAGGGAGAACGCAGACTCAGCGGGAATACTTTGGTATATTTCTATGCTTTAAAAGATGCAGATGGAAAGAATGTACCATGTTATGTTGTTGACGAAGATGAAGATTCCTATGCAGATAATACATATATTACAATCCTGGTGAAAAAAGATGCAGATTTAACCAATCTGGCGCCTGTATTTACAGTCCAGAAAGGATTAAAATTATATGCAGATGACGGTAAGGAGCAGATATCCGGAAAGAGCAGCCATGATTTTTCCAAAGGCCCTGTCCAATATACGGCATCCTCAGAGAATAAGGAAAAGGGAAGAAATTACTGGCTCCAGATAGTTAAGCCGGTGGAAGGGGAAGGAAAACTGTATATCAACAGTTTAAAAGATCCGGATGCACATACTGAAACTGCCAATGGAGTCACTACCTCCGTACGGGAGATGGTTATAGATGGAAGGTCAGACTATCAGCATGATATTTTATTGATAAATGTAGGATCGGGAGCGATTGACGGCCTGACGGCAGAAATTCAGTCGGACAGCGTGGAATTAGACTCCTACTGGAAGCTGACAGGAAATAACTCTTTGCAGGGTTTCCCTGCTATAGAAGAAGACTGGGGATTATCTTCTGCTGAATTTTCTAACATGGCCAAACTTCGTATCCGTGGAAAGGAAGGGGTAGAAAGCGGAGAGGATATTACCGGAACCCTGACAATTAAATCAGGGAACAAGAACCTGATCATATTGAATCTGACAGGTACCATCGGAGATCCCAGCATTACGACCAAGGAGATACCGGGTGCGGTCAAATACGTTCCATATGGTGTCATGATACAGAACAATAATAAATATGACTGGAATGACGTGACTTACCGTATTACAAACGGAGCGTTGCCGGCGGGAGTATCGCTGATGAACAACGGAGAGATATACGGTGTGCCCACGGAAGCCGGCGAGTTCAAATTTACGGTTCAGATGAGAAACAGTTATAGTAGTTTTAAAAACAGCGAGAAGGAATTTACGCTGACTGTTCTGGAAAATACAGATGCCAATGTTGACGGTTCCACAGATCCTGAGTATACCTTATCCCAGCGTATACCTGACATCGGATTAAACTCCACCGGAGACTATCTTCTGGTTTCACAAGGTGAGTATGTGACCTTTAGATATATATTTCTTGACGGTGTAAAATTGCAAGAAGGAGTGGATTATACATCGGAAGCAGGAAGTACCAGAATCACCATCAGGAGCCAGACCTTGAAGGCCTCCAACAAGACAGGAGTACATACCCTGGGAATTGAATTCAGAACCGGAAAAACAACAGAGGGAACAAAGAAAACCAGTGATTTAAAGAGAGCCGCGCAGAACTACAGAGTCACAACCAGAAGCAGCGGAAGCAGCAGTGGAGGCAGTTCCGGTGGCGGAAGCAGCTACAGAGGCGGAGGCAGTTCAGGCAGTATCGTTGTTTCCAGAAACGAGAAAGACCCTAAGAAAGGTTATGTGAATACCGACAAAGGAATCATCACAGGGGACCAGGCAGGCTATTCCCGCTGGCAGCAGGATGAAACAGGATGGAAGCTTCTCTATGCCGACGGAACCGTAGCCGGCGGTTATATGACTACATTAGAAAGCGGAGAGACTGTAGAGCAGATTGTATGGGAGAAGATCAATGGTTCCTGGTATGCTTTTGGAGCTGACGGTTATATAAAATCAGGATGGGTCTACGATTACCGTCTGAGAAACTGGTACAGTCTGTCTGCGGATACCGGAATGCTAAGCGGCTGGTATATGGATCCTGTGGATCAGAATACCTATTACTTAGACCCGGCAGAAGGCGGTCTGTCAACAGGCTGGCGGAATATCGAGACAAAGTGGTACTATTTCAACAATGTGGTAACAGAACCCACCTGGGAGCTGAATAAAGAAACTAATAAATGGCAGTATAACGCCAAAAGCAAATCCAAGCCATATGGCGCTATGCTCCGCAATGAGAAAACACCGGA
>CAJUEJ010000056.1 GCA_910585435.1 uncultured Hungatella sp. | reverse complement strand
GAAGTAGAAATCTACTACCGCTTCATCGGCAAAATCGACTGACCTTTCTTTTTTACCCAACAATATCTTTAATTAAGGGAAACGGGAAAAGGGCTTCCAGATATTGGAATCATTGAGGAACTGGCAAAGGCGCTGGGGGTTTCTGTGGCGGAACTGCTGACAGGAGATTTAAGGGAGAATGAAAACCAGTCAGCGAATATGCGGAGGATGTGCTTTTATGTCTGTCCGGTCTGCGGGAATATTATCACCTCCGTGGGGCATGGCTCTTTTTCCTGCTGTGGGCTTACCCTGCCGGAGGCGGAGCCGGAAAAAGACAATGACAGGCATAGTATTTGCGTTGAGACCATAGACGACGAATATTCCGTGACGATGGATCATTCCATGGAGAAAGGACATTACATTTCTTTTATCGCCTATGTGACATCGGATGCCCTTGATCTGGTGAAGCTGTATCCGGAGCAGGGGATTTCCGTGAGGTTCAGGAAAAAGGGGCATGGCTTCCTTTACGCGTATTGCAACAGGCATGGAATGTTTAAAACGATGCTCTGAATTTTCTCTCCCCTTTCGGAATCGTATGCCTATTGGGAAATTTCTATCGAATAGCAAATCTTTTCCCAGACAAAACGCAGGGCATGATGTTAGGTGCGCATGATGAGAGGGGGATTTTGTCCTTTTAATGTTGGCGGTTTTCTGGTATACTGAAGGGCATAAATACGGATTAGGTTTGAAGGTTGCAGAGAATGGATCAGGATGTGTTATATTTTTTTGACAGGAAGCCGGAGGCATTGCCTTTGTATGAGGCTTTTGAAGAAAGAGTTTTTTCAGAGGTGGATGGCGTGAAGGTCAAAGTGCAGAAAACGCAGATTGCTTTTTCCAATAGACGCCAGTTTGCGTTCGTTTCCTTCCTGCCGGTGCGGAAAGCGAAGGAGCGGCCGAAGGTTTATATTGTGGTGACCTTCGGGCTGGGATACCGTTTGGAGTCCCCGCGCATAGATGCGGCGGTGGAGCCGTACCCCGGACGTTTTACCCACCATGTGCTAGTTTCCGGGACGGAGGAGGTTGATGATGAGTTGATGGGATGGGTGAAGGAGGCTGCTGTCTTTTCAGCCGGTAAGCGCTGACTGGAACCGCTGCTTTTTAGGCGGCGATACAGGCAGACAGCGGAGCGCTTGCGGGCGGTTTGCGCCAGCAGGCCGGCATATTCCGGCCTTTTTCTGCTATGATGGGTAGTGGGAAAAGGCTGTCTGGAGGCAGTGGTAGATTGGAATTTATAAAGGAGCTGACTATGCTTGATAAAATACCAGATAGAGAGGAAATGACAACGTTAGTTGGAAAATCTTTATATGAAATATGGAATAAATTATGTGTATTAATTGATGAAAAATATGATATGGATTGTTTGTGGGATAAAGGTGGTAAAACATGGACATATGAATATAAATATCGTCGTGGCGGTAAAACATTGTGTGCGTTATACGCAAGAGAAGGATGTGTAGGCTTTATGGTTATTCTGGGAAAAGATGAGCGTTTTAAATTTGAAAATAATAGGGAAAATTATTCTACGGAGGTTCAAAGAATATATGATGAAGCTAAAACTTACCATGATGGAAAATGGATCATGTTTGAGCCGGTAGATACTTCTATGTTTGATGATTTCATGAAGCTATTAAGTATTAAAAGAAAGCCAAATAGAAAAAAATACAATGCAACGCATGAATAGATAAGTGGTAAGTATAGAGAAAAAGTTTTCTGGAGAGATGTATGTGCGGCAGATATTATGTAGATGATGAGACGGCAAGGGAAATCGAAAAGCTGATTCGGCAGGTGGATGAGAAGCTGCGGCAGGAGTCCATGGCTGCCCTTAAGAGAATTGCAGAGAAGGACATCTATCCTACCCAGATGGCTCCGGTTCTGGAAGGAGGAGGCGCATGTTTGCGCTGCGGGTGGCAAAGATGGGGATTTCCTGGATTTCAGGAAAAGCAGGTGATCTTTAACGCCAGATGTGAATCCGCTATGGAAAAGCCAATGTTTCGTGACAGTATCCGTCATGGCCGCATGGTGGTTCCTGCCGCATGGTTTTATGAGTGGAACCGGAGGAAAGAAAAGAACACCTTTTACAGAAAGGACAGACCAGTTTTGTTTATGGCAGGGTGCTGCAGGCAATATGAGGATGGGATGCGTTTTGTGATTCTCACCACCGGGGCCAATGCTTCCATGAAGCCTGTCCATGACCGGATGCCGCTGATTCTGGAGGAGGATGAGATCGCTCCGTGGATTCTGGATGAGAGACAAGCGGAGCATATCCTTCATAAGACGCCCTGCCTCCTGGAGAGGAGAACTGATTATGAGCAGCTGACGTTATTTTAGATAATTGCGTCCGGCCTCTTCCCGAAGGATATGGTATCCCAGGGAAGCGTATTAATTGCCCACAGACTGAGGGCTGCGGCCTGGTATAATTTACTAGTTGAAACAAGAATATATGTTCGCTAACATGTAAATGTGGGGGTGAACATACGTTCGAATAAGATTATATTTCATATAGATGTGAATTCAGCCTTCCTCTCCTGGGAGGCTGTTTATCGTCTGGCTCATAAAGGGGGAAAGCAGGACTTAAGAACCATTTCTTCCGCCGTAGGCGGGGATGTGGCTCTGCGCCACGGGATCATTCTGGCCAAATCCATTCCCGCCAAAAGATACGGGGTGAAAACCGGAGAGGCTCTTTGGGAGGCTAAGAGGAAATGTCCGGGCCTGGTCCTGGTGCCGCCTAATTATGGGCTGTATGAGAGATGCTCCGCGGCGCTTATGGAAATTCTCCGGGACTATTCCGATGTGGTAGAACCGTACAGTATCGATGAGGCCTTTGTGGATATGAGCACCAGCTGCCATTTGTTTGGGACGCCGAAAGAGGTGGGGCAAAAGATAAAGGACCGGATCTATGAAGCGTTGGGATTTACGGTTAATGTGGGAATTTCAAGCAATAAGTTTCTGGCAAAGATGGCGTCGGACCTGTTTTTTGTGGGAAGGGCTACCGCGAAAAAGCTGTTTTCTGTAGGAATACGGACCATAGGGGAACTGGCGGCGGCAGATCCGGGGTGGCTTAAGGGATTGCTAAAGAAGCATGGGGAAGTGATCTGGGCATTTGCCAATGGGGTGGACTTATCTCCTGTTCTTATGGAACCGGAGGCGAATAAAGGGTATGGGAACAGTACGAATCCCCCCTTTGATGTGACAGGTGTGGAGATGGCGGACAAGGTATTGCTGGTGTTCAGTGAAACGGTTGGGGCCCGTCTGCGTATGGATGGGGTCAGGGCGGGGATGGTATCGGTGGGAATCCGGTATACGGATCTTTCTTATGTCTCTCATCAGAAGAAACTGTATAATGCCACGAACCTGACGATAGAAATCTATCAGGCAGCCTGCAGATTATTCAGGGAATTGTGGAATGGACAGCCGGTCCGGCATTTGGGGGTGCATACGGCCCACATAAGCGGCGGGGAGGGATTTAGGCAAGGCAGCCTGTTTGACGAAATTGATTATGAGAAGCTTTCCAGGCTGGATAAGACCATCGATGATATCAGGGACTGCTTTGGCATGGACGCGGTGAAGCGCGCCGTATTTTTAGGCCAGGCCATAGACCATATGAGCGGCGGCATATCCAGGGAGAAGAGAAAGGTTGATTATGACAAGCTGGAGATTCTGTAGGGAGAACGTTAGGCAGATGATGTAGAGCGGCGTGTGTTGGTACTTATGACAGGAGGGAGAAAGATGGCATTTGGAATCGGTATCCATTCCCAGAAGCCGAACAGAGAACCATGCATCAGGGGAACACAGAAAAGGATCGCCTGTGAGTGCTGGTTTACCAGCACCGGAAGGATGATACCGCTAATGTTGAAGATCGAAGACGAGAACGGCCAGATTCAGACCATCTGTAGGATCCAGGTTCATTCTCAGGAGAAGCGAAGGTATGTGGGGGTTTCTTCCATAGAATATGATTGCACACTGTTCGCCTGGAACCGGGAAATAAGGGTATGGCTTATTTATTACCAGACGGAAAACCGGTGGGTGTTAAGTGTTCCATAGGATTTTGAATGTTCGCCGCGATTACCACCCATAATCGCCAGGGAAATAAAAGGAATATGAGAAACTTGAAAAGATTGCGGAATAAATGTATGATATACTTATCAAAAGGGCTCCTACCATGGAGTGGATGCGGAAAAAGGAGGACGAGCATGAAGGAGATTTTTCATAGGACAAGTATCAGGAAGTATGAAAAGAAAAAGGTAGAAGAGGACAAGATAGAACGGCTTCTCCGTGCGGCTATGGCAGCGCCATCTGCTAGGAATCAGCAGCCATGGGAATTTTATGTGGTAACAGCCGGGGAACAATTAAAAGCATTATCAGAATGCAGTCCCTATGCCGGGATGTTAAAGGAAGCGCCCTTGGGGATTGTGGTATGCTGCCAGAAGGGCTGCCGACTGCCGGATTATGCTCAGATTGACTGCAGTGCGGCGGTGGAAAATCTGCTTTTGGAGGCGGACTTTCTTGGGCTTGGAGCAGTGTGGCTGGGGATTGCACCCCTTGAGGAGAGGATGGAAGCTGTAGGGAAGGTGCTGGGGATTCCAGAGAATTTATATGTGTTTTCGATCATTGCCTGCGGTTATCCGGCAGAGGAAAAAGCGCAGCAGGACAGGTATGACGAAACGAAGGTGCATTATGTGGAGTAAGGCCGGAAAGGTGCGTGTGGTATGCTGAGAATTACATTGGGAGATATTACAAAAGTAGAAGTGGATGCCATCGTAAATGCCGCTAATACCAGTCTTTTGGGCGGCGGCGGTGTGGACGGCGCCATCCACAGGGCGGCGGGACCAGAGCTTCTGGCGGAATGCCGGATGTTAAACGGCTGTAAGACCGGACAGGCGAAGCTCACAAAGGGATATAGGCTTCCTGCGAAATATGTTATTCATACGCCGGGGCCGGTTTGGAATGGCGGAAAAAGGAACGAAGAGGAGCTTTTAAAAAACTGTTATGAAAACTGTCTGAAGCTGGCTGCGGAGCATGGGTGCAGGACCGTGGCATTTCCATCTATCAGTACTGGGATATACCGGTTTCCTCTTGATAGGGCGTCTGTGATTGCCGTGGGTGCGATTCTGGAATTTCTGGCGCTACATTCGGATATGGAGGTGCAGATGGTATGCTTTGATAAGGAGACGTTCCAGTACTATCAAAATGCGTTAAAAGCGGTGTGCTCATGAATCAATGCCCCCCTTTTATGATATGTATTCATTAAAACGCCTGGCATTGTCACCGATAGCCCGGAATGCCTGTATAATATTGGGGACGTAATGCCCAATGGAATTTTCGAGGAAGGTAAAAATGCCCTCCATGGTTAATTCTGTGTCAAATGCAATTAAAAAGG
>CAJUEJ010000055.1 GCA_910585435.1 uncultured Hungatella sp. | reverse complement strand
GCATTCATCTTTGCAAGAAGGAGCCTGGCTACATGCTCACTCCATTTCGTTTCCACATAGGGCCCCAGCAGCACCCACTGCCCATGGAGCTTAAATGCAGTAAAACGGGTACCCATGGCTTCCTCCAGGTCATATATGTAATCCTCCATGCCCTCCTGCAAAAATGCCGTCATCCCCTGGGCCGTATAGATCTTCTGCTGCTTAGAAGAAAAACAGTATTTATGCTCAAATTCACTCAGCACATCCGGGTTTCCGTCATATAAGGTCAATGCCATCCCGGTCAGAGCCGGAACCATGACAGCCGATGATTCCAGAAAATCCATATCCAATCCTCCCTGTCCATAAAGGCTTCCTCTCCAGCTTACCATAGGCCGGCGGCATTGGCAATCATCAGTTTGCAGAATCATAATTTGCTGTCAATTGCCCTCATTGTTGTACGCCGTAAGCAGATCGGGAATCTGAATCTTCATGGGACAGCCCGGCTCACAGTCGCGGCAGCCTGTACAGAGAATGTGCAGATCTATCTAAGCGGTTACTTCAAATTTCCCTTTCAGCATATCCGCGAATTCTTCCACATAGTAACCGGAATTATTCTTTTTCCAAAATGCGCAGTAATTGCGGGTGATCTGCGAATCCCCCCGAAAAAGGGGAACCCGGACCACGGACGATCCCGCGGTTTCTGCCGACCTTACGCCTTCCACCGGCATAAACCCCTGCCCTCCGATCACCATCATGCGGGCTTCCTCTAAATTCTGCGCATAGAGAAAGTCCCCCTGGAATCCGACCACCCCCTGATAATAGTCCCGTTCTGTCTCCCTCTGCTCCTTTGACGACACAAGGATACAGGGAATATTTTTTAACTCCCAGGGTGTGATGGACGGCAGTGCCGCAATGGGATTTCTGGCGGAGATCTCAATATATTCCTTCCCAACCGTCAAAATCAGGTTCACATATTCATCGGAAAAAGCCCTCCGCTGATCATTGAGCGCCAGATCCACCCCCTCTGTGCAGAGAAGCTGAAACAGTTCTTCATGATTTCCGTACTCGATCTTTACCAGCACATCTGGATATTTCGCTGAGAACTCCTCCAAGGCAAGATGAAATTCCTGGCCGCTGTAGCAGCGCAGATAACCGATCCTCAACATGGCTTTATCCGCGTTTGAGAGCCTGGCCGCCTCGCTGCGCATCCGCTCATAGTCGGCAATCAGAACCAGGCTTTTTTTATATACATATTCCCCCGCAGGGGTAATGGCAAATTTACGTTTTTTTCTTTCCAGCAGATCAACTCCCAATTCCCGCTCCAATGCCTGCACCTGCTGGGAAATAGCGGACTGTGAAATATGGCATTCCTCCGCAGCCTCCGAAAAGCTGTTATTGCGTACAACCGCCTGGAAATATTTAAGCTGACGTATCATTTCTTTTTTCACTTCCTTCGTATCTTTTTGTAAGTCTTTCACTCAGTTCTTCCTGCGTATAAGTCCCTGTCCCACGAATCTTTTCGCTTTCAGCAGCCAGCACCTCTTCGTTCCTTTTCCCACCACTCCACACCGGCCCCGGCGTATGGATGACATACTTTCCAGCCCTCACTCCACATAATGCACCCTCGTTTCGTCATACCTGTCCTGCTGCACCTTTTCCTCTGCCGGATAACCGCAGGCAATGATGGAAAACACATGTAAATCCTCTGAAATCCCCAGCACTTTCCCTACGGCCTCCATCCTCTCCTCAAGAGGCGCAATCCCCAGCCACACTGCCCCAAGTCCCAGAAAGTCCGCCTCCAAAAGCAGATTTTCCACCGCCGCGCTGCAGTCAATCTGAGCATAGTCCGGCAGGCGGCAGCCCTTCTGGCAACATACCACAATCCCCAAAGGCGCCTCCTTCAACATCCCTGCATAGGGACTGCATTCCGATAATGCCTCTAATTGCTTCCCGGCTGTTACCACATAAAATTCCCATGGCTGCTGATTCCCGGCAGACGGCGCTGCCATAGCCGCACGGAGGAGCCGTTCTATTTTATCCCTTTCCACCTGTTTCTTTTCATACTTCCTGATACTTGTCCTGTGAAAAATCTCCTTCATGTTCGTCCTCCTTCTCCATCTTCCTTTTTTCCGCATCCATCACTGCATGGTAGTATTCACCCAAATCCGCCAGCATTCCCGCCCGTTCCATATGCCCATTAAACTGCCGAATGAACCGGCGGGATTTCATCCGGTCCCTCCACCCGCCTGTGCAGTACGCGATTCCCTTTACATTATGATTTGCCAGCCAGGTTGTAAGTTCCCGCACCATAAGATGATCATGATTTCCAAGCATAATCTTTAAATGTTCCGGAATCGCCGGATTATCATAAAGAAACCCCAATGACCACTTTTTCTCAAAATTATTAAACATCATGTACATTAATTTTTCCTCTCACCGACCTGTCACGTCCATATCAATAAGTATATCATACATTTGACAAAGAACCTATCAAAATCCGAAATTCCATATTTCCATATTTTCTTCAATCATTATGCAATAAATGTCCCTCTTTTCCTCATCACCCTCTTCTGCTTATCATTAATCAGTCCAAAACGCAGCTTCTCATAATACAGATAATCCCGGTTTCCCTCTGGCAGAGAGTAATGCAGGAAATCCAGGGGAAATTCATACAAATCCCTGGCAGCGCTGGCCAATTTATATTTCATCAGCACTTTCCTGCCCTCTGTCCCATAAAACAAATCATACATCTCCTGAACGCTCTTAAACTGTCCAATCATCTGCAGCATCCGTTGCAAACAGATTCCTGCCCGGTACTTCCCTCCTTCCTCCGTAAAAAACCCCTTTTTAAACCGCTTGATCTCCCCTGCCAAAACCCGGTCATAATAAAGGATAATCGTCTGACGCCGGTTGTAGGTATAACGATCCGGATACATCCGGTGTACCAGGTACTGCAGATTCTCCATAGGCTCAAGTTCCACCGGAAAACGGATTCTCTGCCGGACAATCCCGTCCAGCTTCAGCTTCCTTAAGATCTCTTCGTCAATATTCACCCGGATCTGTTCCGGGGTCCATTCCATGTAATACTCAAAAGCATACCGAATGATCTTAAGGGCCCGTTCCTCGTCAGCCGGATTATATTCCTTTCGATTATTTACTGTAGTTTCAAACAACTCTTTTCCCAAAGTTGCCTTTTCATTTAACAATGTTCGATCATAGATGTAGCACTCACTATCCATATAAAGATTCCTTTCTTTCCTCTTGCCTCTCCCTTTAACCCTTCTGACAAACCACATCAAGGCCAGCGAAACCACTCAATCAAAATCCCCCTGGCCTCAGGACTTAAAACCACCATAATCCCCACAAAGGCCAGCATACTCAGCACCATATAAACCACAAACCGGAAAACTGCCTTTCCATAGTCAGAGCCGCTTTTTTCTTTTACCAGAACCTCCTCCTCTTTGATTCCGGACTCCGCTTTCAGTTTTTCCTGTTTGATCTCCTGCCGCTGTTCCTTTTCTACCTTATCCATCAGACTCGGCTTAAATCTGGCCATCCCTATCCCCTCCTGCTCTCCTGACCACATAATTCATGATTTCCATAAAACATCCCGCATTGTCCCCCGTTTTGAAATGATTCCTCTCAAACGGGTCCGGGCTATAAGGCATAAATGTCGTCTCCTTCGCCTTCCCCCTCATCATGTTCCGAATCTCTCCCCGGTCCCCTTCAGAGACAAAAGAAAACACATATGCCGCCTCTTTGAATACCGGATTGCGAAGGGCCCGCTCTGTTGCAAATATCTCGTTGGGCTTCACTCCGGCCACAATCACCATAGCCCCACAATCTCCGAATTCCTTCTGGTCAAAATCCGCGCTGTGAATGTTCCCATAGTCACACAGAATATAATCATAATGGGTTCCGCCAGAAATCAGCTCTGCCATCCACTCCTTCGCAAACATATCAACTCCATGGATAGTCACCTTTCCTGGCAGTTTATCCTGTTTACAGTCCATATAGAGATTTTCACATCCCCATATATAATCCTGCTGGTTCATCTCCACATAAGCTGCCTCATACCCCATGACTTGCAAAAACAAAATCAACTGGAGCCCCACCGTTGTGGTACCGATTCTTGGCATTGTGCCTCCAATATGTATGATTCCATCCATAGATTTCCCCCTCAGTATCCGATCCTTCCCCGAAACCTTGATCGCAGCCCACATTCCCTATGGCACTTTCCCTCAGCATTCACAAACACCTGTAGTATCTCCTTCACGGCGCAGATATGCACGCTATTTCTGGCCCTGGTCACCGCCGTATACAACAGTTCCCTTGACGCCATAGGCTCTGCCCCGGAAGGCAGGATAATCAAAACGCTGTCGCATTCCGCCCCCTGGGACTTATGGAATATCAGGGCATAGGCAAGGCTCATCTCTCCTGCCTCAAGCATATGCAGGCATAAATCCCGGTCCACAAATCCAATTCTTATGGTTAAGTCCTGGATATCTTTGATCCGGCCAATCTCCCCATTCCTATAACCCTTCTCATAATTATTTGAGTTCATCATAATCCGGTCACCAATGTGAAACCAATTCCCGTTAATCCAAATACCGTCATCCTTCCAATTCCTTTTTTCCTGTATCATCGTGTTCAATGCCAGAGTACCGGAAACACCCTTTTTCACAGGACTTAGAACCTGACTGAACTCATCAAACTCCATATTTCCCAGTTTCCTGATAAGTTCACTGTCATCTGCCACAGTGGTGATCCGAAATTCCTTGCCAGTAGAAAGCATTTCGCCTTTCAGAATCTCCCCCGCATTTTTTACAATCAGACTCCCTTTTTGCTTTTGCCGAAACACCTGGTTCAGCCTGTAAACCCTGCACATCCCACTCTCCACCAAGTCTCTTAGAACCTGTCCCGGCCCCACACTGGGAATCTGGTTATAGTCGCCTGCAATGAGAATGGATGTCCCTGACGCCGCTGACCGCAAAAACAAGGAAAATAATTCCGTATCGCACATACTCATCTCATCCGCCACGATCAGTTCATAGGGAAGAGGCTCCGGTTCAGCCTTCCCTCCTCCCAGCCATTTCACCTTCATTGCCCTATGTATGGTAAAAGCCGGCTGGCCGCTGATCTCTCCCATTCTCACGGCCCCCATGCCGGTCGGCGCACATAACAACACTTTCTTATCCGGATTTTCATGCAGATACGCCTTTACAATCCCATTAATCGTTGTAGTTTTTCCCGTCCCCGGCCCTCCCAGGAGAATTTCTACCCCGCCATGTTCCAAAATTCCAAAGGCCTCCCGCTGTTCATCACAAAATGAGAGCCCATCTTCCTTTTCTAATTTCGTGGTGGCGGCCTGCAGGTCATATACGATCTTTCTTCCGGAAGCGTTCAGCCTTTGAACACTCTTCACGATATCCCGTTCCTGGAAAAATAAATCCAATGGCGTCACATACTGCTTCTCTCCATCTTTGTATACCTTCACATCCTCTATGGAATACAGTAGGATTTCCACCAAAATCTGAGGAACGATGATCGTATTTTTCCCATTTTTAAACGAATACCCGGATACCTCCTTTAAAAATTTATAACTTCTCGGAATCTTCAGCCCTTATTTCACAGGGCTTTCAGAACCTATTTTTCAAAAATCACCCACTTTTTTTGAAAAACTACTTGACAAACCCTCCAAAATTTGCGGCGCTACGCGCCTTTGATCAAAAAGTACTTTTTTGATTGGA
>CAJUEJ010000054.1:1883-6180 GCA_910585435.1 uncultured Hungatella sp. | reverse complement strand
CAGGACACAACCCTGCCCAGGATGAAATGTGTTTATCCGTTGGAAAACGCTCCATATCCGTACCAATGACAGAAATGATGGCCTGGGCACTGGTATTGCCTATGCCAGTCACGTCCTGGATCGCCTGGGAAGCCTGCTTTTCCTCCGGTTTCATGAAGTTGTCAATCTCATCATCCAGATTTCTGATGTGAATATTCAGTTCGTCCAAATGGATGAGAAGCTCCTTCATCATCCGGCGCTGGAGAGATGACATGACACCATTGAGGTCATCAATGATCTGCTCCTTGGTGGCTTTGAGATTATGGGCAATCACCTTCCGCTTATACATCTCATCATATTTTGCCTCATCGATGGATTCTCCAGTCAGGAGATATTCCAGGATGCTGCGGGCACTTTTGCCATTGATGTCGGATACGGTCCCGGACAACTTGATGTTGGCTCCTTCCAGCATCTTTTGGAGTCGATTCAACTCTCTGGTACGTTCCCCTACAAGGCTTTTGCGGTAACGGACTAATTCCCTCAGTTCCCGCTGGTCTTTGCCGGGAATGTAACTGGGCTGAAGCAGGCCATGCTGTAAAAGGTCAGCGATCCATTCCGCATCTTTTACGTCTGTTTTTCGACCTGGAACAGCTTTCATATGGCGGGCATTAACCACCATGGCATTCAGGTCAGAAGATTCAAGAATGTTATACAGAGGCTTCCAATAAGAGGCTGTACTCTCCATAGCGACCATTTCACAGCCGCCTTCTTTGAGCCAGTCAGTCAATGAAAGAAGTTCCCTGGTTGTTGCACCAAACTCGCGCACCTCCTGCTTTCTGCCGTATCGGAAGCAGGCAACGATAAGTTTTTTGTGAACATCAATACCACAACATTTGTCGTAAATTTTATCCATAAAGGCACCTCCTGGAAGAATTTACGGCACGGTACTCTGTCTTTTATCATTTTACTATACGTCCTTTTGCCATGAACAAGAGGCTGGACAGGTGGTGGTGCAAATGAGAGTACCTGAAATCAGTTTAGGAAACGGGCTTCCTGCCCAAAATAAACACGATCTTTGCCGTTGCTATAAGTATAAACAATGGCACAAATAAATTCAACAGCCTACCGTCTGCACAGTTTCATTTATGGTGGTGCCAAGTGTGTGGGCATGGAGGTTTAGGAAGGAGATTACGAAGGAAATCAACAGGAGGCGCCTTTTGGTAAAAAGGCAGCTGGAAGAATGCCCGGACAAAAATCCCAGGACAATTATGGGTGAGATGCCGTTCTGTACGGTTCTGATAGATGATGTGGATGATTTTACAGAGTTTATGAAGGAGAACCTGGAGCAGACGGCACGGCTCTTAAAGGAGGGGTGTGCGCTTGGAATCACATGTATTATAACGGTTCATGCCGCCAGAGCCAGGGGAATGGATGAGGTGAACAAGATGGTAAAGCAGGCGGCTGACGGGCTTGTATTAAGCGCTCAGGGGCTGATGCCTATATTTCCGGTTCCGGGGATGAGAGAGCTTCCAGAGCATGGCGACGGGCTGCTATTTAGGAATGGCATCTACAGGAGAGTCAGGCTGCCGGAAGCAGTGTAAAAATTGTTATACTGTGCGCCAGATAAATCTGCTGCGCAGCATAACATGATGTGCACAGCCGCATAAGGAAGTATGCCGATTTGCGGCTGTGAGTATAGTGTTTTCAGAAGAAAGGAGGAGCATATGGCAGGTGAGATCCGGGTAAATCAGTATCAGGCAGATGAAAGTGCCGCTCGGATTGAGAGTGCGGCAGGATATTTCAGAAATTCTCCATTAGTGCCGCAAGATACCAGAACGACCATACCGGCGAATGCAAACGGCAGGGCAGCATATGGAAGATCACAGAGCTGTATGGAGGAACTGGGCAGCGCCCTGGACCAGGAGGTTCGAAATATCAGGAGTCTGAACGCTGCTTTCACAGAGTTTGATGAGATGATGGGGGAGCTGGCGAAGACAGGAAGCAGGCATATGACAATTAGGGCGGCAGAATAAGGGGAGGATTCTTATGCAGAGAAGCGATTACCTGAATCCGGTGAGTATGAAAGAGCAGTGCAAGAAGGCAGTGCACCGGATGGAGCAGGACAATAAGGCACTGGATGTGGTTAGTAAAAGCATCAATGAATTTTCCCAGGCAGATGAGTTGGAAAGTTTGTCCTTCCATGCATTAAAAAGGCAGCTTCAGGATTATATGATTATTATTGTAGGTTTAAAGGCAGCAAGCCTTTCGGATATGCAGGATTTTAAGAAACTGGAGGATTCGGTTGGAGAGGAAGTGCTGGACGGGGAAAACATCTTCCTCCAAATGGAGAATGCACTGAGTACAAAACAAAGCTATGAGACAAATGAAGCAATGCTCCGGGACAAGATGAAGTCATCTTGTGATCCTTTTACTTATCTGTATTACAGCCGCAAGGCGGAAAAGTACAGTGAACTGGCAGGTATGGGACAGAGCCTCTATGAAAAGTGGGTAAAAAAGGCAGAAAGCTTTGATGCGATTGCATCAGGAACGGCAGGACTGTTTGCAGGGGGAGAGGAAATAGTCTCTGCTGTGAAAACAGGTCTGACGCAGATTGCCGGGGCATTTCAAGATGGCTCCTACAGACACAAAAAGGACACATCCTGGCGGAACCAGATTCTCAATGCCAGTCTGCGCCTGACCATGAGCTTTGAGGAGTATGGCGGAAGGCAGGAGGGTCCAGGGGCCGCCTGGATGCTCGGACAAAATGGGGACAGGGAGTACATCAGGGAGCTGATTCACAGCTATGAGGAATATGAAGATTACACAGATGAGGAGATTACAAGATTTTTGGAGAAGCTGAACAGCGAAGGCTGCGGATATGTGGCATTTGCCAATATCATTGTGGACGAATACAGGGGAAAGGAAGAAGAGTTTGAAAAGGTTTTTGGCTTTCCACTTTTTTCAAAAACTGCGTCCGGGAAGGAAGATGTGAATTATGACAGGCTCGTGCTTGATCTGTACTGCGCCAGTGATAATCATAATGAGGAGGGAAACGCGTGGGACAGATATGATATCTATGACACAGAGGAGGATTTTTCACAGACAAGAGGGTTCGGCACCACGAGAGAGGACCGGATCTACCGGTTTGAAAGATATATGAAGGCATATGGAATAAAGGGGGAAATCAAAAATATAGAGTGCAGCGTTCAGAATGTATATCAAAGGTGTAAAAAGGAGGCTGCAAAGGGTAACCGGGTGATTATCAGCACCCACCCGGTGATCTTAGAGGATGCCAGAGGAAGGATGGTCCAGATGGATGGCGGGCATGCAATGACAGTGACAGGCCTTACTGATGACGGAAGGATCACCGTATCCTCATGGGGGAAAAAATACTACATAGATCCCGAAAATCCAGATTTTCGGGAAATCTGTCCAGAAGGGGAGTGCGTAGCAGATGCATATATACAGATTCAGTCGGTCAGTTTTGATTAGGGCGGTTTTTTGCGTTTTTATTTTGGGAACTCTGACAGTGTCACTCTGGTGCTGTCAGAAGGAATGCTATGCAGAAAAGGAGGAAGACATGAGCAGATACAAGCTTTCCGGAGAGCTTTATATTCCGGAAAAAGAGGAAGTAGTAAATAATGGATTCATATATCGTTATCATCATGGGCTGATGAGAGAAAAGGGGCTGACAGAGGGAGATGAGATTAGCAGCTATTATCTGTGTCTGCAGGCCGTATACAGAGCGAATCTAGATGCATATCTATTGGAGGCACTGGATATCAGGGCGCTGGATGGAGAGCTTGGAAGCAGTGAGCTTGGCTTCGTAAGCCACGGGCCGGGAGAGATGAACCTGTATGAGAGGGAGTCATCCATGGGTCTTAAGTTTCTGTATCTGAGAAATAATCTGTACATCGAATATCTTGGGGAGAAGCAGCTTGAGATGCTAAAGACCTGTCTCAGGACAGGAGATACGGCAGTAACGAAAGAGCTGAAACAGATGGTAAAGGAAACCTGCCCGGAGGTAATCAGAGTAAGGGGGCCTGCCGGAAGAGAGGAAAGAGGCGGCTTCCTGTATCCAGAGAAGGCAGGGAGAGAGCCGGTGATCCCAAACCAGGCACTGGTGCTTGGAATTACAGACTGTATGGAATACGATGAGGAGGGAAATATCCTGCCTGGAGATAATATGAGGGAAAGACGGGAATACCTAAATAAATTAAAAGAGAAAAAAGAAAAAGAATATTCCAGAATCCTCGGGATTACGGTATATATCCAGATATCATGATACAAGCGTCAAAAAACATCATATCGTAATAAA
>CAJUEJ010000054.1:1508-1873 GCA_910585435.1 uncultured Hungatella sp. | reverse complement strand
AGAAGATCTAAGAAAGAGAAGAAAAAGGCTTTTCGAAGAGGCGGAAGAAGAGGAAAGGGAAATTGACAGCTGCTGCCGGAAGCTGGAAAGTATGAGGGAAGGCTGCCTGGGAGCTGATTCTGAGATACCCGGAATGATCGAAAGACAGCAGGAGCTTCTGAATTCTTTAAAGGAGGATATGCGGGAGTATCTTGATGAATGGGAAAAAGAGCATTTTAAAGGACTGCAAGTTTGGGAGGCTGCAGTCCTGAGGAAAAAGTTATGAAAAAGAAAATTATTTTGTTCTTTCGAACAATTATAGTATAGGCAGAAAATGTGATAAAACTGTGTTGTAACCGTGAAGAAATATTGATTTTTTCCTGTGT
>CAJUEJ010000054.1:922-1498 GCA_910585435.1 uncultured Hungatella sp. | reverse complement strand
GAAATTATTTAAAAACTGTGTTGAAAAAGAAAATTAATTGTTAACAAAATGTAACTATCTCCATACGGGCATTCACATTTTCTAAACCGTGGTGAACAGATCCAGTACCTGGCCTGTCATAACCTGCGGAGCATCGCAGAGCAGATATAGAATTGCACTTGCTACAGAGGAAGCGCTTCCCATCTTGACATCATCCTGTCCGACGTTGTGGTTGTATACACGTTGTCCGGGAGTGTCAACAATGCCCGGGGCTACAGCATTTGCACGGATTCCATATTCCTGCGTCTGAATAGCAGTGGTCTTTGTCAGAGTGATAATTCCGCCCTTGGCGACAGCATACGCACCCATCTGTGATGCAATTCGTCCCATGCGGGAGGATACACTTACGATCTCTCCGCCGCCCTGCCTGATCATAACAGGCACGACCTTATTGATACATAAAAATGGGATTTTTAAATTTGTCTTGATAATCTGATCCCACTGTGCCTCGCTCCATTCCCAGATCTTGATCGCCTGTCTGCTTACCTTATCGTAGATCTCCGAGGGATAGCCTCCGGCATTATTGATCAGAATATC
>CAJUEJ010000054.1:0-912 GCA_910585435.1 uncultured Hungatella sp. | reverse complement strand
CAGAATATCAATGCGCCCATATTTATTAAGAACAGCATCAACCATGGACTGAACCTGGGCGGCATCCGTGAGGTCATGGGAGTAAGCAGCAGCGCTGCCGCCCTGTTCCTCTATCAAATGTGCAGTTTCATCAAGGTCGGACTGAGTCCTTGCCACGCAGACGGCAGTTGCTCCTTCTGCCGCGATTTTGAGAGCGGCCTCCCTGCCGATCCCTTTTCCGGCTCCTGTGATGATTGCAATTTTTCCTTTTAATCTCATATCATGGTTCCTCCGTTATTTTCTGTGAAAAAGGATGAAGAGGTGGGATATATATAGCTGTCTCCTATGTCGTGAAGCAGGACGACATTCAGGCTTCCATCCATATTCTTCTTATCCAGGGTTATGGCTTTTATCAGGTCTTTTAAAGGCAGTCCGCATGAGAAGGGAAGTCCGTAAGAGACAAGTATCCTGCGGATATGTTCTGCTGTTCCTGCGGGGGTCAGTCCTTTTTCTTCCGCCAGCCGTGTAATCTGATACATGCCGATGGCAACAGCCTCACCGTGGCTTTCGCGTTCATAATGGTAATATTGTTCGATGGTATGGGCCAGTGTATGCCCGAAATTCAGGAGCATGCGCTCCCCGGTATCAAACTGGTCTTCTTCCACGACAATCCGTTTGATATCCACGCAGCGCTGGATGACAGCCGGAAGCTTTGCTTTTAAGGCATCAAAGGACTGATGCGCTTCCAGCTCTACAAAAAGATCCGGATCCTTAATACAGCCGTATTTAATTACCTCTCCCATACCGTCGTTAATAAAGCGCTCAGGAAGTGTATCTAGCACGAGCGGATCAATCAATACCAGAGACGGCTGGTAGAAAGCACCGACCAGGTTTTTGCCCTGGGGAAGGTCTACGGCAACCTGATGGTGGATC
>CAJUEJ010000053.1 GCA_910585435.1 uncultured Hungatella sp. | reverse complement strand
TGGCCTTGTATGCCAGGTTCTCCGGATCCTCCAGCCACAGATCCATGTATTTGTTCACCATCCCCAGGATATTGTCCCCGTCAGAGCGTGTGGGGTTTCTAAGATCCAGGATGGATATTTTATAGCCATAGTATTTTTCTGCGATCCCTGCATAATTCCGGAACAGATCCCCTTTGGTATCCGTACAGAGAAAACTCATGCCGCTGGCGCAGGCATATTCGATACAGGGATAGAGAAAGTTTGCCGTTTTCCCCACACCGGCAGCACCGATCATCAGAAGATGGATGTCGCCGGAATCGACCATGGCAGTGACGCTGCCATGGGAGAACTTTCCTCCCACCACGATGCCCTGGGTTTCCGGCAGGTTCTTTCCCTGCCTCCACAGCTTCGGCTCGTATGGGACATGGGTATAGGTCTTTTTGACCTCCCTATCCGTGGCAAAGCGGGCTGTCCCATACTGGCCGTCCCCGACTGTTTTGGATTTGATCCCGTCCAGGTTATAATGGCTGGACAGGAACGTGACCAGTCCTAACAGGGCGAACATCCCCAGTCCTGCACACAACAGAATTATAATCTGTGTCGTCTGCATGTTTACTCTCCTCTCTACAAACTCTGTCAACAAGCACGATTTTGTTATGTGGACGGCATTTCAGAGTAAATACCACGCCCCTGCACCTGACTGACCAATCAACTACCAATCACCGTTTAGAATTAGGAGAAACAGCCGTTTTCTACAAGGGCTTGGCTGGAAAAACAATCAGGCCATCTGCAGCATCTTTTCCTCCACCAACTCCGGAGGCGGCTTTTCCTCTGCCGGGACAGCTACCATGCCATGTGCCGCCTTGAGATCCTCATTCCAGTCTTTCCAATGGGATAAATACAGTTCCGTGTCCAGATATCCGGCTTCCGTCAGTTTTTCCTGTATCCGTACCGCCGCTTCCATCCCCGCTTCATCGTGATCCAGGCACAGGGAGACATAACTGTGGTTTTTCCACCCGGCCTTATTCAGGGAGATATAGGAGAGCAGGTCGATGGGGGCCTCAAACACATAAACCTCACTGCTTTTCCCTACCGTGTAGATCCCTTTCTTGTGTGCATGCCTGGCCTTCCCTTCCGGGTCATACCCTACAAAGATAGCGTTGTGGTACTGCCTGCTTCCATCCCTGGATGATTCCAGGCTTTCATAGATCAGTTTCTTTTCCGCAAAGGCAGACACCACCTCATAGTCCAGCATCCAGCTCTTTAACAGATAGGCGAACACCCGCCTCATATTTTCATTGACGGCAGGCAGAGTGAAGGGGCCTCTTGGGACCTCCTCCTGCTTTTTGCTCTGCCGATAGGTCTCCTCCTGTTCCCCTCCTAGGAGCATGCTGACCGCATCTGGAAAAGATTTCCCGTAGTAGTAGATGACAAAGTCAATGGCTACCCCGCCCTTTCCACCGGAGCCATGGTCATACCAGCGGTTTCCCCGGATGGTGATGCTGTGGTCACTGGACATCCTCCACTCCGGTCCGGAGCGCAGAAGCCTCTCTCCCTGACGCTCCAGGAAATCTTTCAGATCCACCGTATTGGCACGTTCCTTCTGTTCCTCCGTAAAATATACATATCCCATCTGTTCGCCTCCTGTCTTTACATGGTCTGCTGCGGCTCATGGTCATCCTTCCTATGTCCCTGTGCCATCCGTTTCTCCTGCAGTTTCCGTCTCCGCCTTCTGTCAATATGCCCCATACCGGAGCCTCCCGATGCCCTCCGGTAATCCTCCTGAAAGATTCTGGACAGATGGTGCATCAGTCTGGTGGCTGCCAGCACCAGATCCGGATCCCGGAAGGAATCCATGTGTTCCAACAAAAACTATGCATAGATATTTCCCTGGGCTGCGGATGCTTCCAGCAGGAGAACTGCTTTTTCCTTATCACGGGGCATCCCCGGCTGACCGCACAGATAGAACTTTCCAAGAGCATACTGGGCGTACTGATTTCCATTTCCTGCCGACATCTCCAGCCAACTCACGGCTTCTTCCAGATCCTGCGGCACATCCTCCCCCAAAAGGTACACACTCCCCAGGCGGTACTGGGCAAATGGCAGATCCTGATCAGCTGCTTCGGTAAGCCAGTGGACAGCTTTCTCCGCATCTTTTGGTATGTTCTTTTCTTCCAGATACAACCTTCCAAGACGGTATGCTGCATATCCGTTCCCTTGTTCCGCTGCTTTTTGCAACAGTTCCACCGCTTTTTCGGTATCCCTCTCCCCCAGCCGGCCTTCCAGATAGATCTTCGTCAATGCATACTGGGCGGAAGCATTTCCTGCCTCTGCCGCCTTTTCCAGCCATTCCATAGCCTGACGGATATCTCCGGTTCCGGTATCCAGCCAGAACTTTCCCAGGGCATACTTGGCATTCACATTTCCCAGCTTTGCGGACAGCTGCCAGTACCGGACAGCCTCTTCCTCATCTTTTTCTGTACCGATACCCTGATGCAGCATCTGTCCCAGACGGTATTGCAGTTTGTCATCATGGCCCTGTTTCTCCAGAACCAGAAAACCGGAAAATGCATTCTGAAAATGAACTTCCGCCTGTGCTGCCGACTTTTCCGTCCCGCTCCCATTCTGAAACATCTTCCCCAGTTCATAACTGGCATAAGGATTATCCTGTGCGGCAGATGCCTGATACAGAGTAAATGCATGCTCCAAGTCCTTTTCTACACCCTGGCCTCTGGCATACAGACCGGCAAGGGTATACTGGGCATATTTGTGCTGTTTTTCTGCGGCCTGTCTCAACCAGACCGCAGCAGCTTCGTTGTCCTGTATGCAGCCAAGACCGGCGAGATACATTTTTCCGATCCGGTACTGCAGATACGTCTTTTTTCTCTCCGGCAGTTCCTTTTCTGCAGACAAAAAGGCTGCCAGCGCTTTGCGGTACCATTCCTGTGCCGTATCCGGATCCGCCTCCACCCCAAGACCGTCTGCCCACATCCGACCCAGGTCATACATGGCAAGCCCATTCCCTGAATCTGCTTCCAGCGCAAACAGACCCATGGCTTCCGCAAAATCCTGCGGGATCCTTTCACTCTCGTACAGATAGCTGCGGGCCAGTTTGTACCACTTGTTCCATTCTGCTTTTGCAGACCTATTCTCTCCTTCTTCGTAAAACGGCATTTCCGGTTCCAGCAGGGGATCTTCTGCATTTGTCACAACGCTCCTGTCTTCCGTGACTGCAGAAGCTGCTTCCGCTTCCTCCCCCTCATCCGAAATGGTTTCTTCTTCCAGCTCATCCAGACGGATCCGGGTGTGGTCATTCCCCTGCATGGAAGTTTCATACAAAAAATGGCGATCACCCAATTTCAATGCTTCGGCAATCACCATGTTCTTGATACTTTTCAATTGTTTCTGGCTGGACAGCGGCGGCAGGGACGGAGCCTTTGAGCAATAAGTCAGCAGGATCTGATCCTGCCATTCGCCCCATGCCTGGTAGGCTTCCGCTACCGTTGGCTCCTTTGCCAGCTCATCTACGCTCTGATCCACCAGCCGTTTTACATCCGCTTTCAGATAACCATATACCTTTTTTCCTCTGGTATTTTTCAGTCGCTCGGAAAGCAGTTGCAGCTTCTCCCCGATGGTTGGGTTCTCACATACACCCTTCTCCTCTGTAAGCAGGCACATCCGTTCTGCCGCTTTCTCCTTCAGGCTGTTTCGCGCCAGATTCTGCCCTTCGTAGATCTGTGCAAAGTCCTGGCGGAAGATATCATGTGCCAGTTCTGAGCGCATGGCTTCGATACCGGCTTTGGTCAGGTATCCGTCATTGTCCTTTGACGAGTAGACCATCAAATGTACATGGGGATGATGCCCTTCATTGTGGAAAGCCGCATACCATCTCAAATCCTCACTGTCGATCTTCATGTACTTACAGAGCATGGCACGTTTGGAACGCAGGAGTGTCATCCACTCTCTGGCAGAATCATATCCAAGCCTCGCGGCATCCTCCCGGCGCAGGCTGACCACATGGGTCCAGACAGGGCCTTTGTGTTCTGACACTTCTTTCTGCACCTCTGCAAGGATCACCGGCTTTCCTGCATCTGTAAACAGGCCATGCTCACCGAGCCGTTCCACGCGGGGACGGTTCGCCAGGTAATCCACATAGTTTTCTTTCATCGCTGCCATGTCCAGGTTCCGTTCCAGTGCCTGGGTGATGAATTCGGAGGCATTGCCGATAGTGGAATGCTGGCGGTAGTCTTCATACTCCAGCATGTCTTTGGACTCCGGCATATCTTTCAGGAGCTGCCGAATCAGATCCTTCTGTGCAGGAGTAACCGGAAGATTCTTTTTGCTCTCATCCACCTTCTCCACACCCTCACGGGTACTGATGTAGCGCACATAGTTCTGCAGATGTTCCGGTGGAGCGTCACGGATGTAGCGGCTAGTGAAGATTAGTTTTGCCATAGTTTCTCTCCAAAAAGAAAAGGTGAAAGTATTATAATACCCTTCCACCTTGGCCCATCAAGCATCTTATAACAATAACCTTGAGAATATCTTTTTGCATTTTATTGATCAATGAATCTTTTCATCTCTGTTGTTTTTTCTAATAGATAATCCGTTGTTTCCTTTCTCTCAAATGTCTTTCTATCATTAAAATCAATACTTTCTTGCTCTATAATAAAGTCTACAATCTTGCAGAATATTATTGGGTATCGAGAATCATCTTGTAAAATATCAATAATCTTTTGGCAATAACTTTCCATAGTATTAGCATTAAACCGTGGAACTTTTTTCCCAGATACATATATTCTAAAAAGCATCATGGCATGATATCTGCACTTATTATACTGCTTATCGATAATATTTTCTGATATTAATTTCTCTATTTTATATTGTGTTAAAGAACTTGTATAATATAAAATTGGTTTATCATTTGCTCTAAATATTTTTCCTCCTACCTTTTTCACTATCGCACCATAATTTCCAGATACTCCGTGAGGATTATCCAAAAACATCGCAGAAACAGATTTTATCTGCTGTGGAATATTAACAATTTTGGTTTTAGGAATTGATTCAAGCCTATACTGCCCTGTTCTTCTCTCATAATACAACCGCTGAGCCTCATCATAGGTAGTATAGTACGTTTCCAAATTTTTTTGAAAATCAGATAATGCCTCCAATTGTTCTGGTTTTATAGAGGTTTGGCTATTTGTAGCTTTTGTAATACTGTTGCGTGTGGTTTCATCCTTTGTCCCTATAACTTTTATTGGAATTAACAGTTCATCAATATTATCCAAATTTCTATTTTCATAAAGTATGTGACTGGTTTGACAACCATTCACAATTTGGTAATCTGTCAACACAGCTGTTGTTCCTGTCAATGAAACTTTTTTCGCAATAATAGTAATTCCATTGTTAAGCATGCAAAATGAATTAATATCTAAATTTTGTAATGTACTTAATATGGCCTTATTAACAGAATTTCTATTTCCTAAAAAATCTCGTATATTATCATCGAAAACAGGTTTTAACGAATCACTGTCATTAATAATTATTTTTCGATATTCTTTAAACGGTATAACTCCACTATACCCTATACTATCACTATCTTCATCCCCAAACATTACAACACATTTTTCAAATTTAAACTTTGTTGATAACACATTTTTTGTATTCCGATAAAGTGATTGTATTTCAGTTGCACCACATGGAACAAATTTAATATCTGAAAATATGTTTAACTCTTTTAATTCCGTTTCATACCTTTCAACTAATTTTTTTAATGTTCTATCTTCAACCCATTTTCCTGTAGTTACATAGTACATTGCCAATTGTGGGTTGGCTTCTATCATACACTCTGCATGCTCATAAATATATTCTTTCATTTCAAAAAAGTTCATTATTTCGGATGTGTTAAATTCTGAAATATCATTTGAAAAGAATACTTTAACAAAATTCATAAAATTTAACATTAGTGCATTGTCAAAAGAAGATGATGTCTTCGCCTGAATGAATACAAATTTAACGTCCAATGAACGATTATTTAAAATTTGAAATTCAATCTCAGATACAGAGGTAACTAATTTGTGGTTAACAATAATTGCTATACCATCAATTCCTTGGGCATTCTCTCCTGTAGACATATCATTCAATCTAATATCTACAATACCATTTTCTTTATTTACACAGCAATAATTGCAAAAATGTTCAAAAACCTTAATCTGATCCATATTCCCTAATTCAAATGAATTACAGAACTCCCCAAGAAATTTTTTTGTAATCGGATCCACGATAGTACCTCCTATTCTCAGAATAGTATTATCGTACCAAAATTTCCTTTTCTTTTCAACATAATTAGACATTATTTGGCACCTCTTTATAAAGAATTTCTCATAATATAAAGTGTCCTAAATATTTGTAATAACACTCAGGACACCTCATATCTATTTCTAGAGCCCACCCAGCTTCTTCAGCAGCGCCACGCAGTCCTTCGCTCCCTGCTCATACAGATATAAGCAATCATGGTCCGCCGCCAGCAGGGTCGCCTCCACATAATCCGTGATGGCCTTCTTCACATCTTCCGGCAGGTCTTTTGTCTTTTCCTGCATCTCTTTGCTCAGCCTGGCTACCTTATCCTGCAGTTCCTGGTCCTCCGGCGAATGCTCATTGCGTTCACGCACTGCTGTCTCCGTTATCTCCCGGATCACCATCTCGTAGCTCTCTTCTCTGTCCATTTTCACTTCACTCCTTTTTCCAACCAACATAAACAAAAACTGCCCTGACAGTCCATATGCAAAATCAATAAAATTATTTCCTCTTAGTTTTCACGTTTCTGATATTTGTATGCGTCACCCAGCTCCACCGCACCATTGAGACGCTTCACCTCCTCCACGCACTTTGCATGGAGCTTCCGGAATGCACTTTCATCGATCTGGCTTTCCGAATGGTAGGCGATCATGTGCGCCAGCATGGACAACTCCACCGCGATCTTGAAATCCATCCGGGCCAGACGGTTCTCCGTATCCTGCACCGTGCTGGTCAGGACGGAGGACAGGGACTGCAACAGATAGTTTTCTGCCTTTCTGGAATTCAGATAGCCGCAGTAGAACTTCAGCGCCTCGGTCACAAACTCATTCCGGGAGCGCACATTGGCCGCCTCCAGAAGT
>CAJUEJ010000052.1:7605-10267 GCA_910585435.1 uncultured Hungatella sp. | reverse complement strand
CAGTTGTCAATTTTCGGTTAGAACCTCATTCATTGAGATTCCGAGAAGTTATTTTTCTATATCTAAGGGTTCCATACTTTCATAATGGTGCTTCCTGCCCAGGGCTTTCCCGCACACTGCAGCTGCCAGCAACAGCAGAATGCTTCCCAGGGTGATCCAGATCCCTGTCACAAACCCTTCCGGCTCATAGGAAAAGCTTACTGTATGAGTCCCCTCGGTCAGTTCCACGCTGGCAAAGGTATCAAATATCTTCTGAAGCTCCTGCACCTGTCCGTCTACCTTCACCGTCCACCCCCTGTCATAGGGAATGCTGGTAAAAAGGCTTCCCGCCTTCTGGGCCGTCACTTCTCCCTCCAGCAGGGTATCCGTCCATTTTGTCACAGAAAGAGGGTATCGGTTCAGCGTCTCATACACCTGGTGAAGAGCGTCAAAATCGAACCGGTAAGCCCTGGCCCTCAGATCCAGCTCCTTGTCGTCCCCGGTCAGAACCAGCGGCTCTCCCGCCTGGCACCAGCCAAGCTCCAGGAGAAATCCTCTGTTAATATTTTTAAAGGTTTCCGTGTTCTCTCCCCGTTTTAACTCTGCCTGCTCCACAGCCTTGTTGCTCACATAGATATAGTAATCGCCGGACTCCTCTGGTGTGAAGCGGAAGGTATTTCCCTGGCTGTCGCCCTCTGTCTCCACCAGCACCTGTCTGGCGCCGATGATATCACACAGGTTATTCTGCACCACCGCCGGATTTCCCAGATCTCTCATCCACACGTCTTCCATATCTGGATCCACCATAAAACCTACTGGAAGTGTATCGTATCGCATATAGAGCCAGGTCTCTCCATCCTGCCCCACCAGCATCAGATTGGGATTGTCCGTCTGCTGTGAGGAATACAGCCCGTATTTAACGGAGAACAGGGAGTCTATCAGCGGCGTGCTTCCGGTGATGCTGTAGGCATTGGTATTTCCCTCACAGCCCACTTCCTTAAAGAATGCGGTAAGGCTGCTGTTGGCCGTGGAGGAAAACAGGGATACCGTAGGAAAATTCATCCATGCCCCGTCATTTTTCGTCTTTCTGGTTACCTTCTCAATCCTGAAAAATGTCTCTGCAGGAAAAAGGGAGTCCACAAGCCGCTCCACCTCTTCATTATCCTTTATATAGCTGGTTCTGCTAGTGGTGGTAACGCTGGTGACCGTGGTATTCACCGCCGCCTCTATGGATACCACCGCCAGGGCCAGGATCATCAGGGTACCGTACCGTTTTTTCTCATTTTTATACAGGTGGACAAGCCCTGCGTAAATTGCCAGGAACAGGATTGCCACATAGTACACATAAAACTGAAAATGATCCTGTTCCACCAGCTTTTCTGCCAGAATCACAAAAGACACGCTTCCCCAGAATGCCACAGCCACGCTTTTCCAGGAAATCTCCTTTAAATGGCTGTATGCCCGGTAGCAGACTGTCAGCATAAGGAAAATATATATAAAGGACTGCCGGCAGGGAAGGCTGTTGGGAAAATGAAATCCATGCCATACGAAATTCAGGGTATTTACAGAAAAACTGGCCAAAAACATTAAAAGGAGCCCGCAGTACACGGCCTTTTCCTTTACACTGATTTTTTTGCAGCCCAGATACAGCAAAAAAAACATAAGGACTGCCACGCCGCAGTACAGGTTTGGCCAGTGATCCAGCCCGATTTCAATCTCCACATTTCCAATGTGTCTTGCAAACATGTCGAAAATGGAAAAATAGGAGCTGACTGTTTTGGGAAAATTAAAGTCTCCCGAGGCAGTCATCTGCAGGGCGTATATCTCCGGAAGCAGCACCACGGCAGCCACGCCCCCTGCCATCAGGGAGTAGAAGCCGAACTGGCCGCAGTTTATCAGGTAGTCTTTCCACCTTCTCTCTTTACAGCTTTCCAGAATCAGGACTGCAAAAAAGTAAATCACCATAAAGATACAGATCATGATGGAGATATAATAGTTGGAAAGAATACAGATTCCCAGGGAGATGCTGTAAAGCATCCCTTTTTTCTCCCGCACCAGCTTTTCCAGCCCCAGCATGACAATAGGGAACAGCAGAATGCAGTCCAGCCACATGATGTTCCAGCTGTAGGCCGCCATGTATCCGGACAAAGCGTAAAAAATCCCGAAAAATGCCACGCCAAAATCATCTCTGCCCCAGCGCTTTCTCAGATACCACCCAAAGCTTAAGCCTGACAGCCCGATTTTCAGCACGATGGAATAGGTCATAAATTCAATAACCAGGTTCTTCGGACATAAAACCAGCAGCCAGTTTAAAGGGCTGGCCAGATAATAGGCATAAAGCGCTGAAAAATTAATGCCCATTCCTATGTTCCAGCTGTGCAGAAGGCTGCTGCCATTGGACAGCTTATACTGAAACTCCGAAAAAAACGGGGCATACTGGTGATACATGTCTGTCCTCAAAAAGCTTTCCTCCCCAAAAGGGAAGATGCCTCTCTGGGCAAAAATGATTACCATGATCACCACGGGAATACAAAAAGCAGCCCATAGTCCATCTACGGGCCTTAAATATCCGTCTATCGTTTCTTCTCTGCGCCTGGCTTTCTTCGCCTCCCGCCGTTCCTTTTTCCGCTCCCGCCCGGCCTCCTGGCTCCTGCTTTTTAGATCGGAAGAGCGTCGTGTAGGG
>CAJUEJ010000052.1:0-7595 GCA_910585435.1 uncultured Hungatella sp. | reverse complement strand
CTGGAGTTCAGACGTGTGCTCTTCCGATCTGGCTCCTGCTTTTTTTGCTGCGGGAGGGTTCGATGTAAGTCTCTGTGTCACAGCCTTTGCCTTCAGCCTCCCCGTCCTCCGGCAGGGAAGCCCTGGCCTCCTCCTGCTTCTCAGATGGAGAAATCCTGTCACCGGACAGCCTGTTAATCAGTTCCTCCATCTCTCTTGTCACTTCTTTTATGTCATCATGCTCCATTTGCTCTAAGCTCCGTCACCCGATTTCTTCTTAAATATCACTAATTTACTTAAAACATAATTCAGTACCAGCGAAACCACTGACACCAGTACTTTGCCCACATACTCGTTCCAATGCAGAAGATCCACCATAAGTATCATGAGAACCATTGTAAGGGCTCCTGTGGCCAGCCGGCATGTCACAAAGGATACGAATTCCTTCCACAACAAGGCAGGCCGCAGCTCCCGGCTATGGAACACGATCCATTTATTGGTCACAAAGGCAAACAGCACCGCAGCTGCCCAGCTGAGAGCCGTTGCCATCCGGTAGTCTGTCCCCACGACCCGAAACAGCCGGTAGCTGCCCCAGTCCACCAGCGTCGTAAGCACGCCGAAAAACACATAGCTGACAGACTCCGGATTGGCTAGTTTTTTCCATATTTTTTCTATCATAATTATTATTACATCCCTGCCAGCAGTTTATCCACACTTACAAGCTTCACACACAATGCAAACAGCTCCATGGCCATCTCCAGATCCTCTAAAGGCGGGTAGGAGGGTGCGATACGGATATTGCTGTCATGAGGGTCTTTTCCGTAAGGATAGGTGGCGCCTGCGCTTGTCATCACCAGGCCGGCCTTTTTGCATCTGGCCACAATAGCTTTGGCACAGCCGTCCATAGAGTCAAAGGACATAAAATATCCGCCTTTGGGAGTGGTCCAGGTTCCGATGCCCAGCCCGTCTAATTCTTTGGACAGAATCCTGTTTACCGCCTCGAATTTAGGCCTCATAATATCAGCGTGAAGCCTCATATGCTCCACCATACCGTGGATTCCGCCGAAGAATCTTACATGGCGCAGCTGGTTTACCTTGTCATGTCCGATGGTCTGGATCCGCAGCTGGTTCTTGATGTCCACCAAATTGTTCTGGGAAGCCGCAATGGCGGCAATGCCGGATCCGGGGAAGCTGATCTTGGAGGTGGAAGCAAATTTATATACCAGATCCGGGTTCCCGGCCCTTTTACATTCTGCCAGAATCTCAATCAGGTGATCCTGATCCAGATCGTACAGATGATGGATGGTATATGCATTGTCCCAGTAAATTCTAAAGTCAGCCGCCGCTGGCTTCAGCCTTGCAAAACGGCGCACCACCTGATCCGAATAAGAGATGCCCTGAGGATTGGAATACTTGGGCACGCACCAGATTCCCTTGATGGCTTCATCGGAAGAGACCAGCTCCTCCACAATGTCCATATCCGGGCCTTCCTCTGTCATAGGCACATTGATCATCTCAATGCCGAAATATTCCATAATGGCAAAATGCCTGTCGTATCCGGGAACCGGGCACAGGAATTTTACCTTGTCCAGCTTGCACCAGGGAGTGTTGCCCATGACTCCGTTGGTCATGGAACGGGCAACCGTGTCATACATGACGTTTAAGCTGGAGTTTCCATAGATAATAATATGATCCGGGGCCACCTCCATCATATCGCCTAACAGCTCCTTGGCCTCACTGATACCGTCCAGCACACCGTAGTTGCGGCAGTCAGTTCCGTCGTCGCAGGTCAAATCCATATCGCTGGTCAGCACATCCATCATCCCCATGGACAGATCCAGCTGATCCACGCTGGGCTTTCCTCTGGACATATCCAACCGCAGATCCCGGCCCTGGTACTCTCTGTACTTAACTGCCAGTTCTTTTCTTAAGGTCTGAAGTTCCTCTTTTGTCATCTCCGCAAACGGTTTCATGATGCTCCTCCTTGTCGTCCAAATGTTCTTTTGTTGCTGCTTCTATGACTTTACAGCATTCTGCCTTATTCGTCAACATAAAATCAATCCGATCATTCTCACAATCCATGCCATGACCCAGGCGATGGCGCACTGTCCGATGACCATACCTGCCGCCCATTTTCCGCCCAGCTCCCGCTTCACCGCAGAGATAGCCGCCACACAGGGGGTATACAGAAGGCAGAACACCAGCAGGCTTATAACCGACAAAGGACTCATGGCTGCCGCCATGCTCTCCGTGGATCCAAACAGCACAGACAAGGTAGACACCACACTTTCTTTTGCCATAAATCCGGTAATCAGGGCGGTGGAAGTCCTCCAGTCCCCAAATCCCAGCGGTGCAAATACAGGGGCGATCCATCCGGCCACAACCGCCAGGATGCTTTCCTGAGAATCGGTGACAATGTTTAGATGGGTATCAAAGGTCTGGAGAAACCAGATGACAATGGTAGCTACAAAAATCACCGTAAATGCCCTCTGAAGGAAGTCCTTGGCCTTCTCCCACAGAAGCTGTCCCACATTCTTTGCCCCTGGCATCCGGTAGTTGGGAAGCTCCATGACAAAGGGAACCGCTTCCCCCCGGAACATATGCTTTTTTGTCAGAAGCGCCATGAGAACTCCTGTAAAAATCCCCAGAAAATACAGCGCTACCATAATTATAGCCCCATACTTTGGAAAAAATGCTGCCGTAAAGAATGCGTAGATAGAAATTTTAGCAGAGCAGCTCATAAAGGGAGTCAGAAGAATGGTCATCTTCCTGTCACGCTCTGAAGAGAGAGTCCTGCTTGCCATAACCCCCGGCACTGTACATCCGAAGCCTACCAGCATAGGCACAATGCTTCTCCCTGACAATCCTATTTTCCGAAGGAGTTTGTCCATAACAAAGGCAACTCTTGCCATATATCCGCTGTCCTCCAGAAGGGACAGAAAGAAAAACAGTGTCACTATAATAGGAAGAAAGCTTAACACACTTCCCACCCCGTTAAAAATCCCGTCAATAATCAGGGAATACAGGACCTCATTGACACTGGCTGCTATAAGGGCTGTCTCCACCATGCCTGTCAGCCAGGAGATTCCCATTTCCAGAAGCTCTGCCAGCCCTGCGCCGATGACCCCGAAGGTCAGCCAGAACACCAGCCCCATGATTCCCACAAAGGCCGGAATAGCCGTGTATTTGCCGGTAAGGAACTTATCCATCTCTATGCTTCTGGCATGCTCCCTGCTCTCTCTTGGCTTTACCACCGTCTCCTCACAGATGCGGTTGATAAATTTAAACCGCATATCAGCGATAGCGGCAGCCCTGTCAAGGCCTCTCTCCGCCTCCATCTGGCAGATAATATGCTCCAGGGTATCTTTTTCATTCTGATCCAGTTCCAGCCTGGCCTCCACCCTGGGATCCCCCTCTGCCAGCTTGGCAGCGGCGAAGCGCACAGGAATCTGGGCCTTTGCGGCATGGTCCTCAATCAGGTGCATGATTCCGTGAAGGCATCTATGTACTGCCCCTCCATGATCATTGGCATCGCAGAAATCCATCCTTCCGGGACGCTCCTGATATTTTGCCACATGGATAGCATGGTCGATAAGCTCGTGGATTCCTTCGTTCTTGGCCGCGGAGATAGGCACTACCGGGATTCCCAGCTTTTCCTCCAGCTCATTGACCCTTATGGAGCCTCCGTTCTCCCTCACCTCGTCCATCATGTTCAGGGCCAGAACCATAGGGATGTCCAGCTCCATCAGCTGCATGGTCAGGTACATATTCCTCTCGATATTCGTGGCGTCCACAATGTTGATGATCCCTTTGGGGTTCTGATCCAGCACAAACTGCCTGGTGACAATCTCTTCGTTGGAGTAGGGTGACATGGAGTAGATTCCCGGCAGATCTGTCACCAGCGTATTGTCATGCCCTTTTATGGTTCCGTCCTTCCGGTCTACAGTGACACCGGGAAAATTTCCCACATGCTGGTTTGAACCGGTCAGCTGATTAAACAGCGTGGTCTTCCCGCAGTTCTGGTTTCCCGCCAGGGCAAATGTCAGGGGCACGCTTTCCGGAAGAGGATGCTCATCTGCCTTCACATGATATTTGCCCCCTTCCCCCAGGCCAGGGTGAGAAATCTGCCGTTTTTTTACACTTCTTTTCTCCTGCCTGACATCCTCTCTCACCTGGTCAATCTCTATCTTCTCCGCATCTGCCAGACGCAGAGTCAGCTCATAGCTGTGAATCCTTAACTGAACCGGATCTCCCATGGGCGCATATTTTACCATGGTAACGTCTGCCGTAGGGATGATCCCCATATCCAGAAAATGCTGCCGAAGAGCCCCTTCCCCGCCTACGGACACAACGGTCGCCGTTTTTCCGATAGGCAACTCTTTTAATGTCATGATGACCGCCTCCTCATCCTCTCTGCATCATGTTTGTGATTTATTTCGGTGTCATTATACTAAAGAATTAATTTCAGGTCAACCATGTTGGCCCGGTAACCGTTCAGATGCCTCTTGAACTGTTACGGCATACTGCCATTTAGAATCGCCTGCGGCGATCCCAGGTGCCAGTGACGCAGACCTGTCTGAACGATTGCCAGCCCTGGCAGATACAGGAAAAAACAGATGACTTTATTTTTTTCGTATGTTATAATTTAGGGACATATTTTCAGAAAAAATCTGTTTAACGGAGGCTTAACAAACATGTACAGCTTTACCAACGATTACAGTGAAGGCGCTCATCCCCGGATTCTGGAAGCGCTTTTGAACACCAACTTAACCCAGCATTCAAGCTACAGCCTGGATACTCACACCCGCCATGCCATCCAGTTAATCCGCCAGGAAGCCTGCTGCCCCCAGGGAGACGTACACCTGATCGTAGGCGGCACCCAGACCAACTTAATCACCATCTCCACCGCCCTGCGCCCGTACCAGGCTGTCATATCCGCCTCCACCGGCCATATCAATGTCCACGAAACCGGCGCCATCGAGGCCACCGGCCACAAGGTTCTGGCCATGCCGGCAACAGACGGCAAGCTGACTCCCCGGATGGTGGAAGAGGCTCTGGATTTCCATACGGATGAACATATGGTGCAGCCTAAGATGGTTTACATCTCCAATTCTACGGAAGTGGGAACCCAGTATACCAAAGCTGAGTTAGAAGGGCTTCACCATATCTGCCGCCAGAAGAATCTGTATCTGTTTATGGACGGCGCCCGCATGGGCTCTGCGCTCACAAGCCCTGCCAATGATCTGACTCTGGCCGACATTGCGGCGCTTACCGATGTTTTCTATATCGGCGGAACCAAAAACGGCGCCTTATTCGGAGAGGCCCTGGTCATTGTGCGGGATGAACTGAAGCCGGACTTCCGCTACATGATTAAACAGCGTGGCGCCATGCTGGCCAAGGGATGGCTTTTAGGTATTCAGTTTGAAGAGCTGTTCCAGAATAACCTGTTTTATGATATGGCCTCCCATGCCAATGAGATGGCTGCCAAATTAAAAAAAGCCCTGACAGATAAGGGCTGTTCCTTTGCGTATAACTCCTGTACCAACCAGCTTTTCCCTGTACTTGAGGATGAGCAGATTGAAAAATTAAAGAAAGACTTTACCTTTAACATGGACCACCGGGTAGATGCCTCTCGAAGCTGTATCCGTCTGGTAACCTCCTGGGCCACCACCCAGGAAGGGGTTGACGCTTTTATAAAGGCGCTCTGATGTGCCATACTGTCTGCTTTCAGCCAAATCGTCTGAAGAAACAGGCGCCGCAAGACACACAGCCCAGAAAGAGGCTATCGGGATATAGATACCCTTAAAAGGGGAGGAGACGACGTATATGTGTCATCTCCTCCCTTTTTATAACTCCCGGAGTCTCTCTTGCCAGAGTACTACTCCTCCTCATCTTCCGTCCAGCTGAGAGCACATTTTACTGCCCGCTTCCAGCCCTTTACCAGGGCTTTGCGCCTGTCTTCGTCAATAGCTGCATGGAATCTTCTGTCTATCTTCCAGTTCTTGCTTATCTCCTCTTTGTCCTTCCAGTATCCTACAGCCAGCCCTGCCAGGTAGGCGGCTCCCAGAGCCGTGGTCTCGATACACTGGGGCCGAATCACTCCTATGCCCAGGATATCTGACTGAAACTGCATCAGGAAATCATTGGCAGAGGCCCCGCCGTCTACTTTCAGCATATTCATGGAAATTCCGGAATCCTTCTCCATGGCTTCCAGCACGTCAGATACCTGGTAGGCCAGGGATTCCACCGTTGCACGGATAAAATGCTCCTTGCTGGCTCCCCTTGTAAGTCCCACGATGGTGCCCCTCACATACTGGTTCCAGTAGGGGGCGCCCATACCGGCAAACGCAGGAACCACATACACCCCTGCCGTGTCCTCCACTGCCTTGCAGTAGCTTTCTGACTGGGCCGCCGATTTAATCATCCTCAGTTCGTCTCTCAGCCACTGAATGGAAGCTCCTGCCACAAACACGCTTCCCTCCAGTGCGTATTCCACCTTGTCGCCGCAGCCGGCGGCAATGGTGGTAAGGAGGCCGTTCTTGGAAACCATAGCCTTCTCTCCGGTGTTCATCAGCATGAAGCATCCTGTGCCATATGTATTCTTTACATCCCCCGGCTCAAAACAGCACTGTCCAAACAGAGCCGCCTGCTGATCACCTGCCGCTCCTGCGATGGGAACGCTGCTTCCCACCACTTCCTTGGAAGTATATCCGTATATGCAGCTGGAGGGCTTCACCTCCGGCAGCATGCAGGCCGGAATATCAAAGTAGTCTAATATCTCCTGATCCCAGCACAGCTTCCGGATGTCAAACAGCATGGTTCTGGACGCATTGGTATAATCTGTCACATGCACCTGCCCCCTGGTCAGATTCCAGATAAGCCAGGTATCCACGGTTCCGAAAAGCAGTTCTCCCTTTTTAGCCCTCTCTCTGGCTCCCTTTACATGATCCAGAATCCAGGCGATCTTGCTTCCTGAAAAATACGCATCCGGAATCAGGCCGGTCCGCTCTCTCACCAGCTCCTCCATCCCGTCTGCTTTCAGCTTCTCAATCATGTCCGCCGTCCTTCTGCACTGCCACACAATGGCATTGTACACAGGCCTTCCGGTCTCCCGGTCCCAGATAATGGTAGTCTCTCTCTGATTGGTAATACCGATAGCAGCTATATCATCCATGGAAGCAATACTCCGCACCGCCTCCATAAGCACTCCCAGCTGGCTGGACCAGATTTCCATAGGATCATGCTCCACCCAGCCCGGCTGGGGATAAATCTGGGTAAATTCCCTCTGCACCACACTGCGGATATCCCCCTCCTGATCGAACAAAATACATCTGGAACTGGTGGTTCCCTGATCCAACGCAATTACATACTTCTCCATAACAGCCTGACCCCTTTCTTCTGTTCAGATATTTTGTTACCACATTTTCACAAAATTCAGCGTATCTTTTCCCTATTTTCTGTAAAATATGTTACCATATCTTACATTAGATTGCAAGACAGACCGAAGAAAAAGAGTTTTGAAAAATAAAAAAAGCCTTGAAATCTCAAGACCTTTCTTTCATGCCGCAGGCCGGAATCGAACCGGCACGGGAGATTAGTCCCGCAGGATTTTAAGT
>CAJUEJ010000051.1 GCA_910585435.1 uncultured Hungatella sp. | reverse complement strand
AGGTTCTGAAAGCCCTGTGAAATAAGGGCTGAAGATTCCGAGAAGTTATATAAAGAAAACAGGAGGATTTATATCATGGCTAAGATCAGAGTAACCCCGCAGACCCTCAGGAGCAGAGCGAATGAGCTGGAGACTTTAAACAACAAATTTAAAAATGAGGTGACAAAGCTCAAAGGCTACAATTCTACTTTGGGGAATCAGTGGAAGGGCGACGCGCGCAATGCATTCGATAAGGAATTCCAGAAGGATGCGACAAAGTTTGACGAGTTTCACAGAGGCATTCAGGAGTTTATCCGTGTGCTGCGCCAGAATGCGGATGAGTACGACAAGGTAGAGAACACCAATACAAGTATTGCAAGCGTAAGAAATTCATAAAAAATAAAATATTGAAAAAAGGAGATTACAACTATGCAAGGTGAATTACTGGTAACCCCTCAGGTACTTAAAAATACTTCCAACTCATTTGGACAGAGCAACCGGACTGTAAAGTCTACCACAGATACAATGATGCAGAAGGTGAACTCTTTGAAGAGCGCATTCGAAGGCGACGCAGCAAATGCGTATATCCAGCAGTTTAACCGCCTGCAGGAAGACATGACTCAGATCAGCAAAAAAATCGCAGAGCATGTAAAGGATTTGCAGGATATGGCGACCAACTATGAAAAATCCGAACAGAAGAACACTCAGGCAAACAGATCTTTAAAGACAGATTACATCTAAAAACAATTACAGATGAAAGAAAAACAAGGGCTTTGTCTCGGACCTCCGTGGCAAAGCCTTGAGAGGATTGTGAATGTTTATGAAGAAAACTTGGAGCAGAGGCAGCATCGCAGGTCTATTGGCAGTACTTTTATATACCCATATCGCACTGGCTGCCGCAGGGGCCGGTGAGATAGTAAGCTTTGGGACAGAGGGAAAAAATATTGTTTTGTATGTGCAGAATCCGGGGGAGAACTGTGAGATTCAATGTCAGGTGGGGACAAGCGAGGTTGAGAAGATAGAGAGTTACCCTATTGAAAAGGAAACGGTTCCCATAGAAACGATTATCCTGCTGGATAATTCTCTTTCCGTTGTGGAAAAATACAGACCTATAATCCGTACTATAATGTCAGAACTTGCTGCCAACCGGATGAACGGAGAGCAGTTTACCATTGCCGTATTTTCTGATGAGATTCAGTATCTTGTGGAAAAATGTACGGATTATGTGCAGGTAAAACAGGCCATAGACGGAATCACATACAATAATCAGGAAACGTATCTGACAGATGTGCTTTATACCATGCTGTCAGAAATGAATAAGGAAAATAATACGGAAAACAAGGCAACTCTGAAACGAATTGTGATTATTTCAGACGGCGTTGATAATAAATCCATTGGATATACAAAGGAAGAGCTGTACGATGCGTTAGAGAAGACACCTTATCCGATTTTTACACTGGGATGTACTTATAAAAATAATAATGAGCAGCTGAAGAATATGTTTGTCTTATCAAGGCTGACAGGTGGAGATTCCTGGCTTCTTGATGATGTGTCAGATCCCATGACCATAATAGACAGTGTTTCTTCCCTGAACCAGGCGCTGAAAGTGGTGATAACGCCGAAAGACAAGGACTGTGACGGAACACGCAAAGGAGTTAACCTGGTCGTCAAATCGGGCGAACAGAGTATCTCCGATTCCATTGAGATGGTGATGCCTTTCAGCACGGTTGCGGAGACTACGGAGACACCGGCCACAGAGGCTCCCTCTACAGCGGCCCCCACGACAGCCCCGCCTGCGACGACAGCGCCTGCCCCGACTACTGAGGCAGCACCGGAGCCTTCGGCGCCGGGCCTTTCGGCAGGGCTTATGAAAGCTCTGATTGCCGGTGCAGGTATTTTGATAATCGGGTTAATTGCCGGGGTGCTGCTCTTTCTGAAACGGAGCCGTCAAAAGAAAGACGCCTTTGTGCCTGCCGGTCCGAAAAGCAACGATACTATGTCCGGCGCAGGGGGAAATGCCAGCAGACATGTGACACAGATGGCCGGAAGCGAGGAGACAGCACAGCAGCGCTCTACCATGTTTGTGTGGGGACAGGAGGCCGCCCATACACTGATACTTGAGGATGTGGGCAATCCAATCAAGCGGTTTGAGGTATCCCTGGATTCATCGGTTTTAGTCGGGTATGATGCGGACTGTCAGATCTGTCTGAATTACGAGGAGACCGTATCCGGGAAACACTGCCGGATCTACGGATCCAACGGGAAAATATATGTGGAAAATCTGAGCCGCTCTAACGGTACTTATATGGATGGCAAGAAGATAGTCAGCTCTGCCGAGATTTACACCGGGTGCGTGCTGAAAATAGGAAATCTTAAAATGAGGGTTGAAATTCGATAATGAAAATTCAATATACGTCATTTTGCGAAACGGGACTGGTAAGACAGGAGAATCAGGACGCGGTGTTTTGCGGTACGGACGGCACGGCAGGGCTGTTCGTTGTGGCTGACGGAATGGGCGGTCATCAGGACGGGGCCCGCGCCAGCAGCACAATAAAGGAAAAGGCATCAGAGTGGTGGAAGCATTATGAGTATTGCGTGAAGCGCCCTGCTTTTTCGCAGGTAATTGAAGAACTTAGGGAGACTTTTTCAAAAGCAAACGAGGAGATCTATTTCCATACGGAGGCAGGGGCCATCTGTGGATCCACGCTGGTAGCCCTGTGGCTGGATAAAGATGGCTGGGTCCTGTTTTCCTGTGGGGACAGCCGGTGCTATCACGCAAAATCCGGGATTTTGGGAAAAAGATTTGTTCAGCTTACAACGGATGACGTATGGGAGAATCAACCTGAGAATGTACAGGGCATGACCAGGCAGCAGGTGGAGGACAATGAGAATTTCGGCTTTCTGGTAAATGCTGTGGGAATACGGGAGGACCTTCAGTATTCCATACAAAGCGATTCGTGTAAAGGGAAGAATCTGTTTCTTTTGTGCAGTGACGGTGTCTATAAATATTGTCCGGAGGAAAGCCTGAAAAGGTTCTCGTTTTCTGCGCTGCGATCAAAAAAGCCTGATACCATGTCTCGGGGGATTTGGGAACAGGTGCTCCAGAACGGAGCTGGGGATAATCTGTCGCTAGTCTTGGTGATGGCGGAAAATTGACGGTTTGTCAGATGCGGAGGTTCGTCTGTCAGGAATTTATAAAACATGCCAAAGGATTTTTTATAATTATCTTATAATCATAAGAGAAAGGTGACAGTGATATGAGTGAGTTTAAAATGAAACCTCAAAGGGCTCGGGCGACCGTGCAGGATATGAACAGTATCGCCAGACAGATGAAGAATCTTGAGGATGAGATACTGAAGATTCAGCGCGGATTAAGCTTTGAGGTGGCACAAAAGGAGAGAATACGCCAGCGTTTAAGGACAGCCGGAAATAACACTGCAAAGCAGTATAAGGGAATTTATAATTCTTCCTCCACTCTCAATAATATTGTAAATACATATGAGACGACAGAACGCCGTCTTTCAGGATCGAAAGTACCGCAATATGAGATGCTTAGGGATACACTGATAGATAATATTAAGAATGATATTTCATTGATGCCAATATTTCCCTTCGCTCCCTCTGGCTTCATACCTTCCATAATTGCTCCGGGCAGGGTGGAAGACAAGCTGCCCTGTGAAATCACTTATGGATATGAAAAGAGTGAGGTTGAGAACAAATTTGGTAAAGGCTCATGGGATTTTGACGAAGATAAATATAAGCTTAAAAGAGAAGAAAAGGAAACATATGTATCCATAAACAACGAACATGATGAAGTTAAACAGAGTAAAATAGAACCCTTTAAACTATGGCAGGAAAAATGGAAAGATACGAAATCAGAACTTCACGCAGAAGGTACCGTAGGTGATAAAGATGGTTCTCATGCAAATTATAAATTCGATGTTCTTAAACGGGAAGCATCGGCTGAAATTTATGCAGGATTATATTATACCGATCCGTCTACAGGAGAGAAGAAACTGCGGGCTGCCGCAGGTGCCTCAGTAGGTTATACCCTGTCCGCCCTTTCCACATCGGCTGAAGCACAGCTGGGAGATTCTAATTTAGGACTTTATGTTAAAGGAGAAGCTGCTGCAGGAAAAGTGGAGGCAAAAGCCAGTGGGGTAATTGGATTAAGAGATGCTGAGGGGAAATTCAATCCAACCGCTCATGGAAAATTATCTGTAGAGGCTATAGCAGCAGAAGCTTCTGTAAAAGGCGGCATAAAAGTTGCTGGAGCGGATGTGGGAGTTAAGGCCTCAGTAAATGTGGGAATAGGAGCGCACGCGGAAGCAGGATATAAGGATGGCGTATTCAGCCTTGACATAGGTGCATCTGTGGGGATAGGAGGCAGCGTAAAGCTGGAGGTAGATGTAGACGGCATGGTAGATGCTGTATGCGGTAAGGTTCAGTCAGCCTGGAGCGCACTTACCGGCTGGTTTAAATAAGCAGATAATATGGTAGAAGTTTTTCGGAAACCATAGTAAAATGTAGTTATTACAAGTATGAAATAAGAAAGGGATAAAAGCATGACAAGAGATATCAGTTATTTTCCCATCGGAACGGTAGTGGTTTTAAAAGATTCAACTGCAGCTACAGTTATCTCAGGATATCTGGCAGAAAATTCCAATATGCCAGGCTATACATGGGATTACACCGGTTTTGTATATCCGATTGGATTAAGAGATGAGAATGAGGTATATACGTTTGACCATACACAGATCGAGCAGGTATTGGCAATCGGATATCAGGACGGAGAATGCTTTGCATTTATGAACAACTTAAGAGAAGTAGCCGCAAAGATGGCAGAGCTTGATGATATGAAGAAGGCAGGTATTGATGCGGAAAATGGAGAACACCAGTAGGAAGGGGAAGGAAAATTATGTTTGAGCGGACATTACCGGTAGGTTCGGTTGTATCATTATATGGCGGGGAGAAACGCCTTATGATTTTGGGGTATGTCAAATACTTAAAAGGTGATGAAGGCGGCAAAGTATACGATTATTGCGGCTGTACGTATCCGGAAGGGTATGTAGGGTCAGAGGCCACGGCGGTATTTGATCATGATGATATTGAACATATTTATGCTTTAGGCTTTCAGGATGAAGTACAGTTTGAATTCCGGGAAAAACTGGAGAAGATTCTGGAGGAGAGAGACGGGGAAGCTAAGGAGGATTGGACAGACGATCCGGACAACTTAGACGTATAGGATGGAAAAATAATGGGCTGCAAAAAGAGGGAGGATTGTTATGAAGAAAAATTTGTTTGCTGTCTTGATAATATTTTTTTCTCTGTTGTTTTCTGTCACTGCATCTGCCGGACAGTGGATGCAGCAGGATAATCAGTGGTACTATGAACAGGATGGAGTCAACCTGAATAATGGATGGAACCAGATTGACGGAAAATGGTATTACTTTAAAGAATCCGGTGTGATGGCGTCTAATGAGACCGTAGAAGGGTACTATGTAGGTGCGGATGGGGCCTGGGTAGAAGAAAAAAGGCAGTACGAAAAAGAAGGAGACACTGCCCAGGATATTATTTCCAATTATCTGAACATGGATACAAAGTATTCCATTACCCTGGACGAACTGAAGAACAAACATCTGGATTCTTATACTGCGGGAAAGGGTTCTGTCTACGGAAAAGCATTAAATCAGGATGAACTGAATGCGGTGGCGCAGAAGGTACATGAGATTGTGACAAATTATATTACCAACGATATGAATGATATCCAGAAGCTGGATATGCTGTACGCCTATCTTATCAATACATGTGCTTATGCTCCTACATGGGAGAAAAACCGTGCCAATACGGCTTGGGGAGCGCTGATTTATAAGGAAGCTCAATGCTCAGGCTATGCCAGGGCATTTAAGGCTCTGTGTGATGCAGTGGATATTCCCTGTTATTATGTGCATGCCAGCGAGGCGGCATATAATCCCAGCCATCAGTGGAACATTGTACAGATTGGAGGAAAATGGTATCATATAGATACACAGGCATGTATTTTCCTGGTTAGCGATGCCGTATATGCCAATATGGGGATGGAGTGGGATCGCTCTCAATTTCCACAATGTCCGGAAAGCTTTTTTGCAATCAGCGATGAGATAATGTTTGCATGGCCATATACACCGCCGGCAGATTGGATAAAGAAATAGAAGTAAATTCCTGGCTCGGGCAATATGTCCGGGCCATATTTTTTGCATGGATACTTTATAAAAAGAAAGCAATTTACTTTATATAGAGAAAGTGCTATAATTAGACAAATAGTTTACATTATTGTTTTAGAGAAGCAGAAACTATAACTATTTAGGGGGGATATAGATGAGATTTATCAGACAAAATTTAGCTGTCGCTCTGGCAGTGTTGCTTATGCTTCCGGCCAGACCGGTTCTGGCGGATAATAATCTGGTGTCGGAGAGCATCGCGGCAGAATCTGCAAAAGCGGAAACAACAGAAACAGAAGAAAAATCGCAGACAATCGCAGAAACAGCGGCGACAATCGCAGAAACGGTGGCTGAAACGGTGGTAGAAACAGCAGAGATTGTTGAAGAAACAGCGGCTGCAGAAACAACGGAAGAGGAAACAGCAGATACGGAGGAAGCGGAAGAAATAGAAGAAGCAGAAGAGACAGAGACAACAGCTGCGGAGATAGCGGAAACCATAGCGGAAACCGTGGCAGCGATAGCAGAGACGTGGAAAGCGGAAACAGAGACGGATGATTCCACAAGGGAAACAGATGATTCTATATCGGACGGAAAAATTGAAGATTGGGATAACTATGCCATAGCAACCCCCAACAATGCTGTCAAACACAAGGTTGCCGAAGCGGCAGGGGATGAGGTGAAATTTAACACCGGAAACCATGTATGGAGGGTGGTAAGCTATGAGGATTTCTGGGAGAATGAGATTGGCGATGGCTGTTTTGAAGAGGATGGAAGCTATACCATCCATATCCCGGAGGAGAATCCGTTTTTTCCATATGAGGTGCAGTTTACATATAGAGGGAAGACCATAAATGAATGGTTCATGACACCGGATGACAGCGTGGAGGTGGGCGGACATACCTTTTATGTGTCCGCACATTTTGACGATTCGGTTGTGACACAGATGAGCCTTAAGGTGGCAGGGGAAACGGTGGTGGTGTATCCGGAAGAGAAGCGGTTTACGGATGACGGCGACGGGACAGCGGCACTGTCGCTTCTGCCTTTGGAGGAGAGAAAACTGACTGTCGATTTAAAAGGATATACTCCCATAGAATTGTCCATGGTATCAATCTCTTCTCTTTTCAGCGGAAATATTCAGAGTACGGACAAAGTATTGTGGAAATATAGGGATGAAGAAGATTACCAGGTTGGTGTATCAGACGGCGTTATAGATTTAAGCCGGGATACACATAAAAAAGATACCGTGGTATGGCAGATGATTGTGGGAGACGATGACCAGCTTGCTTCAGGGAATATCCGCTACTTTGTGACTGTTAATGTGACAAAATGTAATAACTGGCTGATACCCACAGTTTATACACAGGATCAGGCGGGAAATCGAAAAAAAGTTAAGATTGGAAAAAGCGAGTATACAACATCAGATGCATATATACTTTCTCATGGTTTGGATATATATGCACAGGGGATGGAGGCAGGTACAGAATATCTTGGCCTGAAAGTAAATACAGATGTCTTTAGCAATACACATTATGATAAGTTAAAAGTATACAATGGAACTCAAATTTATAATGCGGAATTGGCTTATCAGTTTGAGCAGGAAGGTGGAAATTCTTTTTACGATTTTACAGAACAGGTATTTGCGGAAGATATGACGGAAATGAATGCCGGAATTTCACCGGGTTTCACAATTTCCATGGCAGCTTTTGATTCTTCAGGAGAAGTTATTGGTTTTCAGCTGGTAAATATACTTATTTGGCAAGAAGGCGGCGTATATCCTTCAGGATTTTATGTGAATAACGGCAATACAAGAACCTCACTTGAACTTATAGAGCAAATCAGCACAAAAGATGAGTGGGATTATGAATGGTTCATTTATGAGGAGAATACGGAAGAAGCCGGTTATATGGTATTCACTTATAAAGAGAATGGGATAGAAGATATTTCTGCTGTGACAGCAGCGTATGCAGGGCAGTATTCGTCAATACAAGAGGCCGAGGCAGCAGGAGCGGAGAACATCAAAGATATTTTATTTGACCAAAGTGATAAAGGGGGATATAAGGCAGATTTTAGTAACGGTGTTAATTTTTCTGTTTTTATAGGAAATGATTCTTCAGACCAGATAGACTACCATCTCGGAGTGCGTACAGAGACGAAAGTCAGCAAAGACAGTTTGTTAAGCTTTACAGGCCTGAAAGACAAAGATGGGAAATTTGTCAACTGCTATGTAGTGGACAGTGAGGAAGATTATTATGCCGAATACAGTTACATCACGATTCTGGCTGAGGAAGGTACAGATCTGCTGAGCCTGGCTCCTGTATTTCAGTCTCAGAAAGGTACAAGAGTGTACACTTCCGGAAGCAGTTCTTCGGAAAAAAGCGGAGAAAGCTATCATGACTTTTCAGACGGTGCGGTGCAATATATGGTTTCTGATGAAAAGGGGGAGATTTCGAAGAATTATTGGCTCCAGGTGGTGACTCCTGTAAAAGGTCAGGGGAAACTTTATATAAACAGCCTGGCAGCGAAAGAGGCAGAGACTAAAACCGGGGCTGACGGCAGTATTACGTCTATTCGTGAAATGTTTATAAACTATAACTATGACAATCAGCATGATATTCTTTTGATGAATATAGGAACAGAGCCTATTGCAAATTTGAAAGTAGAAGTAGATTCCCAACAGGTAAAATTAGATTCTTACTGGACGCTGAATGGAGACTATGAACTGGCTGGGGCCAGCACTATCTCCAGAAAAGAAGGAGTTGAGTATGGACAGCTTCCGAATATGGCAAAGGTCCGGCTGCTAAAAAAGAATGTTATAGGGTCAGAAGAAATTTCAGGGACGCTGACACTTAAATCAGGAAATAAGGTACTGATGGTGCTTACCCTGACCGGAATGATAGGAAGTCCGGAAATTACGGACTGGAAGATTAGCGACGGAGTTAAATATGTGCCTTACGGGACGATGATTTCCAATAATAACAAATACAGTTGGAATGAAGTTACCTACCGTCTCACCGGAGGAAAACTTCCGAAAGGCATGACCTTAAAGCCTAATGGTGAACTATACGGTGTTCCGACGGAGAGCGGCGAGTTCGGATTTTCTGTATCTATGGAAAACAGCTACAGTGGATTTGCTTCCTGTGAGAGTTACTTAACTCTGACAATTACAGAGAATACAGATGCCAATGTAGATGCTGCCACAGACAAGGGATACGAGCTGACCCAACGTGTGCCGGATATCACCATGGGTGCTGTGGGAGACTATACAATGGTATCAAACGGTGATTACGAAGAGTTTGTTGACGTATTTCTTGACGGTGAAAAATTAGTGAAAGGAACAGATTATACCTCCGAAGCAGGAAGCACCAGGATTACCATCAGAAGCCAGACACTAAAGCGTTCCAACAAAGCAGGCGTCCATACATTGGGAATCGAGTTCAGAACGAAAGGTACGAAGATTCTTAAAAGAGCGGCGCAAAACTTCAGGATCAAAGATACAGGAAGCTCAGGCAGCAGTGGCAGCGGTTCAGGAAGCAGCGGAGGCGGGGGCAGCAGTGGAAGTATCCGCAGAAGCAGTGCGTCATGGATATACAAGGATCCGAAGAAAGGCTATGTACACATGATTACGGGAATTATCACAGACAGCAAATCAGGATATTCTCACTGGCAGCAGGACGAAACCGGATGGAAGCTGATCTATGCGGATGGAACCCCGGCCAGCGGATATATGACTGAACTGAAAAAGGGAGAACACGCAGAGCAGGTTATCTGGGAAAAGGTGAATGGATCCTGGTATGCCTTTGGAGCTGACGGATATCTGAAATCAGGATGGGTATATGATTACCGTCTGGGAAGATGGTATGTGCTGTCCGTTGATACCGGTATGCTGAACGGCTGGTATAAGGATCCAGTGGACAACCATACGTACTATCTGGATCCGTCGGAAGGCGGGATGTCAACGGGATGGAGGGAGATAGACAAAAAATGGTACTATTTTAACACTACGGTGACGGAGCCATCCTGGGAGTTTAATAAGGAGACAAAGAAATGGCAGTATAACACCAAAAGCAAATCCAAGCCATATGGCGCTATGCTCCGCAATGAGAAAACACC
>CAJUEJ010000050.1 GCA_910585435.1 uncultured Hungatella sp. | reverse complement strand
AATACTCCTGTCTGATTTCTCTTGTCTTCATGATTTTTCCTCCTGATTATCTAAATTTTTTAACTTACATCTCTCCGCGTTTTCTTTCAAAATAAACAATTTCTCAATGAATTCTTGCAGATGTTTCAAGTCTTCTGTTTTCTTCCCATTTTAAGTTCTTTAAAACTTTATCCGACTCTCTTCGCCAAAGAATGATTCCAATCGGTATTACAACGGCCTCTGCCAGTACAAATGCCAGCCAGATCAACGTCAGATTTCCAAAATGAGAGAAGGCTGCAATAAATATCACCGGCAAGACCACCTGCCTGCCCAACGTAAGCAGCATGCTCTGTACTCCCAGTCCAAGTCCCTGAAATGCTGCCGAGTAAATAAGACATACATTGGAAAGGAGATGGCTTACTGCCAAGATCCGAAGTGCCGTTACACCGATTGAAAGCATTTCTGGAGAAGCATCAAACAATAACAGCACCCATTCCGGAAAAACCTCCATTATCAGGAAAAATATACTGTAAAATATCACAGAATAAAGCGTCGCCCATCTGTAGCTCTGGTAAATTCTCTTTGGCTTTTTTGCGCCGTAGTTGTAAGCTACGATAGGGATCAGCCCGCTTCCCATGCCGTTTACCCCCCACCGTCACAAGCCCCTGAATCTTTACACAGGCACCGTACACCGCAACTGCTGTTGGAGTAATAACCATAAGAACGGAGTTTACATAGATGGCCAGTACCGAAGAAACAGCCTGCACCAGCGTGCTGGGAATTCCCACCTTTAGAATAGCCGCCATGCAGCCTTTATCCGCCTTTGCCGTAAAATGGATTGGTATCTCCCGATTCCACCGACAGTTGATCCCATATCCGGCAAAACACCCGACCCACTGCCCGATTACCGTTGCGAGGGCGGCTCCAGCCGTTCCCATTGCCGGAATGCCAAAATACCCAAAAATAAGAATCGGATCTAAAACCAAATTCGTAATGGATGCAGCTGACAGTGTAAATAAAAACAGGGACGATTTGCCGCTTGCCATGACAAAGCGGTCAAATACCCACTGTCCCATCATTCCCAGGGAACCGAGCATACATATGCGCAGATAGGGAATTCCATAATCCATAATCGTCTCATTCCCTCCAGACTGCCACCTGAAATACGGCCTCATAACTGTCACTTCCAGAAAAGACACCAGTACCCATGCCAGAAAAGCCAGCACCAATGCGGCCGATGCCGTCTTTTTCACCTTTTCCTGATCCCCTTCGCCTAATGCTTTGGAGATGACCGAATTTAGTCCCACCGCAATGCCAAGCCCCATGGCAGACATGAGAATCTGTACTGGAGCCGCCAGGGACAAGGCCGTCAACGCTTCTTCTGATATTCTGGAAACAAATACACTGTCCACAAAATTATAAAGGGAATTGATCAGAAGTGAAATCATCAGTGGAACCCCGGTTCTCAATACTAATCCTGACACCCTTTCTGTTCCCATTGGGTTACCGGCATTAGATTCTTCTGTCATCTTCTTTTCCTCCTACACATAAAATTACTTTTCCTGTTTTTTATAGACTACGCCCAAATTCCCACAGCTCATTCAGTCTCCTTGCCGCTGTGAAATCTGGATAATCTTATTTCCCCATCCTTCCAGCACCGGATTTTCTTCCACTGCCGTTATAAATTCTTCCGTTGCATCAAATGTACCGATCTTTGTATATTCTGCCGAAATCTCTGCATCGTGGTAAAACAATACGATACGGTTAGGGTCCGAATAAAATACGTCTCCCGCCTTTGCCTCTGTCACAGTCTCCGGATGATCGGAAGGAATCTCATATCTGCCGGGAATGTCATAATATTGCAGCACACTGTAGTCCGCATCCGCATCCCGTTCATAGATAGGAAGCCTCCAGTCAGAAGACCCTACATACCTTGCAATCGCTGCCGCAGTTTCATTATCCAGAAGTGTCATCATAAATGCCTCTCCGTTATCCCCAAACCGGACTTCCAGCTGTGTGCTTCCTCTTTCCATCGTTTGATCTTCCTCACTTTCCATACTGGTAATGTTCTCTGTGTCTGCATGGCTTTCAGAAGAGTCCCCTGCTCCAATATTGCTTTCCGCCCTTTGTGCTTCTGTCATGTCAACGCTGCCGGTACTGGTGTCCCTTGCGCTTTCTGTATCTCCATTGTTCAGACCACACCCCGCCATAAGCAAGGCAGTAAGTACCACGGCTGCCATCATTCCCATTCCCTTATTTACCATACCTGTTCTGTCATTTTTATTTTTCATATTGTTTTCACCCTTTCTTCCCTTTGCTCATTTTTCAGGGCATATTGATGACCCTTACGGTGTTTTTTGCTTTCCTGCTGTTCCATTTTTCATATTTTAAACTTTCATGTTTCCGCCGTCAGCACATTCATGTCCTCCTTTCCGATCCTGCCTGATAACAGCCAGGCGAATCCAAAGAACAAAAGTATCATCACAATTCCAGGAAGGAGAACGCTTCCGGGCGTATTTCCAGATGCGAAATTGCTGATCCCGGCCAGCCGCATGAGGCTGGATACAATGGGGTCTGTAAGCCCCATAGCTGCCAGTGTCCCAATGACTGCCCCCATTCCTGCCACAAGTCCAAAGCGAAAGGCAAAGGAGAGCCTGAGCATCCGGACAGAACATCCGATGGATTTATAGATTCCCATATCCTTCTGCTCTGCATCCAGGATCTTTGTTCCTGTCATTCCCGTTACGATACAGATAAATACCGCACTCATTCCATACAGGAAAAGAATCAGCATATGCATGGCGGAAATAATTCCAAAAAGCCCCGGCCAGGAATTCTCATGGACATGGACATCCCCGCCCCAGGTCTGTTCCAAAGCCTCTGTGATCGCCTGTTTCTGTGAAGGATCTTCTAGAAAATAATGGCAGCACCACAGGCGGCTGTCGTCCTCCCCAATAGAAAGATACCCTTCCCTGCTCATACCCAGATTTGCCCCCATATCATTGGCGCAATGATAGATACCTGAAACGGTAAACTCTTCACTGCCTTTATTCCCCCGGATTGCAACAGTATCCCCCACATCTGCTCCCAAATCTGCCGCCAGCACCTCTGTCAGCACTACCTGGTCTGCCTCTCTGCTGGTATGGCCCCTGCTGATATGGTACCGCTCCGGCTCCGTGATCACATTTGCCGTGTAATTCGTCCCATTTACAGAAACGCTTGGCATGGCCAGCAGATAGCTGTCTGTGATATCCGTATAAAAACGCACCATTGTTTCCATTTCTTCGACCGAAAGCTTTCCAAGGATCTGCACTCCCAGGTCAAGGTCTGCCGGGTTAAACGCATCCATCATCCCTTTTCCGTCCGGCCCCAGCCGTTCATCCGTCCCGCCAGGGAAGCGAAAAACACCAGAAGTGCCGCTACAAGGCAGGCGCTTGTATAGCGTTTCCTCCCTGTCAGGACCTGCCGCAGCGCCAGATGGAAGCTAAGTCCTTCTGCCCGAAGCTTATGGCGGAAAATACCGGCTCCCACGTCCTGCGCCTCCCCGGATTCCCTGCGGATGGCTGCCATGGGGCTGGTCCTGTCAACCCGCCGAAGACACAGGGCGCAAAAGCCTCCAGGCACCAGAAGAAGGACGGCCAGGATGCCCAGACAGGGAGGACCGGAAAATGAATTGGCAGCAAAACACCCGTAGTAGTCACTGTGATCCGGCTGATGATCCCTGCTGCCGGAACTGCCAGAAGCATTCCCGAAACCGCGCCAAATCCCACGGCTCCCATATACTGTACCATCAGCTGGCCCGCCAGCTGTTTCCCGGTAAACCCTATGGTTTTTAAAATCCCAAGATTCTTCCATTCCTGCTCCACCAGCCCGGAAATACTGTGTCCCATGACTGCCATGGCCACTCCCAGCAGCACAAATGCAAAAGCCGCTAAAATGGCAGAGAAAGCATCCTGGAGAATGACCATAAAACCCGCAATCGTATCTGCGCTGTGGATAAATTCCGTATAAATGGAAAGAGGCGTGTTTTCTGTCAATGTTCTGTTTACTTCCGAAACAGTCATGCCTTCTTCCATATGAATATGGATCATGACGCCATCCCTGGCCAGGGCATCCATTCCCGCCTCTTCTATGACAGAGCAGATTTCCTCATAGGCCTGCTCTGAGATCAGGAACCCTTTCATCCCAATCATGGAACTGCCCATAAAAGGATCTTCATAATACCCGGCCACCGTCAGGCTGATCTTACGTCCGCCTCTGGCTATGGGAAATGTGACTGCATCCCCAGGTTTCAGATCCATCATGGATTTCATGGAAGCAGATACATATACTTCCTCTTCTTTGATTTCTTCCGGAGTCACGGCATAGCCCGAAAGGTCACTCTGAAAGAAACGGTACCTGCCCCCGGATGCTTTCTGTCAGGAAGTCCGCATCCGGCACATTCGATGCCCATGCGGTAAGATCCCCAAACCTTAGTCTCTCCATCTCTTCCCTTATATAACGGTTCCCCACAAATGCAGTCATCAGCACTGCTGTCAGGGAAAGCGCTGTCAGAAACAGAAGGATTCCGATTCCCAAAAGACTCCCTTTATGCTTTTTTATTCCTGCCCGGATTAAGATCTGATGCTCCAACATTTAACCATACACCTCCCTACCATCGAAGCCTGGAAAGCCACTGGCTTACGTCTCTTTCCCGCTGCTTCTCTTCCATTTCATTGTACGGCTCCAACGCCAGTTCATCACAGACCTTTCCATCCTCCAGATAAAGAACCCGGTTCCCTCTGGCTGCGGCCCGCAGGTCATGTGTCACCATCAGGATACTCTGGCCTTCCCGGTTCAGGTCGGTCAATAGCCCAAGGACTTCGCGGGTATTTGCCTGGTTCAGCGCCCCTGTTGGCTCATCCGCAAACAGAAGCCCCGGCTTTCCGATCATGGCCCTGGCAATGGCTGCCCTCTGCGCCTCGCCCCCGGATACCTGGGAGGGCAGTCTGTCCTTTGCTGCCTCCACATCCATCTGTCGCAGGAGATTCGCCGCCCTCTCCCTTACCTTTTCGGCGCTGTCCTTTTTACTCACATATCCGGCCACCAGCACATTTTCCAAAAGCGTCAGGCTGCTGACCAGATGGGTCTGCTGGAATACAAACCCGAATTCCTCTGCCCGAAGCTTTGCCATCCGGTTTTCGGAAAGGCCGCTGATCTCCTTATCCTTGTAAAACACATGTCCCGCGGTCAACGGATCCATACCGCTTAAGCTGTACAAAAGCGTAGACTTCCCGGCTCCCGAAGGCCCCATAATCACAGTAAAGTCATTTTCATATATTTCAATGTCAATTCCGTCCAGGACTTTTGTCTCTGTCTTTCCCCGGAAAAAAACTCTGGTGATTTTTTCTCCCTGTAAGATTATGTCTGCCATTCGTTACGCCACCTTTCCCTTCAGGATTAAAGTTTTTTTCCCTGTCCGGATATCCGGCAGGATTTCTTCTACAAAGTTCACATAGAACTGCACATAGTCCAGTCTTTTCTCTGCAAGGATCTTCCTCATCCGAAGCAGCATCTCCTGCCGGATCTGTTCCCTGGAAACGCCATTGCCTGTTTCCGCATACATTTCAAAGGTATCTTTCGTGGTCTGCCGGAACTGATAATCTTTCAGCCCTTCGATACAGAATCCTTCGATGGCCAATGGGTGAAGAAATTCCCTGTTCCCTCTTCCGTCTTCAAACCAGAGGTCTTCCACCTCAATGATATTCATATCATCAAAAAGGAGCATCCCTTCCTCCAGGTCTGTTTCCACCCCAAGGGCCAGGGATTCACTGGCTCCATAAAAATTGACAACCTGTGTCCGGAATATGTTTTCCAGATAGGTCCGCAGACTTCTCCCCAATGGTTCGCCACAGGAAATCACCCTTTCCGCATCCAGACTGACTTCCCCGTTCTCCATCAGCTGCGCCAGGATCTTGATGGCAGATGGATAGCCAATGACAATATTGGGCCGGAACGCTTTTAACTGCCTGATCCATTCTGTGACCGGTGTCTTGATATCCAAATAGAGCTGGCTGGCGCCTACTCCACGGGTTCCGTCTCCCACCGCCATAGCGCCTCCATATCTTCCGTCTGTGGCCGCAATATAGACGATCCTGGGACGTTTCATCAGAAGCCTCAATATCTGCGGCATGGACATTCCCCAAAGAGCCGCCCGTATGATACCCAAAAGCATCTGCCTCCAGGCATCCTCATCATATACAAAGTATCCGGGTTTCCCGGTGCTGCCAGAGGAATGAACCACATGATACTTTCCCTGATAAGGCTTCCGGTCTGCCGCTTCCCCCGCATCAAATTCCCGCAGGTTTTCCTGTTTTAAATCCGGCACTGTGACCAGTTCATCAAAATGCTCCAAAAGCATTTGTTTGTCGATGGTGGGAAAGCAGGAAAGAGGCAGCGTATCCAACTGTTCCTCTGTAATTCCCGCCTTCTCAAAAGCTGCCCGGTAATAAGCCGAATGCTCCCATGTGAACCTGAGAAGCTTCCGCAGTTTTTCATCCTGCAGGGAACGCATCTTTTCAGCACTTAATTTCACATTCTTTTTCAGTCTGTATAAATCTGTTAAAGTCTTTAAGTAGTTCATTTTCTTCCTCCTCGTCAAGATTATTGCATGGCTTATCTATTCAACCGAAACGACATATGCCGTTTTATAATTTTCCCTATGGTAATAAATCAGTTCCTTTGTCTCCTGATTCATCACAATGCTCCATTCGGTAGATTCAAACTCACCAAAGTTATCCTTGCTCACGCTGTCCAATGCGTCCCGCACTTCTGTTTCCGTCATCGCCCCTCGTTCTTCCAGTGTCTGGGTAAGGATTTCATACCGGGTATGAGACTGGGCGGTTCCGATTCCCTGCTTCTCTCCATCCGCCAGGTAAAAATTGGTAACAACCGGCGTTTCGGTAACAATCATCTCATTATCTACATATTCCACGGCCACGCTCCTTCCGTCCGCGTCCGCCAGGACCAGATGCACCATCATTCCCATGGAGCTGTGAAAGTCGTATTGCTGCAGGAGCTCCAGTGCTTCTTCCACATCTGCCGCCTTGTCAAGCAGTAACCGGACTGCCGTAGTCGTTGTGAGGTCAGGTTTGGCTGTATCCTGATGGATACTTACAGAGTCCTGAATCATATTCGCGGAAACCGCCAGCCCTTTTTCATTCATTCCGTCCAGTGGCGCATATAAGGAAACAAAAGCCTGCATGGAATCCGGTAATTGTGAAATGTCAAGCCCGCCGGCACGAATAAAGTCCATATTGACGGTTGAAACGGAAAAGTAGCCCTTTTCCAGTCTGGCGCTGACGATCAATCCATTACAGGCATTCCAGTCAAAATTTCTTCCAAACAGATATCCGCCGGCCTCATTTTCCACTGACAGAGTACTGCATCCGAAAGGAGCTCCTTCCATTTGAATTTCCTGTGCCAGCAGTGAAGTGATATAAGCCGCAACATCCGCGTCAGAGGCGGCTCCTCCCTGCTCTAAGAATGTGTCAAAGCCATACTCCCCTTCATACCGGACCATTGACAACCCTGTTTCCAGTTCCGTGATTTCAGAAGTCGGAGTAACCCGGACTGCATTTTTATCTCTGCTTTCTTTTCCGTTTTCTTCTCTTACTGTACTTTCTTCCTCTGTCTGGTTTTTCTGTCTTTCTTCACTGTAGTTCTTTGCTTCTGTCTGCCTATCGGAACCTTCTCCGCATCCTGACAGCAGCCCTGCCACCCCCAGTATCAAAAGCAGAAATATCAAAAAATCTCTTTTCACCTTTTTCACTTCCTTTTCTGTGGCTGTAGCCATATGTATCTTATGAGCTATACTTTAACTGCCCCGGATAACATTCATCTAACAGAAAGATAAACAATTTCTAAATGAATTCTTGCAGATTTCTCAACTACTTCCTGTTTTCTATTTCTGGATTTATCTTAACAAGATGATATATAAATAGCAAATACTTATACTTTATTCATTTAACAAGAAAATAACTATACAAAAATCATAATTCAGTCCCAATACAGCCACGCCCACCAAACACACTCTGGCGAATACTTGTCAGATTACTAATAATTTATATCATCTACCCATCCGACATCCGCACACTCAGACTTCTGCCTGCACAAAAATACCGGTTTTACATGAACAACAGATTTATCTCTGTCATTCATGCCAAACCGGTGTTTTACATCTGAAATAGTATGTTTTTTTCATCTGAACTGATTTTTATGGAAAGTTCTGAAAGGTTTAACCCTGGACTTTCATGATTGCCGTGATTGTCTGCATAATCTGTTTCCAGAGATTCTGCCATATTTCTGCAGACTGCTCCGGCTGTTTCTCTGTTTTCTCCGAAATAACCTTTACAGGCCATGCCTATAAATCTCCTGAACCGCTCTCCCTCCATCCCGGCACATATTTATCCGCTATCCCTAATCAAATCCGTATCCAGATCAAACCGTGATACCTTCATCTGGCCGTGTTGTTAACGTAATTCCATTATGTCTTTTATCACTCTATTGCACCACCTTGCTTTTCTTCCTGTTTTCTGAAAAAGCCCGTAGCAAGCAGCCCGATCACGCATACCACAATCCCGGAAGGAATCAATACAAGATACACAATCTCCTGGAACCTGTCAAACAAAAATCCATATACCATCTGCCCAACCGGCTGGGCGCACAACGTAACAGCGGATGTATAAGCCATAATCTTCCCAATCAGCTCATCCGGCGTATTCTGCTGGATCATGGATACCGCAAAAATAGAAAAAATACTGATTGCGGTCTGCATACCGCAGAAAGCTGCAACAATCACAGCATACCTTGCCATCACGCCGGATGGGAAAAGAAATATAACCCCTGCCGGAATGATACAGACACCGATTGCCGCAAGTACATACGATAATCTGCCGGATTTCAACTTCCCCGTAAGAAGCCCCGCGGCGATACTTCCCAGGATAGTGGCAACCGCCATCGCGCTCTCCGCCCCGCCATAAAATCTTGCGTTCAGGCCAAGCACGGCCCGCACAAGAAAGGGCAGCCCCACCAGCGTAACCCCCATGACAAAGAAGCGTGAGAATGCCGCCAGAAGCAGCATCTTCATGATATCCGGCCGCTCTTTCATGATAAAACGGATACTGCCGGAAAAATCATTTTTTACCATGGACAAAACATTTCCCTGAAACTCCCTGGCCTGATAGCCCAATTTGATAAAGCATTCAAATAACGCCGTGACAAAAAAGCATACAACACTTGCATACATCACAGGTTTCAAGCCGACAGCAGAATATAAGATACCACCCAGCAAAGGCGCAATCAGATAAGAAATGGACGCCACCTGGTTTACCACCGCATTTCCCTTGATAATGTTATCGCCTACCAGCATCTGCGGGATACACGCCTGCACCGTAGGCGTTTCAAATGCCCCAAGAACAGAGAGTATCACCAGCAGCGCACTGATCACTACAACAGCATTGTCCCCGGACAAAAAGACCGCCGCGCATAGGACAGATATTCCCGTCAGCGTGTCCAGCGCCACCATGATATTCCTCCGGTCCGCCCTGTCAGCCAGAATACCGCCCACAGGCGATAAAAGAATCGTGGGGATTGTCGCAATGGATAAAATGCCCGCAAACACAGCTGCCGAACCGGTCACTTCCAACACATACATGGACAACGCCAGACGCAGGATATAATTGCCAAACAAAGAACTTGCCTGCCCCAGCACAAGGAGCGTAAAATTTTTCGTAAACAGTTTCTGCTCCATCCGCTACTCCTTCCTTTCTTCCCTGTAACCTCCCAGTATCCTCTCTGTCCGTCCAACCATCCCATCCTCTATGATCGGAAGCCCCATTGTCGCAAGAACCTCCGCAACAAACCTGCACTTATGCCGGATTTCTTCCGCATCCGCCGGGAACACGGACGGAAGCAGCCAGAAATTGACAAGGGGCAGCAGTTCAGAAAGCTCCTTTGCGTATTCCGTCCGGATCGAACCGTCACGCCGTCCTTCCTCGATCAGTTCCAGCCATAAAGGAGTCAGCACCCGCCGGTTCGCCTCCACCGCAGCCGCCAGAATGCGCGGGTCTTTCAGGATAGGAATTGCCTGCGTACTTATTTCTTCCCGTTCTCCATCAGCCCTGTCAAAAGCAAGCACTTCCCGAATCTTCTGCAGTCCGTTCAGGTCCGAACGCCCCCTGACCGCCTCAAAAGGATTATTCTCCAAAAACATCCGATCCCCCAAAGCGTGCATGACCTCTTCCTTACTCTGAAAAAATCGGTAAAACATCCCCTTTGCGCCGCCTGCCAGCTCCATAATATCCGTAATGGCAGTTTCCTCATAACCTTTCGATAAAAACAGCTCCTTTGCCGCATCCAAAATTTCTTTCTTCCATTGTTCCGGCTGTTTTTTCACTGGCCTTGCCAATTCCCACCGCCTCCTTCAATAGTTATTGACCTCAAGTCAATAACTATTATACAAAGAATTTACATCCATGTCAATCACTTCCGCAAATACTCTCTCAAATGCAAAAAATCCCATAAAAAAAGAACCCAAAAATGCCGCCTCAGCATTTTCAGCCCTTTTTGTAAACTTGCAAAATTTTAACAATAAAATCCTGTTCTGGATTTTATGATATAATCCAACTTCCGCCCCTAAAATGATTCCAAATATTTCTGGAGCCTATCCACAAACTGTCCAACATGTATCCCATCCACAAAAGAATGATGA
>CAJUEJ010000049.1 GCA_910585435.1 uncultured Hungatella sp. | reverse complement strand
AGATCATGGGCTGCCCAGGCGGATGTATCAACGGCGGCGGCCAGCCCCAGCAGCCTGGCTATATCCGGAACACGGTAGATATCCGTGCCCTCCGCGCCAAGGTACTGTACGATTCCGACAAGGACAATCCTATCCGCAAGTCTCATGAGAATCCGGCCATCAAGGAGCTGTATGAGACCTACTTAGGAAAGCCCGGCAGCGAGAAGGCACATCACCTGCTGCACACCACATATGTGAAGAGAAGCGTTAACGGAAATTAGATAAAAGAAAAACCGGTGTGAGAATTCATGCCGGTTTTTTATGTCAGTATAAAATCTTAAAATCCTTTTAAATAATAGAACGGCAAAAATAGCTTTCCAATCCATTCCCATTCCGGAAAAAACTGCCCTATATCCACAAACACCGGAGTAAACACCAGACTTCCCACCAAAAAGAGAGGTATGAGACAGCATACCGCCTGAGGTTTTCTGCACAGGACTTTCACAGCGTAAGAAAACAGGCACACCGCTCCAAAGTAGACCGCCATAGCACCGGCTTCCCTGCCTATCCCCTGAAGGCATCCTCCTGATGCCAGCGCTGCAAATCCGGACAGGAAAACAAGGAAAATCGGTGCTGCCAGGACAGCCCCCCGGCAGCTTCTCCCTTCCCCGTAACGGAGAGACAGAAACAAGCCTTTCTTCTCATCCAGCCCCAGCATCACGGCACTGTACAGGCCTGCTATAAACAGATACACCGCCACAAAGCCCCGCACAGGAAAGACAGCTGCCGTTAGCTTTTCTTCTCCGTCTTCTTTTTCATTAACCCCTGGCTGCCGGTATTGGAACCGGAAGGTGCTTCCGTTTCCCATCCAGCGTTCATACGCCTCTTCTGCCTGTACAGCCAGCTGCCGGTTATCTATCCCCGCAGCTGCAGCCATCTCCCCCACAAGCTCCTGCCCTGAAATATAATTCACAAAAATATCCTTGCCGTATAATTCCATGAGAGCTGCAAATACCACCTCCGTGGAAAGAGACGCCAGCACGGTGGACGGAGCGGAATAGACCAGGATACTTCGCTTATATTCTTTCCTGTCCAGCTTCTGCTTAATTCCCGGGGAGATAACATAACCGCACTCTGCCTTTCCCGAAGCCACCTCTGCCTTCAGCTGTTCTTCGCTGTCACATGGATAAAAGCGGAAAATAGAGTTTGTCTCTTCCTCCCCCATCCCTGCAAGACGGTCCAGAAGCATCTTCTCTAGAGAAGCTGTTTCTCTGGAAATTGCTTCTTCGGACATTTCTTCTCCTGATGTTTCTTCTCTGGACGTTTCTTCTCCAAACGCTACTTCTCCGAAGATTTCTTCTCCAAGCGCTTCTTCTGACGTTTCTTCTCCAAACGTTTCTTCTCCGGACATCCTCTCCCGCCTGACTCCTTCCCCTTCTTCCTCCCTCTGCATGCACACGGCAATTCGTATCTCCTGTGCCTCCTCCCTCTCTGCCCTTCGGATAAAAAAGGCTGCTGCCGGAAGAGCCAGAAGAATCAAAAGAAAGGATATTTTTCTTAAATACCGTTTGCAGGTGAGAAAAAACCAAATCCCCACGCTTCTCATCGCCTTGTCCTTTCCGCCAGCACACCGGCCAGCCAGGATGCCGCTGTCAGGCCTATACACGCTGCCAGGCATTTATAATCCCAGATTCCTGAGACAGCCATCTTCATGCTGTCCATCAAAACAGAGGAGGGCAGCCACGGAGCCAGCTTCCGGAGAGAGGCCGGCAAAAACACCAGCGGAAGAATCCCTCCTGCCAGAAAATGCTGTCCTGTCATCACAAAAAACAGCAGCATAATTCCGCCCAGCAGATTACCTGCTATCTGGTACAGAAGCACCACCAGGGAAGCCGCTGCCATACAGGAAAGAGGCCACACTGCCGCCATCATCCGATTCCACGGAAGCTGCTCTGTCACAGTCAGAATAAGGATAACCGGAAGAGAGCCCAGAAAAAGCAGAACTCCCATTCCTGCAATCCTGGCGCCCACCTGGCTTCCGGTTCCCACTCCCGCAGCCTTTAATTTCCGCACCATAGTCTTCTTCCACGGAAGCAGATACCCGGACACAGGAATCGCCGCCAGAAAAAGAAACAGTACATACACACTGATTTCATAGAACTGCACTGCCCCCACGTCCCCGGTGGCCTCTACCGTCCGGTGGCGGAAATATACGGACCGCTGAAGGCCGTAATCCATAAACTGTTTATTCAAATCCTGCTCCATCCCGCCAATCCGCTGTTCCAGTCCGTAGATGCGGTACAGTTCGTTTCCTGCATAGATGCCTGCCTGGCCGGCACTTAAAGTTGCCGCGCCTGCATCCGCCAGCTCACAAAAGATCCTTCCTTCTATCCCTATATCCTCTGCCATCCACACAGTCACCGGCGTGTTGCTGCCGTTCATAATATCCTGGACAAAGTTCTCCGGTACATCCAGCATGGCATAGACTTCCCCCTTTTGGAGAGCCTCCAGGCCGGAATCCCGATCCATATATACAAAATCGCACACGCTTTTCACACTGTCCAGCGTACTCAGCATCCGAACCACCTGCTTTGCCAGCGGATCCTCCTCCGGCATGGCCACTGCCACAGGCACCCGGCCAACTGCCTTATTGCCATACAGCATCCGGCTGGCTAAAAAGACAATGGCCCCGGACAGCAGAAAAAGCAGCGCCACCCCGGCATAAAGAGGAAGTATCCTTTTTCCCGCTCTTTTCAGTTCCATTTTCAGATAAACCAGCTTCATGCTTATTCTGCTCATGGTATCTCGACCGGATTTGACATGCCCAGCTGGCTGCTTATCTCCAAAAGGTTCCAGAATACTTCCGTCCCCACATCGGCCCACTCTTTCTCCGACGCTGCCACCACATCGAAGCGTTCCCCTTCAGGAGCCGTTACCTCCCCTGAAAGCGGCCTGAAATAGTATTCTCCGCTTAAGGTTACCCGTCCGGTCTCATTCATAACCACAATCCGCAGTTCATCTATATCTATCTGGGCCGAAACTCCCTTTTCCAGCTGGCTTACTACGCCTGTCAGGGACAGATCTGCGATGAGATACCCGTTGGCCGTCACCGACGTGCCTACATGATAGTCCCCGCTTTCCCCATCATAGGTATCCGTATACACAAGCCCCAGAGAATAGTCCTGCCCGTTCTTCACATCAACATCCAGAGAAATATCATCTGTCAGCCGTGTTCCGTCGTAGCTCCCCTGCTTTTTCACTTCTACATTTACCTGTGCATTCTCATTCTTTAACTCTAACCCTGCTGCCAGATTCTGTGTCAGGTAGGAACCGCCTTGCAGCTCAAGTTCAAAATCCACCTGTATCGTATCCCTCTCCTCTCCGCTTTCCGCCGTGAGGATTGTAGTTCCGCTTACACAGGCCAGGCGGCCTTTTTTGTCCACATAAACCGTCATATCCACATCATTAAGGGTTTTATCCAGATAATCTATCATTTCTTCCACATCATCTGCCATATCCTTTACAGTGCTTTCATACATCTCCTCTGCCGACATGCCGTATGTCATCCCCCCCATCAGCTCTGTCAATCTGACGCTCTGCTCTAATTGCTTTAAGTACATTTCCCTCAGTTCTTCATCATTGAGGAAGAAATCCGCAGATCCTCTCAAAAAATCTATCATAAACTCCTTGCTGATCCGCACCTGATACCCCTTGCATGTTACCTCCGTGTCGTCAATCACAAAGGCTTTCTTCTCCCCTTTCTCCACGGTCATAGCCGCTTTCAGCTTCTCTCTGGTCTGCCAGCCGTCCTGGAATCGTTTTATCACGGACTCCAGATCTGTCTGCCGGGTTCCCTGGGTCTTTACTTCGTCGGCCATTTCCTCCATATACTCCCCGATTCCCTCTATGTCAATGCCTTCCTCCTCCAGCATAGGCCCGATGACAGGAGAGTCCTTCAGGCGATCGGCCAGCCCCTGGCTGAGATCCAGAGAGAATACTTTGGATGAAACCTCCGGAACCGCCGCCAGCAGGGTATCCTCGCCGGAATACACATCTACATGGAACAAATCCATATCCTTATAGACCACTCCTGCCTTTGCCCCGCTGCGCCCATTGGTTCTGTCATACATGCCTGCAATCCTGAAGCCGCTTCCTGCAAACATCTGGATATCCGCCGAAGAGCTGCTGTCCAGCGTAAGCTTAAGTCCTCCTTCCACATCCGCGGTTTTGGCATTCTGGGCAAACCCGGACAGGCCGAAAAGCTCTTCCCCGGGATCCACCTGATCCTCTGTGTAAATGTTTTCAAAGGCCTGAATTACAACCTCCTTGGGGTCCTTTGCCGTAATCTTCACAAATGCAAATATACTTCCGGCAGCGGCAAGCACCACTGCCGCCGCCACTGCGGCAATGGCTCCTGCTTTCTTTTTCCCTCTCTTCTGCGGCCCGTCTTCCTCCGGTGGCATAGCCGCGCTGTCTCCGTTTCTCCCAACAGGTTCACTCACGTCTGACGCTGCTGCCTCCCCTGCCGGCCCTCTTCCAGCTGGCGCTGCTGCCTCTCCCACAGGCTCACTACCACCTGACGCTGCTGCCTCTCCTGCTGGTTCATTTCCTGCTGCTTTTCCTTCCGCCAGGTTCTCGTCTCTCTCTTCATATTCCATATCCTGCACTGCCATCTCTCCTTCCTCCTGTCAAATTCCGTCGTTTCCGTTTCCTGCTTCTCTCCAGCTTTGTTTCCTGCTTCTCCCCGGCCTTCCTCCTCACAGTCTATTTCTTCATCAGCCTGATTAATTCCTGTTCCGGCAGATGAATACCGATTTCCTCCAGCTTTCCGCCCCTCAGCACATACATCTGTGTACATACAGACAGCTCTGCTGTCTCGTGAGAGGTGAGAACCACCGCTCCTCCCGATGACACATAGGTTTTCAGATACCTTCGGATATCCGCCTTGCATTCCATATCCAGGGCCGCTCCCGGCTCATCCAATATCAGATAGCTTCCATGCCCTGCCAGGGCACAGGCAATGCTGAGCCGCTTCTTCATCCCTCCTGACAGCTTATCTGCCGTAAGCTTCAGCATGGGCCCCACTCCCAGCAAGGCAGGTGCCCCTGACTCCAAATCTTCTTTCATGGCTTTTTTGTTCCCCTTATACCACAAAAGCAGATTATCTTTCACTGTCAGCTCTTCCATCAGGGGATTTTCCTGGGGCACATATGCCACCCTATCCCCATAAGTCCTGGAATTCCCCTGAATTTTCTTACCATCCAGGCAGATCCGGCCCTTATCGGCTCTCATAACGCCTGCAAGAACAGACAGCAGTGTGGTCTTCCCGCATCCGTTGCCGCCGATGATACCTGTGCAGGTTCCCGGCAGAATCTCCAGATCCACACCCTTCAAAATCTCCTGCCTGCCATAACGCTTATAAATCCCTTCTGCCGTCAGCATTCTCCTCATCCCCTTACCGCCGCTGTCTATGTCTCTGCTGCCTCTGATTTCCAACAGCTTTAACAAAGTGAGGCTGCCTCAGGGCAGCCTCATCCAATCGCTTTTCGCAAAGCAAAAGCAGTACATTCACTGCCTTTGCCAGTTTTCTCTGTCTGGCAGGTTTTAAATGTCCGGCAGATTTCCCCACAGCACAATCCTGTGGAGCAATCGCCCCCTATCAGTGACGATGCATCGGCACCTGATCTGCCCCGACTTTCTTCAGATTCTCATGGACATTCCTGCCGTCTGCCTGGCCGATCAGGGTGTCTCTGGCTTTCTTCGCCTCCATCTCGGTCTTATGCTTGCTGGGCCCTCCGACACATCCGCCGGCACAGACCATGCCTTCTATAAAGTCAGCAGGCAGTCTGCCAGCTTTCAGAAGAAGCAGTGCTTTCTTACACTCCGCACCGCCGCTGCATTTCATCACTTCCGGATTTATATCTTCGCCCATCTCTTTGAAGCACTGAACCACAGCTGAGGTTACACCGCCGCCGTTGCCGAAGCGTTTTCCGAATACGGAGCTTTCCTGATAAGAATTCTCCTCCGGCTCCAGCTCCACTCCCTTGGCTTTCATCATGGCGCGGATCTCCCCGTAAGTCAGGACATAATCTGCATTGCCCGTAATATTCAAATCCAGGCTCTCACTCTTCTTGGCGATACACGGCCCGATAAACACAGTGATGGTCTCTGGATCCTGCTGCTTCAGCCATCTGGAAACCCCGCACATAGGGGATACAGTTGTGGACATGTGATCCAGAAGCTCCGGATAATGCTGCTTAATCATATTTACAAATGCCGGACAGCAGGAGGTGGTCATCTTCTTTCCTTCTTTATAAGCCTCTGCCCACTCCTCGGCCTCTGAAGCCGCCGTCATATCTCCGCCCAGGCCCACTTCCACCATATCGGCAAAACCGGTTCTCTTTAAAGCGGTCTTCCAGCTGGCCATGGTAATATCAGGGCCGAACTGCCCTTCCGTAGCCGGTGCCACCATGGCAACCACCTTCTTGCCGGCCAGTATCAGACGGATTAAGTCAACCATAAATGTCTTGGTTCCGATAGCACCGAAGGGGCAGCTGTGAATACAGGCGCCGCACTGGATGCATTTCTTCTCGTCAATCTTGCAGATACCGTACTCATCATAGGTGATGGCATCTACAGGGCAGACCTTTTTACAGGGCCGTTCCAGATGGGCTATGGCACTGTAAGGACATGCCTGGGCGCACTTGCCACATTCCCGGCATTTGCCCGGATCTATGTAGGCTCTGGTGTCTCCCATGGTGATGGCTCCAAAATTACAGGAATTCTGGCAGGCCTTCCCCATACATTTACGGCAGTTGTCTGTCACCGTGTAGGAAGCAATGGGACACTCCTCACAAGCCGCATTAATGACCTGAACCACATTGACAGAGTCCCTTCCCACCGGGCACTGTCCCTCTGCCAGACGGATCCTCTGTTTGATAATCTCCCTCTCTTTATAGATACAGCAGCGGAACTGGGCCTGAGGTCCCGGGATCATCCTGTAGGGAAGCTCATCCCTCTCTTCCTCCAGCCTTCCTTCCCAGGCCATCTTCGCTACCTCATACAAAACCTGATGCTTAATGTGCAGAATTGTGGCATCATTTGTTACCATGAATGTTGTCCTCCTATTTTCAGCTTATGTCAATAATACGTAACCGTAACCGGCTTCCCCATCTCTTCCAGGGCCTTCTTCAGCTGATCGACCAGATTCTGGCGGATACCCAGGTCAAAAGGCAGGCTGGGATTCTGATAGGCGCTGTTGATAGCCTTACCTACAAACAGATGTATCTCCGTACAGTCCTCGATGATCATCTTGGCTACCATAGACGCTCCGTTGGGCTTATCCAGCTCCAGGAAGAAGTCTTCTGCCACCGCCTCCTTCTTGTTGTACCGTCTCAGCAGCTGTACCACACGGTTCAGCGTGAGAACCCCCTCTGTCACCAGGTCTATCCCGTCCATATAGGCGATGGGAGGGATATCCGGATCCACATAATCCAGAGACACATCCATCCGTTTCTTCAACACTCTGGATACAATGGTAGCGCTGGTGCCGCCGCAGACAATGGTCTTGGCTGCAGGGTCAGCTGTAAAAGCCGCTACCATGGCCTCGTCGTCTTCCTTGTTGCTGGCAGGCCCGGTCATCAGGTTCACCGGCTTGCTGTCAATAATCCTCATACATGCCACGGTGGTATCATCACCCGGCCGGAACATGTAAAGCTCATCGCAGGCATGGCAGATGGAAGTGGCAAGGCGGATGGCCGACACCGTTACTGCATACTGCTTCAGCGCATAGGCGGCAATATCCTCCCACAGCCATCCGAAGTTCAAAAGCTGCCCTACCCCTGCATGAATAGTTCCGTCGCTCATAAGTATCAGCGCATCTCCCCGCTTTACCTTGAAACGGAATTCATTGATCTTCTTGTTGTCGATCTCCCGGATGTTTTTAGGAATCTCAACCAGCTTTCCGTCCCGTATGAAAATACATCCCGGATTGTCAAATTCTACCAGATATGCGTCGCCGTTGTTAAACACCTGAAGGATGCTGAAGGTAGAATATGCCACCTGACGCACCTGGCAGACAGGCAGCGTCTCCACAATGGTGTCCACACACTCCTCCAGAGTGGCGCCGTTTAAAAACATAGTTCCAAGGATCTTGGAGGTCAGAGTAGACAAAATATTGGCTTTCACTCCGCTGCCCATACCGTCCGCCAGAATCAAAATATCCGAATCCTTGGTCTTTAAGATCTCCACCCTGTCACCGCAGAGAATCTCCGTAAATTTATTCAGGCTTTTATAACCAACGTCTACTGTAACTCCCATCTATCGAACCTCGCTTTCACTTCCCTCTTCCAGCAGAGAACTGCAAAGGCGGGTTAATGTGGTCTTGGTATCCGCTGTAGTCTCGCCTAACAATCCGGCAATCTCCTGGGCTACCATCATCTGCTTGTGGATAACCTTCTGAGCCAGGTCAATGGTCTCCAGCTTCTTGTCATAATCCTGCTTGGCCTGCTCTTCTTCCTTGGTGATATCAATAAACGTAGCCAGAACCGCATCCTGCTTCTCTATGTATACAATATTCTGAAGCATGGTAATATTGTATTCCCCATAGGTTACCTTCTTGCCGTGGATGTTCTGATGGGTGTCATATACCCACTGGAAATCCACCGGATCGATAAACTCATAGAGATACATATTCAGAGCCTCGGAGCGGGTCTTTCCAAAATATTTCTCCCCCACCTTGGAGTACTCCATAATCTTCATGTCTTTGTCTACAATCAAAACCACATTGGGCGAGGTCTCCATAACCAGGTTGGACAGGGATTCCGCCTTGTCGTGCATAAACGGAATACACATATTTAACTCTGCCTTCTTCTGGAATACAGCGATTGCCTTCTCCCGGCAGGTAGGATATCCACAGGCACCGCAGTTCAGCTGATCCTCCGGGCTGTTCTTTCCGGTCTGGCGCAGGATCTCCTGAATCTCCTCCTCCGTAGGCATAGGATCCCTGGGGGAGCGGTCCTCAAAAATCTTCTCCATAGCCACATTCTCCGCCAGTCTTGCCACTACCTTAGGCGGTACCGGATCCTTGGACACGGTCTCCTCCATATCCAGCTTCACCTTAAATCTGGAAATGCTCTCGTCTTCCACTGTGGGGCCTTTGATACAGCCGCCGGCACAGTTGTTCATCTCGATAAAGCAGCCTTTTATCTCTCCCCGGGACATGCTGTCGCACAGGTCAATACAGTTCTTGGTACCGTGAACATAGAACTTCCGGTAACCGTCCGCACGCCCTTCTGTAGCCAGCACAGAGCTTACCACACCGTTGCTGACCGGATACAGACGGTTAATCTTGGGATCCACAGCGTCAAAGGGGTCATCCTCGCACTCCTCGATGACAATCTTCTCATCCCGCAACCACGTCTCAATATCGCTGAAATTCAGAACCGCGTCGATACAGTCCTGGTGGCGGGAATCCTGAGACTCCTTTTTCTTGGCCAGGCACGGCCCCAGAAATACCACCTTGGTATCCTGGCCGTACTCCCTCTTTAAAAGCCTGCCGTGGGCAACCATAGGAGATACCACAGGCGCCAGGTACGGAACCAGCTGAGGATAATAGATCTCAATCAGATCATTGACGCTTGGGCAGCATGTGGTGATAATATTCTCCATCACTCCGTCCCGCAGAAGCTTGGTGTACTCTTCCGTTACCAGAACAGCCCCTTCCGACGTCTCCCTTACATCCGTAAAGCCCAGCTTCTTAAGGGCTGCCTTCACCTGTCCCAATGTCTTATATTTTAACAGACCCATATAGGAAGGCGCAATGGAAACAACTACCTTATCTCCCCTTAAGACAAATTCCCTTACTATATTTAAATCACTGTTTAATGTCTTAGCCGACTGAGGACAGATCTGAAGGCATTTTCCGCATAAAATACATTTGTCCTCCATGATCTCCGCACGGCCGTCTTTAATCATAATGGCCTTTACTTCACAGTTGCGGACACATTTATAACAATGCTTACATTTGGTCGCCTTAAAATCAATAATCCCCATTATAACCTCCCCATAACCTCTTTCTCAAAGAATGCTTTCGTGTTTTCCGGCTGTACGGAGAACAGCTCCCCGTCCACAGTGACACAGACTCCGTTTACACAGTTGCCGCTGCAGAATGCACCATTTAAATCCACCTTATCCCCCAACCCATTCTTCGCTACCAGATCCTGCATCTCCTTAATAATCTCTCTGGATCCTTTCAGATGACATGCACTTCCGATACAAATTGTGATTTTCATTGACTTATTCCTCCGCATATTAAGATTAACCTCAAAGTTATTCTAATTATCTCACATTGTGATATTATTATCAATAACTTTTTGTGAGTTTCCTAAAAGTTTCCTGCAGGCTTCCTGATTTACAGGCTTCCTAATTTTCAAACACACTCTGGACGGATTTTGTGAATAATGATATAATCACATTTGCATAACACTAACCCGGAAGGAACACCTGACGGGAAAGACAAGAAAGAGAGGATTTACACATGAAACGAACTTTAAGCTTTTTGATGGCATGTGCCATGACCGCTGCCCTGATGACAGGCTGCTCTTACAGCTCAAAGGAAAGCCCGGAGACAGGGACTCAGGTTCAGACAGAGGCCACGACAACTGCATCAGCCCCAGAGACCGCACAGGCCCCGGCGGCGGCAGAGACAGAGAAGCAGGAAGTAAGCCTGGAAGCTCCCGGAGCCTCCCATCTTCGCATCGGCTCCCTAAAAGGCCCCACCTCCATGGGACTTGTTTCCCTTATGGATAAGGTTTCCAAAGATGCGGCGGAAGGCGATTATGAATTTATCATGGTTACGGACGCATCCGAGCTGGTTGCCCAGATGGTATCCGGCAGCCTGGATATCGCCCTGGTTCCAGCCAATATGGCAAGTATCCTGTACCAGAAGACCAATCACGGCATCAACGTGCTGGATATCAATACCCTGGGCGTCTTATACGTAGTGTCCGCCGACGACTCCATAAAAAGTATTTCCGATCTGAAAGGAAAAACTGTCTATATGACCGGCAAAGGCACCACTCCGGATTACGTCCTTAAGCACCTTCTGTCTGCCAGCGGGCTTACCTCTGACGACGTAACCATCGAATATAAATCCGAGGCCACAGAGGTCGCCGCCGTCCTGGCACAGGATGGCAGTGCCATCGGGCTTCTTCCCCAGCCTTTCGTCACTGCCGCTATGGCACAGAACGACAGCCTTAAAATGGTTCTGGATCTGACAAAAGAATGGGATAATATCCAGTCTGAAGATGGCGGAAGCCTGGTAACCGGTGTAACCGTATGCCGCAGCCAGCTGTTTGAAGACGCAGCCTCCGCCAGGGCTATCGATACCTTTATGAAAGAGCATAAAGAGTCTGCAGAATATGCCAATGCCAATGTAGAAGAGACGGCCCAGCTGGTAGCCAGCGCCGGAATCATCGAGAAGGCCCCTGTGGCTGCCAAGGCTATCCCCTACTGCAGCATTACCTATATTGACGGGGAAGAGATGAAAGAAAAGCTCTACGGCTACTTAAGCGTCCTGTATAGCCAGGATCCTTCCTCTGTAGGCGGAGAGCTCCCTGACAAATCGTTTTTCTATCTTCCATAAGGGCATGATACATGAACAGATTTTTTAAGAATATTCCTCAGGTCCCATGGTACCGCGTTGCCGTCATTGCATTCTGGCTGCTGGCATGGCAGCTTTTGGCACAGCTTATCCACAACCATATCGTTCTGGTAGGCCCATGGGAAACCCTTGAGGCCTTAGGACAGCTGATTCCTTCCAGTGACTTCTGGCTGTCCATCGCCCACTCCTTTCAAAAAATCAGCCTGGGATTTCTGATCGCCTTCCTTTCCGGAATCATTCTTGGAAGCGGCGCATACAGATTTCCCTGGCTTCAGGAGTTTTTAGAACCGGTTATGGTACTAATGCGTTCCATTCCTGTAGCTTCCTTTGTAATTCTGGCTTTAATCTGGATCGGATCCGGAAATCTGGCCGTTTTGATTTCTTTTATCGTGGTTCTTCCCATGATTTATGTCAATACCCTGTCAGGCCTTAAAAGCACTGACAAAAAGCTGCTGGAAATGGCTGCTGTTTTCCGTATCCCTCTGTGGAAAAAAATCCGTTTTATCTATTTGCCGGCTCTCCTTCCCTTTCTTATGAACGGCTGCCGTATGGCTTTGGGCATGAGCTGGAAATCCGGTGTGGCGGCAGAAGTCATCGGCCTGCCCTCTGTCTCCGTTGGAGAACGTCTCTACATGTCCAAGATTTATCTGGAAACCGCAGACCTGTTCGCCTGGACCTTTACCATCATTATAGTCAGCACTTTATCTGAACACATTTTTTTGTTTCTGTTATCCCGGCTGCAGCGGAAAGGAAAAACAAATCATGCAACTGATCCTTCATAATATTTCCAAATCCTTCGGCGATCTGAAGGTCCTGTCCCACTTTTCCCTTGCCATGGAATCAGGCCATATTTACGGCCTTATGAGCCCCTCCGGCGCCGGGAAAACCACTCTTCTCAAGATTCTCATGGGACTGGAATCCTTTGACAGCGGCTCTATAGAAAAACCGGATGCTCTGCGTATCAGCGCGGTTTTCCAGGAAGACCGCCTGTGCGAGGATTTTACCCCTGTGGAAAATGTAAGGATGGTTGTGGGAAAATCCCTGACAGAACAGCAGGTACAGGCCCAGCTTTGCCGCCTTCTTCCCCCGGAATCCTTAAAGCGCCCGGTCTCTACCTTAAGCGGAGGCATGAAACGGCGCACCGCAATCTGCCGGGCCCTGCTGGCCCCGTCGGATCTGCTTCTCATGGATGAACCCTTTACCGGTCTGGATGATGAAACCAGGCACAATGTCATCCTCTATATATTGGAAAAAACCGCAGGGAAAATCACCCTTCTCACCACCCACCAGCAGCAGGACATCCATGCCCTGAATGCCCGGCTGATACATCTGCCTGTCACAGGCAGCCACTGACGTTCCAGTACAGGCTTGCAGACAGGGAGTGCTGTTTAAAGCTTCGGTTCCGACAGCTTCACCCCTATGACACCGTCTCTGATTTTGAGGACAGCCCCCTGGGCCGGCCACACCGGCCACAAACGGCTGGCCTCCACAGCCTCCCTGTACTCCTCTTCCTCCGGCTTCTCCATCTCAAGGCCCAGCGTCTCAAAAAGCGTATGAACCCTTCCATTCACTCCCGTAACGCTGTCGACATCCCACTCAAAAAATGAATAGCCGATGGCATCTCCTGTCACTGCAGACTCACTGAGCCGAATCCCCCTCTCCCCCACAAACACCACGATACAGTCTTTTGTCTGCTCTATTCCCGCCTCCTTACAGATATCAGAATACAGGCGGTTGGCGGTCAGAACATCCTGCACATAGCTTTCATGGGCCGTCTCCCACAGCTGGCATGCCGTTACACACTGGATCCACCCTGTGCGGAGCCACAGGAAAAATACGGCGGCGGGAATCCATTTTTTCACCCACAGCCCCATCCCCTTTGCTCTGCCGGCGCCTGTTATCTGTTCTGCAAGCTCCTTTATTCCGTCATACAATGCCATAACCATGTAAGCATAAACCAGCGGATATACCATCTGGCCGCGGACCGGCTGATTCATACCAGTTACCAGCGTAATGAGAAACGGTGTCACCGGAAGGAACAGCACCGCAAACCCATAGCACAGGTACTTCCTCTTTTTCCTGCACCATCCCAGAAGCAAAGCCACGGCACTGGCAATGCCGGCTGTCACAGGAAACCATATTTCATAAAATACCGGCCTGTTCCCCTGATACATCCACCAGAATTCCAGCCTTAAGTTGGCAATACAGGTCTCCAGGCTCTCCTTCCCCCACAAAAACATACCGTTCACATAGGTGGAGTCTGCCCCCGCCATCCGGCTGGTCTCTCTGGCCGCCACACAATACAGGGCAAATCCTGCCAGGAACCACAGCACATGGCTTATGCCCTCCCGAAAACCACACTCTTTTTCTCCGTAAAGCGAAACACCTATATAAGAAATCACGGTCAACGCAATATAAAATGCCGGAAGAGCCTGGTAAAATCCAAAGCTCCAGACCATAAAAACCACAGAAAAAAACAACCAGACCCTGCTTTTCCTCTCATAGATCCGTTTTCCGGCACAAAAAACTGCTGCCAGGCACAGAAGAAGGGCCAATGCAATCTCAAAGGCCTGCAAAAGAAAATTAAACTGCTCTACAAAGCAGGGGGAAGAAATGAAAAACAACGCAAATAAAACACTCCTTCCGGCCCCGCTTCCCCGTCTCCCGTTCCAATAATCAAAACAGAAGCACAGGGCCAGCGTCAGGCACCACAGAGTCAGCACCAAAAGGCCATTGGAAAAATAAGGCGCCAGGCGCCCCAGCGCCAAAAGCCGCTTTGCAAAAACCAGCCCGTATCTTCGGCTGCCATACCAGGAATGCAGAATCTCCTCCGGATCCGTAAGCATAATTTCACTGTCTATAAAAAGGTCGCCCTGGGTAAGCCGGATCCCGTATACAAGCATCAGAAGAATCGCCGCAAACCACCGAAGCACCTTGGCCTGCCCATAATAGCGTCTCCATTCTCTTACTGTCTCAGCCACTTCTCTTTTAAACTGAAAGGCCATGTATCTCCCTCCCCGGACACAATTTTCCATACAATTTCCAAATACTAAAAAATCAAGGTTCCCGGAGAATCCCCTTCTCCGGAAGCCTTGATTCTATACGGTTTTCAGGCCTTTTTCTGCCTGACCGAAACCTCTTCATGCGGATAACAGGAATCGAACCTGCACGGTCTCCCACCAGAACCTAAATCTGGCGCGTCTGCCAATTCCGCCATATCCGCTGACTGAGCGTGCGGGGATTCGAACCCCGGACAACTTGATTAAAAGTCAAGTGCTCTACCGCCTGAGCTACACGCCCGGACATAAGCCTAATAACAGTTCAGATACTATATGTTCATGCAACATGACATTGCACCAGCTGGGCTAGTTGGATTCGAACCAACGAAATGCAGGAGTCAAAGTCCTGTGCCTTACCGCTTGGCGATAGCCCAATATTCTGCTTGACAAACCTTTCGGCGCCCCAAAAGTTCCGTTTTATAATAGCATAGTTTTTTCAGGTTTGCAAGCCTGTTTTTAAAATGTATACATTCATTAAAAAAGACCTTAAACCATTACTCTGCAAGGTTTCAGGTCATATATCATATACTCTCCCAGTCTCTTTGTACCTGAAAATCAGCTGCAAGAGAGATTCCGATAGTACATATAAAAGGGTGGATACAGGGACTCGAACCCTGGGCCTCCAGAGCCACAATCTGGCGCGCTAACCAACTGCGCTATACCC
>CAJUEJ010000048.1 GCA_910585435.1 uncultured Hungatella sp. | reverse complement strand
ACCGGAATCGAACCAGTGACACGAGGATTTTCAGTCCTCTGCTCTACCAACTGAGCTACCAAGGCTTTCCCCGATATCCTCGGACTTGAATAGTCTACAATATTTCCGCTCTGTTGTCAACGTTTTTTAGAAAATTTTAAAATTAAAATCCCACGGAAAAGGATAAAGAAGCAGAGAAACGAAAACTTCTTTACATAAACCTCATGAATTATGTTGTCCTAAAAGGGAAGGGTACATGCCCTTCCCACTGCCCCGCCTCACATTTTTTGAAACATATTGAAAAAAAACCCGCTCAAATGACGAAAAATTACAGAAAAAGTGTGTCTTTATACTTTTTATTCTCCGCACATATATGAGAGAATACTTTAGTAATATCCTTACACTCAGTAACGACACGGATGGTATCTCTCAGCTGTTTGACAACATTCTGTTTCTTTTCATCTTTATACTGCTCCAAGCTGACTCTTGTACATTCCAGAAGATAATACGTCAGTTTCAAGTTTACATAAAAATACTGACTATTTTCAGCAGACGGACCCGATATATATTTTAATATATCATCTTGAATTGAATCATCCCCACGGAACTCTCTGCCAAGGTTCTGATTTTCTGTTAAATGCAGAAATTCCTCTTCACTAATGTGCCGAATAATATCACGCATATATTTCTTAATAATATTATCAAACTTTATAATCTGTTCATCTTTCTTTTCTAATTTATCCTGCTCTGACCCGCTCCAGAATCCAATACAATGCAATGTCATTGCTACGACAGTAAATCTGATTAAATCTTCTGGGACACTTTGCAGACAATCTACATCCAGATTTTCTTCCTCAACAAAGCGTTTTAGGTATTCATCATATCCCATGTTCATCACTAAAACCATCTGAATATCTGAAAATGCCTCTGAGCAGCTTGACAGCAATATTTTGATATATTGTCCCAGATAAACCCTTTCCGGCTCATTTTTTGTCACAGAAACTACAGTTGTAATTATCTCTCCATTCTCAAGTAACTCTTTCTCATCTCTATTAAGAAATAAGATTTCCTTTTTTATATCCTGCATTATCACATTCGTGAATATCTCCATATCCATTTGGAAAAACAATTCATGTTCCAACAGCGAATGAATAATATTCTGTGAACTTCCCATCTCCTGATCTGCAATCAGCCCTATATACTTTTTTAATTCCTCCTCTAACTCTGGATATTTTAGTATTCCATCTTTATTTGGAAGACATTCCCTCAAACTATTTCGCACAAATTTTTCTATCAGATCAGTAATAACATCATTTTTGTCGAATTCTTCTGCAATGACATTCCTCAGTTCAAACAAAGAAACCGAATGGTTCTCTTCATCATCCTTAAATCGCTGCTCCCTTTGCAGTACCTCTACAATACCATCTATCAGATCATAGAAATCACTTATTTCAAAAAAACTCTTATATAAAATACGCGTTAAGGCAAACTGAACCATAGATTCTAAGATGCGCTTTTTCCGTTCATCTCTTTTCCGTAATGCATCACCTACAAAATGAGCAATCTCATGAGTCATACGTCTTACCACAGCGCCTGGATTATACAAAGACTGTTCATTAATTGACACTTTGAGAATCCTATCATGGGGTGGGTCTTCTTCATAAGAGATTATCTCTACTGTAATTTCATTCTGAAAACTTGGCGTTAAAAAGAACGTATACCTTCGGTCTTCATCGCTGCGGATAATTCTTTGAATATCGTCAATTACCGCAGCATAAAAAGCCATAATTTTTGAAGGAACATCATATATAATCGCATTAAAAGCTGTTGCCTGTATAAACTGACGTTCTGAATGCATAACACTATTTACCAAAGCATTTAAACTACGAAAGAATTTGCTGAAGCATGCATCAAAATCTCTTGCGCTTAAGTCAGCAGCAGATACCTTTTCTGTCAGATATTCAAGAAATTCGCAAAAAGGCTTATACATACACAAGACAAAGTCTTCTGCGAAACGGTTCTTCAAAATACTTAATGTAGAATACCTGACTGCCTGGATGGGTATCCGGTATTCCCCATTCAGTTCATTTTCTCTTTTCTCTAAACATTCAAAATATCTATTGCAAAGCTCTTCTAGTTTATGCTCTGCCTTCTCGAATGTTCTATCCTCATCCTCTGGTTTTACATCTTTAAATGCTCTGATGTCAGGTATTTTTACAAATGTTTCATGAGTAGAAAATACTTCTTTCTTGTTGATGCCTTTATTATTTTCCCAGTTTTCTGTTGAATATTTATCCAGCAGGCCCTGTACATAAACAAGCCACTCTAAATTGGCTTTCTCATTTACAATAGATACATCATGCCTTCCAAACAGTCCATATTCCTGTATATTTGGTTCTATCTTTTTTATATCCTTTATAAAATCATTATATGTATTATAGTTTTGTATTCCAATATTAACGGAAACCGAAAATGTCTCATTTCCTTGAAAAAAGCGGAAATTTCTTTCTTTATTATTATAATCTTTTAAAATCTCCCTCAACTGCGGCTTATCAAAACCATACAGCGAATAAGAATCTCTAATCAGTTTTTTCTTTCCGTCACCATTATAATTAAGTTCAAATATGCATTCCAGATATTCTTTAAAACCAATATCTTTTGCAAAAAGAATAATACCACTGTAATCAAATGAAAAGTATATCAAATAATTGCAAAACCTGTTGACTCAGTTATCAGGCGTGTTATCTCTCCCATTATCACCGTCCCCTTATCAGAAATCATATTCTTCTCTTCCAAGACCACAATAATCGTTCCATGTCTCTGATTTATTGCTTCCCTGAAGATTTCTTTCAGGCCATCAGCATTCTCCAGATTAAATACTTCTTTCACTCTCTTCTCGATTTTCAGAATCTCCATTTTAGAATTCTCAATAACATACTTACCGCATTTGTGGCAAATGCATGTTCTGCCTTCAATATCCATGGTCCAGACCATGTGCTGCGTCAAACGAAATGTTATAGTTTCCTTACCTATTTTGTCCCCATAAAGCCCTTTTATTTTCCACTTAAATATCCCATCCTTTATCTCTGCACATGCCAACAGATACTGTTCTGCATTTCCCATCTGCAACAGCTTCCTTAATTTCCTAATATTGCCGGTTGAAAACTCTATATATTCCCCGAATGTAATTCCTTCCCTCATATCATCACAGCTGTCTGATAACTGAAATACAATCTGTGAGCAGCAGGATTCACTTTCATAATAACTTCCTGAGATTCCAGTAATAATATCTAAATCTATATTATAAACTGCTGCCATATGTTCATAAAAAGCGCGATTGATATTCTGAAAAAGATTCTTCTTGTCCTTTTTTATTCTCCTGCTATAACCTATCCTTTGATCTCTTGCCATTTTTAAAATTTCTGATATGAAATATGATATCCATGTGCTGTAAGTCTGACACACAAAAGAAACATACGTATTATCAACACTTTTATCATAATATAAGGCAATATAGCAATATATCTTTTTACATTCTTTTTGATGCATTCCAATACATCTGCAATATTCGAAACCTGGTTCCTCATCACTTTCATATCCAATTACCTTTCTAAAACTTTCCTTTGGATCAAATGTCCCATTCACTGGATATTTTTCCCAGGAGCCTTCTAAAATCTTGAAACTGTCCTTATCGCAATTTCTTTCCTCAATACCTAATAAAAATCGAACATTTTCCGCTTCTAAATCTGCTTTAATGATTTGCTTAAAAATATCAAGCGCAGTATATTTTTCAGCTTGGAGTTCACCATAAAAACTTTCAATCCTGCCTTCTATTGTATGTTCATTCTTTTCGTCACTCATATGTATTTCTCTAACTAATAGTATAATAATGAAACGTACAGCCATGCATATGCACGATGTTTTACCTGTTTCTCCGAAAAGCTACACCGACATGGTCGATGGTCAGCCCACTGAGAAACGATGACAAAATATAATAATTTTATTTTATTAATACACAGAACATATCTTAATCTTTTTAGTGTGTTTTGGTTATCTATGGAAATTTATTTTGATTCAAAAGAATATTTTATCAGATAAAAAAGGAACTATCGCATAAATGCAACAGCTCCTATTAACCAATCCATATCTATCATTCATTTGCTTTATATTTATGCACTGCAAATTTGGCAGAAGGGTCTCCAAGAATAAGTGAAGGCTTTTCTTTGCGGTAACAACGCGAATCACTATATGGACGAGGATCTGTCTTAACAGATTTAGCATTTCGCATATTTGATTCATTTATTTTTTTATATCCATTCTCCAACCTCACTTTTCTATTTTTTACAAAGATACATTAGTATTATATGGATTTTTTTTTAATTGTCAAGGATAAATTGTCAAACTAATTGTAATATTTCTGTTAATTTTGTAATATTTATCTTCTAATTTTGTAAAATTACATCAAACTTTCCGCCAACTGCTCCAAAGCCGCCTCGTCGCTCTCCTTCACAGCCCCCCGAATCGTAACCACCGGCTCAACCACCGTAACATCCTTCATCTGGGAAAGTATCTCCTTCATGGTCTTGACAGCAGAAGGCGCCCAGGCGCCGTTCTCCATCAGTCCCACCGTTCTCTTCTGGAACCCTTTCCCTTTCAGATGGTGGAGGAAATCCTCCATACACGGCACAACTCCCCCGTTGTAAGAGGAAGCCGCCAGCACCATCCTGTCATACCTGAACGCATTCTCCAGGGCCTTTGCTCCGTCACATCTGGCCAGATCCATTACTGCCACATCCTTGCAGCCCTTTGCCTCTAAAATCCCGGCCAGCTTCCTCGCAGCCTCAGCCGTATTGCCGTGAAGGGACGCATACCCTATAAACACCCCTTTGGACTCCGCCTCATAGCTGCTCCACGTCTTATAAAGCTCCAGCACATGACCGATGGTTTCCTTCAGAACCGGCCCGTGGAGAGGACAGATGATCCCAATATCCAAAGCCGCCGCCTTCTTAAGCACTGCCTGAACCTGGGTTCCGTATTTCCCAACTATATTAAAATAATATCTTCTGGCCTCGTCATCCCACGGCTCTTTAGCATCAAGGCTTCCGAATTTTCCAAATGCATCTGCGCTGAACAAAACTTTTGCCTCTCTGTCATAAGTCATCATAACCTCTGGCCAATGTACCATGGGAGCCATCACAAAGGTCAGTGTATGATGCCCCAGCTCCAGGGTATCCCCCTCCTTCACCACAATGGTCTCGCCCAGATCCCCCGGGGAGAACTGAGGCAGCATCTGAAATGCCTTTGCATTGCTTACCAGCTTAATCCCCGGATATTTTTCCACCAGCGCCTGGATGCTGGAGGCATGATCCGGCTCCAGATGGGAGATCACCAGATAATCAGGAGTCCTTCCTCCCAATACCTTCTCAAGGTTTTCCAGATACTCCCCGGTCTTTCTCTTGTCCACAGTATCCATGATGGCAATGGCATCATCCATTATCACATAAGAATTATACGCAATCCCATTGGGAATCACGTACTGTCCCTCAAACAAGTCCAGTGTCTTATCATTGACCCCAACATAAAAAATATCGTTTGTAATCATTTTACAAATACACCTCCGCTGCTTCTTTATTTTATATCTGTAGATTTCGGACTAAAATTTAAGTAAACCTACATGCGCCCACAAGCAGGCGCGCCACCATGGATAAAAGTCTGGCGGGCACACTTGGCATACCTGAATTTATGCCGCCTAACCGGCGGACTTTTAAAGTAATATCCCAACTGCTACATTTTATCACAACCTTTCCCAATAGAAAAGATGTTTTTTGGTTTACGCCTCCATAAAAATCAGTTATACTATAAACCTATACTTTAGAAAGGAACGGCAAAAACATGAATAAAAAAGAAGTGTCCGAAATCCGCAGGCAGTATGTTCCTGAGCGGTGTACCATCTCCCGTATCTGCGGCTGCTACGTAGATGCAGAAAAAAATATCAAAACCACATTAAAAGAGGCCTTTTTATCCCTTCCGGAAGATGATGCCTTCAAATATTTTACCATTTTTAAGAAAACTTTATCCGGTTCCATCGGGAGAAATCTGATAAATCTGGATTTTCCCCTGGAAGAGGAAAAAGAAGGGGGCTGCCAGGAGTTTCTTCTGAAGCTGCGGGACAGCAAATTAAAGGATGACGAATTGATTGAACAGTTCTACAACAAGATTATCGAGAATTTTGACTACGGCGAGAACTATTACATCATATTGATTCACTCCGCCTATGATGTCCCCGGCAAGGCCTCTGACGGCACGGAGATGTACGATGCGTCTGACACGGTGTTTGACTACATACTATGCAGTATCTGTCCCGTGCATTTGTCCAAGCCTGGCCTGGGATACAATGAGGAGAAAAACTGTATAGAAAACCGCACCCAGGACTGGATCGTGGATCAGCCTGTCAAGGGTTTCCTCTTCCCTTCCTTCAATGATCGTTTCACGGATATCCACAGCATGCTCTACTATACGAAAAACACGGCCCAGCTTCAGGAGTCCTTCATCCAGCAGATGTTCGGCTGTAAACGTATTCCTCTGGATGCCGATACCCAGAAAGAAACCTTTAACAGCCTGATTGCCGATACCCTGGGAACAGAATGTGACTACAGCGTAGTAAAAAATATTCACGAAACCTTAAACGAAAAGCTGGAAGAATTTAAAGACAGCCCGGAGCCGTTAGAGCTGGGCAAACAGGAAGTGCGCCGCCTGTTTGAGGAAAGCGGTGTATCTGACCAGCAGATGGAGAATTTTGAGCAGAATTACGATCTGACGGCAGGCGAGCAGACCTCCTTCTTAGCCTCCAACATTGCCAGCACAAAAGCTTTTAACATCGAGACTGCCGATGTGACAGTAAAAGTCAATCCCGAATCCGCCGGCCTGGTAGAGACCCGCATCATCGACGGCCGCCAATGCCTGGTGATCGCCATCAATGAACATGTGGAGGTAAACGGAATCAGCATCCGGATTGCAGACGAATAAAGAGCCCGGTCTTCCGGACTCTTTAAACTATCACTGTGAAAATTTCAGTGCCGCAGGCCGGAATCGAACCGGCACGGGAGATTAGTCCCGCAGGATTTTAAGTCCTGTGCGTCTGCCAGTTCCGCCACTGCGGCCTATAACAAACATATGACTTATACATGGATGGAGATGGATTCGAACCATCGAAGCGTGCCGCAACAGATTTACAGTCTGCCCCCTTTGTCCACTCGGGAACCCATCCACAAGCTACCTGAACGAAACTAAGTTTATCACAGCAGCCCTAAAAAATCAAGGGTTAATTTACAATTAACAGAACCCCGCTGTTACTTTCAAGACCGATTTTCAGCATACCCCCTTCTGCCAGAAACTCTGCAGGCTCCGTATCATATCCCTCATAGGTGGTCATCATGGCCTGGACTATCCTTTCCCCGTCCCGTATGCCTATCTCCCATACCGGAATACAAAGCTCCTGACAGGAATCACTGTTGTTCAATGCCACAACACACCGGTTCCTTCCTCTGAATCGTCCATAGGCGATCCGATGTTCTCCCGCCAGAAGCTGCTTTAAAGAGCCTCTGCGCAGCGCTTCATTCTCCTTGTGCAGGCGAATCATGGCTTTGTGGAATTCAATTAACTGCTGATCTTCCTTTCCCCATGGATACGTGCGCCGATTATCCGGATCTGTCCACCCGCAGACGCCTGCCTCATCTCCGTAATAAACCGTAGGCGCTCCCGGCCAGGTCATCTGAATCAGAACCCCTTCCCTGAATACCCAGGGGCAAACCCCTTCGCTGGCTGCATCTGCTCCTAATGTTCCAATCCGCCCTACTCTTTTATTGGTCCGGGTCATGAACCGGGAATGATCATGGTTTGACAGTTGATTCATGGAGGTCAGTACGGACTGGGTCTGCATATAGCTCATGTTCCTGAACATGGATTTGAAAAAATGCTCTCCGTTCCCATACAGCTCATCTTTATACTCATCGCTGTGCTTCTCCATCCCTGTCAAAAACCAGGTGACAGGCTCCATAAATGCATCATAGTTCATAATCGTGTCCCACTCATCCCCCTGGAGCCACAGCCGGGAATCGCCGTAATGCTCTGCCAGAATCAGCGCGTTTGGATTTGCGTCTTTTACTACTTTCCGGAATTCCTTCCAGAATTGATGATTATAGTCACTGCTGTAGCCTAAATCCGCTGCCACATCCAGACGCCATCCGTCTACATTGTACGGCGGGGAGACCCATTTCCTGGCAATTCCCATGATATAGCTGCGAAGCTTGTCAGAATCCTTGTAATTCAGTTTGGGAAGAGTATCATGTCCCCACCATCCGTCATAGCTTTTATTGCCTGGCCATCCGTCCTCATCCCAGAATTTAAAAAATGTATGATAAGGACTTTCCTTTGATGTATAAGCCCCTTTTTTATAAGAACCGCTGCGCTCATAGATCTGTTCTCTGTCCAGCCATTTATTAAAGGATCCACAATGATTAAGCACACCGTCAATAATTACCCGCATCCCCCGCCTGTGGACCTCTCTCATAAATGCCTCAAAGAAGCGGTCACTGGCATCCAGATTGTCCGCATCTGCAGAGCGCACCATGTATTTGGTGGCATTTTTATTGTCTGTAGCATTTTCCTCCACCAGAGCCCCTCCGTCTTTTACGATCTTGCCGTAGTGGGGATCAATGTGGTCATAATCCTGTGTGTCATATTTATGATTGGAAGGGGAGACAAACAGAGGATTAAAATAAATCACTTCTATCCCTAAATCCTGTATATAGTCCAGCTTATCCCAGACCCCCTGGAGATCTCCTCCGTAAAAACGCCCCACACCCATAGCCGACGGGTTCTTAGACCAGTCCTCCTCCCGGCAGACCGGACGGCCGATATAGACATACTCCTGGCTTTCAACGTCATTATCCGGATCACCATTGCAGAACCGATCAACAAAAATCTGATACATTACCGCTCCCTTTGCCCAATCCGGTACATGGAACCCGGGAGTAATCCTGAAACGGAATAATTCTTCCGCAGCTTCCACCGATCCCAGACGATTGTAAAAGCAGGTATCCTCTCCCTTCACAATGCGAAAGCAGTAGTGAACAGGCTTTTGTCCTACCTCAATGCGATACTCATAATAATCAAATCCCCCATCTGTAAGTACTTTTTCCATAGCCGGCTGTGTCTCCCGGCCTTCCTGCACGTAGTAAACAGCATCCGCACCATCTCTCGCAGTACGAAACCGCAATGTCACCTGTTCTCCAGTATCTGGTTCTGCCGGAATCCGAAATTCTTCTGTCTCATCACAGAATAGTGCTTTTCGATTCAAATTTCCTACGCTTTCAACTTCCATCTAGCTTCCTCTTTCCAAAACATTTAAAGCAATTTAGCCTTTCCTTTATTTTAAATGATTCCGGATAAATGTACAACCTAAAGTTACACATTCCTGAAATAAAAAAAAGAAGAAAAGCCAGCGGGGTAGCTGGCTTTTCTAGGAGAAGGTATTTCGTTTCTTATGGGGTGTAGCAAAAACTATATAATGTATTGGGGGGTTACGTCTATTATAATACCATGACATATGGAATTTGAAAAGAGTTACACTGCACAAAGTTCACAAAAGCAACTTTCATTTTTTGTGCAAATAGCACATTTACACAAACAGTTGTTCGAATTCCTGCTGTCCTATTCTCTCTTTCTCCATCAAAATCTCTGTGCATCGGTGAAGCACATCCACATGCTCCTGGATCATGGACCTGGCCTTGTCATAGCATTCATCAATAATCCGCTTTACCTCACTGTCGATCACTGTGGCAACATTCTCGCCATAGCTTTTCGTGTGGCCCAGATCTCTTCCTATAAAGACCTCGTCTTCCTCCGTCTCATAGTTAATCATGCCTACCTTTTCCGACATACCGTATTTGATCACCATGGATCGGGCCATTGCCGTAGCCTGCTTAATATCCTGGGATGCTCCGGTGGTGATATCGTCAAAAATAATCTCCTCCGCAATCCTGCCGCCCAAAGACACCATAATATTCTGCAGCATCTTTCCTCTGGTATTAAACATCTCATCCTTCTCCGGCAAAGGCATGGTATACCCTGCTGCCCCCATCCCTGTAGGGATTATGGAGATGGTATGCACCGGCCCCACATCCGGAAGAAGATGGAACAGTATGGCATGACCTGATTCGTGATATGCTGTGATCCGTTTTTCCTTTTCCGAGATAACACGGCTTTTCTTCTCAGCCCCAATGCCCACCTTGATAAAGGAGCGGTCAATATCACTCTGCGTCACAAAACGGCGGCCCTCCCTGGCCGTCAGAATCGCCGCCTCATTTAAAAGGCTTTCCAGATCAGCGCCTGTAAAACCGGCAGTGGTTCTGGCTACCCTTTCAAGATTTACGTCATCTCCCAGAGGCTTATCCTGGGCATGGACTTTTAATATCTCCTCCCTGCCCCTTACATCCGGCCTTCCCACCGCAATCTTGCGGTCAAACCGTCCCGGACGCAGAATCGCAGGATCCAATATATCCACCCGGTTGGTAGCAGCCATGACGATGATTCCTTCATTGACGCCGAAGCCGTCCATCTCTACCAAAAGCTGGTTTAATGTCTGCTCCCTCTCGTCATGCCCGCCGCCCAGGCCGGTCCCTCTCTGTCTGGCCACCGCATCAATCTCGTCGATAAACACAATACAGGGAGAATTCTTTTTCGCTTCCTCGAACAAATCCCGGACCCTGGACGCTCCCACGCCTACAAACATCTCCACGAAATCTGAACCGGAGATGCTGAAAAACGGCACTCCTGACTCGCCTGCCACTGCCTTTGCAAGCAGTGTCTTGCCTGTTCCAGGAGGCCCCACCAGCAAAACCCCTTTGGGAATCCTGGCTCCCACCGAAGTATACTTCTGAGGGCTTTTGAGAAAGTCTACCAGCTCCTCCAGATCCTCTTTTTCTTCCCGGAGACCTGCCACCTTTGTAAAATTAAACTTATTGGCGTCTTTGCTCAGTCTGGCCCGGCTTTTCCCGAAATTCATCATCCTGGCGTTGGCCCCGCCTCCGGCGGCTTTGGCATTCATCATGGTAAATACCACAACCAATACCACACCGGACAGTACCACCGGCAATATAAGCGTCAGAATATAATTCTCATGAGGTACATCCTGAACCGTAACCGGAACACGGCTTTCCAGCAGGTATTCCCTCTCTGCCTGCACATCCGACACATACACCCGCTTCTGGGTCTTATCCTTCATAGTCAGAATGACTTCTCCGGTAGGTGTCTCTTTATTCTGCCGGATAGTAGCTGATTCAATGCCGCCCTCTGTCACCTCAGACATATACTCCTGCTGCGTTACATCCTCCGGGGCCCTCTCTCTGGTCAAGCTGTTGGCTACAAAAAGCACCAGCAGAGCCACCAGAATCAATCCCAATCCATTTATCGATTGACGCTGTCTCAACTTTAAACTGCCTCCTTACTGTTGGTAACAGTTTAATCCTTCAACTGTTACTGCTGTTCTACTACTCCAATATATGGCAGATTCCTGTACTTTTGGTCATAGTCCAGGCCATATCCTACAACAAATTCATCCGGAATGCCAAAACAGGTATAGTCCACCTTTACCTGCTTCTTCACCCTGCGTTCCGGCTTATCCAAAAGAGTACACAGACGGATGCTCTTTGGCCCTCTTTTCTCCAGTATCTCCATCAGATAGGCCAATGTCCTTCCGGAATCAATAATATCTTCCACAATCAGGACATCCTTCCCCTCCAGCGGCTCATCTAAATCCTTTATAATCTTCACCACACCGCTGGACTGGGTGCCGGAGCCATAGCTGGATACAGACATGAAGTCCAGAGAAACCGGAACCGTCAGCCTTTTAGCCAGCTCACAGGTAAAAAACACGCCGCCTTTTAAAATACAGATCAGATGCAATGCTTTTCCTGCATAGTCCCGGCTGATCAGGGCTGCAATCTCACTAATCTTCCTGTTTACATCCTCCTCTGGAATCAAAACCCGAATTTTATCCTCCATGTCCCTCTCCTCCATCTGTTTGTACTTGTAAAATCTGCTGCGTATGCTCTGTTATTTTATAGAATTCGCTAATCCGGTATCCGACAATCCATAAGATATGATGCCCTTCCGCCAGCAAAAGAATCTTGTCTCTCTCCTGCCTGGGAATCTTTTCATCGATCATATATGCCTTTACCGTCTTCCGTTTTCCATCCTTTAATGTAATATAATCACCGGTCTGCCTGGTTCTAACAGATAACGTATTCTCTATTGTATCATAATCAAACCATTTCGTATACTGATTTTCCGGAATTTTCTGATATTTTTTATCAGTAAAAGGGCCTGATTCCAAGGCTTTCACAGTAAATCCCCATTCTTTCCCCCCTGACATCACAGTGAACACCTGAGGGAAATCCCTCTGGATTTCCTTCTCTTCCTTAACTTTTCCCCTGCCCTCCCCAGGCATCCCGGGGCCTTCCGGTACCAGGGCTGCGATCCATAGCATCTCGTATTCTGTCTGCGCTTCCAGCCCGTAAGGCAGGCTTACCCTTTTTCCGGTTCCCTTTTTCCCAAGGCTGCATACCTGTTCCATATGGCTTAAGGTAATATCCTTCATGGAATCTGTGTGCAGGCCAATCATTTTTCTGATAATATACCCTTTTAAAATCTCCGGCTGGCTCTCCAGTATAGCTGTCTCTATGCCCCAGCGCCGGTTTTCCTTTTGCTCCCTTCCATACCTGTCCCATATCTGGCCCGCCAGATTTTCAAAATACTCATCTGCCTGACTAAACAGCTTTCCTGCACTGACAATATGTTTTACCCCGCCGGCATTGATGCTTTTGCAGATTTCCGGGATCAGTGTATGGCGCAGCCGGTTTCTGGTATAATCCTGGCACTCATTGGTAGAATCTTCACAGTAGGTGATTCCCTGACTGGCAAGGTAATCCAGGATTTCCTTCCGGCCTACACATAAAAGAGGCCGGATCACCGCCCCCTTCACTGCTGCCATACCGCACATCCCTTTTAAACCGCTACCCCGGAACAGATTATGGAGGATTGTCTCCGCCTGGTCCTCCCGGTGGTGAGCCACCGCGATTTTGGCATCTCCCCAGGCCTTGGCCTCTTCCTCCAGGGCCTGGTATCTCAGTATCCTGCCTGCCTCCTCCACAGATAAGCCCCAGGCAGCCCCGTACCCTGCCACATCTCTGTATACCACATGGCAGGGGATATGAAGCCTTTCTGCCTCTGCCTCTACAAACGCTGCGTCCCTGTCCGCCTCTTCTCCCCGCAGCCCATGATGCACATGCATCACACGAAGCTCTATCCCCAGCTGCTCCTTCATCTCATAGAGCAGGTGGAAAAGGCAGATAGAGTCTGCACCTCCTGACACTGCCGCAAGCACCTTGTCCCCAGGTTGTGTCATTGCATTATCTTCTATAAACTTACTCACCGTCTTTCGCATTTTTTAAATTGCTCCGTCATCTGTCTTTGAAATTTTTCCATATCCCGGCCACAAGGACTGTCATGTCGTCCCTGACATCCTCCGCAAACTGCTCCGCAAATTCTAAAATCTCATCCGCCATATTCTGAGGGTTTCTCTTCACAATCCCTTCCAGATAATCTGCCATAACACGTTCCTTATCCTCTCCCGGCAGACCGTCTAAAACTCCGTCGCTGACCATCACGATGCGGTCATCCTCCCACAGCTTCTGGGATATGAGAGCAGGCTCCACATGATGGAACATACCAGCCGGAACATCACACGCCTGAAGCAGCTCCACCCCGTCTTCCCTGATCAGAAATGTGGCCGCCGCCCCCATTTTCATCACCTCCAGAACGCCTGTGTACAGATCAATGCAGCACAGATCAATCGTAGCCGGATGCTGCTCCTCCCCTGACAGCAAAAGAACCGTATTCACAAGCTTCAGCGCGGATCTCGGCATATAGCCTGCCGCCAAAAGCTGCTCTGTCAGTTCAATGACTCTCCTGCTTTCCCTGCCAGCCGTTTCCCCTGTTCCCATACCGTCTGACAGGCTCATAACCACCTGTCCCGGTGTGTTCCGGCAGAAGGTAAAGTTGTCTCCTGAAACCGTCTCTCCGCTTTTAGGTGTCCTTGCCACCCCATACAGCACCTGATACGTCCCTTCCTCCAGAAAACGGATGGTGGAGGCCTGTCTTGTGACAATGCTTTTTGAATTTCTGGCAACCGTCCATCTCTCCCTCCCCATAGCCTGTCCCAGCACCTGAGCTGCTTCTTTGGCCATGATGCACCGGCCATGATTGGTGCGGACTGTCAGAAAAGCCTCCTTTTGGTTATTGTCATACCCCAGGATCAGCATATGTTCAACGACCATATGATGTTTTGCGAATTCTCGCCTGATGGCCCGTTCCTTTTCGGGAGTCAGATCAATGGCCTGCTCTATCTGCTCTGAAAACTCTTCCAGAATCATGGCCAGCTCTCTGAACTGTGATACTACGGCATCCCGGCTTTCCAGATACCGGTTTTTCCAGGACAGGTTCATGGTCGCCTTGCCTAAGTTTCTGTTCAGCTGTCCCACATAATCTCCCTGCCGTTTGCAGGTCTCCCGAAACAATCTGGGCATGTCCTCATAGTCTATATTTCCTTTCTGTTCAAATGCCCGCAAAAGATAATACAGATAATAGCTGTCTTCCTTTTCACTGTCTGAATACAGGTTGCACCGGTTGCAGTCTCCGCAGACCATAGCCCCTGCCATCTGCATGGCTGCCAGCCCGTCTTCTCTGGTAAGGCCCTTCCCTGTTAAAGAATCCTCATCAAAATTTTTGGCTAGTTCTTCTAAGGAACCAGCCATGTCACTTAATTTCTTTGCTGTATATACATGGATATTTGCCATATCCCTGTGAACCTTTTTCCGCACAAACACCAAAATCCCTCCTGACTTTCATCCTCTATCAAGATAAATGTACTTTCGGAGTCTCTTTGTGCCTGATTTCAACCACAAAGTCAGGTGCAGGAGAGATTCCTAGAATACATAATAATACTCAGGGAGATAGCTGTCCAGAAATCCCGGCACAGTATAACCCGCTTACTATTATATCATGTCAAAAGGGAAATATTTGTCAAATTAACAGGGCCTTGAAAAAGAACCTGTCGACAAAATCCGTCTTCCGGCACATGGCCTGTGAACCGGTACAGGCTACTGAGTCGGTTTCAGAAGAATCTCATCCGGATTAACCAGGCCAAGCTTCTCCTTGGCCACCTTCTCAATATACTGCTTGGTCTGAACATAAACCCGCTCTTCCTCCAGCTTGGCCGCTCTCTGCTCTTCCTGTGCCAGCTGATTCCTAAGGCTCTCTTCCTTCATCTGATATTCAAGGTCCCTCTGTTTCAGGGACGCGCTGCGCATATTAACTACAACTGCCATACTGAGAACCACAAATGTAATTCCCACCAAAGCCAGCCTGTTCCCCAGCCGTTCTTTCTTTTTTCTTTTTGTCCTTCTGGCTTCTTTCATCCTTTCACCTGCTTTGAATCCTGTCCATGTTTTTTCATTTTTATTCTAAGATATTCCTGACCTTTTTTCAAGCCTTTTATCATTCTTTGGCTTATCAGGTACTGATAGCTTACCATCCCTAAAAAAACCCCTGCTATGACATAGGCCCTGAGACTTCCGTCATTCTGTTGATATAGAAGATTAAATGTAGTGAATCCGCAATAAATCCAATATAAAAAGTCTTCGATCCCTGTCCAGAATACAGTATGAGGTATTACCATCCGGATTATTCGAAAAAGGTCGTAGAGTATCATGAGGCGTATCCCCATTCCCACGCTTGCTACTGCTAACTGTACCTCATAATGGATGTTGTCACTCATGCTTCCCCCTCATGTTCTTTCTATTTAAACAGACGGTTAAACAAGGATTCCCCTGACTTTCGGTAGGAGTCATTGGAGGAGTATACCAGGCTGTCCACAGTCCCGTCCATGTCTACTTCCCCCTTCTCCAGAGTAAGCCTACTGATATGCAGGTCTTTTCCCTTTATAGTCAGAAGCCCCATATCCGTATCTAAAACCACCTGGTTCTCATCAAAGGACACCACATCCCGAATACCAGTAAGGCTGCCGCCCTGGCGGTTCTGAAACAGAAGCTTGTGAGGGCGCATGCCTGTCTTCTCCTCCATACCAAAAACCTCCTAATATACTCAAACTATGATTTAAGTATATTAAGAGGTTCTCTTTTTTATGTCATCTTGCTGACATTTTCTACAGATAGCGGTAAAGTTCTTTGGCTTCTTCCTTTTTCACGGTTTCCTGTACATCTAAAACTTCCACCTTTACAGAGCTGGTCCCAAACTGAATCTCGATAATATCACCAGTTTTCACATTCAGCGATGCCTTGGCCGGCTTATCATTCACCAAAACTCTCCCTGCATCACAAGCCTCATTGGCTACAGTCCTGCGCTTAATAAGCCGTGAAACTTTCAAAAACTTGTCTAATCTCATGTTTTATTCATTCACCATATCTTTTAATGCCTTGCCTGCCTTAAACTTTGGAGTCTTGGAAGCGGCGATAGGCATAGTCTCTTTCGTCTTCGGATTCCTTCCCATTCTAGCTGCTCTCTCTGCAACCTCAAATGTACCAAAACCAACCATCTGGATCTTCTCGCCTTTCACTAATCCTTCGGATACTACATCTGTAAATGCTTTGATTGCCTTTTCTGCATCTTTTTTAGAAATTTCAGCTTTCTCTGCTACTGCTGCGATCAACTCTGTTTTGTTCATTGATATCTTCCTCCTAATTATGATCTCTCAGCTAGCCGTCTTTTCTCTAAAACGGTAGCACTCTATCATTTATAGCTTTTTTACTAGTTTTTGTCAAGGCATTTCCGCTTTTTCTCGGCTTTTTCCTGTGCTTTTATCTCATTCCACAGCGCCAGCCCTTCCTCTGTGGTGTTTACCTTTGCATCACCAAATACATGGGGATGCCTTCGAACCATTTTCTGACACAAACCGTCAATCACATCGTCAATCGTGAAGGCCCCTTCTTCCTTTGCTATCTGACTGTTTAACATCACCTGAAGGAGGACATCTCCCAATTCCTCGCACAGATTCTCCGTGTCATGGCGATCCACCGCCTCAAATACTTCCTGGGTCTCATCAGCCAGACATTTTTTCAGGCTTTCGTAAGTCTGCTCCCTGTCCCATGGGCAGCCGTGATCCGAGCGGAGCTCCGCGATAATGTTGACCAAATCATTAAATGTATACATACAAGCACCCCCCTTTGCTCTGAAACATGTCCTTAACTTTTTAGAGTATAGCACAAAATATCCTTTTTTCCAACCAATACTTTCACACTACCTGAATCCATTCTCCACGGTAATCTTTTAAGCCCTGTATGGGAAGTCCTGCCTCCCTGTATGAAATAATCGTGGTTATTATGTCCTGTGTAATTATCTCTCCCGGCACAACCAGGGGGATCCCCGGCGGATACAGATAGATATATTCCCCGGAGACCAGTCCCTCGCTGTCAGCAAGCCGGACACGTCTCTTTTCTCTTACATGTGCCTCATATAAGGGCATACAGGCTTTCCCAGGGATTTCTTGCCTCAATCCCTTTTTATTCCCCCTGTCGCCATCTTCTGCTTTCATATCCCCTTCCAGGGCACTGTCAATAGCTGTCAGGGCATCCTCCAGACGTTTTAAGCCCTGCCTTGTATCCATGACGGATGTCAGCGCTGTCACATAGTCAGCGCCCCACATCTCCAGTTCCAGGTGGTACTGCTGCCGCAGCGTATCCATAAGCTGCTGTCCGTTTACAGCCGTTCCCACGGATGACACCACAATTTTAGAACCGTCCAGATCATATACGCCACTGCTTCCCCGCAGGGATCCGCTCAAAAGCTTTAAGCATTTCATCTTTTCCAACTTCTTCCGAAGCTGCATCAGATATCCCTCAAATTCTTTCATCTGCAGCTTGCCCTCTGTCTCCATAAACGTAATACACCGTTCCATTCCTGCCATAAACAGGTAGGAAGGACTGCTGCTCTGAAAAATCTGAAGATAGAACTCTATCTTTTCTGCATCTACATACCCCTCCTTTATATGAAGCAATCCCGTCTGGGTAAAAGAAGGAAGGGTTTTGTGTAAGCTTTGAATCACCACATCAGCTCCTGATTCCAAAGCTGATCTGGGAAATGTATCCCCATACCGGAAATGCGCTCCGTGGGCTTCATCTACTATAAGGGGAATACCGTATTGGTGACATACAGAAGAAATACTTTCAATGTCAGACACCACTCCATCGTAGGTAGGAGACACAACAAACACGGCTGAGACAGACTCATATGCCTTCAGCATGGCCTCCAGATCATCCCTCTCCACGCCTCCCTGTATTCCGAACTCTTCAATAATCCGGGGATACAGATATTTTGTCTCCAGCCGATTGAGAAATGCACCGTGATACGCCGATTTATGACAGTTTCTGCCCATAATTACTGTATCCCCATACTTTGTAGTCCCGCATATGGCACTTAGTACTCCGCAGCTGCTTCCATTTACTAAATAGTAGCTTTTATCCGCCCCATAAATGGAAGCTACCTTTTCCATGGAGCTCTTCAAAATTCCTTCCGGATGATGCAGATTGTCAAATCCTTCTATCTCTGTAATATCCAAAAGATACGGATTGGGAAAATCCTTTAAAAAGGGATGTTCTGCCATGCGCTTATGGCCTGGCATGTGAAACGGATAGCAGCCGGATTTACTGTTTTTCTTAAGTTTATCATATAGGTTTTCCATTTACATTTTCTCCATTTAAGCTTATAATTATTAAAAACCAGACAGAAGGAGCTGTTATGAGAACCATCGAGTTTAAAATGGAACGTCAGGGATTGGTAGAAATCGGGCAGGAGGTAGAGATTACTGACCATGAATCAGACAGTGGATGCTGTTATATTATTGAACCCGCTGTTGCTATGTCCGGATGCTACAAAGGACGGGACCGGCTAAAAAGCAATCATGGAATCATCAAAGACATCAAACAAAATAACCGAGGCTTCTATGTAATCGTAGAATTTGATGAGGACTAAATTTAAAAAAGTACCGTCTCCGCGATCTATACCGCAAAGCCGCTACTCTTCTTTTCCTGAGCGTGCGGGGATTCGAACCCCGGACAACTTGATTAAAAGTCAAGTGCTCTACCGCCTGAGCTACACGCCCAACTTTTCTCACAAGATATGCCTTGGACCGGAATCGAACCAGTGACACGAGGATTTTCAGTCCTCTGCTC
>CAJUEJ010000047.1 GCA_910585435.1 uncultured Hungatella sp. | reverse complement strand
CATATGGGTATGCAATTAAGGCAGAACATTTGATGAACTCTCAATCATAATGGACAGGAGACTGTGAAATTACATGGAATGGAGGTGGAAGGAGTGGATACCTGTATGTTGAAGGAATATCTGGAAAAAACTATGGTTACAACGAACCGATTTTCCTTAACGAGATCCGGCTGGAGGGGCTTAGTGACAATGCCCTGCGTCAGTATTTCAAACGGATGCTGGGGGCAGGCGATCTGGCTCGTTTTGATACCGGGATTTATTATCTCCCAAAAGTGTCACGGCTGTTGAAAAAAAGTTATTTAGATCCCATGAAGGTCATTATACGCAAATATATCCAAAGTACAACAGAAACCTATGGATACTTTGCCGGAGCCACTTTTGCCAATCAGATTGGTCTGACAACCCAGATGCCGGCAGTACTGGAGATCGCAACGTCAAAAGAATCGATAAAGAAGTTCGAGGATCTGTCTTACTTTCGTTTTCTTAAACATAGAAAATCTCCTTTAAAAAGTATTTGAAAAGTATAGGCACTTTTCATAAACACATCTTAAAAGAGGAATCATATCTTAAGCAACGTATTTGACTGACCACAATATAGAGTGGTGGCTCTCAAGCTTTAAATTGGCGGCTCCCAAGCATTAGAATAATCACAAGTCTGATAAATACTGGAAAAACTGTGTAATTACAGCAAAATGGAGTCCATCAGGGCTCCATTTTTGTCTCTACAAGTGGCAAACCCGGGAGAGAATGATGAAACGAACAAATGTTTGCTGCGATATGGACAAATAAGGAGTGCTATGTTATAATCAACCTTAGCTTTACTTATAGATTTGTCCGCAGCAGTTTATTGTTTTCACACAGTTCGGAAATTCGGTTTCAGTAACCAAAATTCGTCGAAAGAGCATTTTGCGGAAAACAGAATATGTGCCTCGACGAATTTCTGGCGAAATATCGAACTTTTTTACTATAAACTTAGGAGGTGGCTTTTGTGCAAAGTGAACAAAAAATCTTTCAACTTCACTCGGAATACCAGCCTACCGGAGACCAGCCCCAGGCAATAGAAGCCCTTGTAAAAGGGTTTCAGGAAGGCAACCAATTCCAGACTTTACTGGGGGTTACGGGTTCCGGGAAGACCTTTACCATGGCGAATGTGATCCAGCAGCTTAACAAGCCCACTTTGGTAATAGCGCACAATAAGACCCTTGCCGCCCAGTTGTACGGAGAGTTCAAGGAATATTTCCCGGAGAATGCTGTCGAGTATTTCGTCTCCTACTACGACTATTACCAACCAGAGGCCTATGTCCCTTCCACAGATACCTACATCGAGAAAGACTCGGCTATCAATGATGAGATTGACAAGCTCCGTCATTCTGCCACAGCAGCATTGTCGGAGAGGAAGGATGTTATCATTGTGTCTTCGGTCTCCTGTATCTATGGGCTGGGCAGTCCTATTGATTATCAGGAGATGGTAATCTCTCTTCGTCCCGGGATGATAAAGGACCGGGATGAGGTGATTCACAAGCTGATCGACATTCAGTATGACCGCAATGATATGGATTTCCATCGGGGGACTTTTCGGGTGCGGGGGGATACGGTGGAAGTATTTCCGGCGTATTCCGGCAATGAGGCGTACCGTATCGAGTTCTTCGGGGATGAGGTGGATCGCATCACGGAGATTGATACGCTGACAGGGGAAGTGAGAGCGCAGCTGGGGCATGTGGCGCTGTTTCCGGCTTCCCATTACGTGGTTCCCAAGGAAAAGATGGAGGCGGCGGCGAAGAATATTCTGGAGGAAATGAAGGAACAGGTGGCTTACTTTAAGAGTGAGGATAAGCTTTTGGAGGCACAGAGGATTGCGGAAAGAACCAATTTTGATGTGGAGATGATGCGGGAGACAGGATTCTGCTCCGGCATTGAAAACTATTCCAGGCATCTGATCGGATCTGCGCCGGGGGAACCGCCCTATACTCTGATTGATTACTTTCCAGACGATTTTTTGATTATTATCGATGAGTCCCACATCACTCTGCCCCAGGTGCGGGGCATGTATGCAGGGGACCGTTCCAGGAAGCAGACGCTGGTAGACTATGGCTTCCGCCTTCCGTCCGCGCTGGACAACCGGCCCTTGAATTTCGGAGAATTCGAGGGTAAAATCGATCAGATGCTGTTTGTGTCAGCCACACCATCAGTGTACGAGGCAGAGCATGAGCTGATGCGAACAGAGCAGATTATCCGTCCCACAGGCCTTTTGGACCCAGAGATTTCAGTCAGGCCGGTAGAGGGACAGATTGACGATCTGGTTTCTGAGGTGAATCGGGAAGTGGGCAGAGGGAATAAGGTTCTGGTGACCACACTGACAAAACGTATGGCGGAAGATCTCACTGATTATATGCGGGAAGTGGGGATCCGTGTCAAGTATCTCCATTCGGATATTGATACTCTGGAGCGGGCGGAGATTATCCGGGATATGCGTATGAATGTGTTTGATGTGCTGGTGGGAATCAACCTTCTGCGGGAGGGGCTGGATATCCCGGAGATTTCCCTGGTTGCGATTTTGGATGCGGATAAGGAAGGGTTCCTGCGTTCGGAGACTTCCCTGATACAGACCATAGGGCGGGCGGCCCGGAATGTAGAGGGGCATGTGATCATGTATGCAGATACAATTACAGATTCCATGAGGACAGCCATTGACGAGACTAACCGGCGCCGGAAGATTCAGAAGCAATATAATGAGGAGCATGGAATTACTCCTACTTCTATAAAGAAGGCGGTCCGTGACCTGATCGCGATTTCCAAGGCAGCATCCGGCGACAGCAAAGATCATGAGAAAGACATAGAATCTATGGATGCCGAAGAACTGAATAAGCTTCAGAAGGAACTTCAAAAGAAGATGCACAAGGCGGCGGCGGAACTGAACTTTGAAGAGGCAGCGGCTTTAAGAGACCGGATGCTGGAAGTGAAAAAAATGCTGCTGGACATGGAGTAAAATGTTCTATAAAGCTTAAGGAAGAATGCCCTGCTATGCGGGAAATTCAGGAGAACGGCCTGGAGAACTGTTTGCATGGAAAGTATAAGAGCAGCCAAAATACTGAGCAGAATCTAACAGAACCTGACAAAGCTAAACAGAGCGTAGAAAAAATTTAACGAAACCTGACAGAGCTAAACAGAGCGTAAAAAATCTGACGGAACCTGACAAAGCTAAACAGAGCATAGAAAAATTTAACGAAACCTGACAGAGCTAAACAGAGCGTAAAAAATCTGACGGAATCTGACAAAGCTAAACAGAGCATAGAAAAATTTAACGAAATCTGGCAGAACTTAGCCGAGTGTAAAAGAATCTAACGGAATCTGGCAGAACTAAATGGAACATAAAAGAATCTGACGGAACCTGACAAACGGAACGGAACATAGAAAAATCTGACAGAACTTAGCAGGTATGAGAAGATTCAGAATCCTTTAGAATAAGCACCTGATCCGATACACGGGAATAGTAATACACATGGTCAGAAAGCCGTTCTTCCACAGGCACTTCTGTCTGATTAACCTGCCTGACCATATCGGACAGCTCGTTGAGAGAGACCGTTTCATCATAAGGAACCAACAAAACTTCATGAATGCTGGAAGGGAGGATTACAAGATCCTGTTTCAGCTGCTGGGAGAAATCCTGTAATACGTGAGGGTAAAGAATGGTGCAGGCGCCATTGATCCCTGCATTGTTGGTCAGAACATAGAGAGGAGAGAGAGGCTTTGGCCTGGAAAGACCCTGTATTAAATCATTTACTTCTTTATTATCCATGTTGTCCCCAAGAATATCATCCATAAGCTGAGACATGGTTCTCAAATCAAAGGGGAAAAGGACAGGGGTATTCCGGGATGCCAGCTCATATATCTCTTCCAGGCAGGTATCCCATGCGATCAGGTGATGGTTATGGATTAAGGCAGTCATCTGGCCGGAGTCATGTTCTTCCAGAAACAGATAAAATACAATGGAGAGATCCAGATACGGAACAGAGGGGATCTCCTTTAATAAGCCGGCATTGGCTTTGGTGTGGATCAGTTTATAGACGATTCTGTGTTTCAATCTGGAAAAATCATCAAGAATAGAAAAGTCTGTGTGAAGCAGTGAGGAATCTCTCTGATAAAGATTAAGAATTTCTTCCGTAAGAAGCTCTAAGGAAGCGCCTTCCTGATATCGCTCAAAATAACTGTTCAAGTAGACGGTAGGAGCGACGGAAGCCCCCTTTTTGCCGATGCACAGGCCATCTAACATGACACCGTTGTTTTTAGGAACCTTTTGCATCAGAAGGCGGCAGTCAGGATCAAGAGACCGGGTTAGTTTTTCTGTGAGTACTGTTTGAAATGTTTCATATACCATATAGGTACCTCCTATAAATAAAATTTTATGTAAACTGACAAAGCAGCTTCATAACACAAGGCAAACGTGAGAATTAGCCAGAATACAGCAGCAAAAATAGAAAATGGGATTACTGGAACCAGTAATCCCATTATAGTAGAAGGATGGAAAAAATACAAATAAAATTTTTATGTTTTTTTCATGAATGTTTATTTTATTAATTGGCTGGTATCTTGACATCCATACGGCAGTATGGTATGTTTGAAAAAGATAAATAAAATACTTTTATATAAGTCATTTATAAAATAGAAAAGGAGAAGAACTATGAAAGCCAATTATTTTCTGGGAGAGAAAAAATTTGAAGTGAGGGAACTGCCTGTGCCTGAGGTTGGTGCAGGGGATGTGCTGATCCGTGTGGCGGCATGCGGAATCTGCGGGACAGATGTACATATCTACCATGGAAGCAAAGGTTCAACCGATGTAAAGCCGCCTGTGGTTTTAGGACATGAGTTTGCAGGCATCGTGGAAAGAGCAGGCTCTGACGTGACTACTGTGAAGGCAGGAGATCATGTGACGGTGGATCCCAATATTTATTGCGGAAAATGCCATTTCTGCCAGATGGGCAAGAAACAGATGTGTGAGAATCTGTATGCCATCGGTGTCAACAGGGACGGAGGTTTCGCACAATACTGTGTGGTGCCGGAGAATCAGTGCTATCAGCTGGACAAAAATATACCTTTAAAGTACGGTGCCATGACAGAGCCGCTGGCCTGCTGCGTACATGGAATAGACAGGGCAGGGATTCAGCCGGGGAGTACAGTCTGTGTAATCGGTGGTGGCGCAATCGGACTTCTTATGATACAATTAGCTAAGATATCCGGGGCATCCAAAGTGGTATTAAGTGAGCCTGTGGCAATGCGCCGTGAGATCGGCATGGAGGTTGGAGCCTGGGGAACCATAGATCCGATTCATGAGGATATTAAGGAGAGGCTTGGGGAACTGCTGGGGACAAAAGGAGCAGATGTGGTGATTGAGTGTGTGGGAACGCCTGTTGCTACAGAGCAGGCATTTCTGGCGGCAGACAGAGGAGCCACTATTTTGCTGTTCAGTGTGCCCAAGCCGGATTCTGTTTACAGCCTGCATCTGGAGGATGTTTTCCAGAAGGAACTGACTATTGCAGGCTCTATGATTAACCCTGACACCCATGGACGTGCGGCGGCGCTTATAAACAGCGGCGTGCTGAAGCTGGAGCCGATTATCACTCATTCTTTTCCAGTGGAGCAGGTGGAAGAGGCGATTCTGGCTCAGCAGAGTGCAGAGACCATTAAGGTGATTGTGGAGCCATAGGGGTAAGTATATGGGGAACACAGCTATGTGCTTCGGGCTTAGGCTGCCAGGACGGATATGTGAATTTTATTCGTATTCTACATGAGAAGGAGGCAAGTGATGGAAGGGAAAATGAAAGTAGCAATTATGACAGGAATCGGGGAGATGGCCTTTGAAGAGAGGGATATTCCCAAAGCAAAGGATGACGAGGTCCTGGTAAAGCTGGAATACGTGGGGATATGCGGCAGCGACATGCATTACTATGAGACAGGAGCCATCGGAGATTATGTTGTGAAGCCGCCCTTTGTTCTCGGACATGAGCCGGGAGGAACAGTTGTGGAGGTTGGAAAGGATGTAAAGCATCTGAAGGTTGGAGACAGGGTAGCTTTAGAGCCTGGGAAGACCTGCGGGCATTGCCAGTTCTGTAAGGAAGGAAAATATAATCTCTGCCCGGATGTTATCTTCTTTGCGACGCCTCCGGTTGACGGTGTTTTCCAGGAGTATGTGGCCCATGAGGCAGATCTGTGTTTTAAGCTTCCGGATAATGTCAGTACCCTGGAGGGTGCTTTGATCGAGCCGCTGGCGGTTGGGTTCCATGCCGCCATTCAGGGAGACGCCCATCTGGGACAGAAGGCGGTTGTCATGGGTTCCGGATGTATCGGACTTGTGTCTATGATGGCGTTGAAGGCAAGAGGGGTTTCAGAAGTATATGTGGTGGATGTGATGGATAAGCGTCTGGAAAAGGCCATGGAGCTGGGAGCAACGGCGGTAATCAACGGGGCGAAAGAGGATGTGGCGGAGCGGATCAGCCAGCTTACCCACGGGGAAGGCGTGGATCTGGCCATCGAGACAGCCGGAACGGAGATCACTACCAGACAGGCGATTCAGGTTGTAAAGAAGGGGTCTGTGATTGTGCTTGTGGGGTACAGCAAGACCGGGGAGATGACTCTTCCTATGAGTATAGTGCTGGATAAGGAGCTGACATTTAAGACGGTGTTCCGGTATCGGCACATTTATCCTATGGCCATTGATGCGGTGGCCTCGGGGAAGGTAAACTTAAAAGGGATTGTGACCCATGAATTTACCTTGGATGAGGTGCCGAAAGCTATGGACTACAGCATGCACAATAAAGCGGATATTGTGAAGGCTGTGATTAAGGTATCATAGAGAAGCTTTTAGGGACTCTGAGAGGACAGAAAAAGGAGGAGTTTTAAATGGGACTTTTAAAGGTAGGCGTAAGTGCGGCCCAGAGTGTGCTGGCTGACCAGTGGAGGGAATATTTTTACTGTCCGTCCATGGCTGCGGATGTGCTGGTAAAAAAGGGGGAAAAGCGCCAGGAGAAGAAGAATTTAAACAATAAGGGCAGTGACAATATTATTACCAACGGATCCGTGATCGCGGTGAATGAAGGCCAGTGCATGATTATCGTGGATCAGGGTGCCATCGCGGAGGTCTGTACAGAAGCGGGAGAATTTGTCTATGATACGTCTACAGAGCCTACGATTTTCTACGGCGGTTTCGGCGAGGGGCTTAAGAGGAGCTTCGAGCAGTTTAAAGTAAGATTTACATTCGGCGGCGGTATGGGGAAGGACCAGAGGGTTTATTTCTTTAACACCAAAGAGATCATGGGCAATAAATACGGTACGGCCAGCCCGGTGCCTTTCCGGGTGGTGGACAGGAATATCGGTTTGGATATTGATATCTCCATCCGGTGCCACGGCGAGTATTCATACAGGATCACAAATCCTATCTTGTTTTACAAAAATATCTGCGGCAATGTGGAGTCCGTGTATACAAGAGATAAGATTGATTCCCAGCTGAGAAGCGAGCTTCTGACGGCGCTTCAGCCTGCGTTTGCGAGGATTTCTGATATGGGAGTCCGCTACAGTGCCCTTCCGGGACATACGGCGGAGCTTTCCAATGCCCTCAACGAGGTTCTCTCGGATAAATGGGGAGGAAAGTATGGAATCGCTATCAGCGCTGTGGGAGTCAGCTCTGTAAAAGCGTCGGAAGAGGACGAGAAGATGATCAAGGAGCTGCAGAGGAATGCGACTCTGCGGAATCCCAATATGGCGGCGGCCCACCTGGTGGATGCCCAGGCCCAGGCCATGAAGTCTGCAGCGGCTAATACCAGCACCGGTCCTATGATGGCATTTGCAGGCATGAATATGGCAGGCAATGCAGGGGGGATGAATGCCCAGAACCTGTTTGCCATGGGCCAGCAGGGACAGTACGGGCAGCCAGCCGGAGGGCAGCAGCAGGGCCAGCAGGCAGGCGGCCAGCCAGGAAATACCGGCGGATGGACCTGCTCCTGCGGCGCTACGGGAAATACGGGGAAATTCTGCTCTGAGTGCGGCAAACCGAGACCTGAGGAGGACGGATTCTGGATCTGCTCCTGCGGTGCCAAAAATAAAGGGAAATTCTGTTCTGAGTGCGGCAAACCCAAGCCGGCCGGAGTTCCCCAGTATAAGTGCGACAAGTGCGGGTGGGAGCCAAAAGACCCCACCAAGCCGCCGAAATTCTGTCCTGAATGCGGGGATCCCTTTGACGGCGGGGACATAAAGAGATAGGGACACTAGTGTCAGTACATTAGGGGGGGAGAGCCTGCCGTCCGGTATTCTTTTGGCGACATATGATAGTAATCCCTGAAAATGCGGTGGAAATAGCTGGTGTTGTCATAGCCTACGGCTGCACAGATATCGGTGATGGGAAGGCGGGTACTCTGCAGCAGAAAGGCTGCCTGGTTCAGCCGTTTGATCTGGAGAAGCTCCTTGTAGGTCCGTCCCAGGAGCCGTTTGATTGTGCGGCTGAGCCAGGGCACCTCATAGCCCATGACAGCGGCCAGATCTGTCAGCTCCCCGTCCCGGTAGTTTTCATCGATGTAGCGCAGCACCTGGAAAATCAGCTGCTGGCTGTAGGAACCGGTATTGGAGTAAATACGGTCGGTGTGGTGCATCAGGTGAAGAAACAGAAGCCCCATGGTCACCTGGTTGACGCTGCGCTTGTTGGGCTGGTTGTTTAACAAGGTCCAAACCATGTTTTCCATCAGGTTCTGGATGGGGAGAACATCGGATACCTGAAAATGCAGGTAATTGCCGTAGCGGTTGTCCTGGCGGAGGCAGCTGATAAGGAAATCCCGAAGATAGTTTTCTTCTTCCCCGATCATGTGAAAAGCCGTATCGAAGAATTCAGGGAGAATGATGAAATTTACGGCGATGTCCGATTCAGCGGCAGGGAGGATTTCCTGGACTGCGTTCTGGTTCAGGAACAGCAGCTCCCCTGTTTTTAAAACCACCTGGTTTCCATCGATAATGTGGGTGGTCTGGCCCTGGCACATATAGATTACTTCCACGTAGTTGTGGCGGTGTCTGGGAAAATGGACGAAGCGGGTGTGTGGGCGGATTTGGATTAATTTGCCGTGGTCCAGCATTTTCCCACTGTCGATGATTAATTCTTTTGTCTGTGTGTACCGGGTGTGGTCGATCTCGCTGCGGCCGGAGAGGATTTCCTGCTCCTCCTCCGTGATGACGCTTAACCGGTTTATGAGATTCTGGTTCAAGGTGTGCTCCTTTTGCTGTACCATGTGCTTTTGGAGCTTCTCCTGGAGTTGCAAAGGGCAGGAGCAGGAAAGCTTCAGGAAGCGCATGCATCAGAACTTGACAGCGGTAACAGTATTTCTGTAACATATGGTATCACAAAATAGAGGATAGTGCAAATAAGGACGTAGTTTTTGGTGAACTACGTCCTTATTTTTTCGTGGAGGATTCGCTATAATAGAGACAAGGTGAGAAAGGAAAGAAGTCCTGCCTGCCGTGAAACGGGGGTGAAAGGAGAGGGGAAAGATGGAGAAATATTTTTTGGCTGTAGATATCGGGGCTTCCAGCGGCCGGCATATTCTGGGATGTGTGAAAGACGGCCGGATGGAGCTGGAAGAGATTTACCGGTTTCCCAACGGTATGAAGCCGGTGGACGGGCAGCTGTGCTGGGATGTGGAGGAGCTGTTTGCCCACATTAAGGCGGGAATGAAAAGGTGCAAGGAGCTTGGAAAGATACCGGTCAGCTTAGGGATTGATACCTGGGCGGTGGATTATGTGCTGCTGGATGAGCATGACAGGATTGTGGGGAATACAGTTGGATACCGGGATGGCCGGACCAAAGGGATGGATACCCTGGTGTATCAGAAGATTCCTCTGGAGGAGCTGTATCAGAGAACCGGAATTCAGAAACAGATTTTCAATACCATCTATCAGTTTATGGCGGTGAAGGAACAGCATCCGGAGTATCTGGAGACGGCAAAGACCATGCTGATGATTCCGGACTATTTTCATTATCGTCTGACCGGGGTCAAGAAGCAGGAGTATACCAATGCCACCACCACCCAGCTGGTGAATCCCAGAACCAACACATGGGACTATGAGCTGATTGAGCGACTGGGGTATCCCCGGGAGTGGTTCGGCCCTCTTTCCATGCCAGGGACAGTAGTGGGCGAATTGACACCAAAGCTCCAGGCTGAGGTGGGATTTACCTGCCAGGTAGTGCTTCCGGCCACCCATGATACAGGGTCAGCGGTGCTGGCGGTGCCGTCCAATGCCTGGGATGTGCTGTATATCAGTTCAGGAACCTGGTCTCTCATGGGAACGGAGCGGATGGAGGCTGACTGTTCTCTGGAGAGCATGAAAAGGAACTTTACCAATGAAGGCGGGTATGAATATCGGTTCCGTTATCTGAAGAATATTATGGGGTTGTGGATGATTCAGTCTGTGAAGAAGGAGCTGGCGGCGGCAGGGCAGGATTATTCCTTCGGGGAGCTGTGCCAGATGGCGTCTCAGGAGACCATTTCTTCTCTGGTGGACTGCAATGATGACTGCTTCCTGGCTCCGGAAAGTATGATCCAGGCGGTGAAGGATTTCTGTGAAAAGGAAGGGCAGCAGGTGCCTGAAACGCCGGCTCAGCTGGGGGCAGTGATTTACAACAGCCTTGCCAGATGCTACGGGGAGACCGTCAGGGAGCTGGAGCAGGTGACAGGGAAGCATTACGGACAGGTACATATTGTAGGCGGCGGCGCCAATGCGGATTATCTGAACCGGCTGACGGCCAGGTATACGGGGAGGACGGTTTATGCAGGCCCTACAGAGGCTACGGCCATCGGAAATCTGGCGGCGCAGATGATCGGGGCGGGAGAGTACACAAGCCTGGCAGAGGCAAGGAAAGGTATCTTTGAGTCTTTTGAGATAAAAGAGTACCGGTAATCACAGGCAAGACAGTCTGAGAGCGGTGGAAAGGAGAAGGTATGGTAAGAAAAGGATTCAAGATGTTTTTGTATCCCGGTATGGCAGAGGAGTATGAGAAACGCCACAATGCCTTGTGGGATGAGATGAAGGATATGATTCATGAGTACGGTGGCCATAATTACTCTATTTATCTGGATAAGGAGACCAATGTCCTTTACGGGTATCTGGAGGTGGAGGATGAAGAGCGGTGGGCCAAATCGGCGGATACTCCCATCAACCGGAAATGGTGGGATTACATGGCGGATATAATGGAGACCAATGAGGACAACAGCCCGGTATGTGTGGATCTGACGCAGGTGTTTCATCTGGATTGAGCAAGAAAAATATTTTATTTTATAAGGAGGAAGTCACATGACAATCAGGGAAAAGTATGAGGTGGCAAAGGAAGCATACAAGGGTATGGGAGTGGATACGGATGCGGCTTTGGAGGCTCTTAAGAAGATTCCGGTTTCCATGCATTGCTGGCAGGGGGATGATGTGGTTGGATTCGACGGGGCAGGAGCGCTGTCAGGCGGTATTCAGACCACAGGCAATTATCCGGGAAAGGCTGCCACACCGGAGGAGCTGATGGCGGATATCGATGAGGCTTTAAGCCTGATTCCGGGGAAACACCGTATTAATCTTCATGCAAGCTATGCTATTTTTGAGGACGGGCAGGCTGTGGACAGAGATAAGATTGAGCCCAGGCACTTTGCAAAATGGGTGGAGTTTGCAAAGGAAAGAGGGCTGGGGATTGATTTTAACCCTACCTGCTTCTCTCATCCCAAGGCAGAGAACGGAACCCTGTCCAGTGAGATCCCTGAAGTGCGGAAGTTCTGGATCGACCACTGCAAGGCGTGTTTAAGGATTTCGGAATACATTGCAACAGAGCTGGATAAGCCGGTGACTGTCAATATCTGGATTCCCGACGGGTTTAAGGATATTCCGGCAGACCGGACAGCTCCCAGAGCAAGGCTGAAGGACTCCCTGGATCAGATCATTTCCATTGATTATGACAGAAGCAAGGTGTTTGTGGCGGTTGAGTCCAAGGTGTTTGGAATCGGTATGGAAAGCTATACCGTAGGTTCTCACGAGTTTTATATGAATTATGCGGCTAAGAATGATCTTCTGTGCCTTTTGGACAACGGGCATTATCATCCGACGGAAGTGGTTTCCGACAAGATTCCGTCTATGCTCCTGTTCTTTGACAAGGTGGCTCTCCATGTGACAAGATCTGTGCGCTGGGACAGCGACCATGTGGTGCTGTTTGACGATGAGACAAGGGAGATTGCCAAGGAGATTGTGAGAAACGGTGCAGATCGGGTTCTTTTGGCCCTGGATTTCTTTGATGCCAGCATCAACCGTATTTCCGCATGGGTAGTGGGCATGAGAAACATGCAGAAGGCTTTGCTGTATGCGCTGCTCCAGCCTGGCAAGGAGATGGCAGTCCTGCAGGAGGAGAGAAACTTTACCAAGCTTATGATGATGTCTGAGGAGCTGAAGTGCTATCCCTTCGGTGATGTGTGGAATTATTTCTGTGAGCTTAACGGGGTTCCGGCCAAGGAAGACTGGTTTGAGGAAGTCCTGGCTTATGAGAGAGATGTTTTAAGCAAGAGACAGTAGTGAGCTGGCAAGACGGGGCAGCAGGAAAACAGGAATATGACAGCTGAACGGAACGGGGCAACAGGAGAATAAGGATATGGCAGACAGATGGACTGCAGCAGGAAAGAAACAGGAACAAAAGTATGCAGGAGAAGGAAAGGCAGGATAAACACATGAAGGTTTTAGAAGCAGGATTCGTGCAGGGATTTATCCGGATGTGCGATGATGGATTTAAACAGAATTGGCATGAGAGAAACGGCGGCAATTTAAGCTACCGCATAAAGACAGAGGAAATAGAGTCTGTGAAAGAGGAGCTGTCCTATGAAAATCCATGGCAGGCCATCGGAACCAGTGTTCCAAAGCTTGCAGGGGAGTATTTTCTGGTGACTGGAAGCGGCAAATATTTCCGCAACGTGATTTTGGACGCTGCAGCCAATATCTGTATCATTGAGGTGGATGATAAGGGAGAGAATTTCCGGATCTGCTGGGGACTGGTGAACGGAGGCAGACCTACCAGTGAGCTGCCGTCCCATCTGATGAACCATGAGGTGAAGAAGGCGGCTACCGGCGGCAGGCACAGGGTCATCTATCATGCCCACCCGACCAACACCATTGCGCTGACTTTCGTATTGCCTTTGGAGGATAAGGTGTTTACGAGAGAGCTTTGGGAGATGGCTACAGAATGTCCGGTAGTGTTCCCGGATGGCGTAGGTGTAGTAGGATGGATGGTGCCAGGGGGCAGGGATATCGCTGTGGCTACCAGCGAACTGATGAAGAAGTACGATGTGGCCATCTGGGCCCATCACGGTATGTTCTGCTCCGGGGAGGATTTTGATCTGACCTTTGGTCTGATGCATACGGTGGAGAAATCTGCTGAGATATTGGTGAAGGTGCTGTCTATCCGGCCGGATAAGCTGCAGACGATCTCTCCTCAGAATTTCAGGGATTTGGCTGTAGATTTTAAGGTGACGCTGCCGGAAGAATTTTTGTATGAGAAATAGAGATAAGCGAGCCCAGGATACCAACTCTATCCTGGGCTTTGCTTTGATGCTAAGAAGACGGAAGGCTTTGGCATTGCTCTGTAAACCAAGCATCCGCTATTTGCGCTGCTGCGCTGCCAGCCATTGGAACCGGGTAACAGGCTTTCCAGCCAGTATGACCGGCTGGCCGTCAAAATCATAATTTTCCTTGTCTGCCAGCCCTAATGTCCAACAGGCATGGTTAACTATTTTAAAGGGAGGACGGTCATTGATGTAAGTAAGATGAACATTTTTTGCACCTGCATCCTTCAGTCTATGATAGGTGGGGACAGAAGTCTCTTCAGGATTTACCACACTGTCTGTCATGGCGTGAAGCATCCAGACAGGTATGTGGCAGATGGAGGAAATCTGCTGGTTGGTAATCGTTTCATCGTAGAGGGCTTCACACATGGGATAGGCGGCTGCGAAGAAATCAGGGTAATCAATCAGCATTCTCATAGTCATGAATCCGCCGTTTGAGCATCCGCCGATGTAAATCCGATTCCGGTCAATCTCATGGATTTGGACAAATTCATCAATCAGTGCTTTCAGGGCAGAGACATACATACTTTTTCCGGTACGTCCGTAGGTATGGGAGCCGTCGTCCATCCACATGGTAGGGCATTGGGGAGCCAGCACCCATGCAGCGCCGAAATAATCCTGTACTTTATCGGAAGACAGGGCTACCACCTCATTGCCCATATATGCGATTCGCGGATCTGTGCCGCCTTCCCCGGCGCCGTGAAGCCAGATAATCAGAGGCCGCCTGCCATTGCCTTTGGGGGTGAAAAAGCCGTATCTCAGCGGAAGCTTTTCATAAGAAGATATGCCGTGGCTCCACATGCTTGTCTGTGGACATAGGATGTCTCCCGGCTCATCAAATACCATACCGACCATAACGCCTAATTCTTTTGTCTGCGTCACACGGAAAATGCAGTCCACAAATTTGCTGTGATCCAATGAACCTACAATGGTCTTGGAAAGCCAGTCGTTCATGTCAAGCTCCAGGGTGATAAATCTGCTTTTCCGTACAGGTTCTCCATCTTTGGTGGAGGGATAAGCTGCCAGAATTGTGCGGTAGCCTGCAGATTTTTTCAATTCTTTTTCATACCATACCGGGCGGGAACAGACGATATCGCCATGTTCATCCCTGCGCTCCGTATACACAGAGAAACAGTCTTTTTTTACATCTAACAGATCAGCTTCCTCCGGAAGGTGAAGGATCAGCCGCCTTACCTGAGTTCCCAGTTCGTTTACATACCATTCCATATCGTATGAATACATGTCATTCCTCCTGCTTTTATATAATGATTACCAGTCAAAAACTCTGCCTGTCTGCTTTTCTTCCATATGGTAATAGGTACCCTCTTTTATGGGACGACCTGTTTTTTCGCTCATTACAATCAGAAGCCAGTCCTCCTTGGGGCCGGAGGAAGGAGCGCATACATGAATACCGCCCTCTGTAACAGGGACAGTATCTGCCTGTGCAGTATGACATTTTCCATCCCGCGGATTCCACCACCAGATATATACCTGGTTTTCAGACAAATGAAGCCGGTCTGTTCTCAGTACACAGCTTCCGCCGCTGGGAAGATATGCGCACAGAAATCTGCCTTCAGGGTGTACACATGCCTGGATATGCTGATTCATGTCTTCAGACTGGCTTTCCTGTATGATAGATTCCTGGGATGGCAGACAGGTCATTGTATTTAAGGAGTCCATAAAATCCCTCAGATACTTCATCTGCTGTGACCCTTCAGAATCCAGGGCTTCAAACCAGCTGTTTTTCAAGACAGAAGTTTTCTCTTTTTCCGAGACGTTGCACCAGACACAGGAATGTCCGTATGTATGTCCGAATGACCCTGCTAACAGACTCCAGTATGCCCGCTTGCGAACCATCCAGGTGTCGTGGAAGGAATCGCCTGTAGGCGGCCAGGAGGTGGGCATCAGCTCATAGGCAGGCTCACCGTCCCACACTGGGCGAATATGAAAACGATCATATTCCGTTTTTACAAGCTGGTAATTTTTGGCTATGAGGCCGTGGCCGGACTGGAGCATGACAAAACGTATCCATGGCTCTTCCTCTGGCCAATAGGACAGGGAGGAGCATTCTCCGGTCTGCCTTTCATGGCAGGCGTGATAGGTTATGAGAAGATCATCCCATACCGGACCTGGGGTGCGGGAGTCAGCATCCTTTCCCGTAAGGCCCTTTGCAAGGCCTTCTGCCATGGATCGCCATACTTGTCTGTAATCAATGCCTTTGTGGACAGGCTGGCGGTCGCCTCCCAGGCACCAGATAATATGGTTTTTCTTTTGGTAGCGGTTTCCGATCCACTGTCCGTAACGGTATGCATTTTCTTCTGTGACGGTCTTTGGAAATGTTTTACCTGCCCAGTTGTCCCCCACAATCAGCTGTCCCCATGCCGGGAGCAGGAGGACATAAAAACCATAGGCTTCTGCTGTATCTAAGCTCCAATCCAGATATTTAAAATAGGCTTCATTAGGGGTGTCGAGGCAATCGTTGAGAAGCGCTTTCTCACCTGCCGGAGTTCGCATCTCTACATCCATCTCAGGGTCAAGAGCCACAATCTGCAGCACCGTAAAACCCTGACTTTTCCGTTTCTGCATTAGGTAGGTGACATCATCCCATTTCATGCGCTGAGGCATAGTCCACACGGTGTCTGCCAGCCAGACAAATGGCGTGTTGTCGCTTTTGACGAAGTAGCGTCCATTTTCAGATATTTTTAACTTTTCCATGGAGTTATGTTTCCTTTCTATTGTTTTTGAAAGAAATATTGGCGGATTTCTTTGTTATAGTAAGTATAACATGGCTTGATTTAAAATTCAACTAAAAAATTTAATTACTATTTAGAAAATTTATTAAATAGTTTAACACAAAGAAATGGACGCTGGAAAGAGAGAGGTCATTTAATTAATGCTTTACACCCTATCCGCTATCAACTATAATAAAGGAACTAATAACGCTTCCATAAAAGGAGAAATCACATGATAAAAGAACAAAAAATCGATGAGTTTTTAGAGGCCTTAAGTTCCAGACAGCCGGTTCCCGGCGGCGGCGGAGCATCAGCCCTCTCCGGTGCATTGGCGTCGGCCCTGGGGTTGATGGTAGGGAATCTGACTGTGGGAAAGAAGAAATATGCGGACGTGGAAGAAGAGGTTCAGGGTATGATGAGACGCCTGGAGCAGCTTCAGAAGGACATGGCCTCTCTGGCGGACCGGGATGCAAAAGTTTTTGCCCCTCTGGCAGCAGCCTATGGGCTTCCCTCCGGTACGGAAGAGGAACGGGCTCATAAGGAACAGGTGATGGAGAAGAATCTTTTGGCGGCAAGCCTGGTTCCCATGGAGATTATGGAAAAAGCGTACGAGATGCTTGAGCTGCTGGCCGGACTTGAGCAGAAGGGAAGCGTGATGGCGGTCAGCGATGTGGGGGTGGCGGTGCAGTTTGCAAGGACAGCCCTTACAGGAGCGGTGATGAATGTGTATATCAATACGAAATCCATGAAGAACCGTGACAAGGCGGAAGAGTTAAATCAGAAAGCTGACCGTTTGATGGAGGAAGGGACGAAGCAGGCAGATACGATTTATGATAAAGTGCAGAAGCGTCTGAGAAAAGTTTAAGCTCAAAAGGGTTACACAGTTATGCTGTGCAGCCGGAGAACAGTGAAACATAACAGGATGATATGAGAGGACATGGCATGAGAATATTAAAGGGGGCAGAGGTTTCTGCCAGAATAAAAGAACAGGTTAGGGAAGAATTGGAGAAATTGCAGGTAAAAAGACCTGGTTTTGTGCCGAAGCTGGCCATTGTACGTGTAGGGGAAAATCCGGATGACGTGTCTTATGAGCGGGGAGCCATAAAGAAAATGGAAAATTTCGGCCTGCGGGCTCAGTCCTATACATTTCCCAAGGATATCAGCAATGAGGAGTTTAAGGCCGGATTTAAGGCGATTAATGAGGATCCGGATGTAGCTGGAATTTTGCTGTTGAAACCTCTGCCTAAACAGATTCAGGAAAAGGAAATCGATTGTATGATGAAACCAGAAAAGGATCTGGACGGGATCTCTCCGGTGAATATGGCGAAAATATTTATGGGAGATGACACAGGCTTTGCGCCCTGTACGGCGGAGGCAGTGGTCGAGGTGCTGAAAGCCAATGAGATTCCCATTGCAGGAAAAAGAGTGACCATCGTGGGGCGCAGCCTGATAGTGGGAAAACCATTGTCCATGCTGATGATGAAGGAGAACGGCACGGTGACCGTGTGCCATACAAAGACCCTTGACCTTCCCGGCACCTGCAGACAGGCAGAGATTCTGGTAGCAGCTGCCGGAAAGGCCAGGATGCTGGATGAAGCGTATGTGGGTCAGGATGCCGTGGTCATCGATGTGGGAATCCATGTGGATGAGGATGGGAAATTGTGCGGGGACGTGGATTTTGCTTCCATAGAACAGAAAGCGTCAGCGGCAACGCCGGTTCCCGGCGGCGTGGGGACGGTGACTACGGCGGTGCTGGCAAAGCATCTGGTGAGAGCCGGGATACGATGGGCAGAATGAGAGTAGGAAGAGGTTCCATCTATGAATAAAAAGAGAAAAGAAAAAATGGTCTTCCTTACCAGCAGTCCGGATGCCTCCTATCAGAAGGACGGAAAATGGGTAACAGGGCCTTTTACAGAGAAAAATGGATTTTTGGAGAGGTTTCGGAATGCCTGTCCTTTAAGACCAAGGGTTCTTTTGATTACGGCGACCCCGGATGAGCAGGAGAAGAATCAGGAGATGATCCAGTACTTTACCCGGGTATTTGCAGCCAGCAGGATCCAGGCGGAGGCCATGAGGCTTCTGGAACGCAGTACCATGGACCGGCTGGAAGAATGGATACCATCCAGTGATGTGGTCATTCTGGGCGGAGGCCATGTGCCGACCCAGAATCAGTTTTTCGCACAGATTGGATTGAGAGAGAAGCTTTCGGAGTTTGGCGGAGTCATTATGGGAATCAGCGCCGGAAGCATGAATTGTGCGGATATTGTCTATGCCCAGCCGGAGCTTGCCGGAGAGGCAGCTGACCCCGGGTATCAGCGTTTTCTAAAAGGCCTGGGTTTGGCAAGACTGAATATCCTGCCCCACTATCAGATGGTAAAGGATTATACCCTGGACGGGCTTCGGCTTATGGAGGAGATTACTTATCCGGACAGTACAGGCAGGGAGTTCTATGCATTGGAAGACGGCAGTTATATTCTGTGTGCCGGCGGGAAGGAAACCCTGTATGGGAATGCCTACCGGATTGCAGACGGAATCTTTACTATGGTGTGCCGGGACGGGGAGTGGATAGAACTTTGAGAATTCCCCCTGAGATTGCAGCAAGGAGTTTGTGACTCCGAAGCAGCAGCCTTAGGGGGAAATTTTTATTCCAAAGCACTCTTCTTCACCTGCCCCAAAGCCCTGGACACAGGAGGAAGAAGGATGACGATAACCGTCAGAACTCCTTCTGCCAGAATATAGGAATAGTTATACACAATCGGATAAATGCTGGCTAAAGCCTGTGGGAAATTCTCCGGCATGTAATCCATCCAGTACAGATATCCGCCTATGGTATGGAAGAGGCCCCGGACCAGGATACCCAGAATGTAGCCCTTTACCAGCCCGTTTTTGGATTTGTGGAACAGTCCGGCAAGGCCCAGTCCGGCAAAGGCCAGCACGTAATCACAGCATACCTGGAACAGGGACAGGACGTAGGGCTCCTGTAAAAACTGGAGGATTCCGTAAGCCAGTCCGGTCATAACGCCTACTCCGGGGCCGTACCAGTAACCGATCAGGCAGATAAACAGCATGCTGAACAAGGTTATGGAGCCGCCGTAGGGCATGGAAAAGACCTTGATGTAGGATGTGAGAAAGGACAGCGCCATGGCGGCAGCACAGAATACCAGCTGCTTGGTGGAAAGCTTTTTGTGGGAACTGTTTTTGCTGCTTAGGAATGCAGCAGCTAAGATAAGAGCGGCCACGGCAATACCGCACAGGACATAGCCAAGGGTTGTCAGGCCGCCGTCAGGTGTAACAACAGACATAAAAAAATCCTCCTTTGCATGCACAGGAGGGGACTACTAAAAAGGTAAGTATATAGCTTCCTTACGCCGGTATTACCCGGTTCAAGTAGTGAGGGTCAGACAAATATGTCAATCTCAGCCATAACGGCTCCCCTAGCGTGTGGTTAGTATTTAATTCTTCATTAGTATACTGTATAAGAGAGGATGTGTCAACATATTTAATTTTCAATCCTATTACGAAATCAAATGATAATCCGCCGCACATCTCTTCAAACCGTCTAAAGCAGTGCTGAACGTTATGCCATTCTTCTTCGCCTTATCACAGTTCATCCATAAGTTGTGCCTTGGAGGAATATTTTCTAACGTTACTTTTTTCCCCAATAAATCCATGAACTCCCGGGAAATATCATACATGGACACGGTTGTTTCACTTCCGAAATTGTATGCGCCGCCTGGCAGGGCGATCACTTTTTCCATGTTTTCTGCCACTTCTTTCAAATAGGTAATGCCTCTGTACTGTCTGGAACTGAATGAGACAGTTTCTTTCGCATTGAGAATATTCATAAAATAGTTGGAGCGCTTCAGATAGTAATCATACATCCATTCTGCACGCAGCATAACCGCATCCGGAATAAGCTCCAACACCCGTTTTTCCATCTCCAGCTTCTGCTGTGCATACAGATTCCCCGGCTTTGCCATATCCTCTGAATACGGTCCCTCTTCCCTGCAGCCGCTGTACACCTGATCGGAACTGAAGCAGATGAGCTTCCTGCCCTTTGATGCATGGGCCAGCAGAAGAGGAAGGCGTACATTGGCAATATAAGAGCCGTCCGGATCTGCCTGGCACGCTCCTATATCAGAGATAGCAGCAGTATGGACAATGACATCGGCACCGCTTTCTTCGATTATGGAATCGATGTATTCCTGGGTTGCATTGCGCAGCGACGGAGCGGCGATGGTATCCCTGCACATCTCCATGATTTTATGGCCCACAAATCCGTTTGCCCCTGTAACAAGTATCATGGTATCCTCCTTATAGTTAGCCTTTATTTATGGTACGGCTGTCCATAACATACCTAAATGCGAAAAATCTCGTAATATTATTTCAGACAGAACACCAAAAATGCTCTGTCTGAAATATTTAACTTATTTCTTTCAAGTAAGTTTCTGCAGTTTCTTCTGTCAGACCAAATTTCTCTCGAATCTTACTCAAGATAATTTCATCCGCTATCTGTAACTCTTTTAATGTAGATACCATAGCTACTATCCCTTTCCGAATTCCTTTCTCCTCCACACCCTTACTTAAATTACACATAAGCGACACCTCACTTTCCA
>CAJUEJ010000046.1 GCA_910585435.1 uncultured Hungatella sp. | reverse complement strand
GCGTTGACACGATAAGGGAGGACAACGACATCGCCCCATTCAAGAACATCGTCAAGAACATAGATTATTTGGGAAAGGTGTTCTGCTAATTCTCTCTTTTTCGACAGATATGCGTATAGCAATCGCTTTTCGTTTTCGTCCCTGCAAGGGATCATATGCTTGTCCAGCACTAAGGCTGGAGTTATCGTGTTTCTAATATTTCTCATACTTCCCCGACAAAGCGGTAAAAGATTTTAATGTCCTGCTGTTTCTGACCGTCTATGACAGTACGTTCTCCAATCTCGATATGGTCGATCAGTTCATCAATCGTTTCTCGGTCAAGCTCTTGCAAATCCAGATATTTTTTTATTATAGAAGCCCACTTCTGATGGATGACCATGCACCTGGTGATCTGTTCATCCAGTTCCCTGCCGGTAGTAAGCATTTCCTTTCAGGGTGCATACCTCGCTGATGCGAAGCCCTAGACACCAGAGATGCAGGTACATGCACCACTGGTCTTCTGGCAGGAGATGGAGCTTTGACAGCATCTCCATGCACACTTCCTGGGAAACGCTCCGGTCATGGTGTTTTGGTATCACCTTTTTCTGATGGTACTCCGGATGGAACGGCACCTGCTCTAAGTGTCCCCGCACCACCAGAAACCGGAAAAAATGATGTATCCCTGCCAGATATTCGTTGAATGTCTTTGCTATGATGCCCCTTTCCTGCAGCTGTTCCAGGTATGTATCAATCCTGTTTTCGGAGCATTCGCATACGCTTATGTCCTCTTGGCCAAGCCAGACCAGAAAATTCCTTATCCCTTCATACTTGACCACCAGGGTGCTGACTGCCTGGCCGGTAATCCCAAACTGGTATTTCATATATTCCTGTGCATACCTTCGATTATCCGGCCTTACGATCTCCAGGAAGGAAATACTTGTGAAGGAGCCGCTTGGGTTCACCCGGTTCTTTGGTAGGTGCAGTCGTTCCAGATACCAGATATTCGCATCCCAGTGGATCTCTTCGTTCTGTAAAAATACGGTCTTTCTGCAGAAGTTCAGGATTGGCAGCATCTGCTGTTTCCTGCTTTCGCTGTTGGTCCGCCCTTCCCGTTCCAGCCAGGTCTCAAATTCCTTTATCTGCTCCATCTCCAGCTTTTCAATATCCGCAATCCTTTTTTCTGTGCAGAAATCGTAGAGGAACTGGAGTCCTGAAAGTCTCTGCTCCCTTCGCCGTGGTTCCTTAAAGCGTTCTATGACAGCATTCAGCGTTATAAATATCTGATGTTTTAAGGTCTGGCTACAGGTTCTGGCAAAGTCCCATACCATGTTTGGCCTGTTCCAGACGGAGTCGAACTCCGCCACAATGGTCGGATCCGGATGGTAAGGGAGGAACAGGATCCTGTCCTCCAACTGCCATCTGCACTGCTGTCTGCCTGCAAGGGTCTGCATCTGCTCCCGGATGGAATGCTGCTTTACCCTGTCATATGCTTTCAGGTACCGTTCCGGCTTTTGGATATGCTGATCCAGATACTCCTTATATGCCTGCCGCAGTGGGTAGTCCATCTCCGTGATGCTTCTGATGCCCGTCTCCAGAAGGAATGCTTTCAGCTTGTTTCTTTCAACACGCCCTGTCTCTGTGCAGGCATCCAGTTCCTCACAGACCCTGGACGGAAGCTCCGGCTGTCTGTTTTCCTGCGGAAAGCTCTGCAGTTCTGGCTGCTGAATTGCATATGCGGGCATTTCCTCTCACCTCTTTCTATAGCAGTTCCTTCACCCCGTACAGTGCTGAATGCTTTGCGTAGAATTCCTGACTGGCCTCGATCAGTTCATCATCCACGATGTTCAGGTATCTGATGGTAGTCCCGATATGCTTATGCCCAAGAGCCTGCTGGATCATCTCCAGCCGCCATCCGGCTTTCCGCCGCATGTTGGCAAAATAACGGCGGAGCATATGCGGTGTCAGGTCAATGCTGGTCTTTTTCTCCATCCGCTTCAGCATGTCGTAGACGCTGTCTGCTTTCAGGGGCTGTCCTGCTGTTTTCCCTGTGATGTTGATAAACAGGTATGACTGGTGCTGCAGCAGTTCCCGGTATTCTGCCAGATAGTACATCAGGAATTCATAAGTATCCTGGCTGATTTTGGCTTTCCGGTATTCCGCATTCTTGGCCCTAGCATCGTTGTCATTGTCCTCCCGGAAATAAACGCCTACCATATGGTGGGTATAATCAATGTCATGGGTATACCGTACTCCCAGGAGTTCCCCGATCCGGAAGCCGGTTTCCGCCAATAACAGCAGGAGAAGCTGGTCCCGGCAGTTGGTGCATGTCTTAAGGAGCGTGAGGATCTCCTCCTGCTCTGCCGGTCTGACATCCCTTTCTTCCGCCTGCAGATACCCCTTAAAGGACTGATAGCGCAGCTTTTTCTGTACACCTACGGCATTGACCGCCATATGGTAGCTGTAGGACAGCACCTTCAGGCTCCCGATCCGGATGTCCTGGGCCTCGGCAAAAAGATAAAACCTGAACACATCCTCCAGGTATGCGTTACAGGTTCCATTGTTGATTGTCCTTATTTTGTTTTCCTGTGTGTGGTTCCCGGCCTTCAGCCAGTGGAGGAACCCCACAAAGTGGTCACTCTGTTTCTCAAAGTCCAGTCCGCAGACCTGCGGGATATCCAGGGAAAGTTCTTCTAAATATTCCAGGTAGTAGCAGATGGAGAATGCGGACCGCTTCACTGTATTGGGGGAACGGTTCGACTTTGTCTTATGTTTCAGATATTTGGACGGGAGCAGGACAATCTCCAGCGTCTCACAGTCCCGGATAAAATAGTATTTTACGTTCTCATCGACTATGGTCTCTACGGCATATCTCCTCATCGCTTCTCCCTCCTTCCTTCACGTCATACACAGTATACCGTGTTACCGCGATGACAGCCATACGCAAACCCAACAAATATGGTTGCCCAACCCTAAGCATAACCAACAAGGGATATTTTCAGCACAGGCTCGGCCCTGTCCGGGGAATCTGGTCACTGGAAAACAGGTCTGCCAAAAATTTGATGCCCCCTAACTGGCAGGCATACTGGAACCCTTCATTAAAATTTTTAAATCCATGCTCTGCTTTTCTTCATAGATATCATTCTGTGCCAGGATTTCTCCCAGACCAAAACTGGATGCTACTGCCTGATCCACATACTGCATGGCCGCTGCATTCAGGTGTCCTGCCAATTCTTTGCGACAGCGACTGTCAACCGAACATACCTGAGCCGTCATCAGGACTGCTACATCCTGTTCCCGGATCAAACGACTGATAGCCAGACTTCCCGAAGGCAAAAGCTGCCCGCCTTTAAAAGAAGCCAGGATTTCTTCCGCCTGTTCAGACAGGCTGATGTGGTCTTCCGGGTTATTTTGTATGATCACAATAGTCGGGATCCTGGCAGATTCACCATCAGTGACCGGTATCAGTTCCCCATAATAGATTTGTTCTTTCTCCATACCAACCCCTTCTCCAGGCAATGCCTGATCGATTCATTCCAACCTTTTCTGATATAGCTGCCATCAAAGGCTTTGTGCCTACCGTTCTGGCTTTGAAAAACCATATCTTCCAACTTGTCCAGCCATTCCATATCCATCTCTTCTGCCGTGCAGCTGATCCTATCGATACGGTATCCTTTCCCTTCCAGCTCCTTCCGGATATCCTCCACACAGGATTTGGAAAAGCTTTCCGCTTCTGCCCCGTTCTCATCATTACAGTTGAAGTCATAGGTCAAAAGCACTTTATAATTGGACAGAAAACGAAAGGTCAGATCCCCGTCAATGTACCCGCACAGGGTCGGATCCTCTTCTATCACTGACTTGATATCCTCAATGATATGCGGCTTTGCATCTTCGTACATCAGATCATTAAATTCGCTGATATTGAAATTTGTATTCAGCAGTATCCTTGTTTTTACGATATAATCCATCCATACACCTCATAATCTGACTGCCGGCTACCTGGCAGAGAGCCGCCCCTCCAGAGGAGAGCATACCTTGATCCCGCTTTTCGCCATCTGGCGCAGGAATTCCCCACACTGCTTTTCATCACAGGAGATCCTGGACGTATCCAGGAGCAAAAGCACTTCGATCCCCCTGCTGTCCTTTGCCTCCAGGAACAGGTTCAGTCCCTGTCTACCCAATCCCGGTCTGCCTCCCGTGTCACTGGAACTGCCTGCAATCTCTGTATGAAGTTGCTCTCCATAAGTATTCAGCTGTTCATACTGCTTTTTTAAGGCACCATGACTGTCCTCCGGCGCATCGATATGGGTGTAGATCCATGCTTTTTTCTTTCTGTTTTCCATCTCTCATCCTCCTCTTCTGGTCCGTTCCCTCATTCCTGTCCGTCCCGGATTCTGACTGTCCGCCTTCTCCTCCCCCTGGAGACGCTTCATCCCCAGACTGACGGTCAGCCCCCGGTCCACTGCCTGCATGGTCTCTTTGTCCAGGCAGCCTATGTAATCACGCAGCCTTCTCCGGTCCAGCGTCCGGACCTGCTCCAGCAGTATCATGGAATTCTGATGCAGACCATAAAACTGCCCGCCTATCCGGATATGAGTTGGGAGTTTGTGCTTCTCATCCCGGCTGGTAATCGCTGCCGCTATGGTAGTCGGACTGAACTGGTTCCCTGTATTATTCTGCAGGATCACCACTGGGCGAATGCCGCCCTGTTCGCTGCCCACCACCGGCCTCAGATCGGCATAGTAGATATCTCCCCGCCGTATCCTTTTCCTTGCCATCTTCTTTTTCCTCCGTCATGAAAGGCAGAAACATAAATATCCCTGCCTTCCCTTTTAAACAGCGGCGGTCTCAAATACAGACCGCCGCCCAGTTGTTTTAACATAGAAGCGCACTGATGTGCGCGTAGATCATCAGTCTGACAACTGATGACATGTCCTCACATGAAAAATCGTGCTTGTTTTTCATTTTAAGTTTCATCTGCTCCTATTCGACACTACTTCCCGGAGCCTGGGCAGTCAGTTACAACCGGTTTTGGCGAACCGTCATGGGACTCTAACACCGGCCAGGACCTCTGGCCGCCGCCCTCATTACGGTTCCCTCTGCTTCGAGGGGCTGTGACTGGACGGAAGTATCATTATAGGCTGTACGGATCATTGCGGAATGCTCCGGCCATGGAACATTTTCAGAACAGACATTTCCCGTTCTTCACCTTTGATGTTATCTTGTTGACAGACACTCTGACTGTCTGCAGGTGGTCCTGGCGTGTCCTCCTTCGCCGCTTCGCGCTTTCGCGCTGTACAGCTAATGTATCGTAACTGCTGGATATGACCGCCTGGGGCGGTATTTTTCAAAGGACAGAGAAGGGAATTTTATCCCCTTCACTTATTTCCACGTTGGGAGAGAGGTTTGAGAACCAAAAAATCAAAATTTCTCAAAAAATTTTTTCAATTTCTCTAAAATCTTATGGCGGCGCTTGTTCACGGCCTTTTGGGAGATCCCCAGTTCTGCCGCCAGTTCCCTCTCACTCTTGTCCTCATAGAACAACTGAATAATCAGGTACTGCTCCCCTTTCTGCAGATTTTGAATTGCTTCATGGAGCTGTTGCCGCATCATCCTGCCAAGTACGATGGTTTCCACATCGGCCTGCTCGTCTGCGGGCAGTTTATGTTCCGCCTGCAGGCGTTCAAAGGAATCCTCCCGACTTGGTATGAGCCGGATCTGCTGTGCTTCCTGGTCGATGATGGTCTGTTCTGCTTTCAGGTCGTATTCCTGATACTGCATTTTTCTTTCTGTTTCTCTTAATACTTCAATCACTTCTTCGCTGGCCTCCGGGTACGTTTTTCGGAAATCCGGCAGTCTGCCTGGCTTTGCCATAGGCTTGTCCTCCATTTTCTTAAATTTCAAAAATGAAAAACAAGCCCGGCGGAGAGCGACACCTTGTTAGTCGCTCTCTAAAACAACAGGCACACAGATGAAATTAAGGATTCATCTGTGTGCCTGTTGTTTGTTCATAATTATCCCGTTCTATTTGTTCAGGGTATAATCCGAATTTTCCCTGTATATAGCCATAGCTTTTTTTAACTGGATACCAAATGTACTTGATTTACCTACAGAACCATTCTTTTGAGCTGCAGTAATTGTAATAGCAAAATATAGCAAAAATCCCCCTGACTCAAAACAGAGCCAAGAGGGATTATTAATTTCACAAGTCGGCGTACTGAAGTACCCGTCAAAACACCATTTTTTTCTTTGGCAGGTTTTTCCGCTATCTACATATTAACAAGCACATCTATTTTTAATATCTCACCAATCTATCATTCATATAAAATTTTAAAGATTTATTGTCTTTTAAAAAAAGCAGGAAATAACCGCCAATTTCTGCAGTTATTCCCTGTTTCTCTATACTTCAAATTTATATCCACTGTTTACTACTGTCTTGATATATCCATCTTTCGGACTTTCCTGATGGAGTTTCTTGCGTATATGACTGATTGTATTTGTCACGACAGCTTCACAGTTTTCAGTTGGCTGTTTCCATACAGCTTCATAAATTTGTTTTTTTGTAAATACCCAACCTGGGTGCTTTGCCAAATAATAAAGTGTATAAAACTCATAGTGACTGAATGGTATCCGCACCCCATCTTTATAAACTGTTTGTTCTTTTAAATGAATTTCCAAACCTGGAAAGGACAAAATTCTGGATATAGATATATCCTGCTGCATTTCTTTATCTGTAAAAGATGCAAGAACCATTTCGGAAATATTATCCGTTTCCTCTATTTTCCGCATGACAATCTCTATCTTTTTTATACTTCACCACCTGCCTTTGTTATAAATCCATATAAGAAAATTGCTTTTCTTCTACTCGATTTTAATTTCTTCCCCATCCTCTACAATCAGTCGGTTCTCCACATCAAACTGTTCTGCCAGTTCCCGGTCAAACTGCCTTCCGGTAGTATTTGTGGTCATATGATAGGGAATGTTATGTTTAGCACCTACAAGGTCAGCACACTCTGCCGCTTCCTCCAGCCCCATGTTATATACCCCGTCACAACAGAAAAAAGCATAATCAATTTCCATTTCATTCATAAGAGACATCTGTTCTGTCTTTGAAGTATCTCCTGTCACATAAACGGACTTACTGTTGGAAAACGTCAGCACATAGCCTACACAGTCATTCACGTCATGGAGAGAATTATATCCTGCTTCAACAGCTTCAACTGTAACAAAGCCCAACTCAAAGGTCTGATGCACTCCGTCTTGTACTGCCTCTTTATATGTAATAATCTGACAGCCTTCATTCCGTTTTTCTACCTTATCTGTCTGGCTATGGTCAAAATGTGAATGTGTTACCAGTATCAAATCTGCTGGCAGTTCATAAGAGTCTCCCGCATATGGGTCAATATAAATCACTTTCCCTTCATCTGTAACAATGCGAATACTTGCCTGTCCTTGATAAAGCAATGTTGCAGGTCCCGGTTCCGGTTTTTCTGTTTTTTCCACAGATATGTTCTCCTCTGTATATTCCGGATTTTCTGTGAATGTATCCGGCTCCTGTCTGGACGCATTGCCGCTTTCCTTCTGCGGCAACTGCTCTGACCGGGAACATCCACTAAGAAAAAGTAGTGCCAACAGCCCTGTACCGATCAATGCTTCCCTCCATCTTTTCATCCAACCAACTCCTTCTTTCTGCCATATGCAGACGGAATCAGCCGCCCACATGACTGCATCATTGCCAGTTCCCTTATGAACCTTTTTACATCAATCCTACCCTGACAACAGGACGAACAGGCACCGCATTCAATACAATCCACCGGCTTTCCTGCAGACTGCATTTCATCTATTTTTTTCAAAATTTTTGTGTTGCCGTCCAGATAATCTTTATAAATTTTCAAACTTTCCATAATATCAATCTGTACCGGACAGCTTTCGCTGCATTTGCCAAATGCCATACATGATACAGTCACACTTTTCCCATTGATAATGCTCTTATTCATTTCTTTCCACCATTTCTTTCCACAGCACCTGCATGTTTTCTTTTACATATCTTTATCCTGCATTTTTATATTACCTGATGCATAGCTCGCTCCTGCTTTGGTTCAATCCATTTTAACAGGAAATTTTTACACATCAAAACAATCTTCCATTTCTATTCTGAATATATTGTATCTGGAAGAAGCTTAACCTTCCACTCCATCCTGACAGGCTAAGCGGTTTATGCCACACCCTTTATAAAAGTGTGGCATAACAGAAACAGAGGCAGATACAAAATATCAGTATCCGCCCCCGCAACTGTAGATTCTACTCTGAATACAATGGAACCCTTGTACTTTACAGATTCCATTGTTATGAATAACTGTTATATCAGGCGGATAAATCTCCGCAACTATTACATCACAAATGCATGCTCCACAAGGAAATTCCACGCCTCTTCCACCTGTCCTGTAATATCCTCTCCATGAAATATAACGGTCTCTTTTGGAAATTCCTGCTTGATATCCGTTACGCCACCCGCAAGCAGCTTATTTGCCAGATAATTCATCTCCCCGGAAAACAACGGATTCGGCTGCACCATCGCAGAGTTATAAGTATCAAGGGTTGCCGCCACAGAGATACCGTGATAGATTAAACTTTCATATTCCGAAAAGTCTCCAGTACCTTCCGGCCCTGTCGCTTTCTGCTCTTTTGCCATTGTCAGCAGCATTTCCTTATCGTTTTCTCCAAGCGGTACGAAATCTTTCAGGTTATTTACATTGTCCTGCACCTGCTCCAGTGTGGACATACCGGAAAGGACTGCAATCACATTTTCCATGCTGCCTGCAAACCGCAGCGCCCATACTGCTGGTGACATTTCCGGTGCAACAGATCGGAGTTTCTTTTCAGCCGCCTCCGGTATCTGCGCCAGAACGCCTCCTTTCACCGGCTCCATGATGACCATTTCTTTCCCATGCTTACGGATTACTTCATAACACCTTCTGGACGCGATAAAATAGCTTTCCCAGTCAAAATAATTGATGATGATCTGGACAAACTCTACTTCCGGATGCTCCGTCAGAATCTGGTCAAGTATCTCCGGCGAATCGTGGAAGGAAAATCCAATGTGTCTGATCTTCCCTTCTTCTTTCCATTTCTGTGCGTGTTCAAACAAATGGCAGTTCTTGACGACACCGCCCTTTCCGTCCAGCCCGTTATAGAATTTTGTGTTCAGGATATGGAGAAGATAGTAATCCACATAGTCTGTGCCAAGGTTTTTAAGCTGCTGTGCAAAAATCTCCTCTACCTGGTCTTCTGTCTGTATGAGAAAGGTGGGAAGCTTCGTGGCAATGGTAAACTTACTCCTCGGATACCGTTCCACTACGCTCTTTCTTAACGCCTCCTCGCTTTTACCATTGTGATAGGCATAACTTGTATCGAAATATGTGAATCCGTTCCCCAGGAACTCATCCACCATCTGGTTCAGCTGTTCCAAGTCAATGTTCTCCTGCACCCCGTCAATGACTGGGAGCCTCATAAAGCCAAATCCCAATTTTCCCTGTGCCATCTGTCCATCCCCCTTCTTTAGTCCTCCGGTGCCCATGCAGTAAACTGTGTCTCCTGCTGCTCAAGCGGAACCGTAAAGAACTTCACATTCTTATCCACTGCCCTGATCTGCTCCATTTCCTCTTCCGTCAATTCAAAGTCAAAGATGTCAAAATTATCTTTGATATGCTGCAGATTGGTAGATTTCGGGAAGATAATCGTACCCTCCTGGATATGCCAGCGCAGGATGATCTGAACATTAGTCTTTCCATACTTTTCTGCCAGCTTTGCAAATACAGGTTCATTTATCAGGTCTGCATCGCCATGTCCGATAGGATACCATGCCTCGATCACAGTTCCATAAGGAGCCAGCCTCTTTTTTAATTCGTTCTGCTGGAAATAGGGATGACACTCTACCTGCAGCACTGCGGGCTTGATTGTTGCTGCCTCTCAGACCTTCTCCAAACGTTCTGACTCAAAATTACTGAGTCCGATAGTTTTTACTTTTCCCTGCGCAACCGCCTTTTCCATATCCCGCCATGCACCCATATAATCACCCACCTGCTGATGCAAAAGAAGCAGGTCAATATAACCGATATCCAGACGCTCCAGCATCTTGTCAATGCCCTCCATCGTCCTGCCTTCCCCATATTCACTGGGCCACAATTTGGAAGTCACCCAGATCTCTTCACGGGGGATACCACTTTCACGGACAGCTTCGCCCACACTGCGCTCATTCTGGTATGCGTGGGCAGTGTCAATATGACGATATCCCATCTTCAGGGCCTCCAGGCACGCATTCTTTGTTGCATCTCCCGCAGGCACCATATACACACCCATACCAAACTGCGGGATTTTTGTTCCATTATTCAAAGTAATATAAGCCTGACTCATCTCTTTTTCCTCCGATCATTATTTGGTAATATTTTTACCCTGTAAGTATTATATTGAGATTGTTCCCCTTCCTCAACATCACTTCCGGCAAGGAAGGGGTTTATGCCACACACTTTGCAAAAATGTGGCACATCATCCTTCTCCTTAACGATCCGGGACAATATATCTCTTTTTTAAAACCATCATCTCATAGGAATCAATACCCGGCAAACCGTTCATTGCGGTCAAGTCCGGTCATCTGCTCCATTTCTTCATCCGTCAGTTCAAAGTCAAATATCTCAAAGTTCTCCTGAATATGATCCTCATTACTTGAACCAGGAATCGCTATATTCCCCGCCTGCAGATGCCAGCGCAGGATAATCTGTGCCGAAGTCTTGCCATGAGCCTGCGCTATCTCGGAAATCACTTCATCATTAAACAACGTCTGCGTGTTACCACGTCCGCCAAGGGGAAACCATGATTCCATAACCGTTCCATACTGCCGCAGGTGTTCCTTCATCTCCATGCTCTGATGGTAAGGATGGGTTTCGTTCTGGAGCAGTGCAGGCGTGATGGATGTTGCGTTTACCAGCCGGTCAAAATCCTCCGGTGTATAATAATTGGAAAGGCCAATGGACCGGAGCTTCCCTTCGCTGACTGCCTGCTCCATTGCCTGGTATGCCTCCACATCATTGCTGGGCTGGGAATGATGTAAGATCATCAGGTCAATGTAATCCAGTCCAAGCCTTTCAAGAGAAGCATCGATCGCCTCCGCGCCGTTATCAAAATCATCCGTCCACATCTTAGTGGTGACAAAGATTTCCTCTCTTGTCACAAATCCTTCCTCAATCGCCCTCTGAATGCCGCGTCCCACATCTGCTTCATTTCCATAAATCCTGGCAGTATCGATCAGGCGATATCCATCCCGCAGCGCCCAATATACAGAATTTTCTGCCTCGCCGCCGGACAGACGGAAAGTTCCTATTCCAAGAATCGGCATCTCATAACCACTGTTCAACATAACAGTTCCGTTTTCCAAATCGAACACCTGTCCCTCTGATATCCCGGATATCTCTTGTTGTTCACTGTCTGAATTCTCCTCTGCCATTTCTGTCTGGTCATTCTCCTGTGTTTTATTCCCAATATCTGTATCCGTACTGTCTGGCTGCCTGCCAGAGTTTCATTCTCCACAAGTTCATCCACACGATCTGTCTGTTCCTCCGTTGTACCACATGCAATCAGGAAGAAACACATTACAAGGGAAAGAATAAAAGCTATAATCTGTTTTGTTTTCAACTAAATCGCCCTCCTTTATTTCTGCCAGCAATGAGCCAAGTGCCGTGCTTGCACGAGCATTTGGCGAATGCCGCAAGAGTCAAAAACCACGTTGCCTGCAACGGGGTTTTTGGCTTAGCCACGTCCCATACCAACAATATCCATATGTAACAGTGCTTCCTCAATCTCCTGCATTTCATCTGGTGACAGTTCCACATTGACCGCCTCAAAGTTCTCCTTTACCCGATCCTTTTTCGTTGTCTCCGGAATCGGAACCAGATACGGTTTCTTTGTAATCTCCCAGGCAAGGACGATCTGCGCCGGAGTCGCCTGCTTCCTTTCTGAAAACTCTGTAATCAACTCCATGAGATCACGATTATGGTCAATCCCTTCTTTCTTAAACAGATTCATATTTGCCCGCCAGTCACCTTCCCGGTACTTTGTTCCGGCAGCATAACGATTGCTGAGATACCCTTTTGCAAGAGGGCAGGCTGACACATAAGTAATTCCAAGTTCTTCACAGAGCAGGAAATAAGTTCCCTCATCCTGCCTTGCCACAAAGGAATACATATTTTCGATTGCGGAAATGCTGCATACACTGTGCGCTCTTCGGATATATTCCTCCGGTGCAAAGGAAACGCCCCATGCCCGGATTTTCCCGGCTCTTATCAGCTCCGCCATTGTTTCCGCCACTTCTTCCGGCTCTGTTTTCGGATCAATGCGGTGCTGATAATATAGATCAATATAATCTGTTCCAAGCCTTATTAGGGATGCGTCTACCTGCTGCCGTATAGAATCACGGCTGCTGTTCAAGGCATCCTCATTCCCTGTAAAGAAAGATTCATCCACAATCCCAAACTTCGTGGCGATCACCACCTCTTTACGGAAAGGCGCAGCTGCTTTGCCAAGATACCTTTCGTTTGCTTCTCCATATACTGGGGCAGTATCGAAAAAAGTATATCCCACCTCATGGGCGTATCGCATAAGTGCTACCATATCCTCCTCTGCCTCCACCACCCCGTAGGCGTGAGTCTGTCCCATACAGCCGTATCCGATTGCTGTAATTTCGATCTCTGTCTGTCCAAGTTTTCTTGTTTTTTCCATTCTTATTCTCCTCATATTTTCATATTTTACATCTGCTCAGGCAGATGTAGGTTTATACAGGTATTCTGCGGTCTGCCAAAATCTGTTTTCGGTACAGCAAGGGAACCTCCCAGAAATTCCATAACCGGCGCTACCAGCATCAGCCCATACATGGGCCATAGAAAATCTGCAAACATCATCAGCGGCAGGTCAAAAATCCCTTTCCGGAAAAAGGACAGTATAAATGCCTGCTTTGCCCCGCCAATCCCCTGAAACACGGCAATCAGCATAAATTCTATATTGATAAAAGGCAGCGCAAGGCATCTCATACGGGTAAAGGCCGCCCCATATTCTATGGTTGCCGCATCCGAAATAAAAAACCTGACCAGCCACGGTGCAGACAGCTCCACCACCGCAAACATGATCACGGAGACGGCAAGCCCGGCTGCCAGTGAATAACGCACAGCGCTGTCCATCCGTTTCCGGTTTCCGGAAGCATAATTGTAAGCAATCAGCGGAAGCACACCGGAGGACAGTCCCTGAACAATCTGGAATGGGATCATTTCAATCTTCTGCGCTATGCCAAGACCCGAAATGGCATGTTCCACATAGCCTGACATCAGACGCAGCATAACACTGTTGGAAATGGATGCCAGTACAATCTGCAATGCGGCAGGTGCGCCGACAGAAAACACTTCTGCCATATAGGAAAGTTTTACCCGCCGCGGCACCAGCGTAAGCTGTACCATGCTTTCTTTTCGGGTACGGATCATATGCCCGAAAAGGTACAATACAGAAACCACGTTGGAAATACAGGTTGCAAGCGCCGCCCCCGCCACATTCATATGTAGCCCGAATATAAACAGCGGATCCAGAAACACATTAAGGACTCCACCCACCGATATTCCGATACTTGCCGTTCTCGCCTTGCCCTGAGCCCGGACGATATTGGCAAGAACCTGATTCAGTACCATCAGGATTCCGCCGACTACAACCGTCCAGAACAGATACTGCTCTGCATATCCACGGGTTTCCCCTTCCGCTCCCAGAACAGATAATGCCTGTCTTCCAAAACCAAATATCACAAGGGAGTAAAGCAGCGTGGCTATGACAGATGACCATATGACAAAAGTTCCTATCTTCCCGGCATTCTCTGCCTCTTCCCTTCCAAGCAGTCGGGAAATCATGCTTCCCCCGCCAATGCCAAACAGATTCCCAAAGCCTCCCAGAAGCAGAAAAAGCGGATAGGAAACCGTAACAGCCGCCACCTGCCGGGGATCTCCTGTTTGTCCGATAAACCATGTGTCAGCAAGATTGTAAATGAGTACGATCAGCTGGCTGATTACCGTGGGAACTGCCACCGCAAGGATTGCCTTTCGGACTGGCACCTTTTCAAATATATCCTTTTCACTCAGTTTAGCATCTGCCATGATTTATTCCTGATGAAGCTTCACGCTATTGATCATTTTTGCATACTGCGGGTCCTCGTTAGCGCCAAACAAAGTCACGCCCTCATCCAGTGTGCTGATCTTTTCCATCTCTTCCTCTGTTAAAGAGAAATCGAAAATAGAAATGTTCTGCTCCATCCGATCCTTATGGATAGATTTCGGGATTGTCACCACTCCCCGCTGATAATTCCAGCGCAGCACTACCTGTGCCGCACTTTTCCCATATTTTTTCCCGATACTGGAAAGCATTTCATTGGTAAAAAGATTTTTCTGGCCTTCCGCAAAAGGTGCCCACGCTTCCGGCTGAATCTGATACTCTTCCATTAATGCAAACGCCGCTTTCTGCTGGAAAAACGGGTGACATTCCACCTGATTGACTGCGGGAACTACTTTATTATTCATCACCAGATCCACCAGACGGTCACTGCCGAAATTGGATAATCCGATAGCCCGGATCTTTCCTGCCTCGTACAGTTCTTCCATAGCCCTCCATGCCCCATAGTAATCTCCAAACGGACGGTGAATCAGGTATAAGTCCAGATAATCCAACTGCAGATTGGAAAGAGAGGTTTCAAATGCCTTTTTCGTCTTTTCATAGCCTGCGTCCTGAACCCATAGTTTTGTGGTGATGAACAGCTCCTCCCTGGGAATCCCGCTGCGTTTGATTGCACGCCCTACTGCTTCCTCATTCCCATATACGGCTGCCGTATCAATCAGGCGATAGCCTGTCATCAGGGCATCATAAACTGCCTGCTCACAGATATCCGCATCTGCGATCTGAAAAACGCCAAAACCAAGCATGGGCATTTTTACACCGTTATTCAAAGTTACATATTCCATTTTCTATATCCTCCAATCTTATTTTTTCTGCTCTGTCAGACACATACCAATTTCAGACAAAGTATTTTTTATTTTCTTCTTCGGTTCAGGCAGTTCATGCAAGCTGATACATAATGCCCTATTACTGCAAACAGGCACATCACCGAAAGATAATCCGCAAAAAACAGCGCCGCCGATTCCCCCTTTTATATCCCAGGGTGCATATCCTGACATAATCACACTGCTTACCGCCAGTAAGACCATCACAATCAGCAAGAGCATATTTACAGCTGTTCTTACTATACGGGGCGCCGTATAATGTCCTTTTATCATTGCCCGATACCAGCCTAAATTCAGCAGATGATGCACAAAGAACAAAAGGAACATTGCCATGCCAAGCCACTCGTGTATTTTTCCGCCGATAAGGGAATAGGCCATCAGGCATGGCATCAGGAGAATCATTGCAAAGTCCACATAAATCCGTATCTTTTGCTTTATCCTCATTGTCTTTTATTCTCCATCCCCAGGATTATAAAATCCCAGACCTTCCAGCCAGCTTACTACATCATCTTCTGCACGATCCACATTAGAACCGCGTATTGCCAGGCCCTCCAGCAATTCCGCCTCCGGAACTAACTCTGCGATATCCCTCTCGCTGCGTCCAAGGGCACTTCCCTCATGGGTACAGAAAGGAATGACCGTCTTCCCCGCAAAATCATAGGATTCTAAAAATGTGAATTTTGCCATGACATATTTCTCCTTCTATTATTTTTTGTATGGAAATATCCTCCAATCTTTCTGCACTTTTACCTGTTAAACCCTCTGTGTCCATATACCCTGCACTTGTTCAGTGCTTCCTCCAGTGAACGGAATTCCTCTTCTGTCAGTTCCACTTTGGATGCATCCAGATTTTCAATGATGCGCTCCTTGTTCTTGGAGCCAGGAATCGGAACCACATTGGGATATTTATGCAGCATCCATGCCAGCGAGATCTGCGCACTGGTGGCATTCTTCATTTCGGCATATTCCTTCAAAAGGTCAATGATCGGCTGGTTTCCGGCTATATTTGCTTTGGAAAGCTGCGGAACCCAGTTCCTCACATCATCGTTCCTTTCGAACTTTGTTTCTGTTGTGATCTTTCCGGACAAAAGCCCGCTTGCTATTGGTGAAAATGGGACTACTCCAATCCCATGCTCCATGCAGTAAGGGATCACTGCTTTCTCCATATCCCGCTCCACCATGGAATAGATGTTCTGGATTGCGCTTAATGGAGTGACCTTCTGCGCCCTGTCAATGATATCCACATCTACCTGGGACAGGCCCCATCCCCGGATCAGGCCATCTTCTATGAGCAGGCCCATTGCCTCGGCCACATCTTCTATCATTACTCCGCCATTTGTCCTGTGAAGATAATAGAGGTCAACCATGTCCGTCCGAAGCCTATCCATAGAGTCCTCCAAATGACTGCGGATCGCCCTGTATACGCCTCCTTTCCCCCTGGCTTCCGATCTGTCCAGGAACAGCTTGGTTGCCAGCACCACGTCTTTCCGCACATCTTTCAGGGCCTTTCCAACGATGCGCTCATTGTGTCCGATACCGGCAAGATTCGGACTGTATATTTCCGCAGTGTCAAACAGCGTACAGCCGTGCCGGTATGCGTTCTGGATTGCCTCTATGCTGTACTGTTCTGGCGGTATTTTCCCATAACCATGTGAAAATGCCATACATCCCATGCCGACTTCTGATACCGTTAAATCTCCTAACTGCCTTGTTTTCATTTTGATACCTCTTTCTTATCCTCATTTTGCTCCTCGTTCAGGAAATCCCTGATATAGGAAACTGCCAGTTCAAAATTTTCTCCCAGATAACCGTGGTCTGCCCCCTGTATTACATGGTACTCTACATGATCTACCGTTTCTGCCAGTTTGTCAGAATAGGAAACCGGAATGATGGAATCTCTGTCACCGTGTATCAGGAGAATATTTTTTCCGAATTCTTTTATCCGTTCATAAGGTTCCTGATCCCATATATCTACAAAATACCGGTTTCCAAGCCTGAGCCCCAACAGGCTGTGGGTTTCCGGAATTTCTTCCGAAGAGTCAAACATTCTATGGACATCATCATAAAGGCTGAATGCCGGATAGATTAAGATGATAGCCCGAATTTCATCCCTGTGTTCCGATGCCGTAAGGGCAATAACCAGCCCTCCCTGACTGTTCCCCATCAGGTAAATGGAATCGGCATCCACAAAATCCCATTGCTTTACTTCATGGAGAACAGCTTCCAGATCTGCCTTCTCCGTCAGAACCGACATATCCAGCAGTTCTCCGTCACTGCGGCTTCCCCATCCGCCTCCACAGAAATCGAAACAGACAGTCACATAACCTTCCTCCGCCAATGCTTCACCGTAACCCTTTACCCTGTCCAAAGTTGCACCCAGTTCATGGGATATGATAACAGCAGGCATTTTCCCTTGCCTGCCGGACGGGATATGGACAACTCCATAGATATCCATTCCATCTTTATCTACATGAATCTCTCTTGTTTCATATTCCAGTACCACTGCCGTTTCCTGCTCTTCCTGATAAATCTGGCTGGAATCTTTCTCGCTTTGATACTCTATTTCAGTGGACTCAGAGGGAATAGCTTCCACCATATTTTTTTCACTTTCCACATTTCCACAGGCACATAGGGTAGACAAAAGGCTGATCCCCAAAGCCATCATCCTAATTCTCCTCATTCTTTCTTTGACTCCTGTTTATGATCTGGCACTGTCCGGATCAAACATCATTCCTCCACAGTATGGAATCCTGTCTATAGCCGTCATATCTTCTTCCGAAATCGAAAAATCAAATACATCCGCGTTTTCCATGATATATTTTTCATGGGTAGATTTGGGGAGCGGAACGATATTTTTCTGCAGCAGCCAGCGGATGCAGATTTGAGCCGCACTTTTTCCATATTTTCCGGCAATCCGGTTCAGTTCACCGTTTCTTAAAACCCCGCCGCTTCCCAACGGACTCCACGCTTCCACCACAATGCCATTTGCCTGACAATATTCCGCACTTTTTACCTGCCCGAATCCCACATGGTACTCAATCTGGTTTACCATGGGCTTGATATCACTGTCCTCTGTCAGTGCCTGAACGTGATGTGCAAGAAAATTGCTGACACCAATGGCTTTGATCCGTCCATCCCGGTACAGTTCTTCAAAGGCTCTCCAGGTAGACCGGTTGATCTCCCGCCAGTCATCATGCCATCTGGATACAGCCGGCCAGTGGATCAGATAGAGATCCAGATATTCCAATCCAAGTTTTTTCAAGGAAACCTCAAAGGCTTTCATTGCCTTGTCATAACCCCTGTGGCTGTTCCAGAGTTTGGTGCTGACGAAGATTTCCTCCCGCTTCAGTCCATATTCCTCCATAGCCTGGCGGACTCCTTCTCCCACGCCCTTTTCATTCATGTACCCTTCCGCTGTATCAATATTGCGATATCCTGCTTTGATTGCTGTCCTTACGCATTTTGCTGTGTGCAGGGGAGAAATCTGCCATACACCGAAACCCAGGCCAGGGATTTTTACTCCATTATGAAGCGTCAGATTGTCTGAAACATGGTTCATTTACTGTACACATCCTTTCTCATATTTTCTTTTTCAAATATTGGCTTGTTTCTTTTCCTGTATCATAATGCAAAGAGGAATTTTAACGCAACATCATTTCCCCGGCCTATGTGGTTTACGCCACACAAACAGGAAATATGTGGCATAACTCCAGTATTACTTTGTACCATTTTCCCTGCTGTACTCTGTTTGTCATGCACATCAAATCAATACTCACGGGTTGTTTTTTCAACTCGTATGGATTATAATTTATTTTGATACAGTAATTTGAAAACTTAAATTTTCTCATACACGATAGCATTTTATCCGGAGGTAAATATGGCAACAGATAAAAAAGAAGATTTGCGGATTCAGAAAACCAAAGAAGCTATCCGTAAGGCATTTGAAGAAATGATCTGTGAAATGGATTATGAACAGATCTCAATCAAGGAGTTAACCCAGCGGGCACGGATCAACCGTAAAACATTTTATCTGCACTACAACACATTAGATGACCTTCTTCGTGAACTTCAAAATGAAATGGCTCAGGATTTTATAAAACGAACGGAAGGTTTCAAACGTCCCATGGATATGGATAAGATTACCAGGGAATTCTTTCTGGGCAGTGAAGAATTGGGAAAGGTCGGAGAGCGAATCACCTGCAGCGGCAATTACAAATACATCAGCCGGAAGATCACAAATGATATCATGAATCAAACCTGGAAAAATGAGTCCAGATCAGCTTCCGAAAACCCATATATACAAAATATTATCATGACTTATGTATCCCAAAGCACTTTGGCAATCTACAAGCAGTGGGTGGCTGACGGGAAAAAAATTCCGCTTGAAGATATCATCAGCATCGCTACCCAGCTTATTTGCCATGGCATAAATGGCTCCACCCTGTAAAAGAAAACTGTTTGTTTATACCTTCTCTATTTTTTTGTATGTAATTCTATTATTCAGTTCCATTTACTTGATATTTTGTTCATATTAAATCTGAAATATTAGTTCATTCCGTTTTTTCACCTTCATTAGTACAATCTTACTGGGAGGTGAACTTATAGTGGAAGATAAACATGTATATTTTGGGCTGGCAATCAAAAACGCACGGATGGACTGTGGACTGACGCAGGAAGCACTGGCAGAACGAGCCGGGATTAGCTGTCGTTATCTCATCGCTATCGAAAATGAAGGGCACATTCCAAAACTGCCTGCCGTTTACCGGCTGATACATAGCCTGCACATCTCTGCCGACCGTATTTTCTATCCGGAACAGCCATCAGAAGGGTCTGAGCGGGCACAGCTTATTCATATGCTAGAATCATGTTCTGACTGGGACATCCATATCCTTCTTAATGCCGTCAAAGCTATGTTGCAGGAGCAATGAGCAAAGAACCATTTCCCGCTTACTTTGGGGAAGTGGTTCTTTGCCCGTTGTTCTTATGTCGTTTTAACATTTCATATTTTCTTTCTCGTCAAAGCCTAACACAATTCAGGCTCTGTTCTCTTTCACTTTCCCTGACAGATATCGTACCGTTTCTTCCGGAGTAGGGATCTCGCCATGGCGAGGCACCCTGTTCTGGTATGCTTTTGTGATCTCATTGTTATTCAGTGGATTCGTATACGCATCTGTCAAAGCCGCCTGCATCTCCTGTCGGACTTCCTTCGCACTTATACCATGCTTTCTTGCCAACTCCCGATATATCTTCCGCATGCTCATGAAAATCGCCTCCATTGTAAAAACTATAATCGCCTGTTTCTTTCAATTATAAGCGATAATACTATCTTTTTCAATAAAAATAAGCGCTACAATCGCTCGTTTTCGCCCTATACAGAGATTAAGATTAACACATATGGAGGATATCAAAATGGACGAACAATTTATCCGGAACCGTATTTCCAGTCTCCGTCAGGAAAAACAGATTTCTGAACGAAAGATGAGCCTGGATTTGGGGCATAGCACCAGCTATATCCGCAGCATCACATCTGGCAGGGCGCTGCCATCCATGGGTGAATTCCTGTATATCTGCGAATACCTGGGCGTGACACCCATGGAATTTTTCAACGAGGAGAAGGCAACCACTCTGACACAGCAGAAAGCAATTGAACACATTTACTCCATGTCCGATGAGGACATCCGGCTGTTGATCGGCTTCATTGAGCGGATGAAAATGGGAGGAAAATAACAGGTGGCATCGAAAAGATCGGTGCTGCCTGTTTTTTAGAAACACGCATCCCCTTCTTATCCATCCATTATTCTGATCTTTGAACAACTCTCCGATCTCTATCTCCACCGTTCTCATTTCTTACCCTGATTCCTTTTTACCTGTATCCAGGAACTGATTCTTTATTTTTTTCTCTGTCCCTAAGTCTTTGTTAAAGTGGGACCTTCTGGCCGGTCCACCATGACCCCCTCCTGGGTTCACCTATAAAAAAGCAGACTCTCCCCCTGGCGGGAACTCACATTTTTAAAGAAGGGTATAGAGGTTAGAAGTATAGCTGCCATTCTCCCGGTATCGATAATCCTTTTTCAAATATCCTGCATCGACCAGATCATTCAGGGCACGTTTTATGGTGCTGCGGGACATCCCCAGTTCCCTGGCCATAGTAGGAATGGCAGGCCAGCAGCTTTTGTCCCGGTCATACAGATACATATAGACTGCCACTGCCCGATGGGGCAGGCCGGATGAATAAATCGTTTGAAAGTATCCCATATCTCCTCCTTCTTCAGTCTGTCCGCAGCGGCGGCCTGGAGCCGGGTCTGTGGGGCTGCAGCGGGACAGTATGCTCCGTTACCTGCCCCTGTCCCATACCGCCGCTTACAGGCGGTCCTGGCGGCACAGGCGGCTCTTCAAACCCTTCCATGTCATCATCCATCTGCCTGCGCAGGATTTCCTGCTCCAGCGTCAGCCAGTCCGCATAAGAAACAATTCTTGCCCCATGCTGCTCCGCCACGTATCCCTCTTCAAATTCGATTCCCCATTTAAAAAACAGCCGCAGCTCTGTGCGCATGGGATGGCATCCGGTCTTGGCCAGGATAAAATGCCCTTTCGGCAGAGATTTCAACTCATCCGGAGTCATAAGGGGACGCTGAATCATCTGCAGACTCTGGCTTGGGTCATTTTTTCCCCTGCTGATGGAGCCGGACAGGACTGTCTTATTTCCTAATGCTTTTGACAGTACCTCCGCACTTTCCGAGTTTGGTGCAAACCCTCCGAACAGGATATCCTGGCAGTTGTCGATGATGATCTCACTGTCCTCTTTCCCATAGTTCTTCTGCAGCTGGGCAAAGGACTGGATAATGGGCACCATACTGATACGGCGGGAGCGTCCTGCGGAGAACAGCATTTCCAGGGATTCAATCTTAGGAATGGTCCCGATTTCGTCCCCGAAAATCACCACTCGGTTGGGAAGCTTCCCGCCATGCTCATCTGCGATGGACAGCATCTCCCGGTAAATCTGCTGTAAAAACAGGCTGACCATAAAGTATTTCGTGTTATCTTCCTCCGGCAGCACAATAAAAATCGCTGACTTTGAATTACAAAAAGTTTCCGTATCCATGGAGCCGTCAAAACACAGGATCTGTTCCATCTCTGAATCCAGGAATGCGTTCAGTCTGGACATGGCCGTGGAAAGCACAGACGCCATGGCCTGGTCTGCGGTATTTAAGGCTGCCCCGGCAAACCATCTGGCATTATGCTCTGGAGGAAGCTTTTGCATCAGCAGCTGAAACTGATTCTTTCCTTTCACCGGGGAAGGTGCCAACAAATCCTGGATGAGCTTGAACACGCTGACAATGTGGCGCTGCTCCTTTGGACAGTATTCTGCAATCAGCAGAAGCACACTGGTCAGGAGACCCTCGGCGGCATCATAGAAAAATGCATTCTGCCCGTAACTGGAGGAATCTGCCCCGGAGCTGATGATGGTCTTGGCTGTAATCTTGGCATACTTTTCTGCTTTGGCCTTGTATGCCAGGTTCTCCGGATCCTCCAGCCACAGATCCATGTATTTGTT
>CAJUEJ010000045.1 GCA_910585435.1 uncultured Hungatella sp. | reverse complement strand
GCCTTTGCCCTATTGGAATCAAGATTTTGAACTTGTTTCGCAATTGCCTAAAAAGAGCCTTAACACCACCTTAGAGTGTACCATATAAAGGATCAAAAGTAAAACGCTAAATTTCTATATTATCAGAAATAAACTTCTCAAATTCCTTTCTCTTAATTAGTTTCTTCCTGCCAATATAGATAACAAACGGACAATTTGGTGTCTTTGCCAGTTCATCTATCTTGTTCATTCCAATACTGCTATAAGCTGCTGCCTCTTCAATAGTCATACATGCCTTCTCCCATATCGGAACTTCTTTCTTTTTCTCCATAATATTTTTCCTTTCTACTTCAAAAATTCTGCCCCTTCCTGATGCCTGCGGCGAACAGGTCCATAGAAATCTCATCTCCCCGCCTTCACTGCGGCCGGACTGCGTTTTACAGAAGTATCATTATCCCCCTGGCATGTCTCTGCGTTATGGAAGTGCCGCTTCCATATCAGTGCTCCTGGTTCTGCCTGCCGGACAGACGGATAGCCGCTCGGTGTCAGGGTAACGTATCAGTTGAGGCTGTTTGGTTGTCAAGGTTCATGGCACAGGGATGCCTATACAAACAAAGACAATCTACTTCCCGGTATTTTCAACCCCAGCATAAAAAATTTATACAAAATAATTACACCGTCCTGAAGAGTCAGGTTTCTCCCAACCAATATCACAATGGAAATTTCCCGATCTGTAATGCGATATGTATCATCAGGTACTGTTTCAAATCTTCATCCAGATTCCCATTGAGATAACTGTTCTTTTCAATCAGCGGCATATAAAGTTCCAGTATCTTCTCCAAATCCTCAATGGTTCCCGGACACTGCCCCTGTCAGAATGGAACGAAAGTCTTCCTTACTCATTCTCCCCACCACCCTTCTCTAACATCTGTCTTAATTGTTTCAATGCCTGGGAACGCTGTTTATACACATGCTGTAGGGAACACCCCATCTGACCGGCAATCTCCTTCGGAGTCCTTTCTTCCACAAAAAGCAGAGCCAGTATTTTCCGCCTTTGCTCGGATAGTGTATGAAATGCTTTTTCCAGCCGTTCCTCTTCAAACTGGAATGCTCCCGGCTCTGTTATCCCCTGTATCCAGTTCCTTTCCGGATTTTCAGATACCCACAACTCTTCTGGGAATGCATCTACATAGACAATACTCTTTTCCCTTTCCCGCCTTTTTACATAATTCAGCTTCGCACGGTACAAAGTCACTTCCAGCCAGCCCGTAAATCTGGCTCTTAATTCATCTCTTTCGGATTTTTCCTGATGGTTCATCCGTCATGCCTCCTTTTTTGAAGACATGCCATCAGGCAGAAACAGACATACCGTGATGGCATGTCTGTTTCATGTTGTATCCGTCTGTTACATTTTTTTGTATGATTTTCAGTCTGGGAAAACCACCTCCTTTGCTGCAAACAAAAAACGACCATACTATACGATTCCGTATAGCACAGCCGCTTAACAACGCATAATAAACCAGTGCGTATGATTCACTGACCCTAAAACAATATTAGACCGGATGGCGGAATGCCATCCGGATTTGTCTGCAAAAGATACTTTCCAGTCCCTTATCCCTACTGGTTAAATTTTTCCAGAGAATCCAGATAATTCAACAGGCTCTCACAGGCCATGATTCTCTGGCGTGCGGAATATGTTGCAATCCGTTCGGAAATTTCTTTCAGGTATACCATTTCCGGATTTACATAATTCTCCTTGAGTAGCTGGTCAACCGTTACCCCCAGTGCACCGGAGATTTTCACTAACGTATCCAGACTGGGAACACCGCGGGCATTTTCAATCTGACCGATATGGCTGTCACAGCAGCCGCACTGTTCTGCCAGGTCTGCCTGCCGCATTCCTTTCATCTGCCGAAACTTTCTAACATTTTTTCCTAAAATAACGTAATCCACTGTTTATCCTCTCCTTCTTTTCTATTTTACCTAAACTTATATTAAATCAGAAGAAAGCAGGATTCCGTTACCCGTACTATAAATGGTATTTTCCATATTTTTTTCACTATATTTCATTAAAATCCTAAAAATCCCATTATGCATATGAATATTTCACTTACTATTTATTGAAAAAAATCCAGATTGTCCAGCATTTGGGACACATCCGTTTCTAATTCTTTCAAAACCGGTTCTTCTTTTCCGTCCTGTTCATCAAATGATGTAGTTTGCTCTGCCGGATTTCCCACTGCAGCCATTTCTATACTTGACGAATTATTTAAAGAAGGGGCGGACTGAAACTGTCTCCCATTGATTCTTTCCTCAACCACCCTCCGCACCATCCGTTCCAGCTCATCCAGTGATGCCAGCGGAGTTACGGAAACCCGTATGCTGCAATTTCCCTCATTCAGTTCCGGATGGGCATCTATGTATTCATTTAATGCTGCTACAATTATCATGCTTTTCCGGTTTCCATAACCTTCCAGCAGTTCTCCGGCCTTCCTGCCCTCTGCCGTATCATCAGAAAACTGCAGGCTGAACCGGTATTTTCCGTCTTTCTTCAACACTCTCCCTCCCCTTACTGCTTCGTTTTCCGGTTCATCTGGCTCTGTGCCAGCATTTCATAGCCAATAGCATTGGCATGGCAGTCCTCAATAAAATCCGCCTGAATGACCAGTGGAGACTGCTGAAGATAAGATTTCAAAAGCATACTGCCGCCACCGATAAAGATTGCCGGATTTGCCCGCAAATCCACCTGCAGTTCCCGGAGCTGGTCTAAAATCTCTTTGGCATGTCGTTCTGCCTCCTCCTTTATGGTGATCTTGATGTCTTCCGGCAGGACAATCTCCTGCCCTCCCAAAACAGCACTGATATGTTCCTCCTCAATCCGCATATCATGCAGGGCACCCACTTTACGCACAATCTCATTATTCATGGTAATAATGCCCGTCTCCAGACTACGGCAGAACTGCAGGTCCGGCTTGCCGTTACGCAAAAGCAGTACATCCGTGGTATAGCCCCCAATATCAATCACAAACACCCGCACCGTCTTTACAATCAGGCTACTTTTCGGAATGACTGCCGCATAGGCCTGTGGGAACACCATGACCTGGTCAATAAAAATACGGTATGGCTTTCCCCTATACACAAACTCCACCAGTCCCCTGTTTTTGAAATAATTGCCAAAATGCTCCCGTAACAGACCATAATGTTCCGGTGGAAGCCCCACCGCAAGCTGGATTTTTTCCATTGGCATGTATTTCCCTCTGCTCTCCAGTTCTTTTGCGATTGCAAAAAGGGATAAAAGGAAAAAGCGGTCATCCTTTGTCTTATCACGCATATAACTCAGCCGTTTTCCACTCAGTGTCCAGTATTTCCCCTGATACTCCAATATTTCCTCTGTCATCGGCGGCCTGACCGTATGCTCTGCCAGACCGGATACAAAATCAAACTCTGGTGTTTTCACTGCATAATTTCCATGATCAATTCCTAATAACATAATTTCCCTCTTTTCTGCGCTGCCTTTTGCGCATAATGCAATGTTTGTGTCGCAGCGCAGACGCAAACTTGCCGAGTGAAAAATTTATTTTTCACTCTTTCCTCCATTCCGAAAAAATCTATTGATTTCTTCTGCTTACTTTATAATCATTACACGTTCCGCAATACGCATTTACAACGCAAATGCTCATTCCACAGAAAAATACCCACAGAAAAAGGGCAAAGCCAGTCCATGACCTTACCCTTATATTCACACTATGGTCGGCTACGTTTCAGGCAGAACTCCCAAACATAATCATCCAGCCCCTTGTAACTGCCATCCCAGAGATACGTGCCAAACTGAAATCCCATCCCATCAAGCAGCAGCAAAAGCTGCCGGTATCCTTTCTGCACATGGGGATTGGTCGCCATATCCATGTCAAATGCCGTCATGATTTTCTGTAAGCCCTGTTCCCTTAACTGCTTCAGTGTGATTTCTAATTGTGTCAGAGCGTTCACACCGGGGACTGCCAGTACCGAAAGTCCTGTCAGTGCATGGATCACATCCGCTTTCATCGGTCCTTCTGTCAAAAGCATGGTTTCATCCGGTGCCCCGGCAAGGTGCGTCCAGCCTTCTGCTTTACATCCGTTCTTCAACTCTGCACTGGATACCCAGCGGAATTTTCGTTTTTTCGCATCATCCCGCCGTATCTGCATCCCCTGAATCCGTCCTTTGCCATCCCTGACCGGAATCAGGATGCCCCGCTGGTTGACGGTGAATTTCCACTGGCCATCCTCCGTCCGGTAAAATCCCGGCACACCGGATAACTCACAGCCTTCCTGCACCAGCTCCTTTGCCATCTTTGTCATTCCCACAACCGGGGTTGTCCTATAACCTAACTGCTGAATCTCATCTTCCTTCAGACCTCTTTGCAGCAGGTTTTCAGTATGGTCCGATGCCAGGGAAAGTTTACCCAGTAGTGCCGTATAGGTTTTATGTCTGGTTTCAATGTCTGCCACCGGCGATTCTTCCACTTCTTTTACCACTACTTTCTTTGGGGGACGATAAGACTGTTCGGAAATTCCCAACCGCTCTGCCATCGCTTCCCTTACATCCTCCCTGGGGATGCCTGTATACAGCGAATACAAATCGAAGATTCCTCCGGACACTCCGCATTTCGGACACCGGAATACTTCTTTTCTCAGATTGATATTCAGGTGCTTATCCCTCGGCCTGGAATCACAGCATGGACAGGGGATGTAATAAGAACTCCGTCCGGATGGTGCCGGCGGCAGGTTCAGTACGGATACCACATCCCATATGTGAAACATCTCCATCCTAGTCCTCCTTCCTGCATTTTCCTACATTTGAGTATAGGGGACAGTGCTTCCACCATCCCCTGCATTTTTTGTATTTGCATTTTCTAAGCTGAAACTGTATTTAATCTTTAGATTCCTTTTTCAGCTTAGGCGCTTGCTTGGCCTAACGCATATTCACATATCAACCTTGCTGCTTCATTCGTCCCCTTGTCATCATGGAACTTATTTACAATCCAGTTTAATGCGTTCGGATCCGTTACCACCAGGTCTCCTAACGTCTTACCCGCATATTTCTTAATCGGGCATGGCATACTCATTGCCTTCTGAATCCGTTCCTCATAGGTCAGCTCCTGCTGTACCGGTTTCTGCGAAACGGCATTCTGCTGTGTCCCTGATCCCGGGACCGCAGATTGTTGCATCTGGCCAGCCGGCATTTCCATTATATTTTTTGGTGTCTGTGGTACTGCCGGCTGTGGCTGTGGCACTGGCCCTTCTGCACCGCTTTCTGCATGTTCTATCGGTACACCGGTACCGTCTTCCGGCATCCCCAGTTCATCCGGAGCCACTGCCGGAAAATCTTCCCCTGCCATACCGAACTGTAAGCCAAACCCGGCATTGCGGAGGGCAATCCCCACAGCGGCTGTCTGCGCCCACTCACGGGGCGACACGGAAGGTTTCTCTGCCAGATACCCGCGGGATGCGGTTGCCTCTGCCAGATAACAGTCACCACCATCTTTGTAACTCGGATATACCCTTGCCGTTGCCACAAAACAGTCTTTGCCGTTTGTCACTTTTGTCGTAATCTTGCCTTCCGGGTATTTTAACCGGAACCATGCCATCTGGATCATGACCGGGAGACGTTTTCTAGTCTCCCCGCTCTCCAAATCCGCATATTCCACCGCAAACGGTTCCGGGTCGAAACCCTCCACCGCATTGATTGTTGCAATTACATTCCTCATCGCTGCTTTGTCTGTATTATTCTGACTCATCATAAGCCCTGTCCTCCTTGTAAACTGATATAGGTTTCACGGTACTGCATCCACATGGGAAGTACGGCATTGCAGTATTTCCCGATGCACTTTTTGTAACTGTCCGGGTTCGGTGCGGTAAAGCTCATGAAGCGTTCCTTTCCGTCCCTGACCACGTTTCCCAGCGATGCCAGCGCTGTGTCCCGTTTCTGTCTCTGCGTTTCATCCATCTTCGGTCCAAATTTCCGCTCTTTCAGGAGAAGTTCCATATAGCAGGAAATAATCTGGAAATGCTTTGCTATTACCTGAAGTTCCGTTGTCATGGGAGTGACCCGCAACATGGACTGGAATGTTTCCAGCACGCACATCCGGTAATTCATCTCCTGGAGAGCCATAAGCTCATCCGGAGGGAAGCTGCCTGCTGTCATCTGTGAGCGGTAATCCTCACTTTTTTTCTGGTACTGCTCTAAAATAGTTGCCATCGTAAGTCTCCTTTCTGCGGGGCAGTGCTGTCTGCCCCGGCTCTGCTTATTTCATATATTCCCGGATGCGGGCTGCCAGATTGGTACCCCGCTTTTCTGTTTCTGTCCGTTTGACTGCCATATACAGCGCCCTTTTTTCACCCACCAGTATCACTTTTTTCTTTCCCCTGGTCACGGCTGTATAAATCAGCGGCCGGTTCAGCATGATGTAGTGGGCTTTCTGTATATTTATAATGACGGTCTGGTATTCCGACCCCTGCGACTTATGTATCGTAGTGGCGTAACCTAAATCCAGCAGTTCCAGCTCACCGGCATCAAAATCTTTGAGCCTGCCTTCCCCGAAATCAATCTGGATTTCCGTGTCACCTCCCTGCTTTGTGATCCTCTGGATATAACCGATGTCCCCATTGCTGACATCATCCCGGTTCTTTACCTGCATGACTTTATCGCCGCTCCGAAATTTCCGCTTTCCGCTGACAGCCTCCGCCACTGCTTCCCTGCCGGGATTGACAGCCTTCTGGATCAGTTCGTTCAGGGCATTGACTCCTGTTTCCGTTTTCTGCCGATAGGGAGATAACAATGCCACGTGGTCTACCCCGTTTTTGGCAACTTCCTGAAGGTACAATTCCTGAATCAGTCTGGCAGATTCCTTTAAGTCCGCAGACTCCACCATCTGAAAGTCCTCCCCGTACTCCAGGGAAGCCAGTCCGTGCCGAATCCGTTTTGCGTTTTCTGCAATCCGGCTGCCTTCTGCCTGCCGGAACACATGGTCCAGCCTGACAACCGGAATACATCCGCTTGCAATCAGCTCACCGAGAACTGCCCCCGGCCCCACTGACGGCAGCTGGTCCGCATCTCCGACCAGAACCAGCCGGCTGCCTTTCTTCACTGCCTGAAACAACGTGTCTGCCACATACATATCAAGCATGGACATTTCATCCACCAGCATCAGGTCAGCTTCCAGCTCTCCCCCGTCTCCATAACAGCCGTCTTCCCCTGCAAACAGGTTCAGCGCTTTATGTACTGTGGAAGAAGGAAATCCCGTTGACTGTTCCATCCGTCTTGCTGCCCTGCCCGTCGGGGCGCAGCAGACAATCTCCCGTTCCGGAAACAGCTTCTGGTAAATATCCAGTATAGCCCGCTGTATCATGGTCTTGCCCGTTCCCGGACCGCCCGTAATAATACACAGGCTGTGGGAAAGTGCCGTATCAACAGCCCTTTTCTGCTCATCTGCGAAAGTTAATCCAAGTTTCTGTTCTTCTGCTTCGATTTCATCCTTCAGACCGGATATGGCAAAGGACTGTTTCTGTTTCAGCATATCCTTCACACATTTTGCCAGTCTGTCCTCGGCATCCGATGTCTTTTTCCGGTATACACAATCCTGATATAGAACCAGTTTTCCGCTGTATACCATTCTGGAGGCTCTCACACCGATCATCTGCCCCGTCAGTTCCGGGGTGTCCAGCGTTTTGATGCACTCCTTTATGAACTTATTTTTTCTGATACAAAGGTGTCCCTTTCCCTCCTGCTCCTCTAAGGTGTAGAGAATCCCTTCATCCACACGTTCCGGTGAAAGTCTGGAGACACCCATGTTTAATGCTATCCTGTCTGCTGTCCGGAAACCAATGCCATCAATCTCACAGAGACGGTATGGATGGTTCTGTACGATTTCCATTGCCTTATTCCCGTACTCCCGGTAAAACTGCACTGCCCTGCCTGCCGTGATGCCATGCGGTGTCAGAAATGCCACCACATCCCTGGCTCCACGGTTTTCCAGATAAGACTGCGTTATCTTTTCCAGTTTCGTACTGCTGATCCCCCGGATTTCCAGTAACCGTTCCGGCTCTTTATCCAGTATGGAAAGCGTATCCATGCCAAAGGCATCAAATACCCGTTCTGCCATGACCGGCCCAATTCCTTTGATCTGACCGGAAGACAGATAGGCAACAATGCCTTCTCTTGATGGCACAATCACCTCATCATATTTTTCCACCTCAAACTGGATACCGTGGCTGGGGTTGCTGCTCCAGTGTCCTTTCATGTCATACCGAAGATTTGCCGCCACGGGAAGGCAGTATCCCACTGCCTTTACTTCCCTGACTGCTTTTCCCGATGAATCCACGACCTTTTCACAGGGACGGTAGAGGGCAACCATGTAGCTGCCCACCTCTGCCATGCTGACACTGGACGGATAGATTAGTTTTTGAAATTCACATACCATAACCTGCTCCTTTCCGTAATGTTTTGATTTATTCCCTGCCTGCCATAAACGGACGGCTCTCATCAAACTCTACCAGCTCCGTATCACCATTTTCTTTTCTCACATACTCACATACCTTCAGGTACATCGGATGGGAAAATGTTAAGATTCTTGTTTTAATGGATATGGCATGAAGGATTTCCCCCTGCATCCCCAGACTGATTCTGTCCCCGCATACCAGAAGGATGTCACTTTCTTCCAGCAGGCGAAGCCCGAACTGAAGTGCCAGTGCCCTCTCGTTAGGTATGCGGTCGCATAACAGCATCGGAAGATACGCATGAGGCGCCCTTGCTGCCAGTCCCATCTCTTTTGCGGCATAGTGCATATATGCTCTTGCCCGGTGCATATTTCCCACAAATTCCTCATCGGTCTTTGCACTGAGGGGCGAACAGATATATGCCCGTTTCCGCTGGTCATCCTGATCCATAAACTGATAAGCCAGAAACTGCTCTATTTCCATCATTTTGTTTTGTTCCATAGTTAACCTCCTCGCACATGATTTTTGTGCATCATACAAGTTTGGGCATATATGTCCAAACTTGCCGGGTGAAAATCTTTTTCACCCTTGCATCCATTTCTTTATACCGGCTCAATCCTTACCTTGACTTTCCTGCTCTCCGAAGTCTTCAGCACCTCATCATAAACAGACGGGTACTTTTCCTTCAGTGCTTTGGAATCCGGTCTGCGTGTCTTTCTGGTCACGAAGTCAATCAGGAGTCTGTCGTTTGTGGTTGTTAAAACCCCATGCTCATGTTCCTTCATTGCTTCTGCAATCCGCACACTGTGTGCTTCAATCTCCTTTTCCAGTTTTTTGATTTCTGCATTCCTTGCTGTCAGCTCTCCCTGCAGCATGGCAATCCTCCGCAACGGTTTCTCATATTTGCTGGAAAACTCCACCGTAGGAAGGCTTTTCTGGCTGCTGCCATAGATACGTGCCAGCGACTCCAGCGCCAGTTTCGGTTTCACATCCTGCATCGTCGGCGGTTTGTCATTTTCAAGACTCCATATCCATTCCTCCAGCCTCTCAAAAATGATATCCTCCTTTGCCCTGTCCCGCACAATCTCCGGCATTGCCAGGTCATTGTCCGGATTGTTGCCCCATACGGCTGAAAAGGCACCGATATCCACGTCTGCCACCGCCAGATAAAAACGAAGCTGAAGCTCATAGTAAAGCGGGATGGCATCCTCTGCCCAGTCTCCGGCCTTATGATAGGTACAGCTTTTGCATTCCAGAATCCCCGGCTCCCCATCTGACGCACGGGTAAACCGGCGGTCAAAATTCGCCAGGGCATACGGGTGGTCTGCGTGCTGGTACAGGTTGGTGTCCTCTGTTACAACATTGCCGGATTTCTGCTCATACCAGTAGGCTGCAATCGGCTCCAGTAAATGTCCCATCTGCAGCTGGTTCGCATTGCTCTTTTCCGGCGGCTTGATCCTGCCCTTTTTAATGAGCCAGAGTTCCAACGGCGTTGTCCACGGGGAAACCCCGAAAATGGCTGCCACGTCACTGCCGCCCACCGTATAGGGGATATCCCCCAGTGGTCCGTGCATCCGGCACTCCAGCCAGCGGTCATTGTCCATGCCTGCCGTGTCGATTAAAATATTTGGTTCTCCCATCAGTAATCCACTCCTTTCGCAAGGTCATATTCACTCCAGCGGGGTGACAAAGCCCTTGCCATGTTTTCTTCCACCGTAAGCATCTTTGCCTGTGGCGTGTTCTGTGTTTTGAGGATATAAGGGATTTCCTGCATTGCCATGAATACATCATGGGCGGTTGCCGGCGCTCCCCCGCTTGCCATCTCATACATGGCGATTGCCTCCACTGCCGCTTTCTTTGGCATACTCAGCTTTTTGCACACACGGGTCATGGCATTGACCGGATAATCCAGTGGAATCTCTAACAGTTTCTGCAGCTTCGCCACGGAATCCCCAAACTGGGCAAACAGCTGGTCCAGTTTATCCGCAAAATCTGCCACGCTCTTTTTATGCCTGTGGTCAACGGATATACAGCTCCCGATATGGATCGGGTACTGCCCGCCTGCCAGAAGTGCAGATACCTTTGCAGAGGCAACCCCAGTATCCGAAGTAATAAAACGGATGCCCGGCATCAGTTTTGCTGCCACAGCTTTCTGCCCCTGCTCCTCCAGTGTCTTTTTGTAACCCTCCAGCAGTTCTTCTTTCTGGCCCGGCATGCTCCATGACGCACTCACGAGGGAATGGTCACAGTAACCACCCTCAAACTCGTTGCCTGAAAACCTTTCATCCAGTTTTTTCTGCAGCGCCACAAGCAGTTCATCTACGGGAAGCACGGAATAATCCGTCTCATCCCCGGAGTGTACCGCTGCCACTTTTTCATCCCTGAGAAGCAAAAGAGCCTCCGCATGGTATAAGCGAAGGCAGGCATTGAGCACATCCGCCAGAGCTGTCCGGCTCAGTTTGGGAAGTGCCGTTCCACCGATTTTTGCCCGGTCAAGCAGGCTTTTGTAGGCTGTCCCCCGGATGGGGTAATACTGATGATCTACCATCATGGCAAGCCCTAAGTTGTCTGCCGTATCCTCCACGGCTTCCTGACTGATTCCTGGTGCAAACAGCCCCAGCTTCCCCACAAGGGAAGAACCCCGGTCTAAGGGCGACACTTCAAGGTCACTGACCTTACACCGCTGCCACCTGCTGTTTGCTGACTGGTTCCTGTGGTAATCAAGCATCTGCTCATAGGAACCAAAGGTTGTAAAGTAACTGTCTTTGCATACATTCTGCATTACGCATCTCTCCTTTCTTTCTGACGGTCAACCGCCCAGTTCTATAACAAAAGCCAGCGAAACAACCGCTGGCTTATTGTCCAATATTGAATTGTAGAAACAAAAAAAGTGCCATCTGCAATATTTCATGCAAATGACACTGTGAATTTACCTGTTAAACTGTGTCTGTACGGATACAAACTGGATACTGATATATGGATTATAACAGATATCGGTTTGACCGTCAATGAAAGAAAAAATTTAATCTGCCTGTGCTTCCTGCTCTGATGACTGCAGTATTTCTTCCTGGATTTTCTTCAAATCTTTTATTGTCAATGCGGAAAAACATTCTGCAGCTTCCTCAATAGAAAGGCGTCCATCTTTTAACATTCTGATAGCAACCTTTGTTTCTCCTTCCTTTACCGCCTCATATCTCTCCAATTCAATATAATCAAGCAGAATCTGTTTTTCATCTAATTGATACAACATAGCGATAACACTCCTTTCCATAATCAATATCTCATATCGAATATCCTTCGATTTCTTCTGCTGCTCTTTTTGAAAGTTCTTCTATTTCATGCTGTACTTCTTTCCACTTTTTACTAGACTGGTATACCTTAGATTTCAAAGGTTCGTCTTTTCCGTATTTTATTTCCAATATCCAATCATGTATAGAATACAAATATTCCTGTACTGTATCTTCACATACTGTACTGCCTAACTTACTGATTAAGAACAATCGAATAGAGTAGTATAAAATTTCAAAATATATTACCATCTCTGTTCCACTTGTCATTCTATCAGTTCTCTCACTTTCTTTTAAGAAATGAGAATACCAATGTCTCGTATCAACAAATACATTGACAAATGCTTTTCTATTCTTATTCAGCAAATTCAAAACCCCACATCCATATTTTCTATGTAACCTAAAAAACTCTTTAAAAATATCCTCCACACGTTCTTTATAATATTTTTGTGAAGTAACTCCTTCAATAACATGGGTCAATAAAGTAATTTTGTGAGTTATATTAACTTTCTTATATGCCTCTGAAAAAATGTACTCCATTGAATAAATTGGCAAATGATTAAGCCGTTGATAATTTTGAAAAACCGCGTCATTCAAATTTCCCGCATTAATTTTACATATCTGCAAATCATTTCTCACAAAATAATGATATGTCATAAACTTATCGACATATTCTTCAATATCCTGCTCGTCTCCATTTAAAGTAACAGACTGCAATTTAGGAAAAGCTCCCAAATACAAAAAGAATATTTCCATAACCTGAAAGCCAAAAGAAGATAACTTTTTTCTTCCTTTGCGGCTCTTGATATGCATTAGAATAGTATCATTTCTCGTTTTAACTGAAATGATGTTATTGTCAATTATATTCTCAAATTTTTTTATAGGATATGTCAAAAAACATTTATGTACTGCCACCATTTCCATTTCATTCATATTGCTGCTACCTCTCTCAATTACTACCTCTTTGCCTTCCGATATCCGGCATCCACTGCCTCCTGCTCTGAATGGAAAACTACCAGATTATCAGAATCTGCCATTTCATCATAAGAAGCCTGTCCGGGGCAATGATAAATCTTTGATTTTTTGTTTCCCCTGATTTCAACCGCTTCTGTCTTTGCATCCGCCCCATCCTGTCCCGTCCGACTGCCGGCATCAGGAGCAGGCGTTTCCTTTACACCATTTCCACCATTACCAGTTCCGCGAGCCTCTTTACTTTCCCCAGTCGCATAATCAATCCGGATTCCCGGCTGCACGTTATACACAAATACATTAAAACAGATACCATCGCCTTCATCTTCCACGGAATATGCTTCCATCTGCACGCCCGTTGCCAGCAGGTTATTCCCCTCAAAAACCGGCGTTACCCTGTAAAGCACATGGTTTCCCGTCTCCTTCACATAATCTGCAACCATGTTTTCAAAAGGAAGCATTCCATCTACATTCATATAGCGGGTACCTGTGATCAGATTTTTTTCATTGGCATTTTCTGCCGTCAGCTGATACCCCATCAGATGACATCGGTTATACAGGTATTTTCCATCCACAATATCATACTTTACCGTATACCATCCGGAAGGCTTCACTTTTCCGATACTGCCCCGTTTTTCTGTCGGCATCAGGTCTTTTCCCACATTTGCATATGCCACGCCACATCTTCCCAACGAATCCAGTTCACTGTACTGTTCAAAGGATTTTTTTGTTTTATCTTTCTCTGTAAATCCCGGCTCGTTGCCATCAATTTCCACATAAGGTTTTCCAGAATATGCCGGAAGCAGTTGCATGGAAACAGTTCCTTTATCATTGTCCGCCGGGGTTTCTGTTTCGGCAACCTCTGATTTTCCACTACTCCCCCATGTTTCTGTAGCAGAAGCAGACGGCTCTTCCTTCCCTGCCGGATTAAGGTTATCTGCCTGTCCGCAAGCTGTAAAAAGAAGACAGAATACTGTCATAAACAAAAAGAGATAGTTATGTAATACTGTTTTTTTCATGTAATTATATTCTCCTCTCATATCTTTCCTCTGTTATTTTTTCATGGGAAATACCCGGAAACTCATTCCGCTCTTTCTTCTCCCACTGGGACAAATCCAAATCCAGGTAAACATCTGCTGGATACGTCCGGTTCCACCAATAAACAATGATTTGTTCAATCTTTTCGATAGAAGGCATCAGGCTATCTGATTCTACCAGACAAATTTCCCCACTGCCAGCCAGGGAAAGGAAATCATTTTCTACCACAATATCCATTCCCTCCAGACTGCCATATAACTTATCCGAGTATGCGTTCATCCACAGCTTTTTACCTGCACAGATTTTCTGAATCCTGTCTGTCACTACCTGATCTCTGCTCTGTCGCCTATGATTAAACATCATGCCTTTTTTATCATCCAAACAAACGATAACTATCATCTTTCTCTCCAAAAATAGCAAAAGACTCAAGGCTCAAATAAATGAGCCAAGAGTCCCCACTGATTTCATGTTATACATGACTGACTTCCATTTTGTCCTGCAGCATCATATGATACAGTTCCCGATGTTCTTCTGGAATACCCAAAACATCCATACACTCTTCTTCTGATAATTTTAACTTTTTCATCATACTTATAATATGATTGATTGTAGTCCTGTCTACTATCCCCTGTGAAAGATTACACATTTCCATCGCCTCTCTTTCCATTGTTTTTGTCATTGCAACATCAAACTCTGCTTTTAATATCTTTTTCTTTTCTCCCGGCAATACCTTATCTGACAAAAGAACATCCAGCATTCTCAAAAGCCCCTCATATTTTTCATCACCGGGACCTCCCAGACAGACTGAAATAACCGAAAGCATATCATAATTTTCTTCCTTCTCTGTCACACTTCCAACAAGGTTCTGCTCATTCATAGAATAAGCAGTAATCGTGTTTTTACGGTATTTCGGTGGATTAAAGCATATCCAGATACTGTAAACTTTTTTTAGTTTTTCATAACCTGAATCCGAAGTTTCCGTTCCATACTGGCTGGAAATCATTCTGCTACAATAATATATTCCCCGTTTAATAAGCGGATATCCGGGATAAAAATCCTTTTGGCTTTCCACATTAATAATCATCCGAATCATTTCATCGTCTTTCGGGGACAGCACTCGGAAATAAATGTCATATGTTATGGGTTTTTCTTTCATGCCAACATCTTCTTTGCCTATCCCGTCAATAAACTCCGCTGATTCATCCCGGTGTACAGCAACTTCATGAACTTTTGGTTTCTCATCGAGATATTTTTCTTCAATATCTTTTATCGGACAATCATGAAACTCCCTTACACACGTCTTCAGAATACGGGCTAAAATCTGTTTATTAATCAAAAGATTTCGGCAATACGCATCATACGACGCATTCTGTCCTGCCGTATCAATCTTTTTTGATAATGTATTTTCTACCTCCAATAGTCTCCTCCTTTTGCATTCCTTAACGTTATCATACCATAGCCACTTCAAAATATCTACTGATTTTTACTGATTGGAACGGCACCGCCCAGAACGGACGGCACCTCTCCCAATTCTTATGCAGCACTCCGTTTCAGTTTCCACATCCCACGCCCGGCATGTTCAAACTGTTTCGGATTGCACTGCAATGTCTGGCGAATTTTCTCCCTCCACCACTGATTTTCTTTTGCTTTCTCATGTGACTGGATCTGTTCATACAGATAAGAAAGCGGTACTGCTTGTTTGCATGGTTCCATAACGGCTGCTACTACATCCCGCCATGTTGCCTCCGGCAGATCCCTTATGTCACATTCTTTCTTCTCTGTAACCAGTATTGGTACAACAAACCCAGCATCCTTCCGCACAATCATCACATACTCATGCAGGATGGGAATAAACCTTCCGCTGTATGTGATATTGTCAGAAAGGCAGTTATGCTGCACCTTGATGATGATGTTCTCTAGTGTCCCCGGTTTGGCAATCTCCGAGAGCATACTGTACAGATGCCCTTTTTTCTTGATATCGCCCATCAGGACTGCCATGCGCCCGCCCTGTTCCAGTGCGGAATACTGCTTTAACATCGCAGTATTCATCGCCTTTACAAACTGGTTCCAGTCCGGAATCCGGGACAGGTCGTACTTTCTGGGGTCGTACCCATACCGTGCTTCTACTTCCTTCGCCGGGTACATTTTATCCGAATAGATTACCATGTCCCAGTAAGGCGGGTGCCAGAAAATAAATTCCGGCCGCTCCGGTATCTCGCTGTTCATCAGGTCAAACCCGCTGTGCAGGTCATAGAGCCTGCTTTTGATACCCATGTTGTCCGCCGCCGCTTTCGTTGTCCCACTGCCGCACATATAGTCGCATATCATCTCCGGATGGAAGAACCCAATCAGGTCCTCCACCAGTCTGGGGGAACAGTTCCCGCGATAGCGGTTGCTGCCGCCCTCCCCTCGTTCCGGATAGGAAACAATGCTGGTAAGGGGTCTGCTTACTCTTTTTCTATTTGTCATTTGCATCATCTCCTTCCCCAAAATCCACAAACAGATTGCAATTTTCACACTCTTTTTCACCATTTCCGATACAAAGAGGATATGCAGTATCTGTCTCCGGCTGATAACAAATAGGTTTTTCTTTGGTATATTCTTCTACCACAGCCGAGACATTTTTCTTTTCCCTGCCTGTCCAGGGTTCTAACGGTTCTATCATTTCCGGTGCCATAATGACCTCATCCAGACTGATATCCTCTATTGTTTTTGGCTCCTGGTACAGACTGGAAAACCGTTCCTCCAGCTCTGTTACATCTGCCGGCAGAACCGGGACATCAAAACTGCAGTAGATATCCGCTGTCTCGTTTTCCGTTTCTTTATCCCCATCTGTCCGGATTTCCGTAATCACTCCGAAAAGCCCTTCCCAGTCACTCTGTCCGTTGGCATAAATCCTCTGACCGATGGCAAATGTCATGCCTTCATACTGATAAGCGGCTCCTGTGTGTTTTATAACCATAACCGTTCCCTCCTTTACATATGGCAGTCTACGCTGACTAAAACTGTCTCATCATCCAGCCCGTCAATAAACTGCTCCAGTTCATCTTCCCAGTCCTCATTATCCTCGAACCTGCTGTTTCTGCCATCCGGGATAAAACGCTCTACCGTAGTCCAGATGCCTTCCGTCAGAAACGCATAGATGTTAAGCGGGTATTTCTTTCTTTTGAGATTTGCATACCGTTCCAGATATTCATTCTCTGTCTCTCCTTTTCGGAATAACAGCTCACCAAATCTGCGGATGCCGTTTTCTTCAATGCAGAGACAGGTATTGTCCGGCACCTCTCCGGCTGCAAACCATCCTGACATTTTAGCAAAACTCTGTTTTGCTTTCTCCAGTTCCCATTCATACATGGCCTGCCAGGCAATGTCTTTCTTTCTGGCTGCACAGGTCCAGTGGTATCCTTCCGGAGCCTTCGTCTCCTTGTCCGCACACGTCCAGCTCCGGTCTGCAATGCCATATTCCTTACAGCCATCTTTGACCAGAAACATGTCCGGCCAGCGTCCGCCAATGGAATACCAGTCATAAAAAGCATCCGGATTGTAATAATACCCAAAGGCTTTCTGCTCCTCATAATAAGAAGTCCCATACCTTTCCTCCACAAATTCCTCGAAAGTCTGGTATACTTTATAATACGGAACATGTTCCATGACCTGCATCCTCTTGCACTTCTTTGTGCGTTTCCTGTGATGCAGCGGTCCCCAGTTCCTCTCATACAGCCTGCCATCCACAATCTCATATTTACAATAGACATCGCAATGGTGGTCTGTACGGACTGTCCCATTGGGGAAGCGGACCAGATTCACTGTTTCCGTCTCATACGCTTTCCGGTATTCCTCTGTCTTATCTTCAAATTCCAGATAGTCCGGATTATCCGTGTCACTGTAAAAAGGCTCCATAACGGCATCCACTTCCTCCGCCATCCGGTTGGAAAAAGCAGTGCTCCGCATCCTTGCCTCAGACTGGTATATGTCTAACATGATGTGGTGTTCCGGATTTTTCTTCTTTTGCACTTCGATTGCCCGAATTAAATTTTGGGTTTCTGTTGCCCTGGCCATATCCTCCTCACATGGCTCGATTTCCACAGTTACTAATGTCGCATAATGCATACGCTCGTCCTCCTTTTTGAAAAAGGACAGACCGTATATCCAGAAAATATGGGCGGCAGAAACAGCAGCCTGTTCTTTGTTGCCCTAAATCATTTGGAAAAACGCAGACTTTGCGTTTTTCCAGATTGAAATAGTAATGATTGTTAGGCAGCGTTTTTAGCTGTCTTAGAATCATTTTTCAATCTATTTTCCGAACATACTGCTGTCCCTGTCTTATTTGTTATCGTGAATCAATTACTTTGTGTCTTTTATCTCCTGCCTTCTGTCATACCCGGATATGCCTTCGTACCACCCCGGTCAGTTTTGCCGGCAGCTGGTTCAAATCTGTGATGTCCATAAAGGAATCGCCATAGATTCTTTCAATGTTCTGCTTGTCGTCGCCAATGGCTGCCGCCACGAAAATAATGTTTTTCCGCTGGTATTCCTGTCTTATTCCCCGGAGGTCCTCTTCTGCCGCAGTTCCGCCGTAACCGGTATCTGCCGGCTGCCCGTCGGATACAATCATTAAGATTTTAATCTCCTCCGGACGCTTTGACAGCTGCTCTGCCACAAACCGCAGGGCCGCCCCGTCACGGTTGCCGCCCCTGGCGCTGATATCCATCATCCGGTACTGGTCCTCCTGGTCAATGCTTTCAAACTCCGCATAGGAATACAAATCCACGGTGTCATGATGACTGGAATCATACCCTGTGCTGTGCCCGTAAATCATGACCGGAATATCCAGCCCCCGGCAGAAATCATACAGGATAATCGCTGTGGCTCTGGCATAGGTACAGCGGTCACAGGAACTCATGGAACCGGATTCGTCCAGCAACAGTCCCACTGCCATTTCCGGAATCTCATTGGGCAGGGAATTTTTATAAAACACCTTCCCGTCATTCCGGCACAGGGCATGGGTATCCAAACGCCTTCCCATCAGAAGTCCTGTCATCCTGCCGCCACGCCTGCTCTCCTTTAACTGCTTTACCAGGCTTTTCTGCATCTGTTTTGATATGGCCAGCAACGAACCCGCAATCTGGTTATACTGCTCTGCCAGTTCCTCATCTACGATGCTGATCCGGTTGACCCGGATGCCGACTCCCTCATGGATGTTGCCATAAGAAATATTCTGCGCGGTTTCATTCAGTTCCTGCAACCGCTCGTTTTCTAACTGTTCACAGGCAGAACGCTCCGCCATCTTATCCAGCATCCGTTCAATATCGGCTGCTGCACGTTCATCGCATTCCCTCTCATAATCCTCATTGCGGCTGACTTCACCGCCTGCCGGATTTGACACACTGGATGTCTGCGTGAGGGGTATCCTGCCCTGCTCCTGCTCTGTTGCTTTCTGTTTCCCCGTATTTCCCGCTTTTTGAGATGGCACCGGAGTCTCCTCACCAGAGTCGTCTTCATCGGAGGTTGTTCCAGACGGATCCTCATTTTCCCCGGTTCCCTCTGCTTCGTCAGCCTCAGATTCCCCTTCGTCCGCTCCACCGGTTTCCCCAGACCCGGAACTTTCCTCTGATTCTTCCGCGTCGGCATGGGTTTTTGCCCGGTTTCCGGCAGTCTGTCCGCTGGAAATCTCCCCGGAGTCCTCCTCATCTGCCACCGGCCTGCTCACGCATCCCGTGGCACTGGTGGAAGTCCCGGCCAGGCTTCCCAGCCCTGCCTCCAGCAGTTCCTCTGCCGATATGCTCTCTCCGGCCGCTGTCATCTCATCATGCCGCTTTTTCATCTCTTCCAGATAATCCTCGATGTAATCCCATAATCTTACCAGAATGGTATTTACCACATCACAGCGGGATTTGGCTGACTTTACCATTACTGCCTGGTCAATTTCTGTAATGAGACTGAATACCGACTGGATGCGCTCATCCGTTAACGGCTCATCCCCATATTTGATTTCCCCGAACAGGGCATAGGACAGCATTACCTGAAGGATACTCTGGAAAATATGCCCGCCGTCCTCTTCCTGTTCTTTCATCTGCGTCACGTCAGGCATCAGTTTCCACTCCCGCTCCCGCAGGGTTTCCAATCCATAGCCCAATGTTCCCGGAAACTGGTTTAGGAAGCGGTGTTCAATATAGCCGTCCTCCAGAACATTCCAGATATCATGCGCCACCTTCAGAAACAGCTTTTTGTTCAGCTCATCCGCACGCACATACTCCCAGACTGCCCTCTCGTTCAGCTTATCCGTTGCCACTTTCAAATCAGGCGCCGCCGGATACCACCGTTCATCCAACAGGGCATTAAAGTAGGACTGGCTGCACAGAAAATCCGTATACAGCACATGCCCCAGTTCATGGGAAAACAGCCCACAGACAATCTGGTAGCGGTTTTCCCGTCCCCTTACTTTCGTAACCATCGGATGCCCTGCATTGATGCGGATTACCTGGTTGTTGGTATCTGCCCCATCCTGTACTTTCGGTTTCCAGTAGATGCTGACATGAACCCTCCGGTTATAATGGTACCGTTTTGTCTGTGCCACTGCCATATCCTCAAAATGCCCGGCCAGTATCCGGGATGTAAAAAACTGCTTATCCGTGATCTTGCTCCGTTTTTCGTTCATTAAACGCTTTACTGTTTTGTGATTCACCCTTGCCATAGGGTACCTCCTTTCTGAAAAAACGCACTGCAGGATAGTCCTGCAATGCGTCTGTGTTGTGGCGTAGTTCTTCTAACGCCGTTGCCGTTTTGTATTCTCCTTGCATGGATGCACAATACTGCTGTCCCATGATGTGCGCCTCACACAGCGGCCCGCATTCTCTTTGGCGGAAAGATTGGTTCCAGCACCGTTGTAACCAGTGCCTCCCTGTCCACCTCATCCGAAGTTGCCTTGCTGATAATGGTATACAGTGCTGATTCATAAGGGTTTCCCGTAATCTCAGTACTGATTACCCAGTCAATCAGGCTCCTCATGCCATACGAGCCGTCCGTGATACTGTTTTTCCGGCAGTAGTCTGCCAGGTCATTCACCACCTGCACCATCTGGGATACCTGGAACTCATCCGTTGCTCCCGTCACACTCATGGCACGCTGTACCATCACCTCCGGTTCCGGCAGCTCCACGTCTTTTACCAGGCTCATTCTGTCAATGACCGACTGGTTCATGCCACGGCATCCCTCATAACTGACATTGGTGGTAACGACCACCACCGCATCCGGATGCCTTTCGATGATTTCACCAGTAGGAAGGGTAATCCCTCCTGATTGCTCCAGCAGGGAGTTTAATCCCACCAGAACGCCCGGCTGCACGATTGTCGTCGGCTCCTGAATTTCTATGACGTAGCCGTTCTTCAATGCTTTGATAAAATCCGTCTCCACATAAGAGTAGGTCTGCCCGCTGCTTTTAGAGCCTTCCGTCCGTCTGGAAAGCGCCTGTACTTTTTTTGTTACCATGTCAAGCACCACTGCCATGCAGTCCTGCGTACTGGCATTGTCATTTTCCTTCCCTGTCAGCTGCTGGTACACGCCGGCCGGGTCAAAATCCATGTCATCCAGGTCCGGCAGTTCCATCAGTTTCGCCACGTTTTCATAGCTTATGCCGCCCATGCTTTTCAGCATGGCAAGCTCTTTGTCAAGCGCAGCATCCCCGGTCGAACCGGAATCCGAATCCGGAAAGATCATCCCCACAAAGTCATAAATCTCCGTGCCTGCCGAACAGGTGTATTTCATGTAGGGAAGATGCAGCCCTGTCGCAATCGCCTTCGCTCCCATTGTCTTTCCGGTTCCTGCCGGTCCCCGTAAGAGGAAGTTCCGCATCTGCATGGATTTCCCTGTCGTTTCTTTTGCATGCCTGCAAATTTCCACCACTTCCGGCGGAATGATGTACCAGTCCGGTATTTCCGGCACCAGGCTCTCCTCCACCGCATTCAGTGTCCGTCCCTGCATGACATATTTCCCCTCAAAGTCTTCTTTCTCTACCAGAATGCCGGCTTTTTTGATCGTTGCCGGCCCGGTCTTTGCAAAGATGGTAAATTCCCCGGCGGTCACACTGACCGGGGTAAATGCCCCCGAATCCAGCTGTGCATTGGATACCCGCATCAGGTTGCCGGAAGCATCCACATCCAGTTTCAGATGGGCGCTGCATGTCTCATCTTTGATTCTGCGGTACGCATTGTCACACAAAACTGCCATGCTTTCCTTTGCCGCATCGAAATCCGGATAGCCTTTCTGGTACTGCTCATAGTAACGCTCATACTGCTCTGCAAATTCCTCGTCCTCCATCAGAAACGGCATCATCGCCATAATGACAGCGGCGCCGTCCCTTCCTTTCGGGTTCATGGTGTAGGTTTCCATCATCTCCGTGTCTTTATTGTAGACACTGGCTAATGCCATCCCTTTGGAACGGTCATAGACCGCCAGATGATAGGCGGATTCCTCCATAGAGGATTTATATTCTGCCACGGAACGGTGGTCAATCAGACCAACCGCCCCTTCGCCTGTCCCACTCATACACTGGCAGACCGCATGGACTGCCTTGATCATGGTACAGTTAATGGTTGCTTCCGTCCTGCTTCCATACCTGGACGTAACCTTTACTTTTTTACTCGCCATCGTATCAAATGGTTCCGGAAGATTGCGGCTGAAATTAAAAATGTTGTTCATGTTTGTACTCATAGATATTCCCTTTCTGCTTTCTGAAGCTATAAAATAATTGTGATTCCATCGGTTACAGTTTTTACTCTGTCAAGCCCGGCCCGTTCCAGTTCCCGGCAGATATCCGGCCAGCTCTCCGGAGACGGCAGTTCTTCCAAAGGTATCAGAATTTCGTTTTTTCCCTGCCCGATCGCCTCATTGCAGCGTTCGTTCAGTTCCAGAATGTGTGCCTCACTCCATTCAAAGGCCAGCAGCTCATAATTGTCTGCCGCCGGCTCTGTGTCAAAACCACCGGCCCCTTCCGGTTCCGGGGATACCGGTTCCTTATTTTGTTCCGGCTGATAATCAATCCCTGCCACCTGAAGGTTCCGGTGCAGCACTTCTGCCCTGCGGTAGCCTCCGGCCCGGTTCAGGAGAATAAACACCTCTCCGCCAGACATAATCTCCTGTATGGCATCCGGTGTCTCCCATACCCATCTGGCTTCGGGATAATCCTTTACCACCAGCTCCGTAATCTTCGCCTGTATGACGGAATATGCCATCTGCTCCAGTTCCTTTATCGTTGGGTTTGGTTTTGGTTCCAGCAGATAAGGCACTGGTGTCAGCACCTCGATTTTGTCCGGCCTGCTGCACAGCGCCTTTAGTGCCGCTGCAAAGATTCCCAGTATCATCAGCAGAAGGATGGGCCAGAGCCTGCAGATCGCAGAAAGCAGTGCCAGCATCCCCAGTAAAATCAGAATGTCAGCGGCCGTCCTGCCCTTCTTTTCTTTTCGGTTCATAGGCACCCCTGCTCCTTTCTGCAACGTTCCGGTGGAATCAGGATATGCAGCTGGCTGCATTCCTCCAAAGAGGATTTTTTCCTGACCGCTATGGCGACTGCCTGGGACTGCATATCACACACCAGTTTCCCTGCCTGATTTTTGAATCCTTGAAAATCCGTTCCCAGTATGAGCCGCTTTCTGGCTCCTTTCATCCGGGTAACCCCCAGACAGAACTCATCCGTCTCGTGGTAGACCAGGATTTCATACTGCTTATCTGCTGGCAGGATATGGAGAATTTCCTGAATCTCATCCCCTGTCAGCCTGCCTCCGGTTTTGGTGTGGAGCGCTGCTTTGAATTTTGCATTCCTCTCCTGCTCCGTGAGGAGAAGAAAACCTTTGTTTTTCATGGAATCATCTCCTTTCCCATAACGTAAAAAGACCGCACACAAGACTACGAAACATAACTTATGTGCGGTCTTCCACGCCGGTATTTGATTGTTGTGCCATGCTAGTCCTGAAACAGGTTGTTGCCGCCAAACGCTTCAAACCCCATAAAGCCATCTGATTCCATTGGATCTGCTGCCTGTGGTTCCGCTACCGAATTTGCTGCGGGTGCCTGCCCCTGATTTGCCGTAGGCGCTCCTGCGGGTGCTGCCTGCTGGTACTGGCCAGCCGCCTGATTCTGCCCCTGGGACTGGTTCTGTCCGGCATTCTGGTTCTCACCGGATTTCCCGACATAGGCATACTCAATATCCTCCGCGATAAGGACGTGCTGGCTCTTTTCCTTTTTTGTTTCCTGGTCGGTCCATTTTTCCTCATCCAGCCTCGCTGTCAGATTGACAAAGGAACCTTCCTTCAGTTTCATCTTTTTGATTCTCTCGCAGACGGAGCCAAAGGCTTTTACGGATATGTTCAGCCAGCGGTAATTCCCCTCTACACGGCTGTCATATACCTTCTGTCCGATACGGAACCTCACAGACTCCCCATTTTCAGAAAATTTCAGTGCTGCTGCACCTTCGTATCCTTTGGATACCACTACGTTTGTTGCAAATGTCTTAAACATAAGCATTCTCCTTTCTGGCAGATGTGTTCTGCCTTAACATGTATTTATTTCAACCTGGCTTACAGGCGGAAACCACAGATAACATGCGGAAAATTTTCCGCAACAAAAAAAGTGCCAAAAAGCACTTCTGTGCTGATTGACACTTTGTAACCTGAATACTCTGTATTTCTAAAATAACCTGATACTGATATAGCAACTATACCATATCCCGCCTGCATCGTCAAATCATTCTTTATTTTTCTTTTAGTCCTTCTGACCGATACTGCTGGTCAGTTCCCTTTTGACAAAATCGAGGGCCACCTGCACCCGCCGGACATCAAACGCATACGTGCCGTCTTCCTTTTCATTGCGGTCTATTTCTTCCCTGATTTCCTGCAAAAGCTGATATAATGCTTCTTTTTCCATTCCCATAACTACCTCCTGATGCACACATTTTTTGTAGCACGCAAGGAACTAAAGTTCCTAAAAGTTTGGGCTTGTACCCCCAAACTTCCAATACAAACACAGTTTGTATTGTGAAACTATTCATTTTTCACCTTTACCTCCGAATCTCCATTGCGTAATAATTTCCGATGATATATTCCCCGCCACGCTCATACACAGGTGTTCTTTCTGCCACATAGATAACGATAGTGTCCCCCTCGGACAGTCTGCTTATGCGGTATCTGACCGGAATTTTCACAGTTCCCTGCTCCAGCGCCAGATGGACTGCATGAACCCGCTTTCGCAATCCTGACGTATCTATGCGGATGCACTGCCCCTGCAGACGCATATAGTTTCCCCCTGCCGCCCGCAAAAACAACCAGAATCCGCTTCCTGCCATCCAGAACATACATACAATACATGGCAAAAGCAGATACAAATCCCTGCTTCCTGTCATAAGAAACAGTAATATCATCAAAAACAGTCCTCCGCCCCCAGACCGGAATAATACCTGTCTCTGTAATGCCTTCGGCATTTTTATCCACTTTTCTTTCACCGTAATCCCCCTCACACAATCAGTATTTTCTTTTTCTTCAAAAGCTGCATCAAGGCTTCCACCACCTCGTCACGACACTCTGCCTGTTCCATTTGGTGTTCCAGCAGGTTGTCCTGAATATTGTCTTTTGTATAAATCGTCTCAATCAGCTTCTGACGATTTCGGATACCGAACATTTCACTGTCTGCTGTTATGTGGTGTTCCTGAAGAAATACCAGTTCTGCCACAGACAGGTGAAGCCCTGCTTTCCGCATCCATGTATCCAGCTGCCGTTCCAGACCACTCAACCTGCTGCTCATATGCCGGTTCTGCTTTACCGGACAGAATACGCACCGGGTAAGAATCCGGTATTTGTATACTGAACCCGCTTTTACCTCCATCTCTGCTAATCCTTCACCAGCCAGATACCGGACGGCCTGCTCTTCTGCCTCTGATTCAGTCATATCAAACCCGAATCTGCCCTTCAGCCATACAGCAGCTTCCCTTCCCTGAAGCTGGAATTTTTGGTTTCCCCTCTCCAGAAAGAGATTCCCTGTTACAGACTCCGGACATACCATGCCTTTCGATATATATAACATCTGCCTTACCTCCTGCACATTTTAATTTTATTACACGACGGATATCCCTGATTTACAACAGTTCTTTTATAACGCATACATCATGCCAACGCACAAGGAAACAATCAGCAGAACCGCACCTATAATCACAATCACTTTCTTTATCAGGTTTTTATCCATGCCTTCACTGAACCTTCCTTCATCTGCGGGAAGAACGTCGTCATAATAACCATCATAGTCATCTTCCATACCGGCTTCCAGTAGCTGCTCCGGCTCTTTTGTTGGTTCTGCTGACTGGCTTTTCTCTTTGGGCAGTTCTGACATTCTGCGTTCCTTTTTCGCTGGCTGTTCCTTTGATCTGGTAACATTCCGTTTTTGTGATGATTTCTGACTGCGCTTTCCAGATGTTTTGTAAACGGTAGATAGCATGTACCTCGACTGATTTGGTCAAAAATAGGATAA
>CAJUEJ010000044.1 GCA_910585435.1 uncultured Hungatella sp. | reverse complement strand
GACATATGAGGATACAGAGCGTAGTTCTGGAATACCATTGCAATATCTCTGTCCTTAGGCTCTACATCGTTCATCAGCTTTCCGTCGATGTAGAATTCACCAGAAGAAATATCCTCCAGGCCTGCAACCATACGAAGCGTAGTGGACTTACCACATCCAGATGGTCCTACGAAGATAACGAATTCCTTATCTGCGATTTCCAGATTAAAATCCTTTACTGCAACGAATCCATTTGGATACGCCTTTGTTACGTTCTTCAATGTTAAACTAGCCATAATCCAAAATCCTCCTAATTTTAGAAAATAAATGTTTTTGGGGCTCTTTAGCAATGCGGTTTCAGGCCCTGCTTTGTTCTGGTATTATCATACACGAAAGCCCGGTTTTTTACCATATGTTAAATAACCAAAATATTTTTCTTTAATTTGTCTATTCTGTATATTTACAAATAAAGGTTACCAAAATTCTTAATTTTCCCTGTCAATATTCTATAAAACCCTCACCAAACACCTCTCTCACATCGTTTACGATGAAAAAAGCCTTCTTATCCAGCTTCTGAACAATCTCCCTGATGCCCACAATCTCTTTTTTGGAAACCACACAGAACAGCATCTTCCTGCCTTTCCCAGAGTACATTCCCACAGCATCCAGGGCCGTGACGCCCCGTCCCATACGGGTCATGATAGCATCCCCTATCTCCTGGTATTTGTCCGAGATGATAAATGCCTGTTTTGAGAAATTGATCCCCTCTAGGATACCGTCGGAAACCTTGGCCACTGCGTAGATAGAGATAAGGGCATAGAGGGCATAGGAGACGCCGAACACTGCAGCTCCTGCCAGCACCACCGCCCCGTCCAGCACCTGCATGATTCTGGCGATGGAGTAATATTTAAGACGCCTCTGCAAAAGCGCCGCCAGCATATCCGTTCCGCCGGTGGTAGCCGAGAACATAAACAGAAGCCCGGTTCCCGCCCCTGTCAAAATTCCGCCGAACAGCGCCGTCAGAAAAATCTCTTCCCTCAGAAAGACAACCTCCGGTATCACGTACAGGGAGACGGACAGAGACACCGTGGCCACAGCCGTCCTTCTTAAAAACCGGCCGCCCTTTATCTTCCAGGCGGCCAGAAACAGCGGAATATTAAAAACGGTATTGGTAATCCACAGGGGAATCCCTGTCAAAGTCTTTACAATAATTGCAATGCCGGTCACTCCTCCTGTGACCAGGCCGGCAGGATCGTACATGTTCTTAATGGCAAACCCCATAAGAAAGGCTCCCAACACAATCAATCCGTAATCAACCCAGACCGGCCTTTTTTTCATACCTTCATTTCCTTTCTACCTTTTTCTCGCCAGCATGTTCACCCACATGGTATCCGGGTGGCTGGCCCTCACATCCTCTGTCTCCCAGGTTTTAATGATCTCAAACAGGCCTGTCCGCTCCACCATCGCCGTCAGACTCTCCATAGTATAATCACAAAAATAGCGTTCTCCGCGGAATCCCTCAAAATCCCCTTTCTCCACTGACAGATACAGCACTCCCCGGGAGCAAAGGGCATCGCAGATTCTGCACAGAATCTCCGGCATTTCATTCTTCGGCACATGGATCAGAGAATTGCACGCCCAAATCCCGTCAAACACATCCTCAAATTCCATGTCTTCATAAGTCATCTGAAGCACATCCAGCCCTGTATGTATCTCCGCCAGCTTGCACATCTCCTCCGATGCGTCTAGGGGGGTTACATCATATCCCATATCATACATGATCAGGGAGTCCCGGCCGGAGCCACAGCCCAAATCCAGAATAGTGTCCCCTTCCTCCAGTTCCTTAAGGAACTGATGCATAAGGTCTGTGACATCCATATCAACTGTGTCTTCATATATTTTTGCCGCATATTTATTATAATATTCTATCGAGTCCACAACATCCTCCTATACTTTTTAGAGTGGTCTTGGAAACTCCTTATTCCCAGATCTGCGGAGAGCTTCCCAGACCGCTCTTTAAATTCGCTTTCAGGATCCTGCCGAAAGTACAGTATCTATAGCTGTCCGCCATCCTCACAGCTACAGGCTTTTTATGGCAGGCACCCCAGGCGCCTGGATCTGCCGGACAGCAGCAGTTATACCTTTTCTATGGTATTATCCGTAATTTTTATGATTCCCTCTTTCAGCAGATGTCCCACTGCCCGTTTAAATGCATTCTTGCTCATATGGAATGTTTCTTTTATAATCTCCGGAGATACCTTATCGTTAAACGGCAGCACTCCGTCCTTCTCCTCAATCACCTTAAACACCAGCTCTGCGTCCGCATTTATCTGAATGTAAGCTTTCTCCCTGGGACTTAAATCCAGCTTCCCATCCTCCCGGACCTTTGTAACTCTGGCCTCTATCACATCCCCTTCCTGAATATCCCCGAACAGCTCTCTCTGAGGAATCATTCCGTAATACCGGTTATCTACTGCCACAAAAGCGCCTAAATTTCTGTTAATCTCATACACAGTACCCTTTACCTTATCGTCCTTCTCATAAGGGGACTCACTGCTCATATAAGAATATACCTTCATGGTTGCCGCAAGCCTTTTGCTTTTGTCTACATACAATGCCACCAGACACTGCTCCCCCTGACGCACCTTATGGTTCTGCTCCTTAAATGGAAGCAAAAGATCCTTCTCCAACCCCATATCAAGAAACGCTCCGATTTTGCCTACTTCCTTCACGGTCAGAACCGCCACTTCCCCTATCTGCAGCTTGGGAATCGCGGTTGTGGCGATAAGGCGGTCCTCAGAATCTTTATAGATAAACACATCCAGTTTATCTCCGATCTCTGTTCCCTCCGGAACCTGTTTTCTCGGAAGGAGAACCGCTGCCTCATCGGTACTCTTTTCCCCCAGATAAACACCAAAATCCTTTGCACGGACTACTTCCAAAAGCTGTCTTTTCCCTAACTCAATCATCTCTTCCTCCGTTGTATTCGTCATGTGCTTTTTTATCCGCCACCGCTTGGGCGGCAGGTTTATTTCATTCTTCTCCTGTAACTTCCCTTTTTGGCTGCCGGCATCTGTTTCTATACGTATGCTTGTCCTCATCCTCTCATCTGGATCACTGCGTAAGGCTTTTCTTTACTGTCGCACAAAGCTGTCACATATCCCTCCTCTGTTTTACTAATTCGGGGTGTTAAATAGTCCCCCATGACTGCCGCCTTTCTGTATTCTGCCCTAAGTTCCTTCATATCAAAATCATCCGGCAGAAATTCCCTGGCAATCTCCACATACTGCGCATTGTTCACATGATGGTTCGTGTCTATATGATGCTTCATCACCAAAACCGGCTCCTTCAGGACATAATCCTCCGGAAGCGCAATCCGCCTGGGTGCATCCTCCATAGCCAGCTTCTCTTCCGGCTTTCCATACCCTTCAATATCTATATTGGTCACTCTGGCAGGCTTCCCTGCCTTTGTATCAAATAAAAACCAGATGGAATTGGCCCTGACCAGGTATCCTCCCTGTGAATCCTGAATCGTAAAATTCCGGTATCCGAAAATCCCTTTAAAATCATAGGGCCAGGTACCTATGGTGATTCTCTCACCCAGCACAGGATACCGGTCAATGATAATCTGCCAGGAAGACAGCCACCATGCCTGGTGATGCTCCTTCAGATAAGAAACTCCCATCCCTATGTCCTCCGACTGAAATGTAGAGCAGTCCTGAAAATAATTCATGATCCCTGTTACGCTCAGCCTACCTTTTTCATCGGTCTCGCTGTATCTCACCCGGCTGTCAAATTGATACATACCTCTGCTCCTTTTCAACCAAAATCATCCTTAATTATAAAGCATTTTGTCTGGAATGTCTACAAACATAAACAAAAAAGCCGTTTCCGGCTTCAAATCTCTGTCATACTATATATTCATCACACTCTCAATACTTTTAGGACACATAAAACATTGACAACTCCCGGTTGCCCTCCATCAGAGAGTATAAGCTCTGTTTACATAGAAACCCTGATCTTTGGGAATCTGCTTTTTATATTGTTTCAATCGTGAGCGTTCTTTGTAGCGCAGCTTACAAGCTGGGTTACGAAAACGGTAAAAATGCAAAAAAGTAATCGTCCAAGCCTAGGAAACTTAACGATTACCTTTTTATAATTATTATTTAATTCCAGCCCATTCTGACAAAACTGTCAATATCATACTCAACTAAAACAAATAATTATTTTATTATGTAAAAAGAGCCTCAAAACTTAATAAAATTAAGTTTTAACGCTCTTTTCCAGCTGGGCTACAAGGATTCGAACCTTGAAAATGACGGAGTCAGAGTCCGTTGCCTTACCATTTGGCGATAGCCCAATCTCAATTCGCCGCTTGCTTTATCTTAGCGACGAATTGTATTATACAATAAGGTTCTAAATTCGTCAACCCTTTTTTTCTGTTTTTTCAGGGTTTTTTCACCACTTTTTCTTCCCTGCGCCTACCCTTTCACCGCCCCTGCAGTAATTCCTGCGATAAACTGCTTATTCGCCAGGAGATACACCACCAGAATCGGCGCCAGGGCAATGGAAGCCCCTGCCATCATCAGATGCCATTCCGCCGCCGCATTGGCCGAATACCTTAAGTTCGCCACCGCCACGCTTAAGGTCTTAAGCCCCGGATTGGACATGGTAAACACCTGGGCTGTAATAAACTCATTCCAGGCCGTCCGGAAGGAGAACAGGGCCACCACCCCCAGAATCGGCCGGATCATAGGCACAATAATCTGCCAGTAGATACGGAAAATCCCTGCGCCGTCTATGGTGGCCGCATCGTCCAGCTCCTTTGGCACACTGCGCACAAAACCGGAAATCATAAACACATTGGCCACCTGTCCGCCTGTAAGCAGAAGCGCCAGGCCCAGCATATGGCTGGTCAGCCCCAGACGGTTTAACAGCCTGTACAGAGGATACAAAGCCACAGACCCCACCGACACAAACATGGAGCTTAAATAGACCGAAGATATCACCCTTTTCCCCGGGAATTCCCTCCGTCCCAGCACATACCCTCCCATGGAGGCAGTCAGCACCGACAAAATCACTGTCAGGATTGCAAGCAATATGCTGTTCCACGTATATCTTCCAAAATCCAATTTGCTGAAAGCATAGGCATAATTCTCAAAATGCCACTCCTTAGGCAGAAGATTCCCCCCCAGGGTCAGCTCCGCGTTGGATTTCAACGACCCCAGCACCGCATAGACCACAGGGTAGACAGTAAACACACACATACTTCCCAGAAACAGCCATTTAAATATCTTCCCCACAGCCTTCCACACCTTTGACATTCTGTACTCTTTCGGCATCCTTTTCTCCTCCTTTACTCCGTGATTTTATCCAATTTCCTGGCCAGGAACAGATACACCAGCGTCACGCCTCCGATAATGGCAGCCGCCACCAAACTTACCGCAGCGCCGTACCCAAACTCCTGAGGCACCGCCGAGCCGGCCGTAACCGGGAAAAACAGCTGATAGATATACAAAAACATAACATTGGTCCGGTTCATAGGCCCGCCCTCTGTCAGGACCATGATACTCTGCATGTCCATAAACGAGATAACCAGAGCCAGCATAAGTATCATCTTAAGGATGGGAGCCAGAAGAGGAAGGGTAATCCGGAACATAATCTGGGTATTGTTGGCCCCGTCAATCCTGGCACTCTCATATAAATCCTCCGAAATCCCCGTAAGCCCTGCAATAAAATAGACCATGTAGTTGCCTATGCCTCCCCAGGCCGCTATGATAATCACCGTCACCATGGCATACTGAATCCCCAGCCAGTTAATATTCTGCTTTATCAGCCCCAGAGACATGAGTATCCGGTTGACGCTGCCATTGTACGTATTAAAAATCAGATAAAAAATCAGGGCCATTACCGCGCTGCTCATAATAGTCGGCGTAAAGATAATGGACTGGGCCACCGCATTGGCCCTTCCGCTTTTGCTCACCAGCACTGCCAGAAGAAATGCAATGGGAATGGTGAGAATAAGCTTTCCTCCTGCATACACAAAGGTATTCTTAACCGCTGCCCAGAACACAGGATCCCTGGTAAACACACGGACGAAATTATCCGCTCCCACAAACACTGCTTCCCCGTACCCCTTATAATCAAACAGCATGTACCGAAGCGCCCAGAGAATGGGGTACACCGTAAACACGCCAAACATAACCAGATTGGGAAGCAGCATCAGGTAAGACACCCTCTCCCTCATCAAATGTTTCTTCAGTTCCTTACTATTCTTCATCGATTTCGTCCCTCCTGCTTTCCTGATTCTGGTACTCTCCCGGTGACATATGGTACAGCTTCTTAAAGCTGGATGAAAAATACCGGGAGTCCCGATAGCCTACCTGTTCTGCCACATCCCCTATCTTTCTGTCCTTCCCCTTTAAAAGAATCCTGGCCCTCTCCATCCGAAGCTCCGTGATATACTCTGTAAACGTCATCCCCGTCTCCCTCTTCCACAGGGCCCTCAGATAATTCGGGCTTAAAAACAGCTTAACCGCCACGTCGTCCAGACAGAAATCACTGTCCGATAAATGAGCCTGGATAATCGGCTGGGCCCTCTCCCGCACCCGGTGGTTTCTGTTGTCCTTCTCCTGGCATTTTCTCTCCAGCGCATCCAGAAACTCCGTAAAAAAGCCATACAGCTCATCCGGGCTTTCCGCCCCTGACAGCCGGTCCTCATATTCATTTAATTCCCTTATGCCTATGCCATCCGTCTGCTTCTCCATATCCGACATCACCTGGAAGCCAAGGCTTAAGAAAAATATTTTCAGGCATTTGGCGTCATAAAGCTGCCGCTCCGAAAGTATTCCCTTTAAAGCCTCCCACTGCCCCCCCAGCTCCTTTCTGCTTCCGCTTTCCGCTGTCAGGACCATTTTCTCGGAAATATCCCTGACAAAAAAGGGGGCCTTCTCCTCCTCGGCCGCCACCATCTCCTCATAACACACCACCGGAGGAATCTGATCCTCAAAAAATGCTTCCCCGCACCGAAGGGCCTCTTTCCTGGAGAGTCCCAGTTTGTCCTTTTCCTCCACAAAATTCCCCAGGAAAAAATGAATCCGCTTCCCCTGTTCTCTCCGAAAATAGTTGCAGACAGAGGTGAGGGTTCTGGTGATTTTTAAAAACTCCTGCCCTGCCTCCTCCTTTTCCACTCTCAGATAAAGAAGCCGTTCATCGGTTCTGAACATAGGCTTTAAAATCTCGATATCCGGAGCCAGCCTGAGCTTTGCCCTCTCATAAATCTCGTCAAAGTCTGCCTGGCCTCTTGCCATCGCCGCACAGTACAGATATCTTAAGCCAGGCTGTTCCCCCTGTTTCTCATCCGCCCCTTCCCTCTCCTTCTGTCCCTTAAGCTTCCACGCATCCCTCTGCTCATCCAGCTCCTCCTTAAGGCTTTTGAGAACCTCCAGAAGCTTTTGTGTATCAACAGGCTTTAAGAAATATTCCCGCACCCCCAGGCGCAGGCAGCGCACCGCATAATCAAACCGGTCATACCCGCTGATGACAAGAAACTTGGAGTCAGGAAGAAGCTCCTTCAAAGATTCCAGATACTCCAGGCCGTCAAGCTTGGGCATATTGATATCCGTAATAATTACCTCAGGAAGAAGCTCCTCAGACAGGCGCAGGGCCTCCTTGCCATCCTTTGCCGTTCCCACCACCTCAAAATCCGGTGCGTGGTTTTTCAGATACCGGGCAAGACCGTTTCGGATTCCGGCCTCATCATCTGCTATCAAGATATGATACATAGGTTCCCACCTCTTCCTCTCTCACCAAAGGCATCCGAAGAGTCACTACCGCTCCGGCCTCAGGTCCGTTTTCAATGTTCAGCCCGTACTTCTCTCCAAAATACAGCCGGATCCGTTCATTTACATTGAAGATGCCATATCCCTCCCGGTTCATCACCAGCCCCTTTAAAAGCCCTTCCTCCAGGCGCTTAAGCAGCTTCGGCTCTATGCCCACACCGTCGTCCCACACCTGAAATACGATGACGCCCTCCTCTTCCCTTCCCAGAATCCGGACCGTACCGCCCTCGTCCTTTTCTTTCAGGCCATGATAGATAGAATTCTCCACCAGGGGCTGCAATATAATCTTGGGCACATAACAGCCCATAAGGCCTTCCTGTACCTGAATCTGATAATCCAGAGTATCTCCATAGCAATATTTCTGGATTGAGAGATAGCTGCTGACATGCTTAAGCTCCTCCGATATAGGAATCATCTCCCGCCCTCTGCTTAAGTCAATCCGAAACAGAGTGGCCAGAGCCTGAACCATGGCACTGATCTCCTCCGCCTCATACTCCTCTGCCTTCCAGCGGATAGAATCCAGGGTATTATAAAGGAAATGGGGGTTGATCTGGGCCTGGAGGGCAATCAGCTCCGCCCTCCGCTTCAGAAGCTGCTCGATGCGGACCTTCTCCTTCTCCTCCTTCAGCCGGGTGATATACTGCCCTGTATTCTCCACCATCCGGTTAAAGCTGTCTGTGAGAATCCCGATCTCATCCTTTTTCTCATAAGAAAATGCTGCCTGGTAATCCGTCTCCCCCACAGTCTCCATCACATGAGCCAGATCCTCCATAGGCCCTGTAATCCTCTTTACAGCCTTTGTAGTAAAAAACCAGATAATGGACGCTGCTCCCAGATTCACCAGGAAAAGAGCGCCGGCCATCCCATTTAACTGCCCTGTCAGATCCTCAGGATAAAAATACAGCACATACCAGGGTGTGGTGTGAACCTGCTTCCACCCTCCCAAAACCGTCTGCCCATTATCCTTAAGCCGCAGAATCCCTTCCTCCTGCGTCCCCAGAAGCAGTTCCTGAACCTTGCCCCGAATCCATCCATAGTCTGATGGAATACTGTCTGCAAATACTTCCCCCTTGGCTGTACATATGGCGGCAAAGGCCCCGGAAGGGCTCTCGATCTGGCTGATATATTGGGAGATCTTCGCCTGGTCTAAATTAACCAGAAGCCCTGACGGTTCCTGACAGCCATCCACCTCAATCCGGTAGATAACCGGAATCACCGGCCTCTTTGTGATAAACACAGGGTCATAGTAGAAATCCCCCCAGACCACCAGGCTGCTCTGCGACAGAAAATCCTGATACAGGCTGCTTTCTTTAAAATCATAGCCCTCATTCATCAGAACCGTCATATCGGAAAATCTGCCTTTGGGCGTGTAAAGACAGATGTTGGAAAGCCACGGCTCCGTAGCCTTGCAGGAAGACAGGACACCGGCCATCTCCCCCAGAAGCACCCCGTTATTTTTGTTCTCCTCAAACAGGATCTTCTTCAAATTTCTGCTGAACAGCTCGTTGGTCTGAATATAAAACAACCGTTCAATTACACCCTTGACCTTGTATTGAACATACGATTCTGTCTGCTGCAGCTGTATTCTGCAGTTTTCATTGTTCTGCCTGGACACATAGCTGTAGACAAAGGCATACAGGCAGGTATAGCTTACCAGAAATACCAGCAATGCCACAAGGAGGGCAGAACGGGAGATTCTGGACTGCAGGCTCTGAAAATGTTCTGCCTTCTTTTTTGTCCTTCCTCCCATATTCTGTCCTCCCATGATTCCGTTACTATTTGTTACTTCCCTTTGCTTACTTGCTTACATCCTGATTCAACGGGTCAAAGTTAGGATAAACAATCCTCTCCTGCCCTCCTTCAACTACTTTATCGTAAGCAGCATTGTAGCGGATATTCAAATCTTCAATAGCCCCGTCGATGTCAGTCATGCCAAAGATACATTCCGCAACCACCGTGGCATAATCCTTTCCTTCCACCACCACATTAAGGGGAAGAGGCGGCCAGTTCTGATCTCTCTCATTCATAGCCAGATCCGGCATCTTTGCAATGGTTTCCGGCGGTTCCACTCCCTCTATGGCGCTGGGGATCATGACAGTTCCCAGGCCCAGGGTATAGTACTCTCCCATTACCTCATCGCTGTGAAGGAATTTCATAACCTCCCACGCCTCATCCGGATGGGTGGTGTTGACATTGATTCCAAGGTTGCTTCCGCCGAACCACAGTGTCTGTTTTCCCTCTACCTCACCAGTCAAGGTAGGCAGCTGGGCACAGTTCCAGTTTACATCTGTGGGGAACTGGCTTAAGTACACACCTGGCTCTGCATGGCTTATGGAAATATACATTCCAATGTTGCCTGCAGCAAACTGGGTTCTCAGCGGATCGATATCCAGAGACTCACTGCCCGGGAAAGTGGCTCCTGTTGCGAAGATTTCCCGAAACTGCTCCAGGATAGGTTTATAGCTGCTGAAGTCAAACCGGCCCTCTTTGTAATCAAACCCGGCCCTGGTACCGCCGCTTAGCTGGACGATAGGGTCAATGCTTCTGGCCACTGCGCTTCTGGCTGTTTTATAATTTCCTGCAAAGCCATAGATTCCTTCTCCGCCCAGCTGCTCCGTGATAAGCTTTGCATCCGCTGCCATCTCCTCCACGGTCTTAGGCGGCCCGGCGATGCCTACACGGTCAAAGATATCCTGGTTGTAGAACAGCCGGCATGCAGAAGCCGTATAGGGAAGACTGTATATCTCTCCGTTATAGGAGTTGACTCCCTCCACAAAAGCTCCCTCGCCGAATCTTTTCTTGTACTCGTCATCCAGGAAGGAATTAAGGCTCATCATATATCCCTTGGAATAATTGGTGGCAAATTCTGAGAGCTGGAACACATCCGGAGCCGTGCCTGTACTGAAGGCCAGATCCAGCATCTGGGAATAGTTATCTGCATATACCTGAAAATCAATGTAGATGCTGTCATTGCTTTCATTAAATTCGGCAATCTTCTTTGTCATATATTCCTGGTCGTGGCGGTTGGTAGTCCAGTAGGATATGGTGGTCTTTCCCTCCGCCTGTGCCGGCGCCTCTGTCTCCTGTTGGCCTGCTGCCTGGGATGCAGTCTCCTGGGTACTGTTTCCCGTGTTTCCGCCCGAAGCCTGACCTCCCGAAGCCTGACCTCCCGAATTTCCTCCGGAACAGCCTGCCAGACCTGCTGTCAGAAGAGCTGCCATCATAATAGAAAGAATCTGTCTTGTTTTTTTCATTGTATCCTCCATTCTGTATAAATGTACCTGTCCATAGCCTGGTACTCTTTTTGCTCCAATATTCTTTTTTCCTTACCTTTGCAGGTTTACCTTAAATGCTCCGGGTCATAGAACAGCCGCACCTTATTATAGTAGACACCCAGTCCCTTGTGAATACCGTCGTCGATCTCCGCTCCATTAAGCTCCCCTGACAGAAGCTTGTCAGCTGCTTCCAGATAATCGCTTATAAAGCTTTTGTCCTCTTTTTCCAGACAATCATGTCCCTGGCATATGTAGTCAAATTCCTCCCGCCTTTCCCACAGGCGTGCAACGGCATCACGGTATTCCTGGAGAGTGGTGGTTATGGGCCAGAAATTTAAAAGCAGGCAGTCATTCACCGTATCTCCTGTAAATAAAAGCCGTTCCTTTTTGTCCAGGAAACATACGGAACCCAGGCTGTGCCCTGGTGTGGGGATGACCTCCACCGGACGTCCTCCCAGCTCAAATACCATTCCTCCCTCCATAGGCAGGAACCTGGCCGCCCCGTCCTCCCGGATGAGAGCCACCAGCTCCTCCTCTGTGGCCTCCGGATTGCGGACCCTTCCTCTGGTCCTGGCGTAGCGCTCCCGAAACGCGTTGCCTTCCTCCTCTGTCCGTACCCGTCCGTCCTCTGTCACAAATACCATATCCTCCTTGCACAGATAGGTAGGCTCCTCAAACAGATGGCTCCCCCCGATATGATCCCCATGTCCATGCGTGGCTGCGATGATAAGAGGCTTTTGGGTCAGCTTTCTCACCTCTTCCTCCACAGGCCCTAAGCCGGCTCCCGTATCAATCAGAAGGGCTTTCTCCTCCCCTTCCAGCAGATAAAAGTTGTCCAGCTTGTAATCGCTGATCAGCCATGTCTTTGGTGCAATCTCTACAATCGGTCTTTCTATCATACCTCTCCTCCTTTTTGTGAAATACCTTTGTAGTACAATTATACAAGAAATTTCATTTTCCTGTGTCGAACAGATTATTAAATTATGTGGAAATAATTCAGATCCTTATGATTTTCCTTGAAAAAAGCTGTATAAATGCTAAAATGCTCTGTGTTTATACAGCCTCTCTTTTATGCAAATCTACCAAATTTCATTTCTGGTCTCCGTCAAAACCTTCAATACCTGCGTGGTTCTGACTACTTTTCGCAACTTTCCAGCAACTTCTTTAAAGACCTTCGATATTTAGACAAAACAGTGGCAACCGGCATCCCCAGAAGCTCCCCTATCTCCCTGTGCTTCATCCCGCTGGCATCGTGAAGCAGCACAATACTCCTCTCCTCCTCCTTCAGGGATTTAAGCGCCTCCAAAAGCACCTGCTTCTCCGGCGCCAGCTCAATCCCGTCACACAGCCTGCCAGGCTCCCATCCGCTCTCCTGCTCCCGCAGCTCCTCCAGGCTGACCCCGTTCCTTCCTGCCTGCCTCCGCAGCCTCATATAACACAGATTCTTTGTAATGGTAAAAATCCAGGCCATAGGCTTGCCGTCAGACCGATATCTGTCCGCCTGATCCCACACAGCCAGATATGCATCCTGCATGGCTTCCTCCGCATCCTGGGGATTTTTCAATATAGAGAGGGCATACCCGTATACACTTTTTGCCGTCTCCTCATACAGACATCGGAATGCCTCCCTGTCCCCCTCTTTCATCAACAACAAAAGCCGATCATAGTCCGACCGGCTTTCTTCTTTCCTCTCATGATTCATTTCCATCCCTCATCAACCGTCAGATTGATTCCGGATTCTCCGCACAATAACTGTTTTCCACCGTGATGACACAAAAATACCTGGAATCCCATCCCTGTACTTCCTCCGAAATCTTATCCTTTATTGTACCCCGCATGGACGGATTATACTCCCTGGGAACCACCAGATCAAAGATCAGGTTCACTCTGTCCACACCGTTTACAATACGGAAATCGTGAAATTCCAGCCTGGAATCCAGCCTGTCCAAAAGCTTTGCCATCTCCTCCCGCAGGGCAGCTGCCTTCTCATTGTGGGTCTCCACCGGATCCATATGGATAACCAGGAAAATCCCCAGTTCCCGCAGGCAGTCCCTCTCGATAGTATCCACAATCTCATGGCTCACTTCAATATTCTGCTCGCTTGGCACCTCCGCATGAATAGACGCCATGCTTTTAGACGGCCCATAATTGTGTACGATCAGATCATGGCTTCCCACGATCCCCTCATATTTTTCCACAAACTCTGTGATCTGCCGGTACGCCTGAGGGTCAATGGCCTGTCCGATGAGAGGCGCCAGGGTATCCTTGGCGATATTGATTCCTGCAATCATAACCACCACAGACACAATCAGCCCTACGATTCCGTCAAGATTCCATCCGAATATCCCAAACACCAGGAGAGAAAAGATGGTAGAAGAGGTGGTAGCCACATCCCCCAGAGAGTCTGCAGCTGTCGCCAGCATCACCGTAGACTGAACCCTCTTTCCCAGCTTTCGGTTAAACAACCCCAGCCACAGCTTCACACCCACAGACAGGAGAAGAATCACCACCGACACCAAATGGAAGCTCATCTCCTCCGGATTGCGGATCTTTCCCACCGATGTTTTAAGCAGCGAGAAGCCTACCTGAATCACCAAAAAGGCCACAATAAACGCAGAGATATACTCGATCCTGCCATGCCCGAAGGGATGATCCTCATCCGCCGGCTTTCCCGCCATCTTCACTCCCACAAACCCGATAATCGAAGAGGCCGCGTCCGACAGATTGTTAAATGCATCTGCCATAACAGAAATACTGTGAACGGCAATTCCTGTCCCCAGCTTCACCCCAAACAAAAGAATATTGCACACAATCCCCACAAAGCTGGCCAGCACGCCGTAGGAGGTCCGTACCTTTGCATCCGCCGTATTCTTATAGTCCTTCACAAATCTTCTAACCAAAAGCTCTGTCATCTTTTTAACTCCGTTTCCTAAAATATCTGACTTCCGTCAGAAACAGCCCCCTGGCAGGCGCCGTAAAACCAGCCTTCTGTCTGTCTTTTGCCTCTAAAATACCAGGCATGCTGTCCGCATCCCGCTTCCCCTGTCCTGTCTCTATCAGGGTTCCCGTCAAAATCCGAACCATATTATAGAGGAAACCGTCTCCCCGGAACCGTATATCCACCTTTGTCCCATCTGCAAAAATCGAGATTTCGTGGAGGGTCCGCACTGTAGACTTTTTCCCCTGTTTTCCGCTTGAAAAGCTTTTAAAATCATGGGTTCCCACCAAAAAGCCTGCCGCCCTTTTCATGGCCTCCACATCCAGCCTCTCTCCCACGGCATACCTGTATTTTCTCTCAAACACCTGGCTTTTCTCTGCCATGTCCAGCCGGTATGTATATATTTTTTCCACGGCATTCAGGCGGCTGTGAAACCGGGGATCTGCCTCGGCTGCCTCCAGCACCAGAATATCCTCGGGAAGGTACCGGTTTATATAGGCCTTTATCTCCTCCACAGAGTATTCCGTCTCCAGATGGGCATTGGCTACCTGGCCTGCTGCGTGAACCCCTGCGTCGGTGCGGCCGGAGCCGTGAACCTCCACCTCCTGGCCTGTCATACGCCCAAGGACTTTTTCCAGCTTTCCCTGAATCGTATTGTCCGTATTCCCCTGCTTCTGCCATCCGTCATAACGGGTGCCGTCATACTGAAGGATCATTCTGATATTCCTGCTCATAGCCTTATCCTGTATTGCCCCTTTCCCTTTTTCACATCCTTTAACTCCCGGCCTTTGTCGCGCTGTCTTCTCCTCTCTCCTGCAGGTTTAATCGCCAGATGCCAGGCCCCCAGCATACACAGGCTGCCAAGAGCCGCTCCGGAGATGTCCAGCCACACATCGCTTATGAGCCCTGCCCTGCCCTCGCTGAACAGCTGAATCGTCTCGTCTGTCAGGGGAATCACCGTAACCAGCCACAGCTGCAGCGCAAGCCACAGCTTCTCTGACAGCCTGTAGGCCTTCAGGCAATTCCACAGAAGCACCCCCAAAAGAAAATATTCTGTAAAATGAGCCATTTTCCGGATAAAATGCTCCGTCACCACAGCGCCATCCAGCCCTGCCGCCTGAAGCACTGCCAGAACCATGGCAAGGACTCTCCCGCTCTGCCTGGAGGATTCCGCCGCCGGTGTGATAGAATTGTTAAAAATAAAGCCCACATAAAAAACAATCAATATGGTCCAGAACCACTGCCTTTTCTTTGTCATAAATCCTCTGTCATTTTCCCTTTCTGTACCCTTGTCCACTGAGGGTAGGTTTCAGAATATTATAGTATAAAACATCTGTTGCAGCAAGCACAGATTTCACAAAATAGAGGCCAGAACTACAGAAACCAAAAACCGCAGATGACAACCGCCTGTATCTGCAGCGCTGTCATCTGCGGTCATATCAATTTTAATGGATAGCCGGCATCTGATGTGTACGGCCTGCGTCCCCCTCAAATGCCATGGCTTCCTGGAGGGCCAGTATCATCATGGCCTGCCCGTAGGTCATGGGATAGCAGGGAATATTTTTATAAAATGCTTCATCCAGCCCTACAGGCGTTCCATAAGAAACCTGCAGGACTGTCCCGTCCCCGGCAATATAGTCCTCCAGATGGGACAGGGCCTTCTCAATAACCGGCCCATACGCCTCACAGCTTAAATACCCGTTTCGCACCCCGTGCATAATGCCTGCCAGGAATCCTGCGCTGGCAGACAGTTCCAGGTAAGTCTCCGGATTATTAAGCACCGTATGCCACAGCCCTGTCTCCGGATCTGCGTACCTTTTAAGTGCCTGTGCCTGGTTCTGGTATACTGAAAGGAAATATCGTTTCAGCCCTTCGCCCACTGGCACCGTCTCCAGGTAATCCATAAGCACAATAGTATACCAGCAGTTTCCCCTCCCCCACAGTACCTCTCCGTAATTATCATTGCGCTTAAAATTAAATCCGTGGAAGAACAGTCCTTCCTGTTTATTTAAAAGATACTTTATATGCTGCAGAATCTGAAAATGTGCCTCTTCCACGTAATCCTGGCGATGGAGAAGAATCCCTGCCCGTGCCAGGAAATAGACTGCCATGAAAAGTGTATCGATCAAAATTTCATCTTCATTGGGATCCCCGGTAATCATATGCTGAAACAGCCCGTCGCCAGTCCGGATCAGCCCCTTATCTTCCATCATCCAGCGGGCCCACTTTTTTATCTCATCCAGATACGAAGGCCTGCCGGTAATTTCATACAGAAAAGTCAAGGTCAGCATCGGCGCCGTGGTGTTTATGTTATGCTCCCTAGGCCCCTCTTCCATCCGCCTGTCGTACCAGCCGGTGAGAAACTCCAGGGTGCCTGGATCCCCTGTATTTTTATAATATTTATACAGGCCGTACAGCCCCACCCCCTGAGGCCATTCCCAGGCCTCCATATCCAGCAGGCTTACAGGATACTTTTCCTGTATCCCGTCCTGTTTCATATGCATCATCCGGCCGGCTACCTGCTTAAGGACAGCTTCATAGTCTTTCATAAGTATCTACATTCCTTTCGGTTCAGAAAATATTCAGAATCCCCTTTGGTTCCAGCGGATACGCATATACCGGTTCACGGTTTAAGGTATACCTCCCGTCACCGTCCACCTCCATCCGCCTGCTGCCGTCTGTCACAGCTATACTTCCTTCCTGCCTCTGGATCCGGACTGCCTTCATGGCGGCAAAAAACTCCTTAAGGCTTTTATGCTCTCTTTTTGTCCCCACACGGAGAACCCAGACATTTTCCCTTCCCGGGCTTACAAGCTCCCTGTATGCCGTCACCCCTTCCTTCACAAGCAAGATTCCCCGCTCCGCCTTCAGTCCGATATACGCGCCGTCCTTCTCCATTGCCAGGGTGTTTGCTTCCGGCTCCAGAATATACGAATCAAACTCTCCCAGAGGCGCATAGGCATGTGTAAAATCAATCCTGTTTTCCTCCGGAATCCGGTATATCAGCACAGCCATGTCCTTATCCTGCACCCCGAGAGGCAGCTGGCCGTTCCCCGCCCAAAAGTTAGGGCGCCCTTTGCCGTAAGGCTGAATCTCCCCCGGATGATTGATAAAAGCCTGCGCCACAGAGTCGATGGACGCCTGTACGATATGCTCCTGGTACCCCTTCTGGAAGGGCTTATACTGCACTGCCGTTGACAGGGCCACATCCCTGTTCTTATACAGATACAGATTCACATGGTGTTCATAGCCCTGGGTATTCTGAAACACCATCTGCCTGCCTTCCTCTGGTGTGATGTATGCCCTGTATTCCTCCGGCGCCCTGTAGTCTCCCAGGGCAAGGGCTATGGTCCCGACTCCCCCCAGGTTCAGATACCCCTCATTGTAAAGGATATACAAAAGCGCCGTAATACCTGTATTGTCATTGGCCTTCAGTTCCTTTTCATAGGTTCGCCCGTAGCTGGTCATAACCACGCCCTTGTGGGCATTGACCGTGATACTGTATGCCACCATGTCCAGCGCTTTTCTGGCCTTCTCGTGAAGCAGTTCCCCTTCTCCTGTAAGATTATAGAGAAATCCAAAGCCGTGGACATCTATGGGTATGTAGGCATTGGAATTCCACTCCGTAACAAATTCTGCAAAAAAGGAGTCAAACCACTGGTTCAACAGCGCCTCCCCGTGGGCCTTAACCTCCATGCCCCGGCGCCTGCTGTTTGTAAAATACTCTTCCGGAAAAAGGCTTCCCGCAAAATACTGGCAGATGTGAAAAAGCAGCGCATGGTTTTCGCTGAAGAACCACATGACATCATCCCCCGGCTCATCGATCCAGTACCGGTAATTTAAGGCCGCCTGCCGGATTGCACCCAGAACAGCCTCTGACAGCTGCTCCCCGAACATAACATACACATATAAAACCACGATAAAGCCAAAGTCCGAGCAGTCTTCCCTGGCGTTCACTCCCTCCAGCATATGTAAAATCATCTGCTCTGCCTGTCCGGTATCTCCTCCTGTTTTTAAAATTGCCGCCGCCTTATAGATATCATCCCTGCCATAAGCACAGATCACATCTAAAAATGCTTTCCGGCGCTCCTCAATATCCAGGCTTCCCTTTACCTGCAGCTTCTCCCAGACAATCTGGCATCCCGCTCCCCGTCTGATCCGCACAGTTCCTGTCCTCATTTCAAAATAAAACGCCCCAACCCCCGGCAAAACCTGGGAAGACGGCACCAACTCTGCCTGTCTCATGCCAGGGCAAAGGCGGCAGGAAATCGCAGGCCCGCCATCTCCTGCCTGCACAAAAAGCCTGTCCCCTTCCTCTATAGCCTCCCTGGGAAGAATCACACAGACCATCTCCTCCCTGTAGGACTCCTTCGTAAAATACAGCCCCTCCAGAATCCTTTCCAGGCGCTTTATCTCCTCTGCCTCTTCCTCCTCTGGTATGGCAAGAAGTATCCTGGGATTCTGTTCCCCGCAGTATCTCAGACGAAAATAATAATCTGTATCCCGTTCGGCCAAGTCATCCAGACAGATAACCAGATGGTTCCTGCCTTTTTCAAAGACAAGCCTTACTGTCCTTTTCTTTACCAGATTCCTTGTAAAGGGAATAAAATCTGCAATCAGCTTCCCGTTGTTCCACAGGGTCATGCCGCCGCAGGTCTCCATCTCAAGCTCTGCCTCTTCCTTCTCTGGCATCACCACATCTGCATAACAGTAAGTCCTGAGATACGTGGGGCATTTATAGAAAGAAGAAGCATCATATCCTATATTTCCGAAAGGGAAATACAGGCCCGGCGTCCTGGACTGCCCGAATACTTCAACTGCTTTGCAGGCCTTTTCCCCTTCAAGCTCCACATAGGGGGGCAAAGCCTTTTCCCGCTGGGCCACAAACTCCTTCCGGCAGGGGTTTTCATGAATGGCAAAGCCTTTGTCCAGCCATTCATTTACCCTTCCCTTCAATACGGCACGCTTAAACTGCTGGGCTTTGGTAAAGGTTCCTGTGGTCACAAACCGGTTGATGTACTGGCCTTTACAAAGGCCGTATTCAATTTCCTTCATTAGTCCTTCCTCCATAAAACCTGTAGATATCATCCCGGCTTCTGTAAAAGCTCCATCCCAGCTTCCCGTCCGGATCCGGGTTCCCGTCTTTTACAAAGCTGCACCAACAGTCCGCCATCTCCTTGGACAGCGCCAGATCCTCCCTGCCGTAAGGCCGGCTTCCCCGCCTGCAGGTCTCAAACACATACCACAGCTCAGCCGAATGGTAGGAGCCGGCATACATGCCCTCCTGGCTGGCCGGCGGAATCTGTTCAAAACGATACAGATACACAGGAGGCTTATGTAACCTGCGGTTCTTCTGTGCAAACCGCTCCAGTGCAGCCGCCAGCTCTTCTGTGTACAGATCATCCAGGTTACTTCCCATCAGATAGGGAATATCCCCATGTCCGCTCCCCTCAATGATTCCATTCAGGGAATCTGTCAGAACATAACCGTCGATCACCGGGGCAAATGCCATGGAACGGCAGGTTCTGGCCTGAAATTCATCTGCCATCTGGCACAGCCGCTCTGCCGGCATCTGACGAAGCTCTTCCAGCGAATGTATACCGGCATACTCTGTAAACTCTTCCCCCAGCTTCCATGCCTCCCCCATCTCTCTGACGACAGAGACCGGGCTTTGATACCCTCCGCCGCTCTGCATCACCGCGCCGTGAAACAGCCCCCTGGCCAGGGGGGAAGATGCCAGTATCTGCACACTGATCGCCCCTGCCGACTGTCCGATGATGGTGACACGTCCGGGATCTCCGCCGAAGGCTTCTATATTATCCCTGACCCACTTAAGTGCCTCTATCTGATCCAGTAAGCCCAGGTTCCCCTTTCCTCCAAAGGGCTCCTCCGAGAGCCAGGGATGACAGAAAAATCCGAATATCCCCATGCGGTACTCGATGGAAACCAGTATCACATCCCTTGCACAGAAGCCCTCTCCGTCAGTTTCCACTTCCGTGCCATAGCCTTTTTGAAATGCCCCGCCGTGGATCCACACCGCAACCGGAAGCTTTTCCCCAGGCTGCCTTGCAGGCGTCCAGATATGCAGCTGCAGGCTGTCCTCGTCCCGGGGCAGCCAGTAGTCTCTGTGAAAATAAAACTCCTTTGCCACGGCGCTGTCCTCTTTGGGATCTGCCATCCACGGGCGTACCGACGGATGTGTACAGTCCCTCTCCCCCTGAAAAGGCAGTGCCTGCGCCGGCTCTAAAAACCTGGCATCCCCCACCGGCGCTTCCCCATAAGGGATCCCGTAAAACACGGTATACCCGTCTTTTACGGCTCCCCTAAACATTCCCTGTTTCGTCCTTACCAATTCCATAATCATCACTCCTTCAAGCCTGATGTGGCAATTCCCTGAATAAACTGTTTCTGAAAGATTAAAAAGATAACCAGCATGGGAATCATGGTGATCACTGACATAGCCAGCAAACCGTTCCAGTCAACAGAATACTCCCCGGCAAAGGTCTTCAGCGCCAGCTGTACCGTGTACAGCTGGGGGCTTCGGATAACGATCAGCGGCCACATGTAATCATTCCAGCGCCACATAAAATTAAAGATGACAAGTACGCTGATAATAGGCCTGGCGATGGGCACCATCACTCTCCCCATGATCTGAAGCTCACTGGCCCCGTCGATCCTGGACGCCTCCATCAGCTCATCCGGAACCGACAAAAAGAACTGGCGGACCAGGAAAATACCTGTAGGCGTGGCGGCCGGAGGGATGATGACACCGGCCAGCGTGTTGTAGAGCCCGAACAGCTTCACCGTCTGAAAAATCGGTATCATCAGCACTTCTAACGGTAGCATAATGGTGGATATAAAGATCAAAAATATCACATTCCGGCCTTTAAAATCGTATTTTGCAAACCCATAGCCTGCCATAAAATTTATAACCGCAGCCAGAGCCGTGGAAAGAATGGTCACAATCCCGCTGTTTTTAAAATAAACCAGGAAATTCCCCCGCTCAAAAGCCCCTGCATAATTGGCCAGGGAAAAATGGGTGGGAAAAAATGTAGGCGGCCAGGCAAATATCTCATTTCCCTCCTTAAAAGAAGACAGGATAATCCATACAATGGGAAAGATAAAAATACAGCTGATTAAAACCGCCAGGGCAAACAGAATCACCCGGTTCACTTTCTGTCTAGTCATTGATTTCCCCTCCTTTGCTCACCTTAAACTGCAGAATCGTAAAGAATGCCAGAATCACCAGCAAAAGGATGGAAAGTGTACATGCATACCCCATGGAATACTCCTGAAACGCCTTTTCATACACATACTGTACGACGAATTTGGTGGCGCTGGCCGGCCCGCCGCCTGTCAGGGAGATAACCATGCCATAGGCTTTGAAAAGCCCTAAAAACCCCAGAATCAGCACCAGAAACGTAGTGGGACGGATCAACGGCAGAGTGATCCTCATGAAACGCTGGAAAGCGCTGGCTCCGTCTATTTTCGCCGCCTCATAATAGGAGATGGGAATACTCTGAAGCCCTGACATAAACATAATCATATAGTAACCGGCACAACTCCATACCGTTGCCATGATCACAACCGCCAGCGCATGATCCTTGTCCATCAGCCACTCCACGCTGCTTCCCCCCATCATTTTCAGCAGGTAGTTGATAATCCCGGTGGAATCACCGAAAATAAATTTAAAGGCCACACCTGTTACAATAAAGGAAATCATGGCAGGCCAGTAGATAATCGCCCTGAAAACCCCTTTTCCCGGAATGCTCTGGATCATCAGGTTTGCCAGAAGAAGAGAGGCCACCATCACAACAGGCAGTGTAATCACCGCATATTTCACTGTCCTGACAAAAGCCTGCCAAAACTTGGTATCGCCAAATGCCTTGGTATAATTTCCAAGACCTACAAATACCGGCTCCCCAATCCCCTGCCAGTCTGTCATGGAATAATAAATTCCAAAGAACGCAGGAATAATAATAAAGCATAAAAATATCATTGCATTGGGAGCGATGAGAATATAGGGGAATATCTTCTGCTGCAACGATTTCGCTCCCCGCCTTTTTGATTTAGATGTATTTTTTTCTTTCTGCACACGCATTTACCCCTCTGGTTTTCTTACTGCGAAAGGTTATCCGCAGCCGCATCCATCTCCGCCATACATTCCTCTACCGTAATATTTCCCGCAATATATTCCTTTACCGTATTGATAATCACCGTATTGTAGGCAGTGCTGAAATTAGGATATCCCCAGTCAATGGTGCTGGCTGACGTAGCCGCAGCCGCATCCTCATTCAAAATCGCAAACTGTTCGCTGCCTGCTGTATACTCAAGCTGCGCCCCGTCCAGCCTTGGGCTGATATACAGGGACTCGCTGTAATAAGAAGCCGATTCCGCAGAAGCCAGATAGGCCAGAAGCTCCTTTGCCTCCTCCTCGTATCCGCTGCCTTCAAATCCCATAAACTGCTTATACCCTGTACAGTTCCCCCGCACCTTAGAATACGGAAGATACGTCACGCTCCACTCAAAATCAGTAATAGAGTCAGAATAAGAAGCGATGAGCCAGGATCCGCCGATATGAGCTGCAGCCTGTCCGGAGGTAAACAAATTTGCCGCATCCTCCCCGCCCAGCCACACAGATTTTACCCAGGTACCTTTGTCAAAGCTTTCCTTTGTAAATTCAAGGGCCGCGTCAAAGAAAAGAGGGGATCCTGTCACCCGGGACAGTGCCGGAGCCTCGCCGCCGGTGATAGCCATCATCAGCTTCTCATTCAGATCCGCGTAGGGAACCTCCACCAGCTCAACCTTTATATCCGGATGCAGTTCTTCATACTTATCCAGTACCTTCCTCATAGCAGCCGTCTCATTACCGTCTGCAAACCACATAAATTCCAGGGTCTTTACCTCCCCGCCGGATGCCTCTTCCCCGCCTGTTTTCGTCTCATCCCCGGATGCCTGCTCTGCCCTGCTGCTTTCCCCGCCGGATTCCTTACCTCCACAGCCCCCAAGCAATGCCGCCATCACAGAAACCCCAAGCAGCAGACTGACAATTTTTTTACTCATAAAATTTTCCTCCTTCTCACGATAAATGTACTCTCGGAGCCTCTCTCAGACTCCGAAGCCTTTATTTTTATATATTTTAATCAGGCAGGAATAAGAAAAACAGTGGAAAAATCTTACATCCATTGATAAGATCTTTACACTGCTTTTCATTCACTGTTAAAATTTTCACTCCGGTACTGCTTCGGTGTCACTCCGTTTTCCCGCTTAAACACCTGTCCAAAATAATGAATATCCGAAAATCCGCATTGAAGGGCGATCTCCCGAATCTTCAGCTCTGTGGTGGACAGCAAAAATTTTGCCTGTTTCATCCGTCTGTTTAAAATATAATTGGAAAAATTCTCCTTAAGCTCCTTCTTAAAAAGCCTGCTTACATAAGAAGGGTTCATGTCCAGCTTTTCCGCAATGGCTGTCAGGCTGAAATCATCCTCCATATAATACTGTTCCACCATCAGCTTCATCTTGGCAACCACAGACCTATGGTTTGCCGCATATTCGCAGATCCTGTCCAGATACTCCTTTGTTCTTAAAAGAATCGTCCTGCAGCTCTCGAACTGTGCAGGAACCAGAGAGCGTATCTGGGGCTTCTCGCTCATCCCAATCTCCGTAGCAGAAAGGGACGCTCTCCGGTAAAGCTCCCGAAAGGCATACATGGCATTGGCCTGCCCCTCCTGATGGGACACCCAGCGGCGCCACTGTTCAAACGCGTCATTCATGTCTGCCCTGTTCCCATGTTTCATGTGGTGCAGCATCTGTTCTATATCTGGCTCATACATCAAAATCCCGGACGTCTTATCCCTTGCCACCACGCTTGGAGTCTGGTAGAAAAAGGTACGGCTCAATCGTTCCAGACATTGATTATACCGATCATGAAGCTCAGACAGATCGCCGAATACATCGCTCACCCCGGCGGCCGGCATTCCAAACCGGGAATCCATCCCTGTAATATGCCCGTCCAACAGACGGATAATCTCTTCCCGCCCGGCCTCCCCCTTTTGCTCCTGCCTGAAAAAACACAGGAAAATCAGCATGGTATCAGAATTCCCCCAATTTGTGCTGTAGCCCTTTGACTCAAAAGCCGTTCGGAAATAGGACACGCCGGCCGAGAGAATGGATTTCGCCTGATCCCCAGGTATCTGAATATCATAGAACTTGATCCCGATTATCACCCCCGGATGGAAATTCTGAAGCTTTACTATCATCTCTTTCTCAGTATCAGAAAGTATATGTCCATAACAGGCGATTCGAAACAGCAGGCTGGACATGGCCAGCTTCTGTGCATCTGCCGTTATCTTTTTCTGAATCCCTGCATTCTCTTTCTCCTTCTGCAGCTCCTGTATGGATTCCCGGATCGCCTTCTCCAGATTCTCTCTGGAAATAGGCTTCAGCACATAATGCCTGACTCCGAATGCCATTGCCTTCTGGGCATACAAAAAATCACTGTGGGCAGAAATTATGATCAGCCTGCATCCGTGAAGCTTTCCACAGTACTCAGCGATCTCCAGCCCTCCCTTTCCCGGCATCACAATATCTGAAATCACAATGTCTGGGCTGTATTTTTCAATCAGTTCTATTCCGCGGATCCCGTCTGTTGCCTCCCCTATGCAGGTACAATCCAATTCCCTCCAGGGAATCATATCCTTTAAGCTCTCAATAATCAGCGGCTCATCGTCCAGCAGCAGAAATGTATACATGTGCAATTTTTCCTCCGCAATCAAATGCTGTCAAAAGTTTCACCTGTTTCCGCCGGCAGCATGAGATCAATGGTAGTGCCCATGTCAGGAAAGCTGGAGACATGAATGCCGGCGTCTTCCCCATAGTACAGACGGATCCTTCTGATCACATTTTTCATTCCCACACCGATTCTTTCTGAAGAACCGGAAAGCCCCAAGCCGTCAATATACTGTTCTATAGATTCCAGACGTTCCTGTTCTATCCCTTTGCCGTCGTCATTGACAGAAATCAAAATCCCAGCATCTGCCAAAACAACACTTACAGAGATGGTTCCCTCCCGGCCGCAGGGTTTTATTCCGTGTAATACCGCATTTTCAACAAAGGGCTGAACCGTCATCCGCGGGATCATAATTTTTTCCAGCCCTGCCTGTATCTCGATGGTATATTTCAGTTTATTCCCCAGCATAATCTGATAAATCTTCAGAAAATCTTCCACATACTTCAGTTCATTCTCAATGGTCACTTCTTTTGCTTCCGCCAGAAGGGATTTTGTAATGTCGGAAAATGCCACGGTTACTGTCCGCACCTCCTCCTTCCTTCCAAGCTGGGCCAGGGAATTGATACACTCCAATGTGTTGTAAAGGAAATGAGGATTAATCTGTGCCTGCAATGCCTGCAGCTGCATATCCTTGTATTGGATCTCTCCCTTTAACACCTGATTGATCAGTATGTTAATCTGATCGTTCATATGGTTCATACTCTGGCCCAGCAGCTCTATCTCATCTTTTGTATTGACACTGTTATGGGTAGAGTAATCTGCCTGCCCAATCCGTTTTACCTGTTCTGTCAGCTGTATAAGAGGCAGCACCATCCGGTTGGCAACATAAGTCTCCATCAGGATCCCCAGAAAAATCCCGGCCATCCCAAGAACAAAGATAGCCAGAGCCATCACCTGCACCGATATAAGAAGCTGGCTTTTTTTCACCAGACACACCAGCTTCCATCCGTCTGTATCTGTGTGGTGGCTGCAAACCAGCACAGATTCTTTCCCCATATCCGCCCACACAGCCTCCGTCCCTTCATAGTCCTCCGGCTTCATTGTGTTTAATGTATTCACTAAATCCGGATCCTCACTCTCATTGCAGGCAACCACCTGTCCCTGAGGTGTAAGCAATGCCACCAGACGGTTGCTGTCCGGGGAAATGTTATTCAGAAGGGTCTCCATTTTATCCATCTCATATACAAACACACAGTATCCCAGTATCTCTCTGCTGTTCAGATCCAGGATCCTTCTTGAAAAGACCAGCTGTCCCTCATACAGGCTCATGGCAACTCCGCCGTTCTCCGCATATTCCAGTTTTGGCATAATCTCAAATAAGCTGCGGGTATCGCTGGTGGTCGGACGCTTCTGCCAATAGGTAATCTGCTTCTCATCTGTCCCATACAGATACACAGCATCCACCTCATTGATAACCAGAGTATTTCTCACAATGGCACTGAGCAAAGCGCTTTTCCGGAACATGGCAGACTCTTCATCTTTCGGTATGCTCCGCAGCCCGTCCTGCATCTTATTACTCATAGTCACAAAATTAATCTGTCCGCGGAATGCTTTCACGCTGTTGTCAACCCCCACACAGATTGTCTGCGCCAGCATCTGATTAAGCTTTACCGCATCTGCAATCTGAATTCTGGACACGACCAGGTATACAACCAGCTCCAGCACTGTTAAAAGTACCGCGATAATCAGGCAGTTACTTCGTATTATTTTGTCCTTAAGAGAATATGTCTTCAACCCCCACCCCCTGTTCCCTCTCAACTTAAAAACAACAGAAATCTAAAAGCGCCAGGAACCTTGTAATACCAAGGCCTGGCGCTAAATTAATAAGAGCGCGAGACGGGACTCGAACCCGCGGCCTCGACCTTGGCAAGGTCGCGCTCCACCAACTGAGCCACTCGCGCTTATCTTCTTTCTCTCTTTTTTTCTCTTTTCCTTTTCCCACACATACCCTCAAAACCGCATACTGTACTATATCTTTCTATCCTTTTTGACTCTGC
>CAJUEJ010000043.1 GCA_910585435.1 uncultured Hungatella sp. | reverse complement strand
AGGGCTTTCTGCTGATGAATATGCAATTTATTTGTCAGGTTATCCCATAGGTGATTTTTCTGTACATACCGCAGTTCCTTCCAAGGTGATTATTCTAATGCTTGGGAGCCATCTATGGATACAAGATATGGTTGTAGTGAAAATGTCGTGAACTGACATAGAGTAATTTAGAAGTATTCTGGAATACAATGAAGAAATGGGAAAAACTTATCTATAACAACACATCCTTCCTCAAATGAAAGAGGGTGGAATCTTTGATGATAGGATCCTCCCTCTTCCTATCTGCTAATCGGATCTTTGATTCAACCTTTTGCATAAAACCCGGACAAAGCTTAAAAATACAGCTTCTGCTCACAGATAAACAAACTTTACCTCATGTTCTTTCTTCTTGTTTTATTGAAAATCTGAAGTTCGGAAAGCACCTCCAAGATGGCAGGCTCAGAAATTCCTTCGACAGTGGTCCCTGTTCCAGGATCAAATAACTCCAACTCCGCATCGGCTTTGTCATCATAAGATTTTAGTTCGTCTGTATACCATGCCAGAATTTCGTCCCTCAAACAGTCTGCCTGTTCAAGCAGTACTTTTAGCTTTCGTATTTTTTGTTAGATATCCCTTGGTATGGTTGGTTCCTCTAACTTTATTTTCATTAAAAACCTCCTGAAAAATGTGACAAGTGTCATAACATTTGAAATCACCCGTGTTTCCTGTTTACGGATGGTTTGTTGTCCACTATATGTAAAAGCAAATCTGTGTGCCTATGAGTTTAACGATTCCATAAGTTTTCTGGCTTTTTGAGAATCATACAGCTTCCTGAGGTTGTTGTCCGTGGTTGGTATGGAATAAGAGTTATGTATAATCCTGTCCATGATGGAATCAGCCTGGGTTCCTCCTCCTAACCGCTCATGCCAGTCGCAGACTTCAAACTGTCCCACAAAGATCGTCGGATTATTTCCACAACGCTGTTCTACTAACTCATATATGAATTTTGATTCTTTCTCGTTGATCTTATAGTTTAGCCATTCATCTATGATCAGCACTTTATAGTTCCCCAGTTTCCTCCGGTATCATACCTGTTCTCTGAGGTTATCTTTGTGGGTTTGAAAATGGCCCAACATGTCTGGCATTCTGATATAACATGTCCTAAGAGTCTGTTTACATGCTTCCACACCCAGGACACATGCAAGATATGTTTTCCCGGCACCCGTCGGGCCTGTAATGATCAGGTTTGTTGCCGCCTCTACGAACCCCATCGTTGCAAGATTTGTGATCTTTTTCCTGCTGATATCCCGTGCATCGCAGTCCAAGGTTTCAAGGCTTGCATTGGGATACTTTAAATCCGCATTCTTTGTCAACCTGGCGATCAGCCTGTTCTGCCGTTCTGTTATGAGAGCCGGGAGTAGATGCTCCAGCCTCTCATTATAAGTCAGGTCAACCAAAGATACTTCTTTTTCCTGGGCCTCAATCACAGCTGCCAAATCACTCAGTTCTAATACTGATAATTGTTTTTTGATCTCCGTATTCATGAATTTTTACCATCCTTCCTATAATAATCGGCACCTCTTACGATTCCCTGCCTATGAGCTTTTACGTTCTTATTTGTGAGCCCGGTTTTTCTGTTTTTTGCAGTTTTTTCATATAAGGCATAAGCGTGTTATAAGTAATCAGATAAAAGTCTTTAAGCGCCAGGCCACAAGCCGTTTCGAGGATATCTTTGTCATATACACTGGCGATATCCAATACGGTTTTTGCATCTACAAGGGCTTGTTCTTTTACTTTTGCATTGTCATACAGCCTGCTTATCACGGTCCTTGTACTGTTGCCAATAGCTTCTGCCTTATTCAGCGTTGATTCCATTGTATCCGGAGTGTATACTGGATATGGAAGATGGGACATCTCTGTTCTGTTCGCGTTCCGGATGCCTGTGGGAATACGTTTATGTTCAGCTATTAATTTATGTGAGGCGTAGATAAAAACAACGGAGCTGTTATACTGCACGTCAACGTATTTATTTATGTAATTGCTTGGAACAGAGTATTGTCCCTTATGAAAACATATGTGGGAATTCGGACCTACTTTGTGATTATATGACCATTCACAGATTTCAAATGGAAGCATTGGCAGGGGTCTCAGATATGGTTTTTCTTCCAACTCATAAATTGTTTTTCTACTGCCGTTTCTCTTTTGGAAGGGTTTGTCATTTAACTTGTCAAGCGCTTTTCTGATTGCCGGATTAAGCCCTTCTATGGAATAAAAAGCTTCCTTTCTGAGTATGCCGATGATTTTCCTTGCAATTTTTCCCACCGCACCTTCGACGCTTGCTTTCTGTTTGGGTTTCTTTACCTGTGCAGGCATAATCGCAATCTGGTAGTGTTCTGCAAAAGATAAATAGGAATCGTTCAGCACGACCTCTCCATGTTTTGGATGTTTGATTACGCCTGTTTTTAGGTTATCACAGACAATCCTTACGGGTGCCCCGCCAAAGAATTCCAGCATGTAGACATTGCATGACAGCCAGTCTGACTGGTTCATTGAAGTGGCAGCCTCTACATAGGTATACTGGCTGTACGGAAAAGCCGCAGCAAACAGATATGCCGTTTGCTGTTCCTGTTTGTCAGAATCCATATAGCTCATAGTGGGACCTGACCAGTCAACTTCCAAGGTTACCCCCGGTTTGTGTTCAATATGGCTGGTATAATCTTTATCAGCTATAAAACGTTTATAGCCATTTGCGAATGTGGCATAACAGCAATGGGGAACCCCTTCTGTATTACACTTTTCACAATATTCCTCCCATAGCAGCATTTCTGTAACCCCGATTTTTTTCAATTCACTGTGGATATACGAATAGTCCACGGGAGCAAATCTGTTTCTTGGCCTGAAGGTATGGGGATAAAAAAGTTGATAGATCTCATCATCGTTCATCAGACATATTTCATCCCAGTCTTTGTCGCATTTGTCATAAGATTCTTTCACAAATGCGCCAGAATTGCGAGAGACATTTAAAATTTTAGAGATCTCTCTGGCACTTAGATCCTTGTGGAGAAGTTCGAGGATCTGTCTTACTTTCGTTTTCTTAAACATAGAAAACCTACTTTAAAATGTATTTGAAAAGTATAGGTACTTTTTATAAACACATCTTAAAAGAGGAATCTTTGAGGCAGATATGCAGCCGAAAGTGGTGTAGTGTATCATGGGATATCAACAATACAGCACAACGATTGACATTGATACTCATGTGGCGGATGAGAAGTATCAGGGGAAATTGGGAAGTTTGGAAAAGCTATGGAGGTTGCTGAATTGGGAGAAATGGACAATTCTGGGATGGTGCAGACGCTTCAGTAAGGTGCATATATTAAAATAGTAAATAATTGCAAAGTGACAGCAAATGATTCAGAATCTGAAAATTGAATAAACTAATTGAAAAAAGGGTCCTGAGATGATAAGATAAAAATAAAAACAGGAAAACAAGTGTTTTGTTGAAGAGGAGGCGGTAGTATGGCTACATCCAGTATACTGACCAGTGTAAAGATTACTGGTCCGAAAAAAATTGAATCCTTTATCAAGGCTCTTGATGCTTCGGCAGATGATTCCAAAAGAGATCCATCCGCACCGGTGAGCTGCCAGATGACAAATATAGACGAGATACGGAGATTGATGTCCAAGAGGGTTCGATAAAATGAAGGAATATACAGTAGTCAATATATTGGATATGTTGGAAGCGATCGGAGAGGAGTATTTAAGTGCAATTCTCTCCGGTTTTCCTGTCCGGTTAATAAACAAATTGAAAATTTTGTATGGCATAATGCGATTGAATTTACAAAAGAGAAAATGTCCATTACATATTTTCCGTTTTTGGTTCCAATATTAAATAAAACACCAATAAGAACAAAAGATTTGGATTATGATCATACTAATACATGTAAAGAAACTTATATCAGGCTATCCTCTCAAAGAAAAGAAGGCTTTCATTGTATGTTTATTGGAAAAAGACAAGACAAAGATATCAGCAAAAGAAGGAGAGATTAATGCAGGATAAAAAAGGTAACTCCCCAATTATTGTAACTTCTCATGATGTGCATTTGGATTCGGATTATGTACAGTGGATCCATGATATAAAGGAGCGTTTTAGGGGAGCGCAGATAAAAGCAGCTGTGAAGGTAAACTCAGAACAGTTATTATTTAATTGGCAACTGGGACGGGATCTTGTTTTACGAAAATCAGAAGAAAAATGGGGACGTGGTATTGTTGAGCAGTTAAGCCTGGACTTACAGCAAGAATTTCCAGAAGTGAAAGGCTTTTCGGCCAGGAATCTTTGGAATATGAAAAAATGGTATTCTTTTTATGCATTAGCGGAAGATTCTGATGACCTGATTCAAGCAGTAGATAATAAATTCAATTTTGACAGTATAAAACTGCAGCAGATTGGTGCAGAAATCAAAGAAGATGATAGAAGAGAAAAACTGCACCAAGTTGGTGCAGAAATGGTATTTCCCGCTTTTTTTGGTTTTGTACCGTGGCGTCATCATGTAGAGATTGTTACAAAATGTAAATCTGTGGTAGAGGCGTTATTTTACCTTCAGAAAACGATTGAAGAAGAATGGAGTAGAAATGCCTTAATTGATTGCATGAAAGCTGATTTATACCATAACACAGGAATGGCAAATACAAATTTTGCGGAAAAGCTCCCAGGAATACAGGGAAAGATAGCGCAGGAGATTGTGAAAGATACCTATGATCTCAGTTTTATTTCTTTGCCAAGAGGATATGATGAAACAGCGTTGGAAGAGGCATTGGAACAGAATATTACCAGATTTTTGCTGGAGCTTGGAACGGGATTTGCATTTATCGGAAGGCAGAAGGAAATTGTAGTTTCAGGAAAAACTCGAAAGATTGATATGCTGTTTTATCATATCCGTCTTAAGTGTTATGTAGTGGTTGAACTGAAAGCCGTTTCTTTTGAGCCAGAATTTGCTGGAAAATTGAACTTTTATGTAAATGCAGTGAATGATCTTATTCGGACTTCAGATGAAAATCCTACAATTGGATTGTTGATTTGCAAAGATAAGGATCAGACCGAAGTACAGTGGGCATTTCAGGGAATCCAGACGCCGATGGGGGTTGCATCTTATGATAATATTAAAATAGAGGAGATTAAGAAACAACTGCCTACAGAGGAACAAATCCAGCAACGTATTGAATTAGCAGAGGAAGAATTCAATCTGAGCAGAGGAAAAAGAAGTAGAGATTAATTACTTGTGATTTATCCTGCGATCACTGGGAAGGAAAACTTCGCTTCTTTCTTCTCCATATAGAAGAAACGGCATTTTACCAACTTTTAAAACCGCTTTACCAATTTCAAAATTTATCTAATTTGAAGAAGAAAACAAAAGGAAAAAATTTTTACCAACCAAAAAACTGGTAACCAAAAGACAGAGTCTCCCTCAATCCCGCATAAACCCAACATTCCATTCCAAAGTTCGCGAAGCAGATGGGAATGTAAGCCCTGAGACCTTACAATTTAACATGATATGAAAAAGGCCCCAAAAGTTTTGTAAATTCCCGATTTTTCGGAGGATGCAAGGTATTTTGGGGCTTTTTGTGTGCTTTTGAAAAAGCCGCAAAATACCGTATAAAACCGTCTGAAATCACTTCAACTTGAGTATTACTCAAACTACTTGTTGAGTAAAATGGGTATCTCAAATCTTTAGCGAAGTTTACTCAAATTATTAAAAGACCACATCATTACCTTCAAAAAAAGAAAAGGAAGATAAAGGATATGAATGAAGACAAAATGATTTATTCAAGCATGGAGCATAAGGATTTTTTGTTCGGGGTTGATTGAAATTCTAAATGCAACATTGATGTAAAATATTTTTAGAGAACATAAGATATGCTAATCCTTATAATTAGATAAAAAAACTAAAGAAATCCTATCACAAAATTCGATAGGTTTCAACTATAAAAATATATTACATATAAATATTTGCTATTTTCTTTGTGCCGATTTATAGTTAAATCAGAAACTCCACAGCAAGCTGTGCGGTTATCAGAGACGTCAGGGGGGTGCAGGAATGGCAGCAATAGGAAGCAGGGAATCTGTCATACAGAATCTGGAGGATGCCGGATGCGAAACGGAAATGATCCGGAATTTTCTGGGATGGTTTGATAAAGGACAGCAGGCAAAGCAGCTGGAACTGCTGGAACATCAGAGAGAGTATCTGCTTGGCAGGGTACATATGGATGAAAGAAGGATTTCCTGTCTGGATTATCTGATCTATCAGATCCAGGGAAAGAAAAGGGATAAAATCTAAGAGAAAATCGGAAGAAAAGCTGGCGGGATTGAAGCGGTTTGGAAGAAGTCTGAAAAATTCATCTGGTGGTGAGGGCTTACCGCTGCGGTTGCCCTGGCCAGAAAGTGGAAGCCTTGTTTTTACAAGGGGAATCCCGATATGAAAAAGTTGAAAGAGGAGCAGATAAACCATGAGAAAATCTTATACAGTTTTGTATCTGGCTATAATCCTGTCTTGTATGGCAGCCTGTGGAAAGAGTGATACACAGGCCCAGACACCCAGCTGTCAGGCAGAGCCTTCCACAATAGAGAGTTCATCACAATGGGATAGTTTGAATGGCTCGGAGAATACAGGTGAATCCTCTGTGGCTATGGATTCCACGGAAGCTGTGGCTGAAACAATGTCAGAGAGTACCATAGCTGATGAAACTGAAAGCATGGCAGAAAGGGTAGAGGCTGCAAGTGAGGCTGAATCTGTGCAGGAAACCAGGATAAATGAAATGGATACGGCAGAAACAGATATTCAGAATAATATGGAGGAAAGTAAAGTGGCAAATATGAATGTGCAGGTTGGGGATGTGGTATTTTCAGCGACACTGGAAGAGAATGAAGCCGTGTCTGCTCTGTTGGAAATGATGCAGGAGAGTCCTGTAGTGATCCAGATGCGTGACTATTCCGGCTTTGAAAAGGTAGGCCCTCTGGGAACAAGCCTTCCTGCCAGCGACAGCCAGACCACGACACAGGCCGGGGATATCGTCTTATACAATGGGAACCAGATTGTTATTTTCTACGGCACCAATACCTGGAGCTATACAAGGCTGGGGCATATTGACGATCTGACTGGCTGGGAGGAGGCTCTGGGAAGTGGGGATGTTACTGTGAAAATTGTAGGTCTGCGCGATTGAAAAAAGTATCCTTTTATCTCATATCCAAACTCTTTTGCCGGGACAATGTACTTCCCACGTTCTGCTATGGATAGTATAAATACTACCATTGAATAAAGTCTATTGCAAGCTTCAAGGAGGTTCAAAAGAAAATTCGTGATTGACACTCACCATACTCTATGGTATGCTGTATAAAACAGAACATATGTTTGTGAAAGGGGAGAAAATATGAATGGACTTTTGCGGATATTGTCAATGCGTTTCAGGGGGTATATTACCGGGAGTAAATATATAGATGTCTGTCACACAAAGTTTGGATATGTTATTCTTCATTATGATCCGACTGCAGGTGATTTTGCCTATACACCGGAGATTATTGAAACGCCGGAGGATCTGCTCCAATGTCTGAGAGAAGAGATTGTTATGGATGTCTTGCAGGACACGGAACATGATCTGGAGGATGCGACAGAAGCAGAGTTAACGGAAATAGAGGCTATCACAGAGAGATACATGACAATACTAGAAGGAATGAAGCAGGCTGTCTGACAAAGATGGACAGGCTTATAGAGAGGTTATATGGCGGCAGAGAATGGTGAGTGGGTTATACATGGACTGGACTGGGACAACCCTTATCGAATCCGCAGTTATCAGGAACTGATTAACTGGATTAATGAGGTGGGATTTCTTCCATTGTTTAGAAATGAGATTGAAGGCTTTTCAGCGGAAGAGCATACGTCTCCAAGATTCTGGTGGACAGGAGATAAAGAGCAGGATCCCTGGGAATGGCGGGAGATCATTGCAAGGACGGGTACAGTGGCTTACGGAAAGTTTTTTAATAAAAAGACGGGATTTATTTCTAAGAAATGGTTTCCATATTTTGCTAATTACAGAAGGCGGGGATATGATTTTGACAGCCGGTGGGAGGATGAACTGGCCAGTATCCGCTGTAAGAAGATTATGGACCAATTTGAACAGCGAGAGGAACTGTATTCTTTTGAGTTAAAAAAGGCTGCGGGATTTGGGAAGAATGGGGAAAAGAATTTTGAAGGAGTTGTGACAGAACTGCAAATGCAGACCTATCTTATTTTGAGGGATTTCAGGCGTAAGACGAATAAAAGGGGCGAGGAATATGGGTGGCCGGTGTCCGTGTATTCGACACCGGAGTGTTTGTGGGGATATGATGTGGTTTCCTCGGCTTATAAGGAAGAACCAGAGGAATCAAAGGAAAGGATTTTTGAGCAGTTTCAACAACATTTTCCGAAGGCTGCCAGGAAAGATATGTTAAAGGTACTTGGATGAGAAAGAAAGTAAATCTTATATTATTGCTGTGAAAATCTCGAATTCTTACTGTAGGACTGCGTATCTGTTGCGCTGTCCGTACGACGCGCCAGAATGCGTTTGGCATTCTGACAGGTATAGGGATTTGCTGTGAGCGATATCTGAGGGCTTCTGGGGTTTTTCTCAGAAGCCTTTGTTTACATAGATAGCAGGAACCATATTTATTTTGGGACATAGGATATAGTAAGCCAAGCATTTGAAAAGAGTTTGGGATGGCTGCTTTTTTCAGAGAGAAGAAAAGATTTTTAAAGGTATGGCGGCTTCATTATCAGCAAGGAGGATATTATGTTTCAGAATGAATTAAATGGGTATAATCAAGGGGATTATTGTAATTGTGAGGATAGGAACAATTTGGGACTGACGGAGGAAGGCTCTGGATTTCTGGAGGAAGAAAATATTCGGTTTTGTCAGAACCAGTGCGGCGAAACCTGCTGTTGCAGAGGCCCTAGGGGGCCTAGAGGGTTTCAGGGGCCAATGGGATATCCTGGCCCTCCGGGGCTCAGAGGAGTTCCGGGCCCTATGGGGCTCCAGGGCCCGATGGGAGCCCAGGGGCCTGCAGGGGCGCCGGGCGCCCCAGGAGAGATAGGCCCGACAGGCCCACAGGGTCCCGTGGGAGCGCCGGGCGCCCCAGGAGAGATAGGCCCGACAGGCCCGCAGGGTCCCGTGGGAGCACCGGGAGCCCAGGGAGAGATAGGCCCGACAGGCCCACAGGGTCCTGTGGGGGCACCGGGAGCCCAGGGGGAGATAGGCCCGACAGGCCCGCAAGGTCCTGCGGGAGCGCCGGGAGCCCAGGGGGAGATAGGCCCGACAGGCCCGCAAGGTCCTGTGGGGGCACCGGGAGCCCAGGGGGAGATAGGCCCGACAGGCCCGCAGGGTCCCGTGGGAGCAGTAGGCCCAACAGGTCCAACCGGCCCGCAGGGTCCCGCGGGAGCGCCAGGAGTTCAGGGAGAAATAGGCCCAACAGGTCCAACCGGTCCGCAGGGTCCGGCAGGAACAGGATTGGATAATGTGGAAGCATTTGCACCAGGAAAATCTTATCCAGCTGGAAAGATGGTAACCAGTGGAGGGGCTTTATATCAGACAATGAGGGAAAATCCAACAGGAACTCCAGGAAATTCACAGGACTTTGCCCTGGTGACAGCAGCCGGCCCGACAGGCCCGCAGGGCCCAGCAGGAACGCCCGGAGCAGCCGGCCCCACAGGCCCGCAAGGCCCGGCAGGAGCGCCCGGAGCAGCCGGCCCCACAGGTCCAACTGGCCCTGCAGGCCCCGCAGGAACTGCACCGAATACGGTAGTATTGGCAGCAATTAATGAAAATACGCAGAAACTGGATCCCAATAAGCCTTTGGCGTTTGTACGTGACCTGGTAAAAACAGGGGAAGCTATTTCCTATTCGTCTGCCACAAAAGCCTTTGTACTGGCAGAAAAAGGGCTTTATGAGATTTATTATAGTACCATAAGCAGTCTTGATCCTTCCATAACAGAGAATGGTACATTAGGTCTGTATCTAAGCGATGGAAGTACTCCAATCCCAGGAAGTGTAAGCATCAGCAGAGTTAATTTGTCTAATGATACGGCAACTATGTCAGCTAAGACAATTATGAATGTAACATCCCCTCCAACTAATGTTTCGTTGCTAACAACTCAGTTGGGAGGAACATTCAATAACACAGTTATGATTATACGGAAATTGGACTAAAAAGGGCAAAAGAAAGCACGAGGGGGGTAATAAAGAAAGAGGCTGATAGGCGTATCAGCCTCTTTCTGTTAGCAAGTCTGCGCGTTATACTATACATGAGGTGATGAAAATGCGAGAAAGCAGAAGCCCTGGAGCTCCCCATCTTCAAATCACATTTTTGTGTTGTATAAGGCGGAATATCATGTCTTTGATGTAGTGGGAAAAGGTACGGACATTTTAAGCCTTCTGATTCTCTGTTTTTTCTTTAAAAATCAAGTAAGAGTATATAGAGAATCCCATATGACAGTTTAAAACGCTATTTATGTTTAAATAAAAGAAAAGAAACAAAAAATACAGAAATAATTTCTACATTTTGTAAGGAAAACTATTGATATATTCGTAAAAATGTAGTGGTATTAGATTAATTCAAACAGTAATACTGTTTAAATAAATACATATAAACAGAATTTCTGTTGAATCGTCTTTGCAAAGGCACAAGGAACCCCAAAAAACTATACTTATTAAATGGGAGGAAAAACGATGCGGTTTAGAAAAATTATTGCATTATGTATGGCGGCGGCAATGACAGTATCTTTGGCGGGATGTGGAAGCTCATCCTCAACGGATACAGATACAACACAGAAAACAGAGGATGCGGCGAAAACGGAGACTGAGGCTGGGGAACAGGAGCAGCCGGAGGTGGCGCCGGGAAAGAAGGGCACCATTGAATTCTGGACGGTTTTTACCGGAGCTGACGGGACATCCATGCAGGCTATGGTAGATGCTTACAATGCGACAAATCCGGATTATACGGTGAACCACCGTGCAATAGAGGCAAATGATCTTTACTTAAAAATGCCTTTGGCAATCCAGTCAGGCGAGGATGTGCCGGATGTGTGTATCAACCATATTGAACGTGTCCCGCTTTTTCAGGAGCAGGGATTCCTTGTGGATTATACAGACTATCTTGCCGATTCCCCCATCAGCAAAGAGAACTACAATCCCAAGGCATGGGAGATGACAGAAATTGCCGGAGGCCATTACGGAATTCCGTTGGATGTACACTCTTATATTTTATATGTAAACGAAGATCTCTATGAAAAATATGGAAATGGCGTCCTTGATGACGGCACTTTAATATGGGAAGAATTGGAGTCCATAGGAGATGCGTGTGCAGCCGATGACATCATTCCCATGGGGATGGCCTGGCTCCGTGTGAAGTTCCTTGCCTCTTATGCACAGCTGGGCGGTACGTTAAGTACGGATGGAAATACACCGGATTTCAATAATGATACTGCGGTTAAGGTATTGGACAACTGGGTGAAACTGAGAGAAGAGGGGTATACCCACAAAGAGGGAGATGACCCCTGGCAGCTGTTCCTTGCAGGAAAGATGTTATTCTGCCCGGAAGGAATCTGGATGTACAATGACGTAAAAGAAGCCGGTCTCAATGCCAGGATGTATGATTATCCTGTCTTTGACGGGGGGGCAAAGGGAAACTGGACTTCATCCCATCAGTTTGTGCTTCCTAAGAATGCTTTTACAGCCCGGAGCGGTTTGGGGCGCAGATGCTCTGGGGCTCCTGCGGCTATGTGGAATATCGGTTCCCCAACAGGCTCCCTAAAAACAAAACCCTGCAGAGCATCAGCTTTACCGTTGAAATCTGTTCTGAGGCGGCAAATTACCGGGAAAACTGGAAGTCTGAAATTACGCTGTGGATCAATGGCATCGAATGCGGGACCTTTCTTTCGCCGGGGGATTTCGGCGCAAGGAGAGGGCGCTACACGCCAAAGATATGGGCATCCGGCAGTACACAGTATGGGCTGCTTACCTGCTGGAGTGTACGTCCTGACGGATGTTACATCAATGATAACCGAGTAGGGGATGTGACAATAGAAATGCTGGGGATTATGCCTGACAGACCCATCGTCCTGCGGATCGGGAATAAGGAGGATGCCCAATATGTAGGGGGCTTTAATTTGTTTGGAAAGAAATTCGGCGATTATCCTCAGGATCTGGTTATGAGTTTGGAATATTGATTTATTTTATTGCGGTAAAAGCCGAATGAAATTCCCATGGCAATGGTCCAGCCAACCGGCCATGCGCACCAGATGCCGACGGCACTTTTTGTCAAATCCGATAACAGAAAAGCCAGAACCACCCGCAGGATTAAATCGGTAAAGGTAGCTGCCATGAACTGGCCCATGGCACTGATTCCCCGGAGAATGCCGTCGGCCACTAATTTTGTGGATACGACAAAATAAAACGGCGACAGTATCCATAAAAACTGTCTGCCTGTCATCAGCGCCGCGCCGGAATCCTTTTCCATAAACAAAAGAAGCAGGTATTTTCCAGAGAAAAGATAAAGGGCGCAGAACGGAATACAGAGGCACCATACCATCTTAATGCCTGCCAAAAAGCCTTCCCTTATCCTTTCATACTTTCCTGCGCCAAGATTCTGCGCCGAATAGTTAGAAATTCCGTTGCCGATGGTTGTAAAGGAGGTAATTACCAGATTGTTCAGTTTTACTGCGGCAGAATACCCGGCCATAACGGAAGGGCCGAACCCGTTAATCACACTCTGAATCAGAATATTTCCCACAGAGATGAAGCTTTGCTGCAGGATGCTTGGAACAGCAATGGTAACAATCCTTTTTAACAGTCCCCAGTCAAATAATGCCCCTTTGTCCTGGCACGGAATTTTTTTAAGGCGCAGCCACACCGTAAACACAGCCAGGATACAGCTGATTCCCTGGCACAAAAAGGTTGCCCATGCCACGCCTGCCACACCCATGTGAAATGCTTTCACAAATAAAATGTCCACGGCTATGTTGGACACAGAGGACACGGCAAGAAAATAAAAGGGTGTTTTGGAATCGCCCAGAGCAGAGAAAATCCCGGTGGCGATATTATAAAAAAATACAAAGGGAAGCCCCCATATGTAAATATCAAGATACAGCTTCGAGTCGGCAAAGACCTCCCCAGGCGTCCGCATCAGATAAAGCAGCAGCTCACAGCCCAGAATCCCTGCAAGCATCAGCACAAGACAGACGGCACCGCTGAAAATACAGGCTGTCGTTACGGCGGTTTTAAGCCGGCCAGGCTCCTTTGCCCCAAATAATTGTGAGACAACCACAGAGCATCCCATGTTGCAGCCAAAGGCAAAGGCGATAAAAATCAGTGTGATTTCGTAGCTGTTTCCCACCGCTGCCAGTGCATTTTCGCCGATAAATTTTCCTGCAACAAGGCTGTCTGCTATATTGTAGAGCTGTTGAAAAATAATACTGCCAAAAAGCGGAAGGCAGAATCTCCATATCACCGTTTCAGGTTTTCCCACAGTCAAATCTTTGTTCATGAAACCATATCCTTTCCCGATGTTGTTTACATATTTGATACTGTTTACATATTTCCGAAAATGTATTATACTTCATTTTGCAAAAGATGAAAAGTATTTTCATGGAGAAATATGTATGGGGAAATAAATCCCTGATTTGATTAAAAAAACGGATACATAAAAGGGCAGGACTTATGAGACAAAAACGTATAATCGCTCTCACCGGCGGCGCAGGCTCCGGAAAGAGCCGGATTCTGGAAGTGTTAAAGGAGAAATACGGCGCAGCCGTTCTGCAGACCGACCTGGTGGCAAAGGAGCTGGAGGAGCCGGGAAAGCCTGGATATGAGGCGCTGGTAAAAGAATTTGGAGACCAAATCCTGGATGGTACAGGCCGGCTCTGCAAGGAGGCCATGGTCCGCCTGGTGTTCGGGGATGATAAGGCCAGAGACAGGATAAACAGCCTGATTCATCCTCTGGTGTGGAAGTTTGTGTACGGGTGGTGCAGGCAGGAGGGAGAAGTGGCGGTGGTGGAATCCGCCCTGCTGCCTGAGAATCCCCACGATTATTTTACAGAAGTGTGGTACGTCCACACATCAAGAGATAACCGGATACAGAGGATGATGGACAGCCGGGGGTACTCGAGAGAAAGATGCTGCCAGATGATAGAGGGACAGCCGTCAGAGGACGAATACAGGCTCCAGGCAGACTATGTTATTGACAACAACGGGACAGAAGAAGAAATTTACAGCCAGATTCAGAATCTTATGGAAAAGTGAATCAAAATATGATATCTTTATATTTTGAAGCAAGCAGTAAAGCAATCAATACAGAAAAAAGGAAGCGTCCATATCATGAGATTTGTGAGTATTGCCAGCGGAAGCAGCGGCAACAGCATCTATGTGGGAACGGATACCACCCATATTCTGGTCGATGCGGGAATCAGCGGCAAACGGATAGAACAGGGATTAAATGAAATCGGAGTAAAGGGCAGTGAGCTGGGGGGAGTGGTGATTACCCATGAACATTCAGACCATATTAAAGGCCTGGGAATCCTTGCCAGAAAATATGAAGTCCCGATCTATGCCACAAGGGAGACACTGGAAGAGATCCAGGGCAATAAAACCCTGGGAGAGTACCCCAAAGAGCTGCTAAAGCCTGTCCTGCCAGATGTGGAATTCTCTGTGGGAGACATGAGGATAAGGCCCTTTTCCATTGATCACGACGGGGCCAACCCGGTGGCCTACCGGATCCAAAGCGGCAAAAAATCTGTGGCGGTGGCTACGGACATGGGGCATTTTGACCAGTATATTATCGATCATCTCCAAAATCTGGACGGGCTTCTTTTAGAGTCCAACCATGATGTGCGGATGCTGGAGACAGGGCCTTACCCCTACTACCTGAAGCGGAGAATCTTAAGCGATTACGGACATTTGTCCAATGACAATGCAGGCCGGCTGCTAAATTATATTCTTCATGACAATTTAAAGCATATTTTTCTGGGGCATTTAAGCAAGGAAAATAATTATGAGGAGCTGGCTTTTGAGACGGTAAAGCTGGAGATCGACCAGGGAGAACATGGATATAAGGCCTCGGATTTTTCCATATCGGTTGCAAAAAGAGACGGGATGTCGGAGATTGTTACCCTGTGAATATATAATTAAAATAAGGAGAAGCCATGAATAAGATTATTATTACTGTAGTAGGAAAAGATACAGTGGGAATCATTGCAAAGGTTTGTACGTATCTGGCAGAGAATCAGGTCAATATCCTGGATATTTCCCAGACCATAGTGCAGGAGTTTTTTAACATGATGATGATTGCAGATATGGACAAGTCCCGCCAGCCCTTTGAGGCCATTTCTTCGGATCTGGAGAAGCTGGGAGAAGAGATCGGTGTCCGCATCAAGTGCCAGAGGGAAGAAATCTTTACTAAAATGCACCGGATTTAGAGGAGGAGCCTTTGTATGTTAAATATGTTTGAAGTCATAGAGACCAACCATATGATAGAGCATGAAAGATTAGATGTCCGCACCATCACCATGGGGATCAGCCTTCTGGATTGCTGTGACAGGGATCTGGAGGCGCTGAATGAGAAGATTTACAACAAAATCACTGCTACGGCCAGGGATCTGGTATCTACAGGGGAGGCCATCGCCAGGGATTTCGGAGTGCCCATTGTGAACAAAAGGATTTCCGTAACACCTGTTGGCCTGGTGGGAGGATGTGCCTGTAAGACACCAGAGGATTTTGTGTCTGTTGCCATGACGCTTGATAAGGCGGCAAAAGAAGTGGGGGTGAATTTCCTGGGAGGCTATTCAGCCCTGGTAAGTAAGGGGATGACCACTGCCGACGAGAATCTGATTCGTTCCATCCCTATGGCCCTTGCCCGGACAGAGCGGGTGTGCAGCTCTGTCAATGTAGGGTCCACGAAGACAGGCCTTAACATGGACGCTGTCAGGCTTATGGGAGAGATTGTAAAAGAGACAGCCAAGGCCACCAGGGATCAGGATTCTCTGGGATGTGCAAAGCTGGTGGTATTCTGCAATGCGCCGGATGACAATCCCTTTATGGCAGGGGCATTCCACGGCGTTACGGAGGCGGATACTATTATCAACGTAGGCGTAAGCGGGCCGGGGGTGGTAAGAGAAGCGCTGAAACAGGCCAGGGGAGAAAATTTTGAGGTTCTCTGCGAGACCATTAAGAAGACAGCCTTTAAGATTACCCGGGTGGGGCAGCTGGTAGCCCAGGAGGCTTCCAAACGGCTGGGAGTGCCCTTTGGCATAATCGATCTGTCGCTGGCGCCCACTCCGGCAGTGGGAGACAGTGTGGCAGACATACTGGAGGAGATCGGACTGGAGCGTGTGGGAGCGCCGGGAACCACGGCAGCCCTGGCCATGCTCAACGACCAGGTGAAAAAAGGAGGGGTCATGGCTTCCTCCTACGTAGGCGGCTTAAGCGGCGCATTTATCCCGGTCAGTGAGGATCAGGGGATGATCGATGCGGTTTCCATGGGAGCGCTGACCCTGGAGAAGCTGGAGGCAATGACCTGTGTCTGTTCTGTAGGGCTTGACATGATTGCCATTCCAGGGGACACCACGCCCAGCACCATTGCCGGCATTATCGCAGACGAGGCGGCTATCGGCATGATAAATCAGAAGACCACGGCTGTCCGGGTGATTCCTGTGGCAGGGAAAAAAGTGGGGGATACAGTGGAATTCGGAGGGCTTTTGGGCTATGCACCCATTATGCCGGTGAACCAGTATTCCTGTGAGAAATTTGTGACCCGGGGCGGGCGGATTCCGGCTCCCATACACAGTTTTAAGAATTAAAGGAGTTTCATGGAGCATATACAGGAATTTTTAAATGAACAGCTGATTCAGATTGTCCTGAGCAATTCCAGGAAAAAAGAAGAGGTTTCAAAAGTAAAGGTGAGACCTCTTCTTTTCCGTGGAAATCTGGTGTTCCAGGCTGAGGAGTTTAAGGGAAAACAGGCCTTTCACAGAAATATGGGCCGGGAGGAGACAGAAAAGTATCTTGAGGATGCCCTCAGGGATACGTTCCGGCAGATGGAGGTTACTTCCGCCCTGGGAACCATGCAGGTATTGGTCTCAAAGTCCGGCAAACAGACCATAAAGGCCAAAATAAACAGGGAACAGGGCAGACAGCCCCAAAAGCTCACGACCCTGGAGCATAACCGGAAGAAGCGGTACATTCTGGAGGAGGGAAAGCCGGTTCTATTTCTCCAGGATCTGGGAGTCATGACAGGAGAGGGGAAGATTGTCCGCTCCAAATACGACAAGTTCCGCCAGATCAACCGGTTTCTGGAATTTGTGGAGGATATCCTTCCAAAGCTGCCCAAGGACAGGAAAGTCAGAATCATTGATTTTGGATGTGGCAAATCCTATCTGACCTTTGCCATGTACTACTATTTAAAAGAAATAAAAGGGTATGAGATTCAGATCACCGGCCTGGATCTGAAGGAGGAGGTGATCCTTCACTGCAACAGCCTGGCTGAAAAATACGGGTTTGACCGGCTGAAATTTTTATGCGGAGACATTGCTTCCTATGAAGGGGCCAAAGAGACAGATATGGTGGTGACGCTTCATGCCTGTGACACGGCCACGGATTATGCCCTGGCCCGCGCCGTCAGGTGGAATGCATCAGTGATCCTTTCCGTGCCCTGCTGCCAGCATGAGTTAAATAAGCAGATGGAGAATCCCCTGATGGAGCCGGCATTTCAATACGGCCTGATCAGGGAAAGGATGGCAGCTCTCTACACAGATGCCATCAGAGCCCAGATCCTGGAGAACCATGGGTACCGGACCCAGATCCTGGAATTTATCGACATGGAACACACGCCGAAAAATATTCTGATCCGGGCTGTGAAGGAAGGGAAACGGGCTGAGAACGGAAAAGAGCTTAAGGACATGATGGAGTTTCTCCACGTGGACAGTACGCTGGCACGTGAGATTGGAATCCAATGACAAGGCGGAAAAATATAAATTTTTAGTTATTTTGGCTAAATATCTTGATATGAAAAATCAGATATGTTAAAATATAGACAAATAAAAACATCCCATACTTAAAGTATCATATACTATTAATAACTATATTTATGTTTGTGTTAGGGACAGCAGCAACAGGGGTAGAAGCAGATTTAGAAAGCAGGGGCATAATATGGAAAGAATAAGCTTAATTGGCTGTTTGATTGTGATGGGAATGTTAGTCGGATGCAGCAGCAATAAACATCTGGGCAATCAAAGTAATACCGTACAGGAAAAAGACAATTTAGGGTCCATCGGGAAGATTCTGCGGACGGCGGATCACGCCAGGGTACTGAGAGACTATGCCAGTGTCAAATCCAATGAGCATGATGAGGCACAGCTGGAGAAGATACTTGCTACCATTGACCAGCTGGTGGAGGATAAAGACGAATCGGTGATGCTGGACATCCGGGTGGGGAACTACGGCGACGTGGAGGTGCGGGATCTGTTTTACGCAACCAGTGATTCCCTGATTGGCATAAGGGCGGAGAAGAATGAAGTAGAAACCATAAAGGTGGAAAAAGATAAAAAAAGCAGTGAATGGAGCAGAACCAAGGCCATCGACAACGGAAAGGTATCTGCTGAGGATACAGAGATTTTTGTCCTGGAAAAGAACCATGGAATGTACGTGGCGCTGGAGGCCAAGCTGGAAAATATCCGGAACGGCAAATGCTTAGGCGAAGTAAGCGGCAAGACCTATGTATACACAGATGACGGATACGGCAGAGAGATTCTCTACGTCATCGGCAGCTATGAGAATAAAAAGAAAAGCAGTGACTGGGATATGAACATCGTCCAGTTTATATCCTCAGACGGCACATTCAAGGATAACACCAGGGATGTGTACAACGTAGAAAACGTTTTCATCTATAAGGATGGCTGCAGAGAGGTAAAGGATGAAGCCATGCGGGTGATCAACATGTACCCTGGCAACGGACTTCAGAAAAATATAAAAAAGGCCTTTAAGTAAAAAGGCCCGGAAGCTACAGGATGACTACAGGATGGGTATATTCATTGGCTAAGGGTTCCCCGTATTTTCGTTCTGCCACAGACTGATACGTATGGGAACAGAATAAATCCCTGTAAAATTCCTGCAGTGATTCACCATCCAGAATACTGGCGGCATCCGCTGTCTTGGTTATGAGAGGCAGCGGGGCCTCTTTTTTTATGGCAGCTAACAGAGGCGACGATTGTTTTTTAAATCCCAGGACGCGGAAACAGGACACATAGTCATGCCCTTTGCGAAGCGCAATGTCTTCCTTTGTAATATGAAGGAGGAGATGAATCAGGCTGCGGCTTACCCGGGTATAGGTGTACTGTCTGGTTTTCAGGGATTCCACTCTTTTTTCAAAAGAAGCAAAATCCAGGGTCTGGCGCCTGATGCGGGAGGCCAGTGCAGGGGACACATCGCCGAATAATCCAGGATCCACATTCTGACTCTGCAGTTCCAGAAGGCGGTAGGACAGCAGAGAGGAAAAATCGTCGCAAAACACAGGCCTTAAGGATTGCATGATCTCCCACACAGGAGGCGGAACCTGGCTTTTCAGCAAGTTGTCCGTGCCAGGGCAGGAAGAGGACAGGGCCTTGCGTATGGCCGAAGCGGATCCGAAGCAGGAGGATTTAAGGGCCGGCAGCTGGCTGTCATGATACCCGTTCCCACTCCGTCTCACAGTGACAGGAATCATGGGGCTGCCCCTTTTTATGAGAGCCTTTAAGTACTCCACTCCCAGAATATTGTTGGGGGAGGAAAGAAGGGCTGAGGGTTGGCCAAGAGCCTTTATCCTGGCCTGGGGAAAGGTAAGCCCCAGCTTTAAAGCCTGCTTTAATGCGGCGCGGTATTCTTCCGGCTCCCGGCATAAAACTTCAGCGGTCTTAACCAAAGGCTCAAGCTCTCCCAGCTCACTTCCGAAACACAGGTGGGTGACGATTTTTAAATGATCCAAAAGGGATACGGCGCATGCGGCGAAATCCTCTGCGCTGCTGACAGCAAACAGAGGCGGGATCTCAAGAACCAGATCCGCACCGCACAGAAGAGCCATCCTCGCCCTTGCGTATTTGTCAAAGACAGCCGGAGCCCCTCTCTGGACAAAATCCCCGCTCATAGCCACCACACAGCAGGCCGCCCCGGACAGCCGCCTGGCCTCCTGGATCAGATATGCATGCCCGTTGTGAAAGGGGTTATATTCAGCTACAATCCCCACCACCGGGGGACGTTTCTTATCTTTCTTTTCTTCCTGCCAAGGGGATGCCGATTCCATAGAATGATACACTCCTGTTTCTTCCGTTAATATGACCCACACCAATTAGCTGCACAATAGCTGCACAACGCCCTGCCGGGCAAAGCTTTCACCCAATAGTATAGCATATTTTTTCAGGAAAAACCTATTGTTTTATAAAAAATGCATACGAAATGCCCGGAAGTACTTGAAAAAAACGGACAAACCACCTAAAATAAAAGACAGAATCACAACATTTTTGTTGATTTAAAATTTGTGAAAGAGGAGAGAATAGGGATATGAATTTTATTGTTGAGACCAGCGCACGTCATGTACATGTGACCCAGGAGCATTTGGAGATTTTATTTGGCAAGGACTATGTGTTGACGAAGAAAAAAGATTTATCCCAGCCGGGGCAGTATGCCTGTGAAGAGAGAGTGACCGTTGTAGGGCCGAAGAAAGAATTAAAGGGTGTTTCCATCTTAGGGCCGTGCAGAAAAGACACACAGGTAGAGCTTTCCCTGACGGATGCACGTTCCATCGGTGTTGCTGCTCCGGTCAGAGAGTCCGGTGATATCGCAGGAAGCGGCCCGTGCAAGCTGGTTGGCCCCTGCGGGGAAGTGGAACTGGCTGAAGGCGTCATCGCTGCAAAGCGCCATATTCATGCAACCACCAAGGACGCAGCAGAGCTTGGCGTAAGCAACGGTGAGATCGTATCCGTGAAGATCGATACCGACGGAAGAAGCCTGGTGTTCGGCGACGTGGTGGTGCGTGTCAGCGATTCCTATGCACTGGCTATGCATATTGATACGGACGAGTCCAATGCTGCAGGCTGCGGAAGAGAAGTGTACGGAGAGATCGTGAAATAAGAGGAAAAAAGGAGAAGTTGTTACCATGAAAATTTTAGTTGTGAACTGCGGAAGTTCTTCCTTAAAATATCAGCTTATCGATATGGACAACGAAAGCGTTATCGCCAAAGGACTTTGTGAGAGAATCGGCATTGAAGGATCCAAGCTGACCCATCAGCCCGCCGGCAAGGACAAATTTGTTGAGGAAAAAGCCATGCCGGATCATACGGTGGCTATCCATATGGTACTGGACGCTTTGATGGACGGGGAACACGGCGTGATTCAGAACGCAGACGAAATAGCTGCTATCGGCCACAGGGTTCTCCATGGAGGTACGGTTTACAGCGATTCCATCATTGTCAACGATGATGTAAAGAGAGTGATCCGTGAATGCTTCGATCTGGGACCTCTTCACAACCCTGCAAACCTGATGGGAATCGAAGCCTGCGAAGCTGCCATGCCCGGCAAGCCCAACGTAGCGGTCTGGGATACTGCTTTTGGTATGAAGATGCCGGAGAAGGCGTACCTGTATGCTATTCCTCATGAGTATTTTGAGAAATACAGCATCCGCAGATATGGATTCCATGGAACCAGCCATATGTTTGTGTCCGGGGAGGCCATCAAGTTCGGCGGCCTGGATCCGGAACATGCAAAGGTGATCGTGTGCCATCTGGGCAACGGCGCCAGCGTGTCTGCCTCCATCGGCGGCAAATGCGTGGATACCAGCATGGGACTTACGCCTCTGGAGGGCCTGGTTATGGGAACCAGAAGCGGCGATATCGACCCGGTGGTGGTACAGTTTATCTGCAATAAAGAAGGAAAAGATGTCAACGAGGTGCTGAATATCCTGAACAAGAAATCCGGTATTCTGGGTATGAGCGGCGGCGTATCCAGCGATTTCAGAGACATTGAGGCAGCCAAGCAGGAAGGCAATCACCTGGCAGAGGTGGCTTTGGATGCATTCCGTTACCGTGTGGCCAAATATATCGGTGCATACACCGCAGCCATGAACGGTGTGGACGCCATCGCATTTACCGCAGGCGTAGGCGAGAATGATAAGGTGGCAAGAAAAGAGATCTGCTCTTACTTAGGCTATCTGGGTGTGAAGATCGACGATGCGGCCAATGATGTGAGAGGGAAGAACGCGGTGATTTCTGCTGCTGATTCCAAGGTAAAGGTTATGCTGATTCCTACCAATGAGGAGCTTGCCATTGCAAGGGAGACTCTGGCTCTTGTACAGTGATTGGATGCAGCCGGATTCCGGATTCCCGATGATTCCAAGGCCGTGCTGGCGGCCGGACCATAGGGGATACGAAAATTTTTAGAAAATTTGAAAATAGAAAATTTTGGTTGACAAATTGCAGGTGCCTTTGTATAATACTATAGGTGCGTATTAGGAGATAATATGCTTATTCAATTAACAGAGTTGTTTACCAGAGAGGGCAAGACAAAGGATTATACTGCCAGGATTGACAGCAGTCACTTTCAGATTCCTGACGGTATGTGCCGGATAGCCGAGGCAAAGCCGGTGGTTCTTCATATAAAGCATGTGGGGGACCGGAGGCTGGAGCTGGAGGGAGAGGCGCAGTTTTCCCTGCTGATTCCGTGTAACCGCTGTCTGGAACCGGTACAGTGTCCCTTTCATCTTTCCATTGCAAGGACGCTGGATTTGAACCTGACGGAGGAGGAAAGGATTGCGGCTTTGGATGAACAGCCCTATGTGCAAGGCTATAATCTGGATGTTGACCAGTTAGTTCGTGACGAATTGTTGCTGAACTTACCTATGAAAGTCCTGTGTGCTGAAGATTGCAAGGGGATCTGTAATAGATGTGGGGCGAATCTCAACCATGAGACGTGCGGCTGCGACAGAAGCGTGCCGGACCCTAGAATGTCTGTTATCCAGGATATTTTTAAACAGTATAAGGAGGTGTGACCATGTCTATCTGTCCAAAGAACAAATCTTCAAAAGCAAGAAGAGATAAACGCAGAGCCAACTGGAAGATGGGGCCTGTGAATTTGGTAAAGTGCAGTAAATGCGGCGCTCTGATGATGCCTCATAGAGTTTGCAAAGCCTGCGGCTCTTACAACAAGAGAGAGATCGTTAGCGTTGAAGATTAAGATTTGAAAGATCATCAAAATTGAAAAAAGCTAGGAAACATGGGGCTTCTGGGGTTTTTCCTCAGGAGCCCTTGTTTACATAATTCGGCTTTCCGAAAAGTTTTTAGGGGGTTTTCCGAAGACTTTCCGAAAAATTGCACCCTAAAATTCCGAATTTTTCTCCGAAAATGCTGCCTCTCATCCGAAATTTTTTGCGATTTTTGAAAAAATGGCAGTAAGGTCAAAAATTAAGAATTTCGTAATAAATATATGAAACAAGCAAAAACTGCCTCCATTGGTATGAAGGCAGGCAGTATCTTAGTATTCTGTAGGTTCAAAGAAAAATATTTTATCACCCTCTTCAAACCGGACTGTGACAAAAGACAAGGTTTTTTGAATCACAGTTCCAGGACCGAAGGTTTTATGGTGGACTCCCATCCCTTTCCAGAAAGAGGCAGGGGCTCCTTCTTTGAATTCTTTTTCAATCTCCTTTCTTCGCAATTCCCCTCCGTTTCCCGTTTTTTGATCTTCTTTATTCCTCCATTGGATATCCTCTTTTATTTCTGAGAGAAAAATAGAAGGCTTTACTGGTGTCTTCTTATGCTTAAATCCTGGTTTCGATGTATGGTTCAGGAGATATAATCTCTCCCGTGCCCGTGTCATGGCCACATAGAATAACCGGCGCTCTTCCTCCAGTTCTGATTTTTTCTCTGCCTTTGCAATAGGGGTATACCCTTCACAGCAGTTGATGATAAATACAACATCCCATTCAAGGCCTTTGGAACGGTGCATGGTAGACAGAATCACACCCTCTGTAGTTCGTTCCTTCATTTGGCTGCGGTGACAGCGGATATGTGATACTGCGGCAGAATACCAAGAGTGGCGATCAGCAAAATGTTCCGAGTCAGATACATAGTAATTCAGTTTTTCTAAGAGACTGGAGGAATCCTGGCCAGTGAATGCTGCGTATTCATCCAGATATCTTTGATATCCAATCCGATTGGAAATACCGGATACCTTTTCTTGCAATGTTCTTCCTCTTAGGCCGCATAAGTCTGAGTAAAGCTTCAGGACTTGCTCGACAGGGGAATGAAACTGGGAGGAACATGAGCGGGCAGCGTCTGTCAATGCTGTTTCTGTAAATTCCTTTACATTCCGAAATGCGGATTCCTTTAGATAACGGCCAGGTCTGTTTAATATCCAAATCAGATCTTCTGACCGGAAATTTCCGTCAATCAGATTTAAGTATGCCATGATATCAGTAAAGATAAAGTGTTCATAAATATCCCGGATAGGTTCCGGGGAACTGTATTCCAGATGATGGCTTTCCAGTACAGCGGCCACATCTTCCAGTTCCTGGTTTGTCCCTGACAATACCGAGATGGATGAAAGCGGGATTCCGGAAGTTCTTAGCCGTATGATCTCCCTGGCCAGATATTCAATTTCCTCCAGCCTTCCAGGAGAAGAATGAAAGATAACCTGGCCGTTTCCGTTTCTGGCCGCTTGAATATCTTTTTGAAACCGTTGTGTGTTATGCTCGATCAGGTTTTTTGCGGCGCTAATGATTTCTGGACGAGAGCGGTAGTTGATATCCATGTGGATTTCATGAGCGTTGGGAAAGTCCTTTTTAAAGTCCAGCATGATGTCAGGGTTTGCACCCCGAAAAGAATAGATGGACTGGTCATCATCGCCAACTACACACAGATTTCCTTGTTCTCCCGCAAGCAGGTAAAGGATTTCTTTCTGAATATGGTTTGTGTCCTGGTATTCATCGCAAATGATGTATTCATATGTCTGCTGGCATTTTTTCAAAAGCCTGGAGTTTTTCTTTAAAGAATCCAGACATCTCCAGAGAAGGTCGTCAAAGTCCATAACATCTGCCTCATGTTTCTTTTCTTCATAGATGGAATATAAGCGTAAAAACTCCTCTGAAGAGAGAAGTGAAGGGCAGAACGTATCGAGATCAGAAACCTTGCTTTTAAATACACTGATATCGTTTTGTATTTCTTTGACAGCAGTGGCAGCCGGGATATTTGCGTCCCTTATGGAACTGCGGATTAGGGAGGCCTGATCTTCCGGGGATAGGATTCTAGGCGGTTTTCCCAATACCTGGGACAGAATTTTCAGGCAGAGGGAGTGGATGGTGCAAAACATGGCACCACATTCCCCATAGCTTTTATGATAACGGTCTTTCATTTCCCTGGCAGCGGCTTCTGTAAAGGTTACCATGACGATGGAGGGGGCAGGGATGCCGGCCTCTGTCATAGAATGGATCCGGCGGATCATGGTTGTGGTTTTGCCGGAACCGGGGCAGCTGATTAAAAGGACCAGGCCTTTATGGGTGCGGATCGCCTCATCCTGGGCTGAATTTTTTTCCATGTAAGATACCTCTCTATTTCTGTATAGTTTTCTCAGGAATTATGGGGAGGAAAAGGGGGAGTCAGGATGAGGCAGTGGCCTGAATTGTATGGAACTCCAATTTATCCGTATGGATTCCAATGCATAATTCTAATAGTAGATGAATGAAGACATGAGAGGAGATGGTAAAAGATTTAATATGGACAAAAAGGGATAATTCGGAACCTATAAGCCTCTGGAAGCCAGTGTATTTGGAGAAGGGGAATGGCAGACGGAATTATATACATGGGGAATGAAAGTAAAGTGGAAAATGGGATTCAAGGTTTCTGACAGAAATTTATAAAAAGAGAAGGCTATGATAGGAAGCGAAAATGATAAAAACAACGCAGGAAATGTTAAAGGATATTGTGGAGTTAAAAAGGCTAAAAGGAGATATGGCGTGCTTTGAGATTAATGAGCAGTCATGTATTTTTATTGAGATTTTTGCCTATGAGAACAAAGATACGTTGAACATTGCAATAGAATGGAGAGATTCGGATACGAATGAGCCGTTTGAAGCGACTGTTTGTAGTTATGATGATGATAGAGAAATTGAAAGTGCTCTGGATTATATCAGGAGATGTGCATTGGACGATGAATCTGAGAACAACAAAGATTTTGATAAAACATACTTGAAATGATTCAAAAGGAGAAAATACTATGGGAAAAAAATTAGCAGGGAAGGCTATGGAGCAAATCAGTGCTTCGAAAGGAATTGACAATGGGAGGCAGCATGGGCAGCAAAAGGAAGAAAGAAATTCCAAGCTCCCTAAAAAGACAAATACCAATTTGGTCCCCATCGAATACAAGCTTCTTGGTATAACGGACGTTATGGAATGGGAAGAAAGACAGAAAATTATCAGTCAAAATAACGAGGCGTATACCAAAGGCCAGTATGACAAGATGGGAATAAAGGTACTTGGAGAGTATGACGATTTGTTTTATTCCGTGGAACTTCCGGCTGGCTGGAGGATTCAGACAACCAGCAGCTCTGTATGGAGTGATTTGCTGGATGGCAAAAGGCGGAAACGGCTTTCATTTTTTCATAAGGGATCTTTGTGGGACAGAGACGCTTTCAGCAATTTTGTCTGCCGGTATACTTTTTGTATCATGCCTTTTGATAATTTTGAGACAGACGTGGAGTATGAGGAACGGGTATTTAAGCCGTGGAGACTGTTTATAATGGACAGCGGTGAGATTATAGAAAAACTGGCGGAAGTGACGGTGAGCACGAAGAAGGAATACTTTGCTCTGCATGATAAATTCAGAAAAATAGCAAGGATTTTTTTGGATGAACATTATCCTGAATGGGAGGACGTGAATGCGTATTGGGATTAGGCACTGGGAGTCAAAGACTTTCCATTGCTTTTATGTTAGAAACAATATTTGGATGACTGATTTAGAAAGATTGATGGAGGATAGGGATGTTTGAGATAAAAGATACCAGGTTTCCAAAAGAATTTTACAACTGTGAGAGCTGTGGAAGCCATGCAGATGACATGAAATCGATATTCATTTTCCGGGTTGTAAACGTAAATGGAAAAATGGTGAGGGGAGGCGGGAACATAGGTGAAGTGAGACTGTGCAGAAAATGCAGGATCGAAATGAGCAGGCTGTTAAGTGAGCAGTAGGAGTTTTATGTAAAAGAGCCGTTACTGTTCGTTGAGTGGCAGGGAACAGTAACAAAGAGCCATAACGGCAAAAATTATCTACTTCCGGTAGATTTGCAAACCGGGAGGGATGGGCTATAATGGTTGACATCAGGAAAGAAAGGGAGAAAAGACGATGACTACCATGTTCATGACCAGCAAATGCAAAAAGCAGCAGCAAAAACGCGCTTGTGGGAAGCGTGCATTTGTGATGGGTTCATGGATAAGCAGGAAAACAGGGCAGACGGGTCCGAATTCCGGGATGAGATATACCTGAATTTGAATTTTATGGAACCATAAACCGCTTATCCGTGATGGGTAGGCGGTTTTTTCGTGGGGAAAAGTGCGCCGGAGAGGGTGTGACAGGAAGGATTTCTATAAGTGGAGCGGTCCCGAGAGGGTGGATGAAGCTCTGATACGCGCATATAGCTTAACTGGCAGAGCAGTCGGCTCTTAACCGGCAGGTTCAGGGTTCGACTCCCTGTATGCGCATTGGGCGTGTGTAACTCAGTTGGAAGAGTAACCGGCTTTTAACCGGTAAGTCGTGGGTTCGAGCCCCACCACACACATGCGCCGATGTACGGTCGGACGGAGGTGCTTTGGAGCAACCGTTCAGGGTTATCCGGACGGTTACGTCTGGCATACTAAAGTTAAGAATGCGGATTGGCGTAGAGGAAGCGCGGCCGGCTCTGACCCGGCAGGCAGAGGTTCGATTCCTTTATCCGCAGGTTCAAAGAATGTTAAGGGATATAGCGTAATTTGTCACCAACCGTTAGGTTGATGACCTGCGTGCGCATCAGCGCACTTCCTCGAATGATGGCAGCGCACGGGAATTTGACTCCCGATGGAACCGTTCGAACCGGTTTATCCCTGCTTTCGTGTTATTGTCAGATTGAGAGAAATGATTGAGAGGAGAAAGAAACATGTCCGGAACACATAGGCGAAAACACCAAAGGAAGCTGAAGCAGAAAAACGCTTATCAGAAGCGTTTGTTTGACATGTCCTTATGGTGTCTGCGATCCGGAACATAAAGGCCTTTGAAGGGTCTCTGTCTGAGTGTCCGCCCATAAGGAAGGGGATACGTTATCAGAAAGGAGATCATGAAATGAGTTACCCTGTGATTGACCCGGTGGCCACCGGTGACAGGATCAATGCGCTGAGAAAGGAAATGGGATTCAGCGTGTCATACTTAAAGGAGTACTTTGGCTTTGCCACTACCAATGCCATTTATAAGTGGCTCCATGGGGAGTCCCTGCCGTCCCTTGACAATATGGTGGCGATGAGCGTGTTATTCGGCGTTTCAATGAATGATATCGTTATCTATCATTGAGGTTATTGAGACACAAATTTTTGTGAATATTAAATTCTTGGTTAGGGGCACAGTATTAGGCTGTGCCTTATTTTTGTATGGAAATGTCATAAAGGGCAAAATGATAACCGGCTGAGGCAGGATAGCATAGGAAGGCATGCCCTTTCTTGAAAAATATGAGAACTTGTCGCCAGCTATCCCACCCCATAGTTATTATGAAACAAAATATAGGAAACCGAGAGGAGATTATTCATGAAATGTTGGTGGAAAAGAAAGCAACCATTGTCCGAGGATGCCTGGAATGCCACAATAACTTCTCGGAATCTCAATGAATGAGATTCTAACCGAAAATTGACAACTGA
>CAJUEJ010000042.1 GCA_910585435.1 uncultured Hungatella sp. | reverse complement strand
TCCAGGGGAGCCCCTTCAGCCACTTGGGTACTTCTGCTCATACCAATGCCTAAATTTATATGTCACCGACACAACAGATAAATAATACACATCCTATGCCGATTCACTATTAAACTGTGGTTGTCCTCTGTCATAAGAAACTGATAGTTCATATGAAAACGGAGAGAGTGGGATTCGAACCCACGCGCCCTTGCGGACAAACGGTTTTCAAGACCGCCTCGTTATGACCACTTCGATATCTCTCCAAACGTGCTTTAATAGTTTACGCGGAAAGTCTCGATTTGTCAAGAACTTTTTAATATTTTTTTCAGATTTATATGCTTCTTTAGCGCCTCATTTACGCAGCTTCATTATTCTAGCACTGTTGCATTTAATTGTCAATTCCTTTTTTCAATCTTTTTGACAAAAAAATCTCTGCTACTGCCATGTCTTCCGGAGTGGTCACTTTCATGTTCTCATAGCTGCCGCAGACCAGCTTTACCTTGTGATCAGTCATTTTCTCTACCACCATGGCATCGTCTGTGATTCCCTGCTGATTCTCCTCTCTCTCAAACAGCTTCCTGTATGCGTGCAGAATCAGGGAATAGGAAAATGCCTGAGGCGTCTGAATCAGCCACAGGCTGTTTCTGTCAGGGGTCCCGGCGGCAAAACCTAAGGGATCAGCTATCTTAATAGTATCCTTCACCGGCATGCCGATAACACAGGCTTTGCTTTCTCTGGCCTCTTCAATGGCCGCCTGGATAATCTCTGCCGTGATACAGGGTCTGGCGCCGTCGTGAATCAGCACATAATCGCTGTCTGCCACTGCCTTCAATCCCTCATATACAGAATGATATCTCTCTTTTCCTCCTGTAACAATCCGGGTTACCTTGGAGAATCCATACGCCTCCACAATTTCCTTCCTGCAATATTCCTCTTCCCCGGCTCCCGTAACCAGAATAATCTCATCTGCCCTGCTTTCCTGGAATGCAAGCAAAGAATAATAGATCATCGGTTTTCCAAGAAGCGGCATGTACTGCTTATGTATATTGCTTTCCATCCGCGCTCCCCGGCCGGCCGCCAAAACAACTGCAGCAACTTTCTCACAAACCATTTTTCTCCCTTTCAGACTGGCTCTTTTCATTGCCGAACGATGTACTGTACTACAACTACACTAGCTTTAAGTTGGGCACCGCATTTAGATCCCATCCGCTGCGGACTCCGTTTATATACGCATAGTACCCGGCCACGCCAATCATAGCCCCATTATCCGTGCAGTAAATCGGTGAGGGATAATAAAACGCAATCCCTGCCTTCTCACAGTTTTCCTTCATACCGGCGCGCAGGGCTGAATTGGAGGCCACGCCTCCTGCAATGGCTACCTTATCAAATCCCAGCTCCTTTGCCGCATCCACCGCATGGCTCACCAGCACATCCACCACTGCACGCTGAAAGGATGCTGCCAAATCAGGCACTTGGATGGTTTCTCCCATCATCCTGGCGTGATTGATATGGTTTAAAACCGCTGATTTCAATCCGCTGAAACTGAAATCATAGGGCGCTCCCTCCACCTTTGCCCTGGGAAATGAGATGGCATAAGGATTGCCTTCTTTAGCGGCCTTGTCCACCTTAGGCCCTCCCGGATATCCCAGTCCTATGGCTCTTGCCACCTTGTCAAATGCCTCTCCCGCCGCATCGTCCCTGGTTCTCCCTAAAACCTCATATTCGCCATAATCCTTTACCACCACCAGGTGGGTATGCCCTCCTGAAACAATGAGGCAGATAAACGGGGGCTCCAAATCCGGATGTTCAATAAAATTGGCGGACACGTGCCCTTCTATGTGGTTGACTCCCACCAATGGTTTTCCTGCGCCGTAGGCGATAGCCTTTGCCTCTGCCACTCCTACCAGCAAAGCTCCTACCAGTCCCGGCCCGTAAGTCACCGCAACCGCGTCCATGTCCTCCAGTTTCAGAGAGGCCTCTTCCAGGGCCGCCTCAATCACCTGGTTGATCTTTTCGATGTGCTTTCTGGAGGCAATCTCCGGCACCACACCCCCATAAATGGTGTGGAGGGCTATCTGCGAAGAGATCACATTGGACAGCACCTGCCTTCCATTCTTCACAACTGCTGCCGCCGTCTCGTCACAAGAGCTTTCTATGGCTAAAATGTAAATATCCTCTTCCACTCTGCGCTTTTTCATAACATACTCTTCTCCATTCTGTGCCATTATATGCCCGGCTCTTCATCAAATTCCAGCTCCGCAGTTCTTCCGTCCCTGGCCGCAATACTCTGTGGAAATATATCCTTAACCTTGTCTATAAATTCCTCAGGCCTGGTTAAAGACGGGCTGTAATGGGTCAGCCACATTTCCTTAGGCTGGGCCTCCCGGGCCAGCTTCGCCGCCTCATAAAAAGTCATGTGCTTGTACTCCCTGGCCTTTGCCTCCTTGCCTTCCTCGCCGTACATGCCCTCACAGATAAATAAATCTGCCTGGCTGGCATACTCTGCAATCACCGGCACCGGCCGGGTATCGGTACAGTATACCACCTTAAGGCCTCTTCTGGCTTCTCCCAAAACCATATCCGGCGTATAATGGACACCGTCCAGAAGGATATGCTCCCCTTTCTGCAGGCGGCTCCAGATCTTCATCGGTACATTCTGGCTCTTAGCCCTCTCCACATCAAATCTTCCCGCCCGGGGAATAGAGATACAGTACCCGTAGCATACAACTCTATGGTTCACCCGGAAGGCGTCTATGTGGTATGGCCCCATCCTCAACTGTTCCCTGGGTTCTGAAAGCTCCAGATATCTTATTTCAAAGGGCAGCTCCGGCGCAATAATGCGCAGCGCATCTGCCACACGCTTTAACCCTTTAGGCCCTATCAGCGTCAGAGGCTCGGTCCGCTCTGCATTTCCCATAGTCAGCAGAAGCCCCGGCAGGCCGCTGATATGATCTGCATGAAAATGGGTAAAACAAATCACATCAATGGGCTTGGGACTCCAGCCTTTCTCCTTAAGGGCAATCTGAGTCCCTTCCCCACAGTCAATCAGAAGGCTGCTGCCATCACAGCGGGCCATCATGGATGTCAGCCACCTGTACGGCAGCGGCATCATGCCTCCCGTTCCCAGCAGGCAAATATCTAACATATTTTTTCTCCCATCTGCTTTTATTCATAATCTTTCCGATCCTATCCTAGCAGATATCTTTAAAAATATCAAATAAATTCCGCGGTTTCTTCTATCTCTACCGGAAGCCTTAAACTCTGTGTCAGGTTGTCGTAGCATTCTTCACAGATGTCCAGATGGTGAACCTCTCCATCCTTCTCCGAAAAATAGTCCCAGGCATGATCGATCATCAATACCCCTTCCCGGACAATCCCGTTTTTTACCGCCATCTTTTTTCCGCAGGCATTGCAAATTACCGTTTCTAATTCTCCGTTACTTTTGTACTTTCTCATCTTACTCTCACCTTTCCATTCTTTCTTTTCCCAACAGGCAAAAAGGATATCCGCCATCTAACAGATACCCCTACATTATAAATGGTTTTTCGATGATTTTAACTGGTAATTGTTTCAAGGCCTTCTCTTCCACATGATGACGGCATCCTCCACAGGATTGCGGTAATAGCCTTTTCGCAGCCCTTCTTCCACAAAACCATAGGATTTATACAGGCCTATGGCCCCTGTGTTCCCTGCCCGTACCTCCAGAGTGGTAGCCCCTGTCTTTTTCTCTCTGGAAAATACATCCATGGCTTCCATCAGTTTACTTCCGATTCCAAGCCTCCTGAAATCCGGATGGACGGCAATTCTCTGAATCTCTCCTTCTCCTGCCAGAATCCGCAGGTCGGCATACCCACACACCCTCCCCTGGAGTCCGGCCACAAAAAGAGTATCCCAGGGTCCGAAAAAGCTGTCCTGCAAAAGCTTTAAAGACCAGGGTTGGGAAAAGCAGAGGCGTTCCAGCTGCGCCGCCTGTTCCAAATCCTGTTCTTCCATAAATCTGATAACAACGGCATCCGCTGTCTGCTTCATAGTCCTTCTGCCTTCCTTTGCCCTGTAAAGGCCCCTCTATTCATGTTCCTGCTGTCTCTCCTCCCGCTCTCTCTCCGCCTGGGATTTCCGCAGATAATCAGGCTGGAATCCGGAGGCAGATACCCATTTTCCCTGTTTAAAATATTCCCCTCCAAGAGCCGCCACTGCCGCAGCACTCTGGCGGTTCCTGTGGGCCGGCGCAAACTCATAAGGTACTTTTAAACCGTTCATCAGCTGCTGCCTGTATACAGGCACACCGTCTCCTAGAAACAGTACCTGACGGCCCATCTCATTTAACTCTTCCACCAGCTCCTCCACGTCCCCGGCCCATTGAGGTTTTACTACCTCAAGCCCAGAATGGCAGTGGTAAAGCCCTGTGTAAACCTGATTTCTCCTGGCATCCATCATAGGACACAAAAGCATATTGCTTCCCCACATAGTATATGCCAGCGCATCCAGCGTGGGTACATGGATCAGCGGTTTTTCCAGCGCCAACCCCAGTCCCTTTGCCGTAGCCGTGCCGATCCGTAAGCCTGTAAAAGAGCCTGGCCCTCCGGCCACTGCGATCCCATCGATGGTGTGGAGATCCAGCTCCACCATCCTTGCCACCTGATCAAACATGGGAAGCAAGGTCTGGGAATGGGTTTTCTTATAATTAACCGTATATTCTGCAATTAATTGGTCATCTGCCACGATGGCTACAGATGCCACCAGAGATGAGCTGTCAATTCCCAATATTATCATATCGTCGCCATTCCTTTCCCCAATGTTATTCTTAGTACTGCCTTGCTGAATTCACCAGGATTTTTCAAGGCAATACTAGTGTCTTGCCGAATTCACCGGGATTTCTGCAAGCAAATACCGGCAGGCCGGCGGCAGAGCTGGCTTATTCCGTCTCCGGCATATTTTCTATGGATATTTTCCGATAATCAAACCCTTTTTCCAAATCCTTCTCAATCACTATGCGGACTGCTGTCCGGGGTAAAAGCTCACGAATCAGGCAGGACCACTCGATGAGGCACACGCCCTCCCCGTAGAAACAGTCCTCGTACCCGATCTCCTCCATCTCCTCCCCATCCCCGATGCGGTAAACATCAAAATGGTACATAGGCAGCCTTCCTTCATCATACTGCTGCACAATGGTAAAGGTGGGGCTGCTGACAGGTTCCCTGATTCCCAGGCCCTGTGCAAACCCCTGGGTAAACACGGTCTTTCCTGTCCCCAGTTCTCCGTCCAGACAGTACACCTGCCCTGCCCTGGCCTTCATGCCCAGGCATTTTCCCAGCTCAAAGGTCTCATCCGGCGTATGGGTCTCCCAGATTCTGCTCATATTCTTTTCCGCCTTCCCTTGGGAACCTGGTCCCGGATCAGCTGGCACAGCTCTTCCTTCTCCTGCCCTGTGACCCGATCCGGAAGCAGGAATGCACGGTTTCTGCTCATGTAGATTATCAGCTGCCCTCTCATATACTCAACGCTTCCCACCTGTTCCCAGGAGGCTTCCTTCTTCTCCCCTCCCTGCATAACGGCAAGCCCCTCTTCCGAAAAGGTCATATCCACAGGCTCCTTTATGACAGCAGTCCTGGCCTGTTTCCTTGCTTTCAGATACAGGAGAAAAGGCTGCCACACCGTAAACATCAGAACACAGACCAGCAGCAGCAAACGGTAAGGTATATTAAAATCTCCCCATCTGGTCACCAGAAGCCACAGAGCCGCCAGGGTAAACAGCACATTAAATACCCCCAGATACCCCTTGTTGGAATGATACATAGAAAATCCCCACAGATCCCTGGCCGTGATCTGGATATGATATTGAAAACTTCTGTTTTTTTCCATGCCAACCTCCGTCACATCTTCATGGTCAGCGCAATCCGCTTTTTAGCCAGATCCACGCTCAGTACCTTTACTTCTACAATATCACCGACACTGACTACCTCCATGGGATGCTTGATAAATTTATCTGTCATCTGGGAGATATGCACCAGTCCGTCCTGGTGAACACCGATGTCCACAAACGCCCCGAAATCGATGACATTTCTGACAGTTCCCTTTAAAACCATGCCTGGCGTCAAGTCCTTCATCTCCATGACATCTGTCCTTAAAATAGGCTTGGGCATCTCATCCCTGGGATCTCTGGCCGGCTTCTCCAGCTCTTTTACAATGTCCTGAAGGGTGATCTCTCCGATCTCCAGCTCCCGGGCCAGCTTTTTATAGTCCACTATCTTTTTGCCGATCCCTTTTAAACCTCCTGCTGCAATCTCTTTAGGATCATAGCCCAGCTTCTTTAGCAGATTGCCTGCTGCCTCATAGCTTTCCGGATGCACGCTGGTTCCGTCCAGGGGATCCTCTCCCCCCTGTATCCTCATAAATCCGGCACACTGTTCATAAGCCTTGGGGCCCAGCTTGGCTACCTTTAAAAGCTGCTTCCGGCTCCGGAATGCGCCGTGCTCCTCCCGATAAGCCACAATATTTTTAGCCAGGGCCTTGCTGATACCGGAGACATATTCTAAAAGAGGGGCAGATGCAGTATTCAGATCCACGCCTACTTTATTTACACAGTTTTCCACAACTCCCTGCAGCGCTTCTCCCAGATGCTTCTGATTCATATCATGCTGATACTGTCCCACACCGATGGATTTGGGGTCGATCTTCACCAGCTCTGCCAGAGGATCCTGGAGCCTTCTGGCAATGGATGCAGCGCTTCTCTGCCCCACGTCAAACTGGGGAAATTCTTCCGTAGCCAGCTTGCTGGCCGAATACACAGAGGCCCCGGCCTCATTTACAATCACATACTGTACCGGCTCCGGAATCTCCTTTAAAAGCTCTACGATCACCTGCTCCGATTCCCTGGACGCCGTGCCGTTGCCTACGGAGATCAGGGAGATATTGTATTTTTTTATCAGTTTCTTTAATATGGCTTTGGCTTCCTCCACCTTGTTCTGAGGGGCGGTGGGGTAGATGACTATGGTGTCCAAAACCTTCCCTGTCTCATCTACCACAGCCAGCTTGCAGCCGGTGCGGAAGGCTGGATCCCATCCCAGAACCACCTTTCCCACAATAGGAGGCTGCATCAGAAGCTGCTCCAGATTTTTTCCGAAAACTTTGATGGCCCCGTCTTCCGCCTTCTCTGTCATGTCGTTGCGGATCTCCCTCTCGATGGCCGGGGCTATGAGACGGCTGTAGCTGTCTGCCACCACGTCCTTCAGGACAGGGGTGGTGTAAGGATTGTCGTTTACGATGACTTTTTTCTCCAGATAGCGGAGAATCTGATCCGTGGGGGCCAGGATCTTCACTGTCAGAACCTTCTCCGCCTCTCCCCGGTTCAGAGCCAGAACCCTGTGGCCCGCCGTCTTTTTGATGCTTTCCTCGTACTGGTAATACATCTCATAGACAGATTCTGCCTTCTCATCCTTGGCCGATGACTGGATGGTTCCCTGGCTCATGGTGGTATTGCGGATATAGGTTCGGTAATCAGCTTCATCTGATATGCGCTCTGCCAGAATATCTTTCGCCCCGGCTATGGCATCCTCCCCGCTGGCTACGCCCTTTTCCTCGGATATGTATGCCTGGGCCAGCTGCTCCACCGGCTCTTTCGTCATCTGAAGCATAATAATATCTGCCAGAGGAGCCAGGCCTTTTTCCTGAGCGATGGTGGCTCTGGTCCTTCTCTTGGGACGGTATGGCCGGTATAAATCCTCTACGGCTACCAGAGTGGACGCCTCCCGGATCTGTCCCTCCAGCTCCGGGGTCAGCTTTCCCTGCTCCTGGATGGAAGCAATCACCTGTTCCTTTTTCTCTGTCAGGTTCCGCAGATACTTTAGCCTTTCGTCTAAGGTTCTCAGAATCTCATCATCCAGAGAGCCTGTGGCCTCCTTCCGGTATCTGGCGATAAACGGAATGGTATTCCCCTCATCTATCAGCTTCACAGCCGCCTCCACCTGATGGCGGCCAATCTTTAACTCTTCCTGCAATGCTTTTATAATATCCATATTTTTCTCCTAACTCAGCTGTAGAATAGCCCTATTATAATATTTATTATAAGATTCCGTCAATATGGGAATAAATTTATGATATACTTTACTTATTACAGAGGAGAGGAAGGTTTTCTTATGACAGAGCTTTTGAAAAAAACGGCATGGCCTATGTCCGTCCCAAAACCATACTCTCTTTTCCATATTGTATTCTGCCTGTCCGGAATCGCTCTGGCGGTTCTCGGAGCAAATTATTTTGCCAGGAAATACAGACACAATCCTTCCCGGGTGGTCTTTGTCATGTTCCTGTGCGGAATATTTCTTTCCCTCGGCGAGATTTACAAGCAGCTCTTTTTATATGTTGTCGTCAACCAGGGGCGCTTTGACTGGTGGTATTTTCCATTCCAGCTTTGCAGCACTCCCATGTACTTATGCCTGTCTCTCCCTGTTATAAAAAAATATCCCTCTTTCCGGCAGACGGTCTGCACATATCTTCGGGATTTCTGCCTTCTGGGCGGTGTCATGGCGCTGGCTGAACCCTCCGGGCTTCTCCACCCTTACTGGGTTCTGACCCTTCACGGATTGGCATGGCACATTGTACTGATCTTTTTAGGGCTTTTTTGCGGGCTGTCCGGGGCGGCCGGACATGGAATAAGGGAATATGCAAAAACACTTCTCCTGTTGGGAGTGTTCTGTCTGATCGCCTTTGGCATCAATATCGCCACCAAAGGCCAGGCCGACATGTTTTACATTTCCCCTTATTATCCGGTAACACAAATATTTTTCAATCAGATATCCATCTGGTACGGAACCGCTGCCGGCATCCTCCTCTATCTCTCGGCCATCTGCCTGGGCGGCTATTTGTTCCACAGGGCTATGGATATGTATGAAATGCGCCGCCGCTGAAAGCTATGGGCGGAAGCTGTAATATACCTTTCCGTTCTCCAGCGGGCGGCCGCGGTACTGGGCCAGCTCACTGACAGTCACCAGCTGATATCCCTGCTCCACCAGCGCAGGGATAATCTGTACCGCTGCATTGCCTGTGGCTGTGTACAGCTCATGCATCAATACAATGTCTCCGTCCTTTATCTTTCCAAGCACAGCATTTACCGTGCTGCCGGCATCCTTGGTCTTCCAGTCTAATGTATCAATATTCCACATAATCATAGGCGCATTTACATTTGCCAGAACCACTGCATTTTTATTGCCTCCCGGAAGACGGACCGTGGGCGCTGTTACACCGGAAGCTGCCAGGATGGCTTCATTGCCTCTTTGAATCTGGCTTTGAATCTGAGCTGCCCCCAGCTTGTTTAAATATTTGTGGCTGTATGTGTGATTGCCGATCTCATGGCCTTCTGCCACCATCCGCTGCATCTCATCTTTGTAGGCAGCGCAGCGCTCTCCCACTACATAGAAGGTGGCCTTGCCGCCGTACTGGGCCAGACAGTCCATGATCTGGTTGCCTACAGGCGCGTAGGGGCCATCGTCAAAAGTCAGGGCCACCATGGGCCTGGACGGGTCAATCACTCTTCCCTGAGTCTCAGAAGCAGGTTCTCCTTCGGCTGGAACTCCTTCCGTTCCCTCGGCCGGTGTTCCTTCCGCTGGCACCCCTGCCGTTCCCTCGGCTGGTGTTCCTTCCGCTGGCACTCCTGCCGTTCCCTCGGCCGGTGTTCCTTCTGCTGGCATTCCTGTTGTTCCTTCGGCCGGTGTCCCTTCCGCTGGCACTCCTGTTGTTTCCTCGGCCGGTGTCCCTTCGGCTGGAACTCCTTCCGTTCCCTCGGCCGGTGTTCCTTCTGCTGGCACCCCTGCTGTTCCCTCAGCCGGTGTTCCTTCCGCTGGCACTCCTGCCGTTCCCTGGGGAGTGGCTCCCTCGAAGGGGAGCCTTCCCTCCTTAGCTCCATAAACAACATAATGTTCATAAAGCACCTCCGGGGATGCATCTGCCGGAAATACGGCATCAATATCCGGATTCTGCCCCCGATACCACTCCGCATCAAAAACCCCTCCGTCAGCCATATTCTGTGGAGCCGCATACACAGAAAAGCTGCTGCTAAGGAATGCAGCAGCCACCACTGCCATTAATACTTTTTTCTTCATCATCTCTCCTCCAAAAACCTTTAAAAGCTTTCCGGCACTCCCTCCGTCCGAAGCGCCGGGACCATCCTTGCCCCAAACCTGCATCCAAAGCTTCACACAATGCCAACAGCCCTCCGCAGGCGTTTAACCAGCGCTGCCGCCAGCATACACAGAATAAAATCCTCTGCCACCGTAATCAGAAAGCAGTTGACAATCACCACCGCCCACGTCACCGGCATGGAAATCACATAATTACTGATAACATAAAAATATACCACTCCGCAGAGGTAATACGCCATCATCCCCCAGAAGGCAGCAAACAGATTCCATGCTATGCCGCCGTTTTTCCTCTTTAAGCTCAATGTGCCTGTAACAAAGGCTGTAAAGACAAAGCCCAGAAGAAAACCGAACGTCGGGCGTATCAGGTAAGCCGGCCCTCCTCCTGCTGCAAAAACAGGAATTCCTGTCAGCCCTACAAACAGGTAGATGCACACACTTAAAGCCCCTCTCCTGCCTCCCAGAATAAATCCTGCCAGAAGCACAAAGAAAAGCTGCAGCGTAAAATGCATTGGAAAAGGCTCCACCGGTATGCTGATTTTTATGAAGGCTCCCACGCAAATCAGCGCGGCAAACAGCCCGCAGAGCGCCATATCTTTAATTGTCAGTTTTTTCCCATCTACCACTCTTTCCTGATCTCCTCCGCCAGAATGCCATACCTGCCTAGAAATTCCTGCATATCTTTGTCGCCTCTGACAACCATCACCTCTGTAAACTTCCCTGTGTGAATGTCCTTAAAGCCGGCAACCTTTTCTCCGGTACATATACTTCCACGGATAACCGGTATTTGATTCTCCCTGTCATAGGATCCTGTTAGTTTCTTTTTCCTGAACATACTCCTCCCTCCCAGCCAAATGCAACTGGTAAAATTGTACTGCAATTCCTCTGGCATTTCAAGTTCTTTATCAGAACCAAAAGACAAAAAAAGACAGGACTCCCTCCCCGGAAATCCTGTCCTTTTACAATCTGTTTTTTGTTCGTCGTTTTGCTATGCCGTAAGAATCTCTTCCAGAGCTCCGTAAAGCTCCCTGTCAATTTCCATTGCATGCAGTTCCGCCAGAAGCACCGGAACCCGTTTTCCGTTCTGAACCAAACGATAGATCCTGTCCTTCAAATCAAATGCAATCTCCGCCTGATTCAGGAACTGAAAAATCCGTTCCTCCACCCGGTTATCGTCTGTCCGGCTCCCACTGTCCACAGAAATCTCAAGGCAGCCTGTAATATCCACATCTTTAACCGTCACTTCCACTGCCCGGGTTTCTCTCTTATAGGCCACCGCTGCCTGTTGCCCTGTCAGAAGCTGTCCGCCGAGCCTTACCTCTGCCTTCTGGGCCGCCTCCTGAGAAAATCCTGTAAGCTCCACCTGGTACGTCCTCTTTTCCGGAATCAGGGAAAGCTCTCCCTTGGCAGGGTGGATAACAAATACATCCCTCTCCCCCTCCGAATACGTCATAAGGGTTTTTACACAGACATCCTCCTTGTATCTGCAGGTCTCATTGTCATCCTCATAGAGGGTAAAGCTGCCGTCTGCCCCTGCAAAGACTCTGATCCACAGAGACCCCGGATTGCTCACCGCCGATGCAGCTGAGATTTCTTTGGTAAACGGCACGATCCCTCCTGCCTTTGCCAGTACCGGAATGCTGTTTAAATCCCGGTACATATCCATTTTTCTGCCGCCCTCATACATCATGCCGGTATAGATATCATACCAGGTCCCCTCCGGAAGCCATACCTTTGTACAGCTTACGTTCAGCTCGGAAATCCTGGGAGATGTCACAGGCGCCGCTATTATCTCACTTCCAAAATAGTACTGATTGGGAACCGTATAAGCCTCCCTGGCTTCCGGATTCTCATAATACATAGGACATACAACCGGCAGAGCCTCCTTATAATTCCGGTAATTCATAGAGTAAAGATAGGGAATCATCCGGTGCCGCTCTCTCAGCGCCTCCCCCATAGCCTCCCTGGCCTCTTTTTTAAACCTCCAGGGCTCCTTTCCATTAAACTCACTTCTGGAGCTGTGAAGCCTTAACACAGGAGAATAGACGCCAAGCTGCGTCCACCTTGTGGTCAGCTCATCATTTTTATATCCCTGCATATGGCCTCCGATATCATGGCTCCACCATCCATACCCGATATTGGAAGCATTGGCCGTAAAATACGGCTGGAAATCTAAAGATTCCCAATCGATGATCGTATCTCCTGAAAATCCTACCGGATAGCGGTGGCTTCCCGGCCCTGCATACCGGGAGAAGGTCATAGGCCTTTTCCCGTCCCTTCCGCTGTCAAGGAAATGGAAATGGTTCATGATCCACAGAGGATCCAGCCCTTCCACCTTACAGCTGCTTCCCTGCTGCCAGTCAATCCACCAGAAATCCACTCCCTCTTCCTCTCTGGGATGATGAAGATAGGTAAAATATGCCTCCATAAATTCCGGGCTGGCCGGGTCGCAGTTGACCGGATCTTCTTTTTTGGTATCCACCCCCAGATGGGTGGCGATAGCTTCATACATTTCCTCATGGGCCCTGACCCCGTCGGCAGGATGTACATTCAAGGTTACCCGCATTCCCCTGTCATGAAGCTTCCCAAGAAAACGGGCCGGTTCCGGAAAATACTCCCGGTTCCACGTATAGCCGGTCCATCCACTTCCATACCTGGGATCAATATCCACCAGATGCCAGTCCATATCGATTACTGCCACCGTAAGGGGAACATTCTCCTTATCAAACCTATCCATCAGCTCCAGATATGATTCTTCTGTGTAAGCGTAAAAACGGCTCCACCAGTTGCCCAGGGCATAGCGGGGAATCATAGGTGTCTTTCCGCACAGATAATAAAAATCCTTCAAGGCCTCCTTATAATCATGCCCATATCCAAAAAAGTAAAGATCCTGAATCCCTTTCCTGCGAGGCTCTATCCAGCCGTCCTCAAGCAGCACCTGAGATTTGCTGTCATCCATCACAGAATACCCAAAATATGACAGGATGCCATGTTCTAAGTCTATGGCTCCATCCGCCTCATCCAATGTCCTGGCAGTCCCCTTCAAATCACGGATTTCCTCCCCGTAGCGCCAGATACTGTGATAGGGGCTTATATTTCCCTTCACCTGGATGCTCAGGCCGTTTGGGGAAAAATCCTTTTCATTATATTTTAAATGAATACGGGAAGTATGAATCTCGATTCCGTCCTCAGTGTGCACCACCCGGTACTCCGTCTTCGGAAAATCCCGATACAGAACCGTCTGAGTTCCCCTGTCTTCAAACATCCCATCCTGGCTGTACTCCAGCCGAACCAGACCCTCTGTCAGCATGGTAATTCTGTAATTTTGTCCTTTAACCTGGTTCTCCTCCTGTGCCTGAGGCCCCATGGCAATCCTGTAAATGTCCTTCATATCCTTGATTCTCTCCTTAAATTTAAGTGAATATAACCGCCGTCCTGTGTCATCCCTTCACAGCCGCTGATGCCACACCTGCGATAAACTGCTTCTGGAAGATGATATAGATTAACAATACCGGAATAATCGAGATGGCCGTAGCCGCAAACAATGCGCCGTAATCCGTGGAATACTGGCCGCTGAACATCTTAAGCCCCACTGCCAGAAGCTGTTTTTCCTTGGTACTGATAATCAGGTAAGGCCACAGATAATCCTCCCAGGCCCACAAAAACTGGAAGATGGCAATACTGGAAATTCCGTTTTTCGCCATGGGGAAGATAATTCGGTGGAAAATAAAAAACTCATTGGCTCCGTCAATCCTGGCTGCCTCCAGAATCTCATCCGGCAGGGTGGCAATATGCTGTTTCATGTTAAAGATACCAAACCCGCTGAACATAGCCGGAATAATCAGGGCCTTATAGCTGTCCAGCCATCCGAACTTCTGAATCATGGAGTACTTGGGGATAATGGTAACACACCACGGAATCATCATGGTGCTGAGCACGAAGCCAAACAAAAGCTCCCTGCCTTTAAACTTATATTTGCTTAACACAAAGCCGCAGATGGTACTAGTATAAATCACAGCCAGAGTAATTACAATGGTAACCAGCAAGCTGTTTGCAAAGAACCGCATGAAGTTAAACCGGGCGTTCATGTTGATGTAGTTCTCCACAGTAAATACCTGGGGTAAAAGGTGCTGCTCCAGAGCCATGATCTCCTTATTCACCTTAAAGGAAGAAAACAGCATCCAGACAAAAGGATATACGGTGATGATTCCCAGTAAAAGCAGTATCACATTCAATGTTATGGTATATACTTTCCTTCTCATAGCGCCCTCCTATTCTTCGGTTCCGGAAACCCGGAAGGATAACCAGGTAAATCCAGCCGTAATCACAAACAGTACAAAGGACAATGCCGACGCATATCCAAAATTATACTTCACAAAAGCCTCATCATAGATAATGTAGGAAGACAGGTAAGTGGCCGTTCCCGGTCCGCCCTCCGTCATAATCAGGATCTGTACATATGCCTGAATGTAAGAAATGATGGACGTAATGGTGACGAACAACGTCATTGGCTTTAACAGCGGAAACGTGATGTAACGGAAATTCTGCCAGGCGTTGGCCCCGTCTACCTTGGCTGCCTCCAGGGCATCTGCCGGAAGGGAGAAAAGACCTGCCATAAACATAACCACCGCGTAGCCGAAATCCTTCCAGATGGTCATGATAATCACTGCCGCCAGAGCCGTCTTGGGATTCATCAGCCAGTTGACATCCAATCCCAGAAGCTGGTTGATGGTACCGATCTGGGGATTGTACATAAACTTCCACACGAATGCAACCGCCACCATAGGCGTTACCACCGGCATGTAAAAAACGGAACGGAAAAAGCTTTTGAAATTCACAAGGGCGGAATGGATGGCATAGGCAATCGCCAGGCCCAGCCCCACGCGGAATATAATAACCACCACCGAGAAGATCACCGTGTTCCACAGAGAAGTCCAGAACAGGGGACTCATGATAACTTCCTTGTAATTGTCTATACCAAGGAAACGGTAGGTTCCGCTGAGAGGATTCCACTCATGAAAGCTTCCTGCAAATGCAATGACGATAGGAATGATTAAAAAGATGCCAAAAAACAGAATCATACCGATAACAACAATATTGCGCAGAATAATTTCACTTTTGCTCTGCAAAGGATGTGACTTTGTAAACATATTTCATTCCCCCTTCTTATTCAGATGGATTCCCGGAGACTTCCACGCCGGCACTGATCGTTTGCCTCTGCCGGTAAAGCCGTCTTTCTACTTTACTGCTGCCAGCAAGGCTGCCTTTCTACTTTGCTGCTGCCAGCAAGGCTTCTTTTCCTTTATCGCCAGGGTCAACCATCCCCATGCCAGCGTGAAGTCTCTTTAAGAATCCCCATTTATATCTGATCCCCAATTACTTGGCGTACTTATACAAATGCTCTACAGACTGGAATGTGCTGCTCTTCATATCGCGGATAATATTTTCCTGAGCCGCATTTAATGCAGTGTCAATATCCACACCGTTGAAGAAGATATCCTGTCCTGCTGTCTTTAAGGAAGTCTCTACCGTGGAAGGCATAGGACCTGGCCAGATGTAGTGGTCAATGTGCTCTGCCAGTACGCTTAAGGACGGGTTCTGCATAATCTCCTCGCTGTCTGCCAGAGATTTCTTAGCCGGGAAGGTACTCATAGCCAGGTTAAACGCGATCTGCGCCTCGTCATTGGCCAGGAAGTATTTTACAAAGTCCTGAGCCACGGCCTGCTGGTCAGCTGCCGCATTCTTGTTGATACCAAAGGTAGACTCACCGTTGTAGCGGTTGTATGCATAAGGATTGCCGTCAAAGGTAGGAATCTCGAATACGCCGAAGTTAATATCCGTCCATGTGGTATTCAGGGTGTTGTAGTAATGCCCCCACTGGATAACCATGGCAGACTGTCCCTGGCCGAAGCTGTCGGAACCCTTCTCTCCAAAGTTCTCGGAGCCTACGCCGTCCACTTTATACATATCCACCAGCATCTGCATCACCTGCTTCATAGCATCGCAGGTCACATTGGGGGTTCTGCCGTCTTCCAGGAACAGGTTCTCACCCAGCTGGTAATTCAGTCCCAGAAGGTAATTCTGATGGAAGTCATCATTGAAATTCAGTCCTGCCTGAATCAGTTTATCCCCTTCCTTGATGGTCAGCTTCTTGGCCACTTCCCGCATTTCATCCCAGGTCTTGGGGATATCAGCCTCCGTAAGCCCTGCTGCCTCCCACATATCCTTGTTGTAATATACGGAACCAGTCATCATGCCATAGTCAATGTAGTAAACCTTTCCGTCAATCACATGGGCTTCCACACCGGTAAAGTCTGCTTCCAGATCCTCAAGAGGAATCTCCAGGGGAGCCATGTAGTTAATCAGGTTCTCGTGGTAGCTGTTATGTACATTGAAAAGCGCCGGCCCGTTGCTGCCGTCCAGTGCCAGAGGAAGCTTGGTCCAGTAATCCTCCCACGGATTATTCACCAGCTTGATGCTTACATTGGGATGAATGGCACAGTAGCCGTCGATCACCTGCTGGAACAGTTCATCACTTCCCCACTCCCACAGTTCAATGCTGATGTCCTTGCCGTCATTAATAGCTGCGGCCGGGTCATACTTGACAGTATCGCCGAATGGTTCTGCAGGCACATCGGCAGCCCCCCCATTTCCGCTCTGGCCGCCTCCCTGGCTGGATGAACCGCATCCTGTGAGTGCAGCTGCCATAACTGCCGCTGCCGACATAACTGCCATCAATCTTTTCTTCATCATCATGTTGCCCTCCTTATTATTTACTTTCATTTCTTTTTTCATTTTCCTTCATAATTTTCTTCAAGTATCCTTTTGATGTTTCTCTTAAGCTTTTGATGTTTGTTGTGTGCTCATTGCTCATTGCTTTGTTATTCATCTGATTACTTAAAGTCAATTCTGAAGCTGATTTTTCTTCTTAATTAATTTAAAATTTATATATGAAGCCTTTGTGTCCGAACTTTGTTTTTTGGTTTAGCGCTAAATCTATTAATAAACTAACACATCTTGGAAAAAACGTCAATATATTTCTTCTGTTTTTATGTTTTGCACAGTTTAAATCATTATTTTTGTGTATATTATACAATTTTCTTTTTCTTTTATTCCCTTGATTTTTTTATTATCCTACGTTATAATAACTTTAAATTTAATTTTAATAAACCGCTCGCCTGGTTTATATAGTTCTTTAAACTTTCACTTTAAAGTTTATATTCGCATTCAATCTGTCAGCTGCCGTTTATAAACTTTATCCGACACCCTTAGATGCAGCACAAGCGATTCAGCTTCAAAGAAAGGATTTTGCAGCAAGATTATGGAAAAACCGACGTTAAAAGATATTGCAGATAAAGCCGGAGTCAGCATGATGACCGTATCCAATGTCATCAACGGCAAAAGCAGCCGCGTCTCCGCACAGACAGCAGAAAAGATTAACAGCATCATCAGAGAGTCCGGCTATGTCCCTAATTTGACAGCCCGCAGCCTGACCAAAAAGTCCTCTGCCATTGTAGGCGTAATCATATCCGTAGACAACCAGGATGAAAATTACCTGGAAAATCCTTATGTCAGCACAATGATCGGAATCATAGAAAAGGAATTAAGCAGACGGGGATTTTATATGATGGTCCGCTCTGTGACCAAAGAAAAAGACGTGGCACAGTTCCTGCAGAACTGGAATGTAGATGGCATCATGTTCCTGTACCCTGATTTTATGAATTATGCAGATTCGTTTATCGCTAAACCGCCCTGTCCCTTTGTGGTTTTCGACAGCCCTACCCAGGTTTCCAAACAGATCAATGTCTGTTCCGATGACAAGAAGGGCCTATACCTCTCCACCAAGTATATGGTGAACAGGGGCCACAACCATATCGCCCTGATTGCCGATTACCAAAACAATTATGTCCTGACCCAGCGTTTCCTGGGATACCGCCAGGCTCTGGAAGAATGCGGTATCCCTTTCCGGGAAGAATATGTCTTTCCTTACCCTCCGTCCTACGAGGGCGGTCTGGCTGCCGGGAAACAGATTGCATCTATGAGCAACAGCATCTCTGCCGTGGTTACCACCGCAGATATCTGTGCCATAGGCGTCATGGAAGGCGCCAGACTGGGGGGCTTGCGTATTCCTGTGGATCTGTCCATCATGGGATATGACAATCTGACTCTGTGCCAGTTTACCACTCCCAAGCTTTCCTCCGTGTCGCAGAATATCGCCAGGAAAGCCCAGGTGGCCACAGAACTGCTGATTGAAAAGATCCTGTCTGAAAATGACGATACCCCCAGTCAGGTGATGCTGGATGTGGAGATTGTGGAAAGGCAGTCTGCCATCGCATTGTTTTGATACAGATAGTGTACTGACATATTTACATCTCACCCACAACCTCTGTCACCAGCTTTTTAAACATGGGCGCCACCCTGTCCGCCGCCTCCTGCACTTCCTTATGGCTCAGCGGCTGGTCTGTCATGCCACAGGCCAGATTGGAGATACAGGAAATACCGCAGATCTTCATCCCCATATGATTGGCTGCCAGCGCCTCGCATGCTGTACTCATCCCCACAGCATCTCCACCCAGGATCCTGCACATCCGCACCTCTGCCGGAGACTCATAGGCCGGCCCCGTCAGCTGTATATAGGTTCCTTCCTGCAGAGGGATCTCCAGCCTGTTTGCCGTATCTTTTATCAGGCTGCGAAGCTCCTTATCGTATATATCGCTCATATCCGGAAACCTTGGCCCCAGCTGATCCATGTTGGCCCCTATGAGAGGCGACGGGACAAAGGTACTGATCTGATCTTTAATCAGCATCAAATCCCCTGCATGAAACTCATAGTTGACACCGCCTGCCGCATTGGTCAGAAACAGAACCTCCGCCCCCATCAACCTCATCAGCCGTACTGGCAGCACCACATCCTGGATGGAGTATCCCTCATAAAAATGAACACGCCCCTGCATGATCACAACCGGCACATCCTTCACATACCCAAACACAAATCTTCCCTTGTGCCCGGGAATGGTAGACACCGGAAAGCCTTCTATGTCATAGTAATCAAGGGTGTCCGCAATCTGGATCCCCTCTGCATAATCCCCAAGCCCTGAGCCAAGAATCAGAGCCACCCTGGGTTTAAAATCAATCTTTTCCTTCACACTGTCATAGCACTTCATCAATTTCTCATATGTTGGATGCATCCCTTTTCCTCCTGTATGATAATGTACTCTCAGAATCTCTTTGTGCCTGATTTTGCAAAGGCACGATATGTGAGCGCTTGCTGCTGTCTAAAAAGCCGCCTTTTAAAAAAGCGCCCCCCAGCTGAACAAGGCGAGCACTTTTTGGTTTGTATTCGTGTTACTTTAAAGCTTCTGCCGCCGATCAGGCGGCATCAATGCAGGTATTCCAAATGTGCCCACCGGACTTTCTTGTGTTGGTAATGTGTCTGCTGCCGGGCGCATGCAGGTTTATTTCCCAATAATTCTCCACAAAAGCCTGAAATCCCTGACTAACCAGAACACTGGCAACAAAAACGGCAGTTTCTCCACCACAGGGTAGATGGAGGTCATGTAGTGATAGTCCGGGAAAAGCCAGCGTACTTTTTTCATGAACTTGTCGAAAAGCTCCTGCCTCTTCTCCTGCCGCAGTTCTTTTTCTTCCGCCCGCCGCTCCTTGTCAATCTCTTTTTGGATCTTCTTGCTTAGTGTTAATGCCTGCTCGTCTTTCTCATTGTTTACCTCACCGCTGGTTAACATCCGGTCTTCCAGTATATCGTACACAGTCAGATCTTCCGGCTGGTCATTAAAATAATTGTCATCCTTGTCGCCGAACCACATGTAGGCAATGCGGAGAATCTTCTCGGCCAGAACATCTACCCCGAACTCTTCCAGCTTTTTCCACAGGGCATCGTCGTCGATTTCCTCACGCCACGCTTTATGGCACAGGACAATGTCCAGTACCTCCCGCAGAGTCAGCTCGTCATTGGCATACCGGTATGCCGCGGAAGCCATGCGGTAGATAAATTCGTTTTCCGCGGAAAGCATCCGTATATGACTATACGGCTCCCGCATGGCAGCCGTCTCAACCAATTTTATCATATTCTTTTTGTACCTTGCTGTCCTGAAAGGCAGTTCATAGTACAGGATGATGGGGACACCGGACACTTTTACCATCCGTTCCCCCACCCCTTTATAAACCTGATCCACTTCGTAACCCAGATCGATGAGATACCCTTTTGCCAGATAATAGCTTTTCTCATCCATATATATCTGGACCGGGCTGTTGGCGGCTGCTTCCGGAATCTTATAAAATTCCCGCACGCTTTCGGAGATAAGGATAGTACAGGAGATCTCCCTCATATCCAGCCACATAAGGATCTCCCTCACAGATTCTTTACAGTATTCCCCGAAAAGCAGTGCCTCCTGATAGCGGCCGAAGAATCGCTCCCGCCATCTGTCCGACAAAGACTCGCTGTTGCCCAGAACTCCCAGATAGACAATGTTGGCTACCTTATGAAAATCCGCCAGACGGAACATTCTGTCCCATTCAATGCGGTTATGTGAAACACGCAAAGCATCCTGGCGGATGATAGAAGATATCATTCCCACCAGGGTGCGTCCCTCAAATAACGATTGATTCATGCTTCTTTCCTACCAATTCCTTCGCGTTGTAGTAAGACTTCTTTCCTGCCAGTTTCCGGTTCAGCTTTTGATCAGCCTGGCGCAATTCATCTAATATAATCTGCGTTCTCCGCCTGATCTCATAAACTTTTTCCTCCTCCTGGTTCCCCCCAACGCTTTCCCCAGGGTCTGATGTAACCAGAGCAGTCAGCTTCTCATGTGCCTCCCTGCTGCTCTCTCCCAACTGCCATATCTCTTCCATGCACTGCTCAACTTTAGCCAGCTCTTCAGCTCTCATCTGGAGTAGCATGATGGTAGAAACTTCGTCATTGCGGGCTATGGCCTCTTCCAGTTCTTTTGTCAGCCTGCCAGTCTCCCGAAGGGAATTGTATCTTCTCTGGAGAAGAATCATCACCTTTGTCACATCTACTTCCATCTATGCTTATCCTCTCTATCCCCTTATCTCTGTCTCCTTGACCATATGCATGTCATTTACCTGCTTATTGGCTCCCTCGAAAGCTTCCTTTAGTTCAGAAAGAATGTGGCGGATACGGCCTATTTCATCTCGCCTTCGCTCTCTTCCGGCCTTTACCCGGCTGAGATCATAGATCAGATACTCATAAATCCTTCTCAAATCATAGCTGATAGGCTGACTCATATCCAGAATTTCCTTTAAGTAACGGACAATCTTGCTGGTGCGCGTCAGACAGTCCTCAAAATCCGCATAATTCTTGTCATCCAGCGAAATCTCCGCCCTGGTTAAACGCTTGATAGCCTCATCATAAATAAGAAACAAAAGCTCCGGGCCTGACATAGAATAAATACTGTTTTCTTTATAACGATTATATCCGCTCATCTAATCCTTCCTTCAGAAAAAGTCCTGTTAGCTTTGTCAGCAGCCGACAGGCTGCTGACAAGTGAAATGTTTCCTTAAAATTATGCCATAAGCTGGGAGAGATAGCTGGACTGTGTGTTCATCTGATTAAGCAGACTCTCCATCGTCGTAAACTGAGAAATATACCGATCCTGTTCCACCTTCAACTGTGCCTGCAGTTTATCGACAGTTTCCTGCATCTCTTTCAGCTGTTTATAAATCTGATTGCTCATCAATGTAGTAGGCTTCTTCTCCGTACCGGCAACCTCAACCAGACGTCCATAGGAATTGCCGTTCTTGGAAGCATAGCGGGTAGCGTATGGAGTAAGGGAATCTTCCACAACATGGATCAGACCCTTTCCGCCGCTTTCACCGCCGGAGATGAGCTTGGACACCAGCTCCGGATCGCTTTCCATGGCAGAACGGAATTTGGACTCATCAAATACCAGAGTACCGCCATCCAGATAGTCTTCCGAATAGGTGATACCGATCTTTTCCAGATCCTGATAGTTAACCCCATAGTTCATCATCAGCTTGGAGAGAACTCCTTCCATGCTGCCGCTTAAATCACGCATCACATCGTCGCCAAACAGGATACCCTGCTTTGCCTTCTTCTCCCAGTTCTCGATAGAGGTTTCATCCATCTCTTCCTTCTGGGCGCTTGTCAGCGGACCGTAGTTGCTGTCCGGACGGGCGGTGATCTGGCTGTTAATCTCAGTTACCAGAGCGTTGAAATCCTCGAAGAAAGCTTTTACTGTTTCCAGAGCTTTATCTACATCGGCCTTGGCAGAGAAGGTGACGGTTTGGGAGGAATCCTCATTCCATATTTTCTTACCATCGGCATCTAGTTTAAAACTTCCGTCTTCATTTTTTGCATATTCCCCGCCAAATGTACCTGTTACCGTAACTGTCAAGCCTTCCAGATTAAAGGTGTTGGAAGCACGCTCCATATCTACAGTAACACCATTTCCATAGCTGACCTGAATAACAGCATTTTGGCCTTTGCTAATATTCTGTGCCAAACCATCGATTTTTTTAACAGCACCGCTGGCAACACCTGTCGTTATAGGGCCGTCACTTGCCATTGTGCCGTCTTGAAGGGATACCTGAGCCTGTTTAGCAGGCTCTGCCGTTACTTCCACACGTTCTCCCTTTTCAGGTTTGCCCGTTGCGCGTGTGCCTGTTTCACGTTCACTCTCTACTGGCACATTTCCTGCAGCTAGTACCTTAGAGCCATCAGCTTCTTCAACAAATGCCCCATTTGCATGTACCCGATACCAATTACCATCTTCATCCTTCTTTACTTCTTTTCCATCTTCATCTAAATAAAAGCCATTCTTTCCTACCCGATACCAAACTTCTTCTCCGGCCTCATTCTTTTCCTTAACTATTCTATAGTTCTCTTTATCTATAAAATGGCCGGTTTCATCTACCCGATACCAGACTTCTTTTCCGTCTTTGTCCTTTCCGTTAATCAGCCTGTGTTCTCCATCTGAAAAGAATCCGTCTTTTACCTCATACCAGACTGCACTTCCATCCTCATTTTTTTCATTTGACATGACATATTTTTTTGTGCCATCCGCATTCGAAAAATACCCATCTGTCACACGATACCAAATCGGATTTCCATCTGCGTCTTTTTCATCCGATTTAGCTATCTTCTGGCCAGTTGCATCCATATAGAAACCATCATCATCTACCATATACCATTTTTTTGTATCAGAATCATAAGCTACTGCTGTCCCATCTTCAGTAATAAAATTATCATCCTCATTTATATGGTACCAACTGTCAGTCGCTTTATGGTAAGCTATTTTTTTGCCATTTTCATCAAGATAATATTTCCGGTCATCATCCAACCGATAACCATTTTCATCTACCTGATGGCCGTCTTTATCTACCAGATGATTATCCTTATCTACAAAGTGACCGTTCTGGTTGATTAGCTTTACTTCATAGTTTGGGTTAGTGAAACCCGTTCCAGTCAAATTGCCATTCTCATCCATGGTCAAATTTGTTATCGTGTATTCTGACGGATCAACAGCTTTTCCAGTTGTCTTATCTATTACTGCTATGAGCCTGTCATTCCCATTCTCATCTAATGCCACTAAATTTCCGTTTTTATTTACCAGCTGGCCTTTTTCATCCAGTAAATGACCATCTTTATTGACGAAATTTCCGGCGGCATTGACTCCGACTGCGCCATCCGGCTTTTTGGTAGGATCCTCTGCAACAAATATATCCTTATATATTTTTTCAGAGCCATCGTCATTCTCACCTACAGCTAAATGCCTGCCATACTCATCTACATATCCGTTTCCATCCTTAAGTTTGAAAACCCCATCCGCATATTTTGTAGCTATCACTTCTGTTGCAAAGCTTCCATCAGCATTAGTCTCAATGTTCCCGTTTGCATCTTTTTTATAAGCCAGCAGTTCATCTCCCTTTGTTACGCCACCGCCAAAAAGAGCCTCAGACAATGCGGAATCCAAGGTAATATCCCGTCCCGCGCCGGTCTCATTGGTTACCAGCATAAACTGGCCGGTTGCATCTACATAAGTGGCCTTTACGCCAGCTGCTGTGGTAGAGTTAATCTTTGACAGAATATCAGAAATCGTGCTGTTGGCAGTAAGGCCTGTAATGCTTACGCCATTAATCACAAGATCCAGCTGACCGTTGGCTTTTGTATAGGTATTGGCATCAAGATTCAATGCTGCCTGCCCTAGCTTACCGTCCACATTCACCTTGTTAGATTCGCCAAACTCTATTCCCAAGGTATTCAGCAGATCACCGTTGCTGGACAAAATTGATATGGTGTGACCGTCATCTTTTGTAGAGAATGTCAGTTTATAGCCGTCTTTACTATCTCCCTCAGGAAGACTTCCTACTGTAACATTTCCTTTACCAAAAGCATTATCCAAACGGCCCTGAATATTGGATACTATCTGCTTAATTTGCTCCTCTGCGCCTTCCTCTTTTCCAAGCCTCTTAAGTTCATCCACCTCAGCTTTTGTAATCAGCTGAACAGACTTCTGATTTCCATCATATTCAAATATTAAACTCTGTCCTGCCAATGTATCAATAATATTATCATTGCTTACAGATGCTTCTTCTAAAGGCTTCTGAACCCCTTTATTGAAATCATCCATATTAATGACTTTAGAACTTCCTTCGTATCCCAGTGCTTTTAACGCTGTGGAATTGCCGCTTATTACCGGAGCGTCTCCACCGCCTGGATTCTTCAATGTCTTTAACTGTATCTTATTATCACTGCCAAGTTCAAAAGAAATCTGATCACTGACTCCCTGGGATTCTGCCATAGCATTTAGCTCTTTTACTAATTCCTCAGGAGTTGATCCTGTATAATGAACCTCCTGCTTCTTCCCATCTCTGTCTGTATAAGTACTGTCAAACTTAAACTTCCAGCTTTCATTGAACTTCATGGCGCCTTTATCATAGCTATAAGTTCCTATGCTGAGAAATGTACCTTTTAATGTAGATGTAGGCGTAGAGCCGCCATTAAACAAAATCTTATCTGTCTCCAGGCTGTCAACATTATGCTGCTTGGACTGAAGCACTGTAGCTGTGGCAAGCTGCTTTACCGCAGTAATCGCCACATTCTCCACCAGCTTAGAAGTTCCTGTAGCAGTAACAAATCTGGTGGCAGCCTCCGCTCCGTGGACAGTCACCAGGCTTTTAGAAAACAGAAATGGATCCTTCAGATTGCTGGTAGAAGAATAGCTGGCATACTTGTCAGTCAGATCCAGAATCTTATCTGTAACCCCCCTGTATGCCTCCTGCTTCCACTGAAGCTTTGTCATATTAGACTTCTGACTCTCAATCTTTGTGTTAGTACTCAGAGTCATCTGCTCGATGATGGCATCACGATCGATTCCCGATGCCAAGCCGCCAAAACCTCTTAACGATGTATTTCCCAAGCTGTTGGAGCCGGATACGCTTGAACTTGATAAACTTGCCATTTAAAAAAACTCCTTTCATTTACAATCTGTCTTTCAACCTGTATTGCCATTGATGTACTGAAAAAAAATCATTTTTAATCTATACTTATTTATCGACATGATATATAATAAACATAATATTTCGAAAATCATTTTTACTATTTTTACACGTTGGAGGTATGATTTTGTCTATTACAATTACAGTCTCGAACCAAAAGGGCGGTGTAGGGAAAACCACTACATCTGCGGCATTGGCTTCCGGCATTTCCTTGATAGGCAAGAGGGTTTTGGGAATCGACCTTGATCCCCAGGGCAATTTAGGCTTCTGTCTGGGGGCCGGTATGGGGCACGAATACACGATCCTGGATGTGCTGAAGGGGTCTGTTCCTGTGGAGAAGGCGCTTGTTGAGACCGATTACGGCGATCTTTTAGTGTCTGATATTTCCCTCAGCGGCAGCGGCCTGGAGAAGATTACAACCGACAGAGAGTATATCTTAAGGAATGCCCTTCGGCCTATTATCGATCAGTATGATTATGTCATCATAGACACGCCGCCGGCTCTGAATCTGCTGACAGTCAATGCCTATTCGGTTTCTGATTTCCTGATTATCCCTATGGCATCTGACATCTTAAGCCTTGTAGGCCTTGCACAGTTAAAGGAAACCATCGAATCGGTACAGGACACCTTTAATCCCGGGCTCAATGTCCTGGGTATCCTTTTAACCAGATACAACTCCCGTACCCTTTTGTCCCGGGATGTTCTGGAGATGGCCGAACAGCTGGCCGCTCAGATTCATTCCAGGGTTTTTGACACGAAGATACGTTCCGGGGTCGCCATCGCGGAAGCACCTGCCCATGGCGAAAGCATTTTCTCATATAATCCCCGTTCCGCAGCGGTAAAGGATTACCTGCTGTTTTTAAATGAAATCGCACCGGCTATTCACCTAAAGGAGGTATCACATAATGGCTAAGAAAACCAACAAAACTTCACATGTAATGGACCTGCTGACCAACGGAGTGACCCCGGAGACCAATGCCCCGGGCGAGGCTTCACCCGAAGCTGCCGGTCAGGAAAAGAGCAGTGTCCGTTCCCATACCGTCACACCGAAGAAGGTAACGGTTGTGGATCAGGGAAGCAGGGATGACAGGGTCTCTCAGGAGATTCTCACCAATCTTACCCAGGAGCTTGAGAAGGAAAATCAGGAGTTCCCGGCTGCAGAACCGGCTCCGGCCCAGGCATCCGTACCGTCTGCCGCTGCTTCCATATCATCCACCCCTACCTTATCCGCAGCTGTTCCTGAGAACCCTGTCCAGGAATCCGCCGGCCTGGGAGAGGTGCCCACCGACGAGCTGGGCCCTACTGCCAAGCAGGAGTTAGTGATGGAACAGAATGTAAGCAACGGAGCTGCCCTGAAGGTATCCGCCCAGAATATTATTCCTGAAAGCCTGGTTAACAGCAATCTGGAAGACGGGGAATACCGGTTTATCAATGTTATGGAGCTTCTGCTTCTGCGTCAGGATGTCCACAAGCTTATGGAAGAGCACAATGTATGCTGCTGCGAGCGGTGCATGGCTGATGTATGTGCATTGACACTGACCGGACTTCCTTCTAAATATGTTGTTACCAGCAAGGATTCCATCTCCCCGATTCTCAGCTATTATGAGAACCGGTATAAGATTCCTATGCTGACTGAGTTTATGAAGGCATGCAGCAAGGTGAGGGAACGCCCAAGACACAAAAAATAGATTGAGAGGATTACGACATGGACGAACATACAAACCCAAATTCCGAGAATGATTCAGGCCAGATTTCTCAGGATCCGCCTCAAAATGAACCGGGGAATCCGCCCAAACAGCAGAATTCCCAGGAGCAGCCACAATTTCAGCAATATTTAAATCAGGAGCAGGCACAGAATCAGAATCCATATCAGAAGCAGGGACAGGATCCGCAAAGCCAGAGCCAGCAACAGAGGCAGGATCCACAAGGACAGCAGGAGGGGCAATATCCTCAAGGACAATCGCCATATCCGCAAAACCAGTACCAACAGCCTGGTCAGCCGCCATATCCGCAAAATCCATATCAGCAGCCTGATCAGCAATCCTACCGGCAGAGTCCATATCAGCAGCCTTACCAGCAACCGTATCAGCAGGGTTCCTATCAACAGGCTCCGCCCAAGCAGTCCAACGGTATGGCGCTTGCTTCAATGATTGTGGGAATCTTTGCGCTGCTTACCTGCTGTATTCCTTTTCTCCAGTTTCCGCTGGCAGTGATATCCATTGTGCTGGTTATCCTGTCAAAGAAGGGACGGCCTTTCCACGGATTTGCGATTGCAGGATTGGTGATGGCGATTATTTCTATTGTTGTCAGCATCGGAATGACGTTTTATTGGGGATATGTAATTAAACTGATGAATGATCCTGAATTTATGTCTATGTACAATGAGCTTATGGAGATGTATCAGTAATATTTCTTAAAATACACGGTTTGAGGGGAAATCTATGAAGAAGAAGCTTGTGATGATGGTGCTTGCAATAGGTATGGCGCTTGGAAGCGCGGTTACCGTATATGCCACCCCTGCAAGGATGGCGGATGGCGTACTGTTTGACAGTGATTACTATGCGGAAACCTATCCCGATCTGATGTTGGCATACGGAAGGGATAGAAAGGCGCTGTATGAGCATTATGTAAATTGCGGAAAAGCAGAGGGCAGGTTGGCATTGCCGTCTACCTTTGTATATCCTGAAGTGCCTGCGCCGGCCAACGGGGTATCTTATACCATGGAGGAAGCCTTTGCAATATACCGGAACATTATCGAATCAAACGGCATCACATGGGATCCCAGCCTGAAAGGAAACTGGAGTGAGACTATCGGACAGCATGACATATTTGAATGGTACAAATATGACAGCGAATACAACGGCGGAGGCTGGGGAACCGGATTTTTAGATCCCCAAAACATCGAGTTCAATGCTTACAATGAACTCGAGGCCTTTGCTTTTGACGACGGAACAGGAAATCCCACTACCAGTTACTATGCTGAAATATTGGGATGGGATGAAGATATGGGGATGATAATGTTTGTGGGATGGTAAAAACAGCAGGCGTTGGCCTATGACTTTTGTCATTGGCTAACGCCTGTTTTGCAGACAAAGTTTAAGCATAGCATTCACTTGCAGTTCTGGACGTTGGATAATAGATTTTGGCGGCTTTTTCGTTCCCTCCCAATCGCTAATCGGTTTGATTCTTCTTTCTTTAACCGCTGATAGTATTTGTCTGTTTCGATTTACAATTCTTTTCCCATACAAAGAGATTCTGGCATATCTATATACGCACCATAATTAGGAATTTGCTTAAATCCTAACTTTGAATATACATGACAAGATTCCACTAAAAGTTCTCCTGTCTCCAGAATCATCTTCTTATATCCCAGTTCTTTCGCCCACTCTATTAGTTTAGAAACCAACTCTGTTC
>CAJUEJ010000041.1 GCA_910585435.1 uncultured Hungatella sp. | reverse complement strand
ACCCATTATATCAGGATTCTTGCTAACTCACAAATATTTCTTGACTATACCGCCGGTTCCGTCTGGATTGTGCTTTTCCTTTCCTCTTTTGATTACCTCTAATTCGCCGTGACCTGGGTGATGGATAGAGTGGTGGCTGTGGTGGTTTTGATTGCTGGTACTGTCTTGCAGAAATCAGTACACTAGTGTTTTATGAGGTAGTCATGATAGGTAAAGTAGTCGAAATCGGCGTGTTTTCCGGAGCCGGTCATGTCGTGGCAGTACATGGCGAAGTGGGCGCCGGTGAAGCCGCGGCAGTGTTCGTCTGTGAGGATTTCTGTGGTGAGTCTGGGGCCGGCCTGGTGGAAGGTACCGTCCTTCAGGCTGTAGGAGAAGGTGACCCAGGCTCCGGCGGGGTCTGTCTCGGCGCGGAGGGTTATGGGGCCTTGGGGAGGGATGGGGATGTCTTCCCACAGGTATTTGCAGACGCCTGTATCGCTTCCTACCATGCGCAGTACTGTCTCTCCTGTTTCCAGGCGGCTTTTTCCGAAGATATAGAAGTTCATGGCATCATACATGTAAGCCAGGCCGGCCAGTTGTTCGTACCGGTCTGGTTCGAATTCCATGGAAAGCTCTGCCATGGCATGAGGTTCCTGTTGGCGGACGGCCAGAAGGCTTACGTGATGCAGGGAGTTTAAGGATTCCTGGCCGTAGAGGCGGAGCCAGCCAGGGCGTTTTTGCAGGCTTGCTTTTTCGTTTAAGGGGACCCGGGGGCTGGTGTAGCGCCTGCCCAGGACCGGGCTGTCAAAATCGTCTCTGTCAGCTGCCGGCTTTAAGGGATGAGGGGCTATTCCCGCAGGCTCTTCTGTCTCCAGACGGGCTGTTTTCCGGCCGTCGGCCATCTGTAGCTTTCCGTCCTGAAAGCATACCTTTTGGAGGGCTGTCTCCCTGCCGGTTAAGCATACCTGCTTTCCTTCTTCTGTGGTTCTGGCTCTTGCGCACAGGTGGGCCAGGTACCATTCTCCATGGCCGGTGTCTACCAGGGAACCGTGGCCTGCCTTCTGAAGACTGCCGGGGTCAGAGCGGTCTGAGGTAACTACCGGGTTTTCTTCTCCGGCTTCAAAAGGGCCCCAGACGCTTTTGCTTCTGGCTGCTGTCACCTGGTGTTCATAGCCGGTTCCCCCTTCTGCTGTCAGAAGATAGTACCACTCTCCGATGTGATACATGTGAGGACCTTCTGTGTATCCCGCTTCTGTCCCGCAAAATACAGTCTTAACCGGGCCTGTCAGCTTCTGTGAGACAGGGTCGTACTGCTGCACAGTGATCCCTTTAAACCCGTTAAGCATGTTGATCAAATATTTTTTTCCGTCTGTGTCGTGGAACAGGGACGGATCAAAGCCTACGCTGTTTAAATACACAGGCTCTGACCAGTCTCCATAAATATCCTCTGTCCACACCAGGTAATTGTGGGTATTGTAATACATCCCTTTCTTGGTCTTCACGTCTGTGTACACCAGCCAAAACCTTTTTCCGTCATAGCTTAAGCAGGGAGCCCACACGCCTCCTGATGTGGGATCTCCTGTCATATCCAGCTGGATCTGGCGCCGCAGAGGCGACGGAATCTGTTCCCAGTGTTTTAAATCCTTTGAGTGGTAAATCCTTACGCCGGGCCACCACTCAAACGTGGATACCGCAATATAAAAATCTTCCCCGGCCCGGATAATACAGGGATCCGGACAGAAGCCTTTTAAAATAGGATTCTGAATCATCTGCACTCCTCCTTTTTAAGGTAAACCTGCTTCCCATGCTCCAGGAACAATCTGCCATAGGGATAATGAAATGCAATAGGCGCCCCTATGTACACCGCATCATAGCCGTCCCACTCCGCCATGGCCTGGAGATCCGTAAAATACCGGGGAGCCCCATGCCGCGCTGCAAACTCCCTGCCCCTGTCCTCCGACCTGGAAAATACCGCCGCCAGTTCAAATTCCGGCACCCTCTTAGCCGCCCTCAAAAATGTATCCGTAATATTCGTCCCAACAGTAGCAAACCGAATCTTTTCCATATAATCCCCCTTAAATCCATGCCTTTCTCCGTTTCATCCACTCCCCCACAGTCGTCCCTGCCTCTCCGGCCATCCCCCTGTCTGGCTGTCTACACCTGCAAATCAAAAAACACCGGAACAGCCCATACCATCCTCGCAGCGCACCACCAGCACCCAGTCATTATCCTCTGTAAACCTTGCCACCGGCTTTACCTCTGCCTTTTCCCTCCCTGTAAGCCGTCCAAAATAGCTGGACACACCGCTTACCGGATCGAACCACCAGCCATGAATCTCCCTGCCCGCAAAGTCCCTTAAATCCACAGTAAACGCTTCTCCCAGATAATCATATGCCAGAAGGAAATCCTCCCCTGCAAACACAGCGATTCTCCCATACCGCTCCTTCTGTCCGGACAAAAGCAGATCCTCCCTGGGCCGTCCATTCTGGTAATCCACCGATTCCATCAGCCGTCTCAGATGCCCCATATGCTCTGAACCCACATGGTGCACAGATTCCTGCCACACCTGCTTCACCCCATACGCCCCCTGGCTGGAAGCATCACTATAGCACTGCTGGATAGCATTATCCCCATAAGTATGTCCCATAGCCCCCTGGAACACAGACCAGTAGGCATACCGCCGCACATCCCACTCCCTCCAGTAAGGCTGATCCTTCACATGAAGCCCCTGGAGGATCCACTCATAAGACGGCTCCCCGTCCACCACCGGTTTCAGAGGCACCAGCCCATGATCCCTGTCCACATACCTCCAGTTATCCTCCCCGAAAAAACCTTCCTTCATGGCATTATCATCCCACGCCCCCAGAGAAGCCTGATCATAACGCCGATGTCCCGACTGGAACATATTAAAATCAAGCCAAGGCTCCCCATGGAACCACATAGAAGAAGAAGTACGCCCAAACGGATGATACCCTATGAGTTTGTCCGGCGTATACTCCTTAAACAGCCTTCCCTCCCTCTTATACAGCTCCAAAGCCTCGCTCCCCCGGATATCCCCTCCCAAGAGCCATATCACATTAGGACTCCCCTTATACCGTTTCGCCACAAACTCCACATACCGGTCAATATTGTCCATATTCAAAGCGCCGCCCTTCACCACGGCCCCCCAGGAAGGAAGCAAAGCCATATAAATCCCCAGCTCCTCCGCCATCCCAACCACCCTGTCACAATGCTCCCAAAAATCCGTACCAGTTACATCCCTGTCCGAATCCGCCAGACTGCTAAGCGCCGCCCCCGGAATACTGTGCATCAACACCGCCTGAATCACCGTAAACCCCTTATCCCTCCGGTTCCTCAAATAAGCATAAGATTCCTCCAGGCTACACCTCTGAAACAAAAGCCAGGCCGTATCCCCCAGCCAGAAAAACGGCTCCTCCCCATTACAAAGATACCTGCCATTATCACTCACCCTCAACAATCCCTTTTCCCAAGGCCTCATATTCCACCCTCCATTTCCCATATTGATTTATTAAAAAACATTACCATCCGCTTCCTCCACTCACCCCTGAAAGCACCTCAAACTACCGCAATCATAATCAACACCATCCGTTTCCTTCACTCAGCCTGGAAGCACCAGCTTCGGAAAGAGTTCCCCCAACGCCCAATTTCAGCAAGGAAACCCCTTCACCCCCTCAAACTCCACAACCCACTCCCCATCCTCAGGAAACCCCGGCAGCTCCCCGCTCCCCGGATACCCGGCCGTCATAAGCGCCGCCGCCAAAAGAAGCGACCCATTCCCCGGCAGATACAGCGGCAAATCCCCTCTTCCCTCCTGGAAATTATTCCCGCTAACTACATACCGGTTCTTAAACGTATCCATCAAAAGCAGTTCAATCGCCCGCTCCGGCTTCCCAAGCCTCACAGCCGTCATAGCCATAACCGCAAAATCCCATCCCCACAGAGAAGGATAATCCCAGCATTCCACCACCCTCTCCAGAGAATTCCCCATAATCTCCCGATCCGTCCTGCCGCCATCCATCAGCCCATACGCACACAGCATCGACGGATGATCCTGAGCATACGCCCCATACGTATCCGGACAATTATCATGAGCCAGATAACACCCATCCTTAACCGCCATAGGCGCCATATGCTCCGCCACCTGGATCCATTCCTCTGGAACCTCCCTGTCCAGCCGTCTGGCCCACTCCGCGGCAATCTTCAAGGTAAGCCCCCAATACTCCACCTCAAACGCCGGATTTTTCGTCACCACAGGGTCATGATTCTCCTGCACCGGAATCACCGGCCCCCGAAGCTCATACACGCCCCTTTCCTCATCAAACACCGCAAAATCCGCCATAAACCTGGCAGTCTCCTCCACCACCTCATAATACCGTTCCAGAAAATCCCTTTCCACCCCACACTGATATGCCATCTCCAGCATATAAATAATATGAGGCTGCTGCCAGATCAGCAGCGTGGCAATAGGCGAAGGGCAATCCACGCAGGATTCCGATACCATCTTAGGCCATCTGGCCCCCCGGTACCCATTTCTCGCCGCATTCTCCTTAGCCTCCGGAAGGTGTTTCACATACCAGGACAGGCTCCTCTCCAGCAAATCCCTGTGTCCAAACAAAGGCAGATACGCCTCATGCCAGAAATACATCTCCAGATGAGCCTTCCCATACCAGCTGTTGCAGGTAAGCCCCGTCTCCTGAGGCGGCATATCTCCCGCCGACTGCAGAGCCAGAAGATACTGGGACAGCACGATTCTCCTCTCCAGCTCCAGGGCCCGGCCATCCCTGCTCTTATGCAAATCTATGACGCCGCCCTTCTCCCAGAACTCTCTCCAGTATGCCCGGCTGTCCTCAAAAGCCTTTTCTGTCCCTGCCGGCCCTATAGCCTTCCCTGTAGCTTTGGCCTTCCCAGTTCCCGGGACATTCTCAGCCTTCCCAGCCCCCAACGCCTTCCCAGTTTCCAAGACATCCTCAGCCTTCCCAGCACCCAAAGCCTTCCCGCCATCACAGCCGTCCTTCAGGAAATGAACCGTAACCCCCATCTCCCCCTGACCTGCCGGCAAGATCCGGAACCGATGCACCCCCGCTTCCACAAGCCTGCAATTCTCCAGTGTCACACCCACATAATAAACATCCCGATCCAGCGTCCTCTTCAGTAAAACCCAGTCCGCTTCTCTCTCCGCAACCTCTGTCACATGGGCATCCTCTGATTCCCAGTCACTGGCGGAAATATCCGGGCTTCCGTAAGGAAAGGAGAGCTCCACTGCCAGCCCCTTCCCCAAAGCCTCCGACTGAACCAAAAAAGCCGCTATATCCTTCTCCCCTCCGCAGGCCGTCCTCACCTGGCATTCCATCCCGTCCAGGCAGAACCTGCTGTTTAAAATCCCCTCATACAAGTCAAGCTCCTGGCGCACATCCGACAGACGGCCTTTATCCACGCTCTCCCCGTCCATCACCAACCCAATCCGCCCCAGATTAAGCTTATGGGGATTCTGCCTCACCCAGTCATAAACTGCCTCATTCCCCTTCTTCCTCTCCACAGCATAACGGACCGTTCTTCCCTCATAAGGGTACTCTGTCATCTCCACATCCTCAAGGCTGTACCCATACCGCTCCCTGCTCACTGGCCTGGTATGCCACCCCCACTGTGCCATGGTACACAGAGGCGTAACCTTTCTATACTCCCCATAAAGCGTCTGCATCCCCGTAATATCCGCCGTAAAGGCAAAATTCCCATTACCAACAGACAAAGGCGAACTTTCATCCGCCTCTGTCAATATGGGATTGTGTCTGGTCACCAATTCTCTCCGATTAATTGCCATCATCCTATCCCCCTATTTTATTTTAATGTACTCCCACAGCCTCTTTGTGCCTGTTCTCACGAGAGTATATTCCATCATCCCTTAAGTCCGGTAGAGCTTACGCCCTCCACCAGCTGCCGGTTGAAAATCAGGAAAATCAAAAACACCGGAATCAGCGACAGGGTAGACATAGCAAACAATGCGCCATAATCCGACTGTCCCGAAGCATCCGCAAAATTCTTAAGAGCCACAGAAGCCGTCCAGGTAACGGGCTTGCTCAAATAAATCAACGGCCCCATAAAATCATCCCACTTCCAGTAGAACTGAATGATCAGCGTCGTGATAATGGACGGTTTCAAAAGCGGAAGGACAATCTTAAAATAGATCATATATTTATTGCACCCGTCCACAAACGCCGCCTCATCCAGCTCCCTTGGAATCCCCTGACAGAACTGCATCATCTGATAGATGAAAAACGCCTGTCCGCAAAAATGAGGGAAGATCAGAGGAAAATACGTTCCAACCACGCCTAAAGAATTATAGATCATATATTGAGGAATCAGGATAACCTGCCCTGGCAGCATCAGCGTCGCCAGCATACACCAGAACAGAATCTTTCTCCCCTTAAACTTTACTCTGGCCAGAGCATAGGCCACCATGGAAGAAGAAATTACCGTTCCCAGGGTAGACAGGGAGGCAACGATCAGGGAATTCCTGAAAAATGTCCCAAAGGTTACGCCGCTGTACCCCTTCCAGCCGTTGGCCCAGTTCTCCATATGCCATCCCAGCGTTGGAAAAAAGCTGGCAGAATGGTTCAAAATATCATTGTTATTCTTAAACGCCCCCATAATCATCCAGAAAATCGGATAGACCATCAGAATGCCGAAACCGCCGATCAACACATGATACACGATTTTACCGATACGTCTCTTTGCATGCATTCCCATCCTATGCCACCTCCTTAGTCATCATTGCCTGCTTCATAGAACACCCACTTTTTGGATGTCTTGAAGATCACCAGAGTCACCGCTGAGATTACGATCAAAAGAACCCAGGAAAGGGCGCTTGCATACCCCATGTCCTGATACTTAAAGCCCTGATTGTAAATGTAGTAGGCGATGAAATTGGTGGCATCTGCCGGTCCGCCCTGGGTGATGATAAACGCCTGGGTAAATACCATAAAGCCGGTAATGGTCTGCATCACCAGATTATACAGAATCACCGGTGACAGGCAGGGCAAGGTAATCTTGATAAAACGCTGAAATGCATTGGCGCCGTCGATCTCCGCCGCCTCATAATAGGTAGATGGAATCTCCTTAAGGCCTGCCGCAAAGATAATCATGGAAGAACCGAACTGCCACACTGTCAGCAGGGCCAACGGAAACATTACCAGTGCCTTGTCTCCCATCCAGTTCAAGCGTCCGATACCGATAAACTTTAAAATGCTGTTAATCATACCCTTGCGCGCAAACATCTGCTTCCATACAAGGGCTACCGCCACAGAACCGCCTACCAGGGAAGGCAGGTAATAAACCGCCCGGTAAAGGCTGGCTATCTTTGTCTCCCTGGTTAAAAAATACGCCACCAGAAGAGCAAAAATCAGCTTAGCCGGAACAGCCAGTACCACATAGATCAAGGTTCTCCACACAGAATACCAGAACTTGCTGTCCTGTAAAAACATCCGGGTGTAATTGGCAAGACCGATGAAATCCGAGTTCACAAAATTATAATTGGTCATGGAATAATACAGTGACAACAGCATAGGGAACAGCGTCAGACCACAGAAGCCTACAATAAACGGGGCTGCGAACACATACCCTACTGCATTGTCCGTACACATAATCTGCCGGAATGTCTTCTTCTCCTTCGCCGCCGAATTCGCCTGATTCTTCATCCTCTTCTCTCCTTTTTCGCAACAGTCTCCCAGTATCCTGTCCCACTGATAATTGCGCAAATTCACTTATCCATGGATCCGTCGGAGACACTAGGTTTCTGCTGTTTCTTTTTATAAAAACGGCCTGCTGAAAACAGCAGGCCGCTGATTATATCCTCCTGATAAAAGATACTATTATCTTGAGAAGGCGTCGGTCGCAAAATCAAATACGTTCTGAGCAGCCTGCTGGGCCGTAATCTCACCTGCATTTACCTTGTCAAGCTGGCTCTTGAACTCATCCTTGATGGCAGCCTGCTGGGACGGCTCATTGATAAATACGTTCTTGGAATCTTCCCATCCGCCAACCATGCCTATGTACTCATAGATATCTTTCTCCAGATCCGTTAAAGAAGGAGCCAATGCATCACGAACCGCACTGGTAACCGGAACACCTCTCTCACCGAGAAGAATCTTGTTGGCCTCTGTACTGTTGATGAAGAAGTTGATAAAGGTAGCGCAAACCTCCGGATACTCTGTCTTATTGTAGATTGCAAGACCCTGGGAAGACTTTACAGCATAACCGGAAGGTCCGTCTGCAGTCATTCTCGGAAGAGTAGCAATCTTTAAGGTACCTACACCGTTCTCCTCAGCTGCCTTGGCCATAGCCAGCACCTGATTGGAAAGAGCCCATGTCATAGCCGCATCGCCGGTAGCCACAAAGTTCTGCTCCGGAGCTGTTCCCATCTCATTTAACGCGCCGCGATCCGGATAAGCGCCGCTCTCAGTCATTCTCTGGATCATCTCGATAAATGGAACCATATAGCTTGGATCCTCGATCATCAGGCCGCTGTTGTCAGCCTTGAAGAAATTCAGTCCATCCTCATACTGAGGAACACCGACTGTACATGCGCCGTAGAACTCTTCCAGGGAAGAAGAACCATACTCGCCGGTCACTTCCTTAAGCTTCTCGGAATACGCCTCATAATCTGCCCAGGTCCAGTTCTCCGCCGGTTCATCCAGTCCGGCCTCCTCAAACAGATCCGCATTGTAGATGATACAGTGGGCATTGGTTCCCAGGGAAATCTCCATCTGCATGTCCAGATCATAGGTGGTTGCCAGGAATCCGTCGCTGATAAACTCTGTACTGATGGTTCCGTCCTCAATATAGGGTGTCAAATCGGTAATGACCGCATTAAACTCTGCCCAGTTATTGCCAAGCTGGAATACATCCCACACATCCTGTGCGCCGATGAGAGTGGGAAGCTTCTGGAAATATCCGTCGAAATCAGAAGGCTCCATCTCAACCGTGACATTGGGATACTTCTCCATAAACATCTTAACCACTGCCTCAGTTCTCTCGTGTCTGGTCTGGCCGCCCCACCAGGCGAAACGGATGGTACATGGCTCGCCGCCGTTTAACTCTGCCGGGAACTCCACAGCCTCTGTGCCTGAGCCCTCAGCTGCCCCCCCGTTGTCCTCCTTAGCCTCAGTCTCCTCAGCTTCTTCCTTCTTCTCTTCCGCCTTGGTCTCCTCAGCTGCCTTGGTGGTCTCTGCCGCGCCTGCAGTTGTGGTCTCTGTCTTTTCTCCGCCACCACATGCAGTCAGAGATAATGCCATTGCAGATGCCAGCGTCAAAGCCATTGCTTTCTTTAATCTCATAAAATTTTCTCCTTCTCTAAAAATAATTTAACAATGTCCTCCCGCTTCTGGTTTTAATTGTCAGCTGAACGCTTAATTTAATTTATCTAAATACTTCAGAAGCCCTTCATTGTCTTTACACTCCTTATTATAGAAGTTATTATTCAATATGTCAACCTTTTTTTGGATTTTCCTTTGTTTTATGATTCATTTTTTATAAATTTAATGAATTTCTTTTAAAATATTTTATGTCTTTTCCAATAATTCCATTTAAATATTCCTAAATCCAATTTTATTTTAATCATTTTCGCCTTAATCGTTAAATCCCATTCACTAAATTATTAACAACAAGTCAGAACACATCCCTGTCGCTTAAACGGCATGATTCCTTTCCGCCTCAGTGGGATCCCCAGGTCTTTCCTATGATATAAAAAGCGGAAGGCCTCCTAAGCTTCTGCCTCCCGCTTCCTGCAGCTGTCTGAGCTTAATTCTCTCACAGCTCTTCCTTTTTCTTTTGAAACAAAGCCAATTTTGCAAACAGATCATCCAGAATCAGCCTGCTGTCCACCGACCGGTATACCCGGATAGGCCGGTTCAGCTTTGTATGCACGTAAGTCATATCCGACGTGATCAGCGGAGCCTCCACCCAGTCAAACTCAAACCGGTGTTCATACAAGAGAAGCCCTACGGCGGGACTGTCCCCCACCACCCAGGTCTCACCGGTTCTAAAGGGGCTGTTCCTCGGCCCTTCCTCATTGGCATGCTCATCCAGCTGTTTTAAAAGATACTCCCCGATCTCTTTGCAGGGAGCCACCTTTAACTCCAGCTCCGCCAGAGACAGAGGCATCATCTCATACACATTTTTAGGGACCTGCCAGATCTCCATCTTACTCTGGAACACCACATTGGCCGCGTCCACGTCATTTCCCAGGTTAAACTCCGCACCTCCGTTGGGATACCGGCCGCCTCCGATCCAGATAGCCGTCATCCTGGAGGCAATCCGCGGCTCCATCAGAAGAGCACTTGCAAGATCCGTAAGAGGCCCCAGGAAAATGGCAAACAGCGGGCGGGTGTCCTCCTTCATAGCCTCCCGCACGATGAGACCGGCGCCCTCGCTTACCGCCGGCGTACTCTTGTCCGGAATCTTATGGCTGGCGCCGTGGTAAAGCATACCCTCCTTCGGAAACCCCATCTTGTCAAAAATAGTCTCCAGCTCCCGAAAGCTTCTCTCCATACCGTCCTCATGCCTGGTTCCGTAGTGGGCCGCTATCATCCCCACATTCTCAAACTTTGGGCTTAAAAGCGCGTGGACGATGGCAAACTGGTCGTCCGCCTCATTCTTGGCGTCCGTATCCACAATCAGCCTTACAATCTTCTCCTCCGGCACATGAAACTTATAATCCGTGTATCGCATTTCAACCTCCTCCTTTACTATCCCTTTACTGCTCCGTTGGTGAGGCCGGAGACAAAATATTTCTGGAAATATCCGAATACCAGCATCAGCGGCAGCGTCACCATACAGATACCGGCTGTATACTGTCCCCATTCCACCCCCATCTCTGTTTTAAAATTCAAAAGTCCTACAGGCAGAGTTTTAATGGTCGCATTGCTTGCCGTGGCAATGTTGGCCCACATAAGCTCACCCCAGTTCCCGATAAAGGTAAACACCACGATGGTAGCCATCGCCGGCTTCACCAGAGGCAGCATAATATGAAAAAACGCCTGGAACTCTGTGCATCCGTCGATACGCCCGCTTTCGATAAGTTCACTGGGGATAGTCTCAAAATACTGCTTGATAATATACATGGAAAATGGTATCTGCCAGGCAATATATGGCAGAATCAGCCCCAGCCTCCCTCCAGTCAGATTCATCCTGCTCATCATGGAATAAAGGGAAATATAAATGGCAATTCCCGGAATAAAATTAAATACCATAAACCCGCTTATAATCAGATCCGCCTTGGGAATATACAGCTTTGCCAGCGCGTATCCTCCAAAAAGCGCAATCACTGTAAGAGCTGCCACAGAAACGCCTGTGACAAACACACTGTTAAAGAAATAAGTCCCCAGCTTTCCCACGCTCCAGGCCCTGGCATAATTGGCAAGCTCCACAGTTCTTGGAAGACCGAACAGGTTGACGAAAAATTCCTTATTTGTCTTTAAGGAGGTAAGTAGCATAAAAAGAATGGGGTAGGCCACCACAAACGTGTACAGGCCCAAAACCGTGTAAGCAAGTATTTTCATGCTCTTATTCATGCCGAACATCCTATCGCTCATAGTCACTCCCCCTTATCAGCTTTTTGGTAACAATCATGCCAATCAGCACAATCAGCACAAAGATCATACTCATTGCAGAGCCATACCCGTAATTATTAAAGGAAAATGAGTTCTGCAGAATCCACAAAGGCATAACAATGGTGGATTTGGCCGGTCCACCGTTGGTTAAGGCCACAACCGTATCATAGATCTTCAGGCCGCTCATAACGGCAAATATAGTAGACAGCTGCACAAACGACATGATAAGAGGAAGGATAATCCTTCTGAAAATCTGGAAATCTGACGCCCCGTCAAGTCTTGCGGATTCTATCAAAGAGCTGTCAATCCCCTGCATCCCTGCAAAGCACAGTACCATGGTAAGGCCTATCTGCTTCCATGCAGAGACAAACAGGATACAGTTGAGAGCTGTCGCCTTATTAGTAAGCCATGCATGCTGAAGGCTTTTAAGCCCCACGACTCCCAGGATATTGTTCAGGACACCGATCTCCGGCTCAAATACAAACGCAAATATAAAGGCTGTAATAATAGCCGGAATCATACTGGGCGAAAACAGGATGGTTCTGAAAAAACCACCCCATTTTCTTCCCACATAAAGAAGGAGCCAGGCCATAAAAACGCCGATGAGCACGCTGAAGAACGCCGATACCACGCCCAGATACACGCTGTTCCTGATAGCCAGCAAAAATGTCCTGTCCCGAAAGGCCTGGAGATAATTCTTTATCCCGATAAACACTCTGGGCCCGAAGCCTCCCCACTCCTGAAAGGAAAGGAGGAGGCTGTCGAAAAAGGGAATCACTGCAAATATCAGATAGGTCACAATGGCCGGAAGCAGGAACAGAAAGCCTACAGCCATATATTTCTTCTCAATACTGCTCATTTTTCTCTTTGAATTCTTCATAGGGTTCACTGTTTTCCTTCTTCATTTCACTTAACCGTCATCTGTCTCAAATCTTCCAGTTGCTGCAGAGTATCCTCCACGCTGGTGCCGGTGCAGATCATGCCGATCATATCATTCTGAAGGAATGCGTTGATCTCGGAAGAAAGTCCCTGCATCTGCTTGTAGCCTACTACATTATCGCCAACCGTAGTTGCAAGAAGATCTTTTAATATCTGGCTGTCAACCTTGTCCTGCATGGAAACCGTAGACGGCAGCCTTCCGCTGTTGATAATCTCCTGGATGCCTGCGTCGCTGGTATAATACTTCATGAACCGTATAGCTTCCTCCGGGTGCTTTGCGTTGGCAGGAATAAAGAGGGCGTTGGTTACAGTATTCAGCGCATACTTACCACCTTCCTGTACATAAGGGAAGGGAAGAATGCCAACCTCAAACTCACAGTTCTTATCATACTCGCCTGCATTGGATCCTGCGTCAAAAAGCATGGCGTTCTTTCCCTGATACCAGGCAGCCTGGGTCTGATCCTTGGTGGAGGTCAGTGCCCCTTCTCCCGGATACCAGTAACCTTCATCGTAGATAGATTTCCAGTTCTCCAGACACTTCTTCAGCCCTTCGCACTGGGTGAAATCCCCCTGGCCGCTGATGTACTCTTCCAGTGTTCCGTCATTGGCCATATTCTGATAAGCAAACTGAAGAAGCTGATGATTCTGTCCATTCCAGTTTCCTATTCCATAGATATCATTATCCTTAAACGTCTTGCAGGCTTCTACAAGCTCATCCCATGTCTCTGGAACCTTTACGCTGCACTGCGCAAATACATCTTTATTATAGAAGATAGTCTCAATAACCGGCTGGTAGCTTACAGCATAGTACTTGCCGTCCACCATACCTGCATCTATGTATGCCGCAACAAAGGTGTCCTTCCACTCATTATTGTTCTCAGTCACATAGGGAGTTAAATCGTAAGCCATATTATCCTCTGTAAATGCATTAATCTGGGTTCCCCAGAAAAAGCTGACGTCCACCGGGTCGTTGGAAGCGATACCGGTCTTTATCACCTGCTCTGCATTGTCAAAATCCACAGGCACGATCTCCACCTTGATATCCGGGTTCTCCGCCTCAAATCCTGCCACAATATTCTGGTTGTACTCGCCGTCCGATCCATAGAAGCGGATCACAGTCACATCCCCGCCGGCCTCCTTCCCGTCTGCCGCCTCTGTGGAAGCCGGAGCCTCTGTAGCTGCGTCCTGACTTCCCTCCTGTGCCGAAGTCTGCGCAGCAGTATCCCCCTGGCCCTGTGCTCCCTGATTCGAACCCTGGCACCCTGCCAGCAGGCCTCCAAGTAAGGTAACTGTTAAGAGTGCTGATAATTTTCTTTTCATGTTGTTCCTCCTTTTCTGAATTATGTCTGAATTTAATTAAATTAATATTAAATAATTATTTATATAATACAGTAAAATTCAGAAATATCAATCTGTTTTCACCTGTATTTTAAAAAAATTTTTGTCTAAAATATCCAAATTCCCCCTCTGAAAAAACCGGTTTCACAGCTGTGTGGTAACGAAATCAGAGATATCATTAAAAAAAGCTGTTATCCAGAGAAATTTCCCCATTGGAAGTCCTCTGTCACAACAGCTTATTATCTGAATTATTCAATTATGTTTTTGAACCCTGCATTTCAGAAAAACAATTATCTCCCTATTTCCATCCGCTCCCAGTACACCTCCATAAGCGCATCCGCCTCATATATGACAGTTCCAGTCACACGCAGGCTCATAGAGCTGTTCTTCTCTTCTTCCAGGAAAAACAATGCTTCCAGGCCAATCGGCGCCACGCCCTCCTCTGATGTCTCCCACCTGTCATCTGCCTCAAGGGTTATTTTTACTTTCACATCCGGCATGGCCCACACCGGATCCGGATGGTCTTTTAAGGCTATTTCCAGGCCAAGCTCTTTTTTGGCAGCGGCCGGATTCTTTGCATATTCTCTGCAAAATGCATACAGTGTTTCCAAAAGCGCCTTGTGCACTTCATTCTCAGTCTCTTTTTCCAGATCAATCCCTGAAAGCCCCAGGCTCCACTGTCCCTCACAGCTTGCCAGCTGCTCCTTTAAAAACTCCGCCGCCGACAAAACCGCCAGGTACTGTCTTTCCTCTTCCGGTCTTACTGCGGTGCGTTTTTCATAAGCCTTTGCGATGGTGAGGATGGCGCAGCCGGCCAGGGAACAGATAAGAAAAAACATAAGCGCCAGAAAAAGGGAGGCGCCCTTTTGGCTTTTCATCTTTTTAACTGCTCTGTCCATCCCCGCCTTTATTTTTCTCCTCCACATCAACTGTTTCATAGTAGGTGACCTGCAGATTCCCGTAAACCATCTCCCGGCCCTCTGCGCCATCCTCACTGTCTGTTCCTCTTGTAAGCTCCACATCCTTTATCAGGCAGCAGTAGGCTCCGTTTTCAATTTCCTCTATAATCGCCTGTGCCTGTTCATAGGAAGCTGCCTCATAGGATATGAAAATATCCCTGTACACCATATCCTCTGCCATCTCCTCCTCAGAAAAGGTAAGGTCATAGGAACCGGCGGCGGCCAGAATCCGGCTTAACTGCTCTATCTCCCTGGGCAGGTTATTGTAGGAGCCAAGCTGTCCCTTTTTCTTTCTCGGCTCGTTTTCCATCTGGCTTTTCATGCTTTCTTTCCGCTGTGCCATATAGCGCTGGATCTCCAGCTCATCTTCTGCCGCCGCCTGCCGGGTCCGTATGGTCTGAAGCTGTGCGTAAACAGGTCTTCTCACAAAAACCCAGAGAAGGCCTGCCACCAAAAGCAGGGAAAGTATTAGGAGAAAAAGGTCTTCCCGCAATGTGAATCTCCTGTTTATCAAGGTATTACCTCCATATAACCGGCCTGTGCCTCATCTGGATCTGTCAGATGTGAATCCGTATCCTGGCCTTCCAGAATAATCGTCAAATCTGCTGTCACCGTCTGGCCCTTGTCCTTGCCTCCTTCCCTGGCCTCTGCCGTCGAAACCGTGACCTGGGAAATCAGAAGGCTGGACTCCAGCTCTTTTGACAGCTGCAGAATCGAAGAAACCGGAATTTCTTTTAGGATCATCCGGCAGGTATTATCCCGAAGCTCCAGGCTCTCCACGGTCCCGTATGCTTCGGACTTCTCCTTAAGCAGCTTTATCACCTGGGCGCGGCTGACCAGCGCCTCCTCCTCCTCTGTCAGATAGGTGGCAAAATATTGTCTGTAGGCCTTTTCTGTCTGCTCATAATCCTTATTGTATTCCTGGTATCTTCCAAGCTCCTCTTCCATCTCCCTTAGATCTGACCGGGCATGGTTCAGCCTTTTAAGAGGCCAGATGACACACACTAACAGGATAAACACGGCCAGTATCAGGCTCAGGAAGCATATTGGCAATATACGGTCCAAATTTTGCAGGGCACTTTCCTGTGCTGCCAGATTCACCGTCTCTTTTGACGGATATTTGTCTTTTCTCATACATCCCCCCAGCATTCATTCAGAGACAGAAAGTGATTCCCGCCGCAGCCGGACTGATCAGCACCTTTTTATAATCCTCCAAAACCGGAAGCAGCTCCCCGGCATACTTAAGGTTTAAAGAAGCATACTCCGCTGCCATTTCACAGAACAGCCTGTCCATGACCCTGCTTCCGCAAAAATAAATGTCTGTCAGCTTCCTTTTGGGGTTGAGGAAATAATAAAATTCCAGGGTTCTTCTGATTTCCAGTCCCGCAGACTCATAAAATTCCTGACCGGTTCCCTTTATCTGGCTGTTCTCTATCCGGCGGCAGGCCTCCATTCTTTTTCCGTGAAAGAAGAAAATCCTGATAGCAGTGTATCCCAGCTCCACCAGGCAGTACTCTCCCGGCTCCTCCAGCTGTTTCTTCTCCTCATACACCCGGATTAAATTGGAATAGGCAAATGCTGCCGGAGCCGCGGCTTTTAATTTCCACTTAGCCAACCGGAACATTTGCCTGTATTCTTCCATTGCTTTTTTCCATACTGCACAAGCCATCAAATCCATAGAAACCGGATTCTTATTTTCATCATAAATCATATCCATTACCGCATAATCAAAAATATATGTATCTCCCCTGCTCCCGATGAAATCGTAAAACTCATAAGGCAGATTAATCTTTAAATGGCTCACTGACATGGCCGGCATGATCAGACTTTTAGTAAATGCCACGCTGTCAGGAAGCACCAGACAGCAGCTGCGGCATCTGATGTCACGGGCGTTTGCCATGTTCTTTAGAAATTCTGCCATCGCCTCCATGGATACAATCTTTCCATCCTTCACATAATGATCCGGCAGCAGCTCTGTCTCTTCCCTGCACAGAAAATGATCCTGGCACAGGCACATTTTTACCTGCCTTGCACCAATCTCAATCCCTATATATTTTTTATGCATGGCCTCTCCTTCAGTTCTGCAGCTTTTAGCTTTTAATAGAAGTATACCATAACACTGTTGGTTGACACAAGCAGGCAAGCATGAATTGTCGAATAATGGATAAGGCGACACATCACCCTTCCAGGGCCCTTAGCTCCTCCGAAAGGGAATTCCCGATGGTAATCCTCCCCACGTACCCTACATCCCCTGTCATCAGCACATTCCAGTCTTCCAGAATCTCAATCTCCAGCGTTCCTCCAGGCATCCGCACATACATTTTTGAATCTGTCAGTCCCTGGCGGTACGCTGCTGCTGCTGCCGCACATCCGCTGCTGCCAGAAGCCAGGGTATATCCTGCCCCTCTCTCATATATCTCGATCTCAATGGTGTTCCTGTCAATGACCTTCATAATCTGGGTGTTGATCCGCTCCGGGAAATACTCGGCGTTCTCCGAATTTTTCCCTATCCTGCACACCATGTCTTTTGAAATCTCATCCAGGAAAATCACCACATGAGGATTGCCGATGGTGGCACAGGTAGCCTTGTAGGGGATCTTTCCAAACAGGAATGTCTCGTTTACCACTTCCCTGACCGGCCCGGTTACCGGGATTTCGCTGCTTAAAAAGGACACCTTTCCCATGGAGGCTTTCAGCCTGGTTCCCTCCTCATTGAGATACCACACCTCCACCTGTCCGCTTTTTGTCTCTAATATCACGTGCTGCTTCTGGACGTATCCTGCATCCTTCAGATATTTTGCAAAAATCCTGACTCCGTTCCCGCTTTTTTCTGCCATGCTCCCATCCGGATTCCAGATCCTTACCTCCATAGGCTCCTTCCTAAGGATTGGGCCCTCCAGAATACCGTCAGAGCCTGCCCCAAAATGCCGGTCACAGATGAGGCGCACATTTTCCGGCGACAGCTTCAGCGAATTTTTATTGGGGTCAAATACCAGATAATCATTGCCTAACCCGTGATACTTCTCCAATACGATTTTCATACCGTTCTCCTTCTCTCTCCTGCCATTTTCCCTGGCGCCTTTCACAGGCTCCTGCAGGGAAGCATTTTCTTCTGTTTCCAGTATATTCCGCATTATTTTTATTTTCTATCCATTTCCTGCTTTCTATATTGCAAATCCTGCTGTATACTGTTGAGAGAATCGTATTTTTCAAAAAAGGGGATTTATTATGGAAGAAACTGGTTATGAAAAGAGGGGATACCTGCATTCGGATTTCAGATTGTTTCATCTGACAGACATTCCTGCTGAGGAATTTGCATTTCATTACCATGATTTTGACAAGATCATTATATTTCTGTCCGGCCGTGTGGACTACACCATAGAGGGGCAGACCTACCAGCTGATGCCCTATGACATTGTGCTGGTAAACCACGGGGAGATTCACCGCCCCCGCATCGACCAGTCCCTGCCTTACAGCCGGATTATCGTATACCTTTCTCCGGACTTTTTAGATTCTTACAAGACAGAGGACTGTGACTTAAGCCTCTGTTTCCGGCATGGGGCAGACACCCATTCCCATGTGCTGCGCATGGGGGCGGCCGGAGACGACAGTCTTTTTCAGACTGTCCGGCTTCTGGAAAAAGCTGATGCCCAAAAAGCCTATGGGCACCAGCTTTACTGTCAGGTGCTGTTTATAGAATTTATGATCCACTTAAACCGCGCCGCCCTTTCCTATGGGAAGACGTATTTCGCCGCCAGCCACTTTAATCCCAAGATCCTGGAAATAACGGATTTTATCAACCGGCATCTGTCCTGGGATTTAAATGTGGATCTGATTTCAGAGACATTTTTCTTAAGCAAATACCACCTGATGCGGACTTTTAAGCAGGAAACCGGCTATACCATCGGCGGGTATATAAACTGCAAACGGCTTCTCATGGCGAGGCAGCTTCTCCGGGAAGAGGTGTCTATCACCCACATCTGCTATCTGTGCGGGTTCAAGAATTACTCCACCTTTTTTCGGGCATACAAAAAATTTTTTCATGAAGCCCCAAAGGAGTCCAAAGGACTTCATTTATAATTTCAAACACGCTCTGCTGCAAATCAGAATTTCCTCAAAATCCTCATGCACAGCACAGAGGCAAGGAGGATGGATACAAAGTCTGCCACAGGCTGGGCATAGATTACGCCCTCCAGGCCGAACATCCCATTCAGCAAAAATACAAGGGGAATAAATACCAGCCCCTGCCGGCATATGGTAAGAATCAGGGAAGGAAGGGCTTTTCCCATTCCCTGGAGCGTATTGATACACAAAAACAGAATTCCTATGACCGGTCCGGAAATCTGCAGGGCGATCACCATCTGGATTCCGTAAGCAACAACTGCCTCATCATTGATAAATGCCTGGATAATGCCTTCTCTGGCAATCACCATAAACACGGTCAGCAGAGTACCCATAATCACGGCGCATGCGCCTGTAAACCAGAATACCTTCATCAGACGCTTTTTATTTCTGGCGCCGTAATTGTATCCCACCAAAGGCTGAATCCCGGAGCAGAGGCCAATCTGCAAAAGCACAACCAGCATGTTGGCTTTCATAGCCACGCCCATGGCCGCCACCGGAGTGTCTCCGTAGCTTGCCAGCACATGGTTCAGCACAATGTTGGCACAGCTCATCAGGATATTGTTTAAGGAGGCCGGAATTCCGATAGAGGCCACACTGACAGCGATTCTCTCTCCCATCCGGAAATCCTTCAGGCGGATGGAAAGGCTGGATTTTTTCCTCAGAAAGTACTGGAGGTAAAATCCGCTGGCCGCCATGTTGCCGATAACTGTGGCGATAGCCGCGCCTGCCACGCCCCACTTAAACACTAAAATCATAATGGGATCCAGGACGATGTTGGTGATTGTACCAATCATATTTCCGATCATGGATTCCTTGGACGCCCCTTCGCCTCTTAATATATTGCCAAATGCGGTTCCGAACATGATAAACGGGCCGCCCAGCGCAATATAGCTTAAATAATTTCTGGCGTAATCGATAGTATTCTCACTGGCGCCGATCATTTTTAAGATTGTATCCATTCCCACTAAAAAAAGACCGGACATACATATGCCAAGTCCCAGGGAACCGTAACAGCAGAAGGAAGAGATCTGCCTGGCTCTTTCTGTCTTTTTCTCTCCAAGAGCCCTGGATATGGCAGAGCTTCCGCCGATTCCGAATAAATTTCCCAAGGCCATAAGCACCATAAACACAGGGGTTGCCAGGGAAACCGCCGCCACCTGCATAGGGTCGCCGGTCTGTCCGATGAAAAAGGTATCGGCCATGTTGTAAATCACCACCACCAGCATGGAAATCATGGTAGGAATGGCCATAACCGCTACAGCTCTGGACACCGGTGCATCTTCAAATAATTGTCTGTTATTATTCATTCGTCCCTCCATTGTAAAAAGATTCCAAGAGTACATACTATACCATATTTTTTTTAATACTGTCAAGTTTTAACAGGGAAAGGTTCAGAATAGAATATGGAAAAAGGTACTGGAGAGGCCATGGAAAACCAGAAGCTGGAAAACCTGCTGAATCTTGCCCTGGGTGCAACCCCCCGGGAACGGGAGCTTTCGGAGAATCTTTTGGTGGGTTTTAATCCGGAGGAACAGACCTGGGAGCTGATTATAAAACACAGTGAACCCCTGCCGGATCTGCAGGAGCTGGGAGTGGAGATCCGGCAGCTGCTAAATAATTATGCCATTGTCCGGGTTCCGGAGTCTCAGATTGACCGTATCAGCCAGATTCCCCAGATTGAGTATATTGAAAAACCAAAGAGGCTGTACTTTGCAGTCAATGAGGCAAAGACAGCTTCCTGCATTGATTATGTCCAGATACCAGGAAGCATCTATACTCCTTATCTGACCGGAAGGGGCACTGTGGTGGCGGTCATTGATTCCGGAATCGATTATTTTCATGAAGATTTTCGGAATGAGGACGGGACTACCAGAATCGCTGCCCTGTGGGATCAGGCCCTGGACCGTATCTTTACCAGGGAGGAGATCAATGAGGCGCTGGCAGCGGGAAACCGTGAGGCAGCCAGGAGGCTGGTGCCTTCTGTTGACAGCAGCGGCCACGGCACCGCCGTAGCCGGAATCGCGGCAGGAAACGGCAGGGAGAGCCAGGGGCAATACAGGGGGGTGGCATATGAAAGTGACATTCTGGCAGTGAAGCTGGGGGTGGCAGATCCTCTGGGGTTTCCCAGGACCACAGAACTGATGGAGGCGCTGGATTACGTGATCCGCTATGGAGTGGCTGCAGGCCAGCCGGTGGCCGTCAACATCAGCTTTGGAAATACATACGGCTCTCACGAGGGAACCAGCCTGCTGGAAACTTATATTGACGCCATCTCCAATTTCGGCCGTTCCTCTATCCTTATCGGAACCGGGAATGAAGGAACCAGAGGAGGGCATACCTCCGGTATCCTGTCACAGGGCCAGCCGGTGCAGGTGGAGCTGTCTGTGTCTCCCTATGAGACGGGCTTAAGCGTCCAGCTATGGAAACAGTATGCCGATGATTTTCTTATAAGCCTGGTGACGCCCTCCGGAACGGTACTGGGGCCTCTGGCCCCGGTCATCGGCCCTCAGACCTGGAATTATGAGAATACCAGAATCCTCCTCTATTACGGAGAACCAAGCCCCTACAGCACGGCTCAGGAGATTTACTTTGATTTTCTCCCTCTCCGGGGGGATTTCCTCCAAAGCGGAATCTGGACATTCCGGCTGATGCCCCAGCGCATTATACAGGGAAATTACGATTTCTGGCTTCCTTCCTCTGCGATCCTGAACAGCTCCACCTTTTTTCTCCATTCCACACCGGACACCACGCTTACCATCCCCTCCACAGCCTCATACGCTGTGGCCGTGGGGGCGTACAACAGCACCTACCAGTCTTATGCAGACTTCTCAGGAAGAGGGTTTACCCGGGTGACCCGGCAGGTAAAACCAGATATCGCAGCTCCAGGCGTGAATCTTATGGCTCCCAAAAGCGGGGGCGGATATGAGCCGGTCACCGGAACCTCCTTTGCCACCCCGGTTGCCACAGGGGCGGCAGCCCTGCTTATGCAGTGGGGAATCATCGACGGGAATGACAGATATCTGTACGGGGAGAAAATAAAGGCGTATTTCATCCGAGGAGCCAGACAGCTTCCGGGGTATGAGGTGTGGCCAAATCCTTTACTTGGGTGGGGAGCGCTTTGTGTGAGAGATAGTTTGCCGGTGTAGAAATGAGGGGATTTTTGAATAATAAGTACTTTATTGGGAAGTGTATGGTGCCGAATAAAGTACTTATTATGCATTGTTTGGATGCTGTATTGACAGTTGGTAAATCAAAAATTTTGTTACAAAGATTTCAATCGGTATTTCATGCAAAAGGAAATACAGCAGAATTATTATTGGCAAAACTGTATCATGTATTAAGCGGTTAGACAACCTATGGAAGCTTATAAAAACTATCCTTTATAGTTGTATGAAAGGTCGGACGGCCTAAAGAAAATCGAAAGGGATATGCCATTGCTTGCATTGACGAAAAACGGTAGCAGAATGTCGAATTTATGTTATAATTACAAATGTAAAGAATGTTTTTCAAGGAGGAGAATACCATGGATATGTTTTAAAGCATTGTGCAGGCAACTCAGGGAAATGGAGCAGATCCTGCTGATTGAAAATGCAGTTAAATGTGGAGTAAATTAAAAAAAGTTTGTAAATGTGATGTTCTATTGCTTTCGCATCATGAAAAAGGGTAAGCAATTTTTATGCCTTGCACCGCAGATGAAAACACAGCACATGAGTGATCCTGCCTACACTTGCCACAGGAATTCTCTGGGCTTGTTATGGTGGATAAGGAACTATTTGGGGTGCGTGGCGGGAAGAAAGTTCCGCAATGCAGTACTAGAGCGTGTTTATTATGTAAGAGTTAAGAGTATTATTATGCGTTCATGAAAATGTTGAAAGAGTTTTGTAAGGCAATTATTTAGAATATATATGAAATGACAGCATTATGAAAGGTTTCTGATATTATTTCGCCTGCACCAAATGAAAGGAACAGGTTATTTTATGGGTAAAAAAACGGATATAGAGAAAATAAGCAGCGATAAAGAGTATGAACAACTTCTTCAACAGATTATGGAACGTTCAAAAGCAGGATTAGAGAAAGCAGCTGATGAGGTAAGGAAAGCACAGCTGGCAACTTATTGGGATAATGGGCGATATATCGTTGAGTATGAACAGAACGGTAAAAAGCACGCAGAATATGGCTTAGAATTGCTGAAAAAGTTAGCAGAAGATTTGACGCTACGGCTTGGAAAAGGTTATAGCAGGCCAACACTATATAAAATGAGAAAATTTTATCAGTGCTATCCCAGTGGATTTGAAGAATGTGAAGAACTTTCATGGTCGCATGTTTGTGAGTTGATTTATATTGAGGATGATTTGGAAAGAAGCTTTTATGCAAAGCAGAGCATTGCTGAAAAGTGGAATGTGCGGACGCTAAAAAGACAGAAAAAGAGTGCGCTATTCCTCCGTCTTGCAACCAGTAAAGATAAAAAGGGAATATTAAAACTGGCAGAAGAGGGAATAGAAATACAGACTGCCCAGGATATAGTAAAAGACACATATACATTAGAATTTTTAAATCTCAACGATAAGCGTCATTATAATGAGAAGGACTTAGAAAACAGAATTTTAGAGCATTTACAGGAGTTTTTGCTAGAACTCGGCAAAGGGTTCACTTTTGTAAAAAGGCAATATCCGATGAACATTGGAAACAAAATGTATTGGTGTGATCTGGTCTTTTATCATCGGATTTTAAAATGTTTTGTGCTGATAGATTTGAAAAGAGATGATGTACAGCATGATGATATTGGGCAAATGAATACTTATATGGGTTATATAGCAGAAGAAGAGAATATGCCTGATGATAATCCTCCTATTGGAATCATACTGGCACGGGGAAAAGATGAACTGCTTGTGAAATATGCTACCTATGGTATGGACAGTAATTTGTTTGTATCAAAGTATGAGTTATATCTGCCAAATAGAGATGAATTGAAGCGTTTAGTAGATAATATCATGAAGGAGGCAGATGAAGATAAAACGTAGAGACTGTCGATAATTTTTGGGTCTATAAAAGTGCGAATACACCTTATTTAAAGGATTTTTGTTTCTGGAACCTTATCTGTTTTTCTTTTTGTCGATAATTTTTAGATAGTATAGGCCTGCATTCAAAAAATATTTTTGCCCGAGAAGAACTTGATGAGGAAGCAGTTACCGAGGAATTCTCGGCAACTGTTTCTGATGGAAAATTTATCAAAAGATAACAGATCTATACGATATAGCGGTAGACTATTATCCTATGACAGCCATTTCAAAGGATTTTTTCTATGGTGCAGAACAAACTGCATTATGCCATTCATCGTCACACAGTTGCGGAGGTGATTGTTGAACGTACGGATCATAAAAAAGAGTATATGGGATTGACCATTTGGAAAAAGGCTCCAATGAGTAAAATAGTGAAAACGGATGTCAGTATAGCTAAAAATTATTTGCAGGATTTGAACCTATTCATTACCATGTATCTGGACTATGACGAGAGACAGGCAGCTTCCGGGGTATGAGGTGTGGCCCAATCCTTTGCTTGCGTGGGGGACTCTCTGCTTGAGGGATAGTCTGCCTGTGTAAGTGTTCAAATCACTCCTGTATCCGCCCTGAGGCAGGTTTGGCAAAATATGCCGCCGTCCTGTACATTCCCCACCCCACGCCTGTCCCTATGGTATTCATCACCACATCGTCCAGCTGGCAGTAGCCTGTCTTCATCACAAGCTGGGTCAGCTCAATCCCTATGCTGAAGAAACAGCCTGCCAGAACACATGCCAGGCCTTTCTTCAGCGGACGGAAGACACAGGGGAGAAGCACGCCTGCAGGGATAAACAGCAGGATATTTTCTATGACAAATCCCCGGGACCGTGCTGTCTCTCCCCATGTTCCCAATAAGGTTAAATCCACACCTGTCCTGGATCCCGGCTCCCTGGAAAAAAACACCATATTCAGAAGAATAACCGTATAGAATACACAGAAAAACCAGAGGCACAGCTTTTTTGCACCTGTTTTTTCCTGAACGCCGGCTATTTTCCTGTACAGGCATATACACAGCAAAAAGACTGCTGCTGCAAGCAATGCCCTGGGTATATAGCTTACAGGCTGCTGCATATCATGACATATTGTTAAAAAAAGCTCTTTCGTTGCTGCCAACAATGTTTCCCTCCGACCATCCTCTCCTGCTGCGTTGTGTGTAAATACATTGTACTATTATACCCCATTGAAAATTATTTGTGCAACTGAATTTTCTGTTATAAAATCCTTTCCTTAATATTTATACTGCCCTCTGTATTTAAAGAACATACTCCCGGACAGCACAAGGGCCATCAGCTCTGCCGCCGGTGTGGCCAGCCAGATACCGTTTACACCCAGGATCATGGGAAGCACAAGCATGGTAATCAGCATAAACACAAAGGATCTTGAGAATGCCAGAACCGCCGAGACAATCCCGTTGGACAATGCGGTAAACATCCCGCTGGCGAAAATATTAAACCCGATAAACAGCAGTGCGGCGGTACAGATTCTGTTTCCAGTTACCGCCAGCTCATAGACCGGATTGTCCGGGCGGGCAAACACAGATACCAGCGGTTTTGTCAGCATAAAAGAACCGGCAACCGTGGCCCCGGAGATACAGGCAATCACCTTCATGCTGATTCCCACCAGCTTTTTAAGCTTCTCAAAATTCTGTTCCCCATAATAAAAGCTTATCATAGGCGCTACCCCGTAGGAATACCCGGTATAAAGAGAGCTTGCAAACATCAGCACATACATGATGATGGTGACAGCTGCCACACCGTTCTCTCCCACATAGCTAAGCATAGTCCAGTTAAACATCATGGTAATAATTCCTGTAACCAGAGCCGTGGCCATCTCTGAACACCCGTTTGTAGCTGCATTCACCAGAACCCTGAAGCGAAACACCGGTTTCTTAAAATGCAGCAGGCTTTTTTGGCGGCTGAAAACAAACAGCCCCACCACTGCTGTCACAGAATACCCAAGCCCTGTTGCAATGGCTGCACCACCTATGCCCATGTGAAGCCAGGCCATAAACACATAGTCAAGCACCATGTTCAAAACACCTCCTGCCACAGAACACAGCAGGGACAGATTGGCCTTTTCGCTGGCGATCATATAAAGGGTAAAGTTATTCATCAGAAGGATAGGCACGGTAAATACCAGATACCGGCTTAAATATTCCACACAGTAGCTTTCCACATCCCCGGAAAGATTCATTCCTGCAAAGACAGAGTCCATCGCCAGATACCCGGCCCCCCACATAACCATCCCCGCTATGACATTCACCAGAATCAGAAATGTGAAGTCCTCCCTGGCCTCCTCCGTTTTCTGCTCCCCCATCTTTCTCATGATAACCGCGCTGCCTCCGGTGGCAAGCATGGTGGAGATGGCTGTGACAAGCTGGATAACAGGCGCTGTCAGATTGATTGCCGAAAGAGCATCGGTGCCGATAAGGTTGGACACAAACAGCCCGTCAACCATTGTGTAAAAAGACATAAATACTGTCATGGCAATGGTGGGCACTGCAAATTTCAGAATATTCCTTAGTGTTACCGGTTTTTCATACAGGTTTTCATTTTCCATAATTTTTTCTCCGTTTATCTTGTATTTTCTTTCTGTGTATCGTATCATAAATCATATAACGGCTGCAGGCCGATCCTTTCAAGGAGTCACAAAGGTGAATAAAAATAACAAATTTCTCACAATCGGCCAGTTTGCCGCCATGCATGGAATCAATAAAAAAACGCTTATGTGGTATGATGAAATCGGGCTTTTTAAGCCTGCCTCCATCAATTCTGAAAATGGATACCGTTTCTATACCTACCATCAAAGTTCGGTTCTGGAAACCATTCTCCTGCTTCGGGAGCTGGATGTTCCCATCCATGATATACAGGCTTTCATGAAAAACCGTTCCGCCGGCAGCTTAAAGGCCCTTCTGGAGGAGAAAATAGCAGATCTTGACCTGCAGATCACCCATCTTCAGGCCGTCCGCACCACCCTCTGCGCCCACCGCCAGAATATGTCCACCCTGCTGACAATGGATCTGTCTGAAATCAGTATCATTGAACGGGAAGAGCGCTGTCTGGTTACCGTTGATATAGATCGGGAAATCACCTTTGAGGAGGAGGTGGAGCTGATCACGGCGGAAACGGAAAGGTACCGCCTGGGCCGCCTCCATGATGCCTCCTACGGTTCCATGATACCTGTCTTAAGCCTTCTTGACGGCAGGTGGGACCAGTACTCCAAGCTCTTTATCGAAATCCCTTTCCTCACATACCAGGCCGGCCTGCACACGGCCCCCGGCGGAAAATATGTAAGGGCATTCCATAAAGGAGACTGGAATGAAATCCCACGGCGTTATGAAGAAATATTAAGGTTTGCAAAAAGCCATAACCTGACACTCCACGGATTTTCCTATGAAATGGGTATCAATGAAAATGTGGTGGATCGGATGGAGGATTATATCGTGCAGATTGAAATCCCGGCCCTGCCTTCACAGTAACCCCCATGCCACTTTCCCTGCACCACTATGAATGAGGGGGGTTACTGTGAACCCTCCGGGGGATGCACACAAAATGCCAAAAGCAGGCATTTTGGCGCTTCGTACGGTCTGCGCAGCAGGTGCGCAGACCTACATTCTTTCACAATAATCAACCTGGATGAATCAGGATTCTGCTGCTCTTTATGAGATCCCCTCTGCAACAGCCCTGAAAAACTCCACATGCTTCAGCTCATAGCCCTTTTCCATAAAGTTCGGATCTGCTCCGGTCTTTACAATAATCACCTGGTTTGACGGATTTACATAAATCCACTGGCCATAGACACCGATAGCCATAAACTCGCCTTTATCCCCTTCCGGCACCCACCACTGGTATCCATATCCAATGGCATTATATGCATCAAGGTTTGCCCCTGGCCTGGAATATTCTGCGCTGATATCCAGACTGTCGCGCACCCATTCTTTGGAGAGAATCTGTTCCCCGTTATAATTGCCCTCCCTCAGATACAGCCTTGCAAAGCGCCCGTAATCTCTGAGAGAAATGCTTAACCCGCCCATGGCAAGCTCCGTTCCATTGCTTAACGTCCAATACGCATCATGGGCTGCGCCGATTTTCTTCCAGAGCTTTTCTTCCATATATTCTCCAAGGCTGCGCCCGGTGGCATTTTTTATAACCTGCCCTAAAATTTCTGTATTGATGCTTATATACCTTCGGTAAGTATAAGGCTCCTCCTGTACCCCGTATTTTGAAATGACCTTCATAGCCGGCATTCCCAACAATGTGCGCATGGAAAAGCCGCTCATATCTGTATCTTCATTAAAATTAATTCCGGAAGCCATCTGCAGACATGCCCTGACCGGTATATTTTCCAGCTCCGTTCCCGCAAATTCCGGAATATATTTTCCCACAGGATCTTCAACGCTTTCCACGTATCCCTCCCCTATGGCGATCCCCATCAAAACCGACACAAATGATTTTCCCATTGAATTGGAAGAAAACAGTGTGTTTTCATCTCCGCCGAAAAAGTATTTTTCATATTTAATTACATCATCTCTTATGACCAGCATTCCGGAAGTCTTTGTATCCTCCATAAATTTTCCGGAAGGGTAAAATGTGCCTTCAAACATGAACCCGTCTGCCAGTACGGCATTATTCTCCTGTAAAAACTGAAAGGGTTCTGTCCCCCTGCTTATTTTCTTCGTCGGCTGTATCTGCGGGGTATGCTGAAACGTATACGCCAGATTTTCATCCTTAAAGCTGTTCAGAGAAGTATAAAGTACCTTTATCTTTTTTCCAAACCTCATCCACAATATCCCCAAAGCAGCCGCTGCCCCTGTGGTAACCATACAAAATCGTTTTATTTTTTTCATGATTTCTTCTCCTTCATTTGTCTTTATAATTTTTTCTTTATCATAAACCGTACAGTAACTGTCAGGTCAAGACATTTTTTAAATAAAAATAGTCTCTTTCTCTGCTCCTAACGCTGTACTACTCATGTTCATTTCCTCCATTTCTTATTTTGTTTTTTGACCATAACAAA
>CAJUEJ010000040.1 GCA_910585435.1 uncultured Hungatella sp. | reverse complement strand
TGTCTTTTAGCGCCTTAGTACCGCTACGCTCTTCACGTAGCGCGAGCGTGCCCAGGAGAAAGAATATCATTCGCTCTCCGGGCGGACCCTTCTCTAATCCCCCTCTCAATACCCAGCCCCCTCCATAGCCGACAAAGCATACTCCGTATACCGCCTGTACATCCCTTTTCTTCCGGAAGGCTTCTTATACCCCTCCTTCTTCCTCTCCTCAAAAACAGCCTGTACCTCTTCCCCGGACATCTCTTTCCCTTGGATTCCCACCACATTCAGTTGCCGCTTCTCCACGTCGTACGCAATAATATCCCCGGTCCTCACATAAGCCAAAGGCCCGCCTCTGGCCGCCTCCGGAGACACATGCCCGATAGCCGCTCCTCTGGTGGCACCGGAAAACCGCCCGTCTGTCACCAAGGAAACCGTGCCGTTTAAAGCCTTGTCGCACACAATGGCCTCCGTAGTCATTAACATCTCCGGCATCCCGCTTCCCCTGGGCCCCTCGTAGCGAATCACAAGAATATCCCCCGGGTTAATCTTGCCTGCCACCACGTCGTCGTGAGCCGCCTCCTCGCTGTCATACACTCTGGCTGTTCCTTTATGAGCACGCATCTCCTCCGTGCAGGCAGAATACTTGATGACAGAACCCTCCGGGGCAATATTCCCTTTCAGAATCGCCACGGAACCATTTTCCTTCACCTTCTCCAGCGGGAAAATCACATCCTCCCTCTCCAGGCCGTAATTGTGAAGATAGCCTAAGTTCCGCTCAAAGAACCCATCCCTCTGTATCATCTCCAGGTTCTCTCCCAGCGTCCGGCCGGTCACGGTCATTACATCCAGGTCCAGATAGTCCTTTAACATCCACTGAACCATAGGAATCCCTCCTGCAAACCAGAAGCTTTCCGTCAGATGCCGGCCGCTGGGGTTGATGTTGCACAGATGGGGCACCTTATGGTTAATCTGGTCAAACCACTCCATAGGCAGAGACAGGCCTGCCTCCCTGGCGATAGAGGGCAGATGGATGGTGGCGTTGGTGGAGCCTCCGATGGCGCTGTGAATCACAATGGCATTTTTAAAAGCCCCCAGAGTCATAATCTGGCTGGGAGTAATCTCCTTTTCAGCCAATTCCATGATTTTCCGTCCGGCCAGACGTGCGTATTCCAGAATATCCCTCATGGTAGCCGGCACCAGGGCGCTTCCCGGGAGAGCCATCCCCAGGGCCTCTGCCATACACTGCATGGTGGAGGCGGTTCCTAAAAATGTGCACGCGCCCACAGAAGGGCATCCCGTAATCTTGTAGGCCCGTATCTCCTCCTGGGTGATGGCGTCCTTACGCTTCTGCCGCAGGGAGATATCTCCTGCCACCAGGGATGTGGTCATGTCAGGCCCCGGCCTCATGCTGCCTCCCGGCAGGAAGATGGCGGGAATATCCATTCTGGCTGCTGCTTTTAAGTGAGCCGGGATGGATTTGTCGCAGGAGCTGGACATCACCACGCCGTCCCACGGAACCGCACTGGCGTGAACCTCCACCATATCGCAGATAGCCTCTCTGGACGCCAGCACCGCATTCATGCCGTCATGCCCCTGGGCGCAGCCGTCGCAGATATCTGTGATGTGATATTTGGCTCCGTACCCTCCCCGCTCCAGGACGCCCCACTTTACCTGGTCTGTCAGCTGGTTCAGATGCACGCTTCCCGGATGGGAGTCTCCGTATACATCCTCAATCAGAATCTGAGGCTTTGTGATATCCTCCTCTGACCATCCGCTTCCCAGCTCCAGGGCGTCAAACTGCGCCCACAGCATCCGTTCCTTCTCACTTTTCTGCCTCATATATATTTTTCCTCCTAAAATTAATATGTATCAGCCCCAAAGACAAGTTCTTCTCTTTACAAGGGTACTTCCTTATTTAAAGAGAATGAATAAATGATCCGTTCCTTCACCCTTTTCCCTGCAATCTGCTCCAGCGCTTTCTGGTAATAATCCATCTGTTTGCCGTATCTTTTTATCAGGATTTCCTCCTGCCCCTGCAAAATATAGTCTGTCTTATAATCAATCAGCACCAGGCCGTCTTCCTCTTCCAGATAGGCATCGATAATTCCCTGTATCAATACCAGCTCCTCAGAATCTCCTGCCCCTATATCCCGGGCCGGAATCCCCATGACAAACTGCTGCTCCCTGCGGCAGCGGCCCGCTGCCTGGGCCCTGGCTATCCGCCTGCCTAAAGGAGAGGCCGCCAAACGCCAGATCCCGTCCGGCCTTACCTTTTCTACGGCAGCTTCGGAAATTTTCCCGTCGGCAAGAAGCCCCCGAAACTGTTTCACCACATCCTCCTTTGCAGAAACCGCCGTAAAATCCAGAAGCTCCAGAATACGGTGATAGGCGGTTCCTCTTTTTGCCGCCTCCTCCATGGTCTGCTTCTTAAGCTTCTGCCCGCCGCCGTCCGGCTCTGTGTCCCCCTGTCCGCTTTCCTTTCCGGCCTCCTCCCAAAGGAAGGCGGCTGCTTCCGGCTGAGACAGCCCGTCAAACTCCTCTGCCTCCTGCCCCAGCCTCTTTAACTCTGACACTGTTATCTTTGTATACAGGTTAATATCTGCCTCGTACGGGTATTGATAGCTGAGGCATTGTTTTAGCTGCTCTGCTATCTCTTCGTCATAGGTTCTCTCCGTGTCCAGCCCCAGAAGCTCTTCTTTGGAAACTCTTTTTTCTATCTGCCGCAAAACCTCTGTGCTTACCAGAGACTCCACAGGAATCTCTTTCACCTGAAACAGAGGATTTTTCTCAGGGCAGGTCATCAGAATCCAGTCAAGATACGAACCTGCTGTTGTCAGAATCGTATAGGGAAGCCCGCCGTAACCTGTAACCTGCGGCCATTTTTCCAGCTTCTTCCCCAGAGATCGGTCCGTCCCTGTGAGAATCAGCTTTTCCCTGGCTCTTGTCATAGCCACATACAGTACCCTCAACTCCTCCCCCAGGTTGTCCAGATCCATTTTCCGCTTCAGCACATTTTTCTTCAATGTAGATGTCTTGGTCCTTAGCTCCAAATCCAGGTAATCCGTCCCTATACCCAGATCCGAATCGATGATTAATTTCCCCCGGATATCCTGCTTGTTGAAGGTCTTTCCTATTCCCGCCAGGAACACAACAGGAAACTCCAGGCCTTTGCTTTTATGAATGCTCATGATCCGGACCATATTTTCGTATTTGCCGGAAACAGACGCCTCTCCGAAATCTGTCTCATATTTTCTCAGCTTATGGATATAGCGGATAAACTGAAACAGGCCCTTGTAGCTGGTTTTCTCGTAGACGGCCGCCTTCTCCACCAGCATATCCAGATTGGCCCTTCTGGTCTCTCCGGCCGGCATGGCGGATACGTAATCATAGTACCCTGTTCTATCATAGACCTGATAGATCAGCTCATGGATAGGCAGGTAGGAGGCCTGAAATCTAAGCTCCTCAAAAAGCATGTTTATCTGCTTCAGCTTCCTGTACAAAGCAGGGAAGCTTGCCCTGTACTCCCCCGGTTCTCCCTCCTTTTCCTGTATCCAATACTGAAAAGCCCCGTAAAGCCCTCTGTCCTGCCCTTTATCTGTCTCCCCCTTATAAGCAGATACCATCCATGCCAGCTCCTCATCTGTAACCTGTGCCATGGGAGAAGTAAGAACAGCAGCCAGGGGAATATCCTGCATAGGATTGTCAATCACCGAAAGGGCAGCCAGCACGGTTTCCACCTCTATGGTGTCAAAATACCCTGTGCCCGTCTCCGCGTAAGCCGGAATCCCCTCCTGAGTCAGCACATTGATAAAGGCCTGGCTCCAGCCGCTGATGCTCCTGAGAAGAATCACCATATCCCCATATCCGGCCAGGCGGTAACACTGTTTCTCCTTATCCCAGATTCCAAGGCCATTCACCGGATCGGTCAGGCTGCGGATCTTTTCTGCAATTATCTTCGCCTCGATCTCCCTGGCAGTATAGTCTGCCATATCCGGATCCATCTGTCCCATAGATTCCTTCCCTGTATCCGCCAGGAGAATCTCTACAGGGGTCTCTGTCTGCAAATGAATTCCTTCTGTCTCTTCATACGTTTCGAACACCGCCCCCGGATGCAACGCCGCCTCCTGGGTATACGCCACATTCCCCAGGTTTTTGGTCATGATTTTATAAAATATGGCATTGACACTGTCAAGCACACAGGCCCTGCTTCTGAAATTCTGGTGCAGCTCGATTTTCTGATGGCTGCTTTCCTCTGTGGTGTAGGTTTCATATTTTTCCATAAACAGTTCCGGACGGGCCAGACGGAATTTATAGATGCTCTGCTTCACATCCCCTACCATAAACACGTTGGGCCTGCCAAACCGCTCACCAGATAGGCTCTGTATCAGGGTTTCCTGAACGTAATTGCTGTCCTGATACTCGTCCACCAGAATCTCTCCATACTGCCTGCTTAGCTCATCTGCCGTTTCCGTGTAGACAAGGCCCGGGCCGCCTTTTTCTTCTGTATCCCCTCTCTTCACCAGGATGTCCAGGGCATAGTGTTCCAGATCATTGAAATCCACAATATTTTTATCCCGCTTGGTCTCCTGATAACGGCGGGAGAATTCTTCTGCCAGCTCCAAAAGCTTAAGTACCACCTCTTTTGTCTCTGCCATGTCCTGTGCCGCCTGAGCCTCAGGCACTGTACCGTACTGCTCTTTTAAACTGCCTACCGCCTTTTTTACCCTGTCCCGGCAGCCGGTGACAGCCTCTTTCTTGTCCGGGTCAATCTCCTTGCTTCTGGCAGCTGCCAGCCGTCCGAAGGCTGCCTGTGCCAGCAGCCGGTTCAGCTCCTCATAATCCTTTGCTCTGTAAAGCTGGATCAGCATGTCATATTCCTGCTGCAGATTGGCCAGATATACCTCCGGCCCTCCAGGCTCCCTGCAGATATCCATAGCCTCCCAAAGCTGCTCTGCCAGCTCCCCAAGCTGCAGACGGACATCCCTCATAAGATATTTCATCCATCTGCTCTCACTCATATTTCCCTGGCCTGTCTGCCTCAGCTCTTCCCGGCAGCTTTCTATCCATTCCCCGGGAAATGGGTTGCTCTGGGCAAAGGCATAGACCTGCATAATATACTCTTCGATCCCCCCGTCTGACTTCCCGGTTGCATAGGTGTCTACAAAACGCTGAAATTCCAAATCCTCCTTTTCATAGTACTCTTCCAGCATCCGCTCCATCACGTCCGCCCGCATCAGGATAAGCTCCCCCTCATCCCCGATCCGAAAAGCCGGATCCACATCTAACAGATTAAAATGATTGCGGATCAGATGCAGGCAAAAGCTGTCTATGGTTGTAATCTGAGCATAGGGAACCAGCGCCGCCTGGGCCTGAAGGTGAAGAGATTCCGGATTCGCCGCCAGCTGTTTCTCAATAGCCTGGGAAATCCTCTCCCGCATCTCTGCCGCCGCCGCATTGGTAAATGTCATGACTAAAAGCCGGTCAATGTCAAGAGGATGCTCCCCCTCACTGATCAACCGGACAATCCGTTCTACCAGAACCGCCGTTTTTCCACTGCCTGCTGCCGCTGACACTAAAAGGCTCCGATCCCTGGCGTCAATCACCTGCTTCTGCTTCTTGGTCCAATTCATCTGCCTTCCTGCCGCCTTCCTTCTCCATTTTTCTCAATATAGCCCCTGTTCCGTTTCTCTTTCTATTCCTCTGCCTCATCCCCCATCAGCTGCCACACCTGCTCCGGCTTCAGGGGAGGGAACCGCCGGAACCGGCATCCTTCGATTCTGGCATCGAAGCCGCAGACACCGTGATAGGGGCAATACGCACAGGCTGACCCATTTCCTCCCGTATAGGGCTGTGCATCAGCTCTGCCTCCCAGGATCTCCTGGCCGCTTCTCTTTAGCTGGCTGCGGACATATTCCCGGAGGATCTCAAATCTTCTGGTGCTGGCTACAGAGGAATAATGCTCCTGGATCATCCCGTTTTTTAAGGCCACCGGAATCACATCCGATTTCTGCTCAATCTGGCGGTCCAGGTGTCCGATTACCTCCAGGTCACTGTTCACCAGGCCGTTCATCCGAAGCTGTTTTAAGATCTGCTGCTCAATCTCCTCCGGCGTCTCTGCTTCCTCCCTGTCTGCCAGGGGATCCTTTATCTGATAATAAAAAACTCCTGCGGGAACCACCTGCTTTCCCGGATTCTTGCGCTGTTCCAGCTCTGTCACCGCATCCATATACACCACCAGCTGCAGCTGCAGGCCATAATACACAGCCGCCAGATCAAATCTGGCCCCGCCTGATTTATAATCGATGATCTTCACATACACATGGTCGTCGTCTTCACACACATCCAGCCGGTCGATCCGTCCCCGAAGCTGCATCTCTTCCTCATCCGAAAGCCGTATTCTCATGGCCTTCAGATTGTCGATGGCTGAGAATGACACCTCAAAGCCGGAAGGTGTAAAGTCACCTTTTTTTAATTGCTCTGACAAAGCCCACAGGGTTCTGTCCGTCATTCGCTCAATTCTCCCTGCCAGGTATTTATTTCTGGCAGAGTCTTTAAAAATCGTGTAGCCGTACTGTTCCGTCACCTGAAGGACACAGGCCTTTGCCAGCTCTTTCCTCTGCATCTCTGTCAGATCCGTCAGGCTCCTTCCCTGGCTTTTCAGCTCCTTAAAACACAGATCAATGGAGCTGTGGAACATATTGCCCATATCCACAGCGGCGATCTGATACTCCTGCCGCTCAGAAAGCTCCAGCCCGAACTGGAGAAAATGGGCATAGGCGCAGGCGGCATACTGTTCCAGCCTGGTGACGCTGCCCTGAAGGATTTTTCCGTAAAGCGCCCTGGCTGCTGCCTGGCTGATGCCCTTTTTCTCGTAGGAATAAAAAGCTGCCTCTGTCAGCGACTTTACAAGCTGGCTGTATTCCGGCTCCTTTGCAAACAAACGGTACAGCTCCAGAAACTTCGTCTTCCTGTCTCCATAGCTTCTCAGCCCCAGAATCAGCTGCTCTTTGCCTTCCTGCCTGGAGTGGATCCTTCCCTGCTGTACATCCCGGATCCTCAGCCGGGGAAACAGACGGCAAAGCTCACCCACCAGGGAAGAGGGCCTTTTACTTTTCCCTGCCTGGTCAAAGGACACATAGGACAGGATCAGCCTTTTAGACGGCTTTGTCAGCATCAGATACAGATAGTACCGCTGCATCAGCCCGTCCTCCCTGGAAGTAGGTGCCAGTTCAATCCGGCAGTTTTTCAGTGCCTCCCTGTCCCCATCCGTAAGCAGGCTTCCCCTCTCCTTTTTCGAAGGCACCACACCTTCGTTGACTCCTATAAATATAAGTACCTTTATCTGATCCAGACGGGTTCTGGTAATATCTCCCACCACCACCTTGTCTGCCGTAGCCGGAATCACCCCCACCTGAATCTCCCCAAACCCTGCATCCAGAATCTGCCCGTACTCTCTTGCACTGACCGTCTCCTCCCCCAGCACGTCCTTTAACCTGTCAAACAGTTCCATAACCCTGTCATAAACCTGTTCATACTCTTTCGCCAGACTGTACTGTCCCCTGCTCTGAAAATATTCCCGGTACCCTTCAAGCTTTTCCTTTACGCTGCAAGCCTCCAGGCAGGCGATCACCCCATCTGTCATGGAAGAGACTGTCCGTTCTTCGCTTTTCAGCACGTCCCGCAACGGTTCTATGGGAGAGAGGAGCTGTTCTCTGAATGCATTCAGCTCCTTAAGATTTAAATCCCTGCCTCCCCGGTACGTATGCTCCCAGGTACTGTTCCACCGTTTCCACCCCCGGATTCCCAGGGCCAAAACGTAATTCTCCAGCCGGTCTAATTCCTGCCTGTTGTCTGTCACCAGGCCGGTCTTTAAGAAGCGGAACATGCTTTCGTAGTCAAAATCCCTGGCCACCGCTTCCAGGATGGCACGTATAAACTCCACCATCACATTTTCCAGAATGCTCTTTTTGCTGTCCATAAAATACGGAATATTCTCTGCCTGGAAACGATTGACAAGCTCATACCGGTATCCAGGCAGATCCCCGGTGATTACCGCGATCTCCCGGTAACGGATATGCTCCTCCTGCACAAGACGGTGGATCTGGCTGGCTGCCGCCGCCACCTCCTGTCCCGGCGAAACCGCCCTGTATATCTCCACCTCCTCCGGCTCCCAGTCAGCCGATTCCGTATAGCGGTAGAGATGGCTTTCTATAAAAGCAATGGACGGGCTCTCCTCAAACCGGCGGACTTTTCCATCCAGCAAAACATCCCTGTCTCTTTCTGTCCTGTGCCTTTCTGCCGTCTGGTTCAGCCTGGTGACCATCTCCTTTCCCATATAAAATAAATGGTGGATGCCTTCCTTTTTAAAGGGCCGGGCTTTGGGATCCATGGTGACCGTAACCACAACCTTTTTTGCGCGTATCATCAAAAGCTCTGCAATCCTGTACTGAACCGGGGTAAATCCTGTATATCCGTCCAGGGTAACCACACTGTTTTTTATAAGCTTTGATTCCGGCAGCACCCGGCACAGCACGTCCAGAATCTCCTCCGCAGTAATGAAACGCTCTGCAATGGCTTTCTGAAATTCTTCATATATAACAGACAGATCCTTTAGCTTCTCCTGAAGCAGAGGGCTGGCTGCCTCCTCCCTGGCCCTCCTTAAATCTTCCGGCCGGATTCCATACTGATACAGCTCCGACAGCATGGATTTTAAATGGTTGATAAACCCGGTCTGATTCAGATGGCCGGCATAAACTCCCAGGTTCTTTTTCTGTCCCGAAACCACTCTCCTCAAAACCATGGATTTCCCGATATCATCCAGAACCTCCAGATGCTCCACTCCCAGCTCCTCAAAAATACGGTAGGCAAGACGCTGAAAACTGACAATATCAATATTCAGGGTTCCGTGGCAGGGGTGCAGCGCCACCACTTCCTTCTGTGTCTGCATGGTAAACTGCTCCGGCACAATGGCGATAAAGCGGCCATCAGGCTCTTCTATGGACTGCCGGATCAGATTCTCGTATAAAAGCCGGGTCTTGCCGGCTCCGGAACTTCCGATTATAAACTGTAATGACATAGCTTTTTTGTCCTCCTGACAGGCTGCCCTCCAGGGAGCCGATGCCAAACTCTGCCAAAATTATAGCATAAACCATAGGAAAAAGAAACGAGTTTCAGATTCCCCTCATAAATTGGAGCTCTGTCTAATAGACTAGAGTAAATAAACTTATGGAGGTCCTGCAATGAGCTCCAAAACAAAGATTGTAGTTCTGCGGATGAAAGAGATTATCTATACGGCTATTTTTATCGGCCTTGCCATCTTGCTGGTCAGCTTATTTCTAATCATGTTCCGGCCCAGGAAAGAGGCCGCCCCTTCCGCATCGGCTGCTGCCTATGTTCCCGGCGTCTACACCGCTTCCCTGACAGTAGGCAGCCAGAACATCAATGTGGAAGTAGCCGTAGACGGGGACCGGATCAATTCGGTTTCCTTTGTGTCCCTGGATGAGGCAGTCACCACCATGTACCCTCTTATGCAGCCAGTGCTGGATGACCTGGAAAGCCAGATTGTAAGCAGCCAGTCCCTGGAAAACCTCTCCTATTCTATGGAAACAAGGTATACGTCCCAGGCACTGATAAACGCCATTGAAACCGCTTTAAATAAGGCAAAAATAAAATAATTTTTGGTGGTTGTATTCTCCCCCGGACTATGCTATAGTGGTCTACAATACGTTTCAATGCGGAATTTACCAATGAGAGGTTAAATGTGTATGGGAGCAGCTAGTAAGAGTCCTGAAAAAAATGTGAATCAAAACCAGATTACCGAGGGAGTGATCTGGCAGCAGCTTCTTTTATTTTTCTTTCCTATCCTGTTTGGAACATTTTTCCAGCAGCTGTACAACACGGTAGATGCCATTGTTGTAGGAAGGTTTGTGGGGAAGGAGGCACTGGCTGCCGTAGGAGGGCCTACCGGCGTTATCATCAATCTGCTGGTGGGCTTTTTCGTCGGTCTTGCCTCCGGCGCTACGGTTATTATTTCCCAGTATTATGGAGCGAAACGGCCGGAGATGGTAGGATATGCGGTTCATACCTCCATCGCCTTTTCCATCCTGTGCGGCGGCATCATCACCGTGGTAGGTTTTTTCGGTGCTCCCATAGCCCTGCGTGCCATGGGCACCCCGGCGGATGTGGTGGAGCATGCCATTCTCTATATGAGAATCTACTTCCTGGGTACGATTTTCAACCTGATTTACAATATCGGTTCCGGTATCCTGCGGGCTGTGGGGGACTCCAAAAGGCCTCTGTATTTCCTGATAGCCAGCTGCTTAACCAATATTGTACTGGATCTGGCTTTCGTGGTGGTTCTTAAAATGGGGGTGGCAGGCGTGGCTCTGGCTACCATCCTCTCCCAGGCCGTCAGCACCCTTCTGGTGATTGTGGTCCTGACCCACACAAAGGACATGCACCGTGTGTCCTTCTCCCAGATAAAGCTGGATCACCGGATGCTGCAGAGGATTATCCGCATCGGCCTGCCTGCCGGGCTTCAGTCAGTCATGTACTCTTCCTCCAATGTAATTATCCAGTCCAGTGTAAACAGCCTGGGAACCGATACGGTAGCCGCATGGACAGCCTACGGCAAAATCGACGCCATGTTCTGGATGATTGTAAATGCCTTCGGCATCTCCATCACTACCTTTGTAGGGCAGAATTTCGGGGCTCAGAAGCTGGACCGTGTAAAGAAGGGAATCCGTGTCTGCCTGGCTATGACCATGGGAGCCACCGTATTTATGAGTGCCTTCCTGTATCGGTTCGGCCTGTATATTTTCGAAATCTTTACCACCGACGGGGCAGTGCTTGACATCGGCATGGAAATCCTCCATTTCCTGGTTCCCACCTTCTTTACCTATGTGGTAGTGGAGATTTATTCAGGAGCCTTAAGAGGAATCGGAGATTCCTGGATCCCCATGTTTCTCACTATGATCGGGGTATGTGCCCTGAGAATCCTGTGGCTTTTGGTGGCGGTCCCCTTCCACAGAACCATCAAGATGATTGTGTTCAGCTACCCCTTAACCTGGGTGGTAACCTCCCTGTTCTTCCTGGTTTACCTGCATATTTACAGCAGTCTTGGAAAAAAGAAGCGGTTCCGGGGAATACGCCTTAGACAGCGCTGAAATAAAAGCATAGAAAAAAGAGAGTACGTCCCCAGCAGGATATACTCTCTTTTTTGTCTTTTGTCACTGTCTGTCCGCCTGAATCAATTTTCTCAGTGCCTCCACAGCCACCTTGATGGCTGCCTCCGTATCATGGACAATCATGTTCTCCATGCCGGCCCTGTCTCTCTCCTGATTTCCCACTACCAGAAAATCAGAACCGCACCTGACCCGCAGATGGCTGGCCACAACAAACAGCGCCGCTGATTCCATCTCCGAGGCTTTACACCCCAGCCGCTTCCAGGCCTCCCATTTATTCAGGAGTTCATAGCTTACCGGCATCCTCTCCGGATCATGCTGGCCGTAAAAAGCATCCTTGCACTGGACAATCCCCGGGTGGCAGGTGTAACCTAACTCCCTTCCAGCTGCCACCAGCGCATTGGTTACTTCCAGATCCGCCACTGCCGGGAACTCCACAGGCGCATACTCCCTGCTAGTTCCCTCCATCCGGACAGCTCCGGTGGCAATGACAATATCACCGCCTTTTACCTCCAGGTCTATGCCGCCACAGGTCCCTACACGGATAAATGTGTCCGCGCCGCACTGCACCAGCTCCTCCATGGCAATGGAGGCGGAGGGGCCGCCGATTCCCGTGGACGTCACGCTGACCTTTTCTCCGTCCAGATAACCTGTATAGGTTACATATTCCCTGCTGTCTGCCACCAGGCTGGCATCCTCAAAATGTTCTGCAATCCTGGAGCATCGTTTCGGATCTCCCGGCAGAATCACATAACGCCCCACCTGCCCCCTTTTTATCCGAAGATGATACTGTAATCCCTCTTCCTCCATATAGCTTTGTACAGACATAATTTACCTTCTCCTTCTATGATCTATAGTCTGTTATCTTTACAGCTTCCCCATCAGTTTTCTGCCAATGGCGGTCTCTGATACAATTTTCGTTCAATCTGCTTTTTCTTAATCTCTATCTCAGCCAAAACCTCTGAAGCATTGGTTCTTTTCGCCACCCTTTCAATATCCTCCAGAATTGTCAGCTGGTCAAACAGGTTGCAGTTTATTTCCTTTTCATTGTTGGGCATATACCCACCTCCTTCCTGTAAAAAGCTTCTACCGATACCCCATCTTCTTTCGCACCACCATATAGGTAACCACATGAGCCAGAAATGTCACGGCCCAGGATACAGGATAGGATATGTACAGCACCTGCAAGGTCCGGTGCATGGCGAATATGGTATAAATCCACACCACCCGCAAGGCACAGGCCCCGGTCAGGGATACTATCATGGGAAGAACCGAGCATCCCATGCCTCTCAGTCCCCCTACCATCACATCCATCACACCGCAGATCCAGTACGGAGTAGAAATAATCAAAAGCCGGTTAAGGCCGTACTGAATCACTGTCTGGTCTGAGGAATAGATGCCCAAAAGCTGCCTTCCAAAAAATACGGCTCCATTTCCCATGACAAGGCCTATGACTGTCACCAGCCCCAGGCAGTACAGCTGAATCTTTGCCATCCGCTTATAATTTTTGGCCCCGAAATTCTGGCTGCCGAAGCTTAAGGCTGTCTGATACACCGCATTCATCCCCGTATACACAAAACCTTCAATATTTGCCGCGGCCGTATTCCCTGCCATGGCCACAGATCCAAAAGAATTGACAGAGGATTGGATCAGCACATTGGAAATAGAAAATATGGCTCCCTGAAGCCCTGCCGGAAGGCCAATCCGCACAATGTAGCGTATCTTGTCCGGCACCAGGCGCAGCTTGCGGATGCACAGCCTGTAATCCGCTTCTGATTTCGTCAGGCAGCGGACAACCAGAAATGCGGAGATACACTGAGAAGCCACAGTGGCAAGGGCAACCCCTGCCACTCCCAAGGAAAACCCAATGACAAATATCAGATTTAAAATCACATTGATGACTCCGGCAGCCAGAAGAAAGTACAGGGGCCTTCTGGTATCTCCCACTGCCCTGAGCACCGCACTGCCGAAATTATAAAGCAGCGTCGCCGGCATTCCCACAAAGAAAATCTTGATATACAAAACCGACAGGGGCAGCACATCCTCCGGGGTACCCATCAGCTCCAGCAAAGGCGCTGCCAGAGAAAGGCCTACCGCGATGAGAATAACGCCGCCTATCACCGCCACCAGCATGGATGTGTGTACCGTCTCCTCCAGATCCCTGCGGTTCTGGGAGCCATAAAAACGGGCCACCATCACATTGGCACCTACGGAAAGACCGATAAACACATTGGTTAAAAGATTAATCAGAGACGATGTGGAGCCTACTGCCGCCAATGACTCGCTGCCGGCAAACCGGCCTACCACAATAATATCCGCCGCATTAAATAAAAGCTGCAAAATTCCCGACAGCATAAGGGGGAATGCGAAAATAACAAGTTTCGACAAAATCGGCCCGTTGCACATGTCGATTTCATATTTTTTTGCTGCACGCTTCTGGCTTTCCATAATCTGGCATCCTTTATCCTTTTTTATAATCCCCTGATTCTCTCAAGAGCCGCCACTGTGTTTTCATACGTTCCAAATGCAGTCAGACGGAAATATCCTTCCCCGCTGGGTCCGAATCCGCTTCCCGGCGTTCCCACCACACCTGCTTTCTCCAACAGGTAGTCAAAGAAATCCCAGGAGGTCATGCCCTCCGGCACCTTCAGCCAGATATACGGTGCGTTGACTCCGCCGTAAACCTCATATCCCGCGACCTTTAAGCCGTCATAGATAACCCTGGCGTTTCTCATATAGTAAGCCACCTGCTCCTGAATCTGGGCCTTCCCCTCCTGAGAATAAACTGCCATGGCCGCCTTCTGTATGATATAGGGAGCGCCGTTAAATTTGGTTCCGTGTCTTCTGGCCCACAGGCTGTGAACCATCACATCCCCGCATTTTAAATCCTTAGGCACAACGGCAAAGCCCAGGCGGACGCCTGTAAAGCCTGCGTTCTTGGAGAAGGAGCGGAACTCGATGGCACAGGTTCTTGCGCCCTCAATCTCAAAAATACTGTGGGGAACGTCCTCCTGGGCGATATACGCCTCATAGGCGGCATCATAGAGGATCACCGCTCCCACTTTGTTGGCATAGTCCACCCACACCTTCAGCTGATCCCTGGTAAGAGTGGTTCCCGTAGGGTTATTGGGAACGCACAGGTAGATCAAATCCGGCGTTTCCTCAGGAAGCTTTGGCGCAAAGCCGTTCTCGGCGGTACACGGCATATAGATCACATTGCTCCAGGTCCCCGTCGTCTCATCATACTCCCCGGTTCTTCCCGCCATCACATTGGAATCCACATAGACCGGATATACCGGGTCGCAGACTGCGATGCAGCTGTCGGCGGCAAACACCTCCTGCATATTGCCACAGTCGCTTTTCGCTCCGTCTGATATAAAGATTTCATCCGCTTCAATGTGGCATCCCCTGTCCTGGTAATCCTGTTTTGCAATGGTGGTTCTCAAAAATTCATATCCCAGATCCGGGGCATACCCGTGAAACGTCTCAGCCCTTCCCATCTCATCCACCGCCTTATGCATGGCTTCAATAATGGCCGGAGCCAGCGGCTGGGTCACATCGCCGATTCCCAGACGGATAATGGTCTTATCCGGGTTGGCCTCAGAATATGCCTTCACCTTTTTTCCTATGGTGGAAAACAAATAACTGCCTGGCAGCTTTAAATAATTTTCATTTACCTGAAACATCCCTTTTCTCTCCTGTTTTCTTTTATTTCAATAGGAGCTTATCTCAGCCCCCGCTACAGCTTACAGCTCTATCTCTCCCTGGAACACTTCCACTGCCTCTCCTGTCATGTAGGCCTTTCTCGCCTGGCTGTCCCAGCGGATGGTAAGATTTCCTCCTGTCAGTGCCACCTCCACCGTACTGTTTGTATATCCCATCAGGATACATGCCATGACGCTGGCCGTAGCCCCGGTACCGCAGCCCAGTGTCTCCCCGCTGCCTCTCTCCCACACCCGCATGCGGATATGGGTTTCATCCACCACCTGGACAAACTCCGTGTTGACCCTGTCCGGAAAACGGCTGTGATTCTCAAAAGCCGGCCCTATTTTCTCCAGATCCAGAGAGTCAATGTCATCGAAGAAATACACGGCATGAGGATTCCCCACAGATATCCCCACAAACTCATAGACTTGTTTATCTACCATAATAGACTCTGGCAGTTCAGAAGTCAACTGGGGTTCGCCCATATCCACCGTAACAGACAGAACTTTTCCGTTTTCAACTGTCAGTTCCAGCTTTTTCACGCCGCTTAAGGTCTCCACCGTCAGCGTATCGCCATGGACAATCCCATGTTCATACACATATTTCCCCACACAGCGGACAGCATTGCCGCACATCTCACCCTCGGAGCCGTCCGCATTGAAAATCCGCATCCGGTAGTCTGCCTTGTCAGAAGGGCCTATGAGCACCAGGCCGTCGGCACCGATGCTGAAATGGCGGCGGCTTAGCTTTTTGGCCGTCTCCGACGGATTATCTATCTTTTCCATAAAACAGTTGACATATATATAGTCATTACCCACGCCCTGCATTTTTGTAAACTTCATGCTTTTCCTTTTCTTTTCCTTCCTGTTTTCCGTTTTCTTATTAAACCTGCATGCCGTCTGGCCGGCTGCGGACGCACCGCCCCACATGAAAGTCTGGCATACCTGAATTTATGCTGCCTAATCAGCCTGCCCAACAGACGGAAGGCATCCTACATAAGATTCAGGCTTATAACCATCTGGGCAGTCTCCACCATATTGGTTCCACTGTCCATACTGCACTTTTGTATGTATCGATGGGCCTCACTTTCCGTCATATGGTTGCGCTCCATCAAAAGTGCCTTGGCCTTCTGAATCAGCTGCTGATCCTTTCCGCTTCTCTTTGCAGGCACCTTTTTTTGTCTTATCCTTTCCTGCCTCTGGCTTTCACACATCATCTCCACCGTGGTAATCAAATCGTGAACCTTGAGAGGCATGGGAAGGCAGACCACATCCTGGATCGTCCTGTCTCCCATCCGGCTGGCTGATGCCACCAAAAGCATCTGAAATCCTTTCGGCAGATATTCGCACAGCTCCTGAAACAGCATATCTTCAAACCGATAGCCGCTGACTACGATTCCTCCGCTTAAGCCCTCCAGGCTGTTGAGAGCCTGGGCGCCTGAGGTGCAGACAGCGATAACCTGAAATCCGTTTTTCACAAGTATATTCTTAATGCTTTTTGCGTCTTCCCATTTTGAAAATGCCACAATGATGTTGGTCACATATCTCACCTCCAGGTCTACTGTCTGCAAGGTTTTCGGGAATATCTTATCTTTGTCAGAATTTAAACAGATACTCCCCCAGCTCCCAGTCAGTTACCTGGTAGCGAAATTCATTCCACTCCTCCTTCTTGGCTTCAAGGTATTTGGTATAAACGTGTTTTCCCAGCACCTCCTTCAGGAAACCGTCTTTCTCAAACTCTTCGATGGCCTCTCCCAGGGTCTCAGGCAGATGGCAGATTCCCTCTTTTCTCAGCTCTTCCTCCGACATGGTACATACATTCTGCCGGATGGCCTTAGGCGGCTCCATCTGTTTTATGATTCCGTCCAGGCCGGCTGCCAGGCAGGCTGCCAGAGCCAGGTAGGGATTCATGGCCGAATCCGGGCTTCGAAGCTCGATCCGGGTGCTGGCGCCTCTGGTAGAAGGAATCCGAATCAGCTGTCCTCTGTTGGCTGCCAGAGACCAGGCGATGTGCACCGGGGCATCGTATCCCGGGATCAGCCTCTTATAAGAGTTTACCAGAGGATTTGTGAGAATAGTCATGGATTTAATATGTGTCAGGATCCCTGCCATAAACTGGTAGGCCAGCCTGCTAAGCCCCATCTGATCCGAAGGGTCCTCAAACAGGTTTTTGCCCTCCGTATCCTCCAGTGACATATTGATATGCATGCCGGAGCCGTTGACCCCTGCTTTGGGCTTGGGCATAAACGTGGCGTGAAGGCCGTGGCGCTTGGCAATGGTCTTCACAGCCATCTTAAACGTAAGAATGTTATCCGCTGCCTTCAATCCCTTTTCATATTGAAAATCCACCTCATGCTGAGCCGGCGCAATCTCGTGGTGGGAGGACTCGATCTCAAATCCCATGCCCTCCAGATTCAGTACAATATCCCGCCGTACATTCTCCGCCAGATCGATGGGGCCTGCGTCAAAATATCCGGCTGTCTCATGGGTATAGGTGGTGGGCTTTCCCTCCTCATCTGTGTGGAACAGGAAAAACTCACACTCCGGCCCCACATTAAAATAGAAGCCCATGTCTTCCGCCTTTTTTAATACTCTTTTTAAAACGTACCGGGGGTCCCCTTCAAAAGGCGTGCCGTCAGGGCAGTACACGTCACAGATCAGACGGGCCACCTTCCCCTGCTGAGGCCTCCAGGGATAAATCGCAAAGGTATCCAGATCCGGATACAGATACATATCCGATTCCTCCACCCTCACGAACCCCTCAATGGCAGAACCGTCAAACATACAGCGGTTATCCAGAGCCTTGGCAAGCTGGCCGGATGTGATTGCCACATTCTTTATCATTCCGAATATATCTGCAAATTGAAGCCTGATAAACTCCACATCTTCCTCCTCCACGATTCGGAAAATGTCCTCCTTACTGTATTTGCCCATGATTCGTTCTCCTCCTGGTTATTCTTAGTTTAACATAGAATGATAGGAAACGTAAAGAGGACATTACAAGTGTGTCTGAAAATACATTCCAGACACACCTAAACGTCCTCGTTCCATGTGTTGAATCATAACAGGAGGCTGGGGATTTGTCAATCCCATTATCGAAAAAAGCGTCAAAAAGAGTACCCTCAGAATCTGAGCGTACTCCCTCCGGGTATTCTGTTCTGTCACTTCAGCATCTCCCCGTATCTTCCCAGGAAGCTGCGGGTCCGTTCATTGTCCGAAGCAAACACCACATCCGGCCTTCCCTCCTCCACGATCACACCGTCTGCCATGAAAATCACCCGGTCCGAGATATCTCTGGCAAAGGCCATCTCGTGGGTCACAATCACCATGGCGATATCCAGATCCGCCAGGGACTTGATGACCTTCAGCACTTCTCCTGTCAGCTCCGGATCCAGCGCCGAGGTAGGCTCATCAAAAAACAGGATTTTGGGATTCAGTGCCAGAGCCCTGGCAATGGCCACCCGCTGGCACTGCCCTCCGGAAAGCTGGCAGGGATAGGCATTTTCCTTATCCTCCAGCCCCATCTTCTTAAGCAGATCCCGGGCTGTCCGGTACACCTCCTCTTTGTCTCGTTTCTGTACACAGATCGGTGCATCCGTTATATTCTTCATCACGGAGAAATGGGGAAACAGGTTAAAATTCTGAAACACCAGCCCATAATTTTCCTGGATCCTCTTTAAGTCCTTCCTGGACGCATAAGCCATCTTTCCGGTTCCGTCGCTCCAGGCTGCCTTCTCTCCCAGATACATAAGTTCTCCGCTGTCCATGGTCTCCAGCATGGTGGCACAGCGCAGCAGCGTAGACTTGCCGGACCCTGACGGGCCGATGATGGAGACGATCTCCCCTTCCTCTACAGACAGAGAGATGTCTTTGATAACGGAAATCCCGTCAAAGGATTTTCTCACATGGTTCATTTCCAGAAGCTTCATAACCGGGAACCTCCTCCTGTCTACTGATAATACGCCAGTTTCTTCTCCACATATTCCATTCCCACTGCCACAACCAAGTTAAACACATAATAAAAGATCCCGGCCGCCGCAAAAGGAATCAGGCTGGTTTGAGAAGATGCCAGTGCCTTGGCGATGGCAAACATTTCCAATACGCTGATGGAAAATGCCAGAGAAGTGTCCTTCACCAGGGTAATCACCTCATTGGTCACAGAAGGAAGAATCCTTTTTACCACCTGAGGCAGAATGATCTTGAAAAATGTCTGCCCCTTCCCGTATCCCAGCAATTTGGCCGCCTCATACTGCCCCGCCGGCATAGACTGAATCCCGCTGCGGTAAATCTCTGCAAAATACGCTGCATAATTAATCACAAACCCGATGAATGCCGCCCAAAGCCGGTAACTGTTGGTAATCTTAATCTTAAACAGATAGTAAGGGCCGAAATACACCACCATCAGCTGCAGCATCAGAGGGGTTCCTCTCATAATCGATATGTATACCTTCACAGCTCTCTGCAAAAGGCCATTCTTCGACATCCGCCCAAAGGCCACAATCATTCCAAGCGGCAGGGAAAATATCAGCGTAATTACGAAAATCTGTATACTGACAAACATCCCGCCTGCTAACTGCGATACCATCATACTGACTGACATTGTTCCCTGCTCCTTCTATTTCTCCTGGTAAGTCCTGTTTTCCTGGATTGGTTCTGTTTTCCTGGGTTGGTTCTGTTTTCCCGGGTAAATTCTATTTTCCCACCGTGGTGACATCCCGTCCAAACCACTTGTCGGAAATCTCTTTCAGCGTTCCGTCTGCTGCCATCTCTTCCAATGTCGTCTGAACCTTGTCCCTCAGCTCTTCATTGCCTTTCTTAAATCCGATTCCATACTCTTCCGAAGCCAGTGTCTCGTCAAGAATCACATACTTGCCGTCATCGCCTCTCTGCTCGATCTGATATCCGGCCACAATCACATCCATGGCGATGGCATCCACGGCTCCCATCTCCAGATCCATGAAGGCTGTGTTGTAATCCGGCGTGGTCTGCAGAGTTCCAAAGGTTCCTGCCAGCTCTGTATTGTCCTTTAAAGCCGCCTCTGCGGAAGAATCTGCCTGAACCTCCACGATCTTACCGGCCAGATCCCCAAGGGTGCTGATGCCGGAATCTGCGGATACCACAAACACCTGGCTGTTGTCCATATAGGGTTTACTCCAGGTATAATCGTCCTCCCGGCCATTCATGGTAAATCCGTTCCAGATACAGTCGATGGTACCGGAATTCAGCTCCATATCCTTGGCATCCCACGCAATAGGCTGAGGCACAAACTCCAGTCCAAGACGTTCTGCCGTCTCTTTGGCCAGTTCCAAATCAAACCCTGTGTATTCTCCGTCATCTCCCACAAACCCCATGGGCGGGAAATCCTGATCAAATCCTACGGTAAAGGTACCGCCTGCTTTGGCAGCTTCAGAAGTCTCCTCCTCCTGTCCTGCCTCCTCACTTTCTGTCTCTTTTGCATCGGCTTCCTCCTTGGATTCTGCCTGGGTATCCGCCGCTTTGGTTGTCTCCGCTGCTGTTGTCGTCTGCCCTCCCTGGCCTCCACATCCTGCCAGAGACACTGCCATTGCTCCTATTAACAGGAAACTACCGATCTTTCTCATAATTACATTCTCCTCCTTATGTCATCCTAATTAGATATTAAACCGCAAAGTAAGAGTGCAGCAGGCTCCTGCCTGCTGCACTCTATTCCAAGCACTGCGGCATGCTAACATAGTAGCATTTTAGCAAAATAAAGTCAAGTATAAAATGAGGCTTACTTTTTATTGTACAATGTCCTGATGGCATTCAGAATCGCCAGAACCGACACACCCACATCCCCAAACACAGCGGCCCACATGGAGGCTTTTCCAAAAGCCACTAAAATCAGAACCAGAATCTTCACGCTGATGGCAAAGACAATATTCTGCTTCACGATTCCAACGGTCTTTCTGGCTATCCGGATACAGTCTACGATCTTGGAGGGCTCATCGTCCATGATCACCACATCCGCCGCCTCCACTGCGGCATCGGATCCGATACCGCCCATGGCAATGCCTACATCTGCTCTGGCCAGAACGGGGGCATCGTTGATTCCGTCTCCCACAAAGGCCAGCGTCTTATCTTCCGGCTTCTCTCTCAACAGTTCTTCTACCTTTGAAACCTTATCCCCGGGAAGCAGGTTTCCATAGACACGATCCAGCTTCAGCTTCCCGGCCACCAGTTTTCCGACTTCCTCCTTATCACCGGTCAGCATCACCAGGTTACGGACGCTCTCTCTTCGAAGGCCCTCTATGGCAGCAGGCACATCCTGTCTTACGGTGTCGGAAATCACGATGGTTCCTAAAAATTCCTGATTTCTGGCAAGATAAAGGGTAGTTCCTGCAGCCTGTTTTGCTGCGACCCCAACTACCTTCTGTTCCTCCATCAAACGCTGATTGCCAATATACAGGTCACTAAAGTCCCTGCCAGCACCGGTCTGTCCGGCCTCGCCACCCGATTCCATTACCCCGTGGACTCCCAGGCCTGCCAGCTCTTCTACGGAGAGAATCCGGCTCTGTTCTATGGTATCCCGGCCTCTTCCTGTCTCCTTCTCATATGCTTCCAGGACAGACAGGGCAATGGGATGATTGGAATGGCATTCTCCGTAAGCTGCCAGAGTCAGCAGCTCTTCCCTGCTTATGGAGACCGGATTTACCTCTGTCACCTGGAATTTCCCGGTGGTAAGGGTTCCCGTCTTGTCAAAAACCACGGTGTCCAGAGTTCCCATGGCCTCCAGGTAGTTGCTTCCCTTTATGAGAATCCCTTTTTTAGAAGCCGCTCCTAAGCCTCCGAAAAAGCTTAAAGGCACTGAAATTACCAGAGCACAGGGACAGGATACTACCAAAAAGCTGCATGCCCGGTAAACCCATACGGAAAATCCCTGGCCTGGTGCAAAAGAGGGTACAAGCAGCTGAATGATCGGCGGCACCACAGCCAGGGCCAGGGCCAGCACCACAACAATCGGAGTGTAAACTCTGGCAAACCGGGTGATGAAATTCTCTGCCTTAGCCTTTCTGGAGCTGGCATTCTCCACCAGTTCCAGGATCTTTGCCACAGTGGAATCGTCATATAACCTGGTAACCTGTACCTCTAAAAGGCCGTTTAAGTTGATGGAGCCGCTGATGATATTTTCTCCCTCTGATACCTGAACCGGCATGGATTCTCCGGTCAGGGCGCTGGTGTCCAGGCTGGAGGCGCCTTTCAATACAAACCCATCCAGAGGAACCTTCTCCCCAGGCTTAATGACAATGGTTTCGCCGATCTCCACCTCATCTGGCTCCACCTCCTGTTCGGTCCCCTGCCTGATCACATTGGCATACTCCGGGTTGATATCCATCAGGTCAGAGATCGATTTTCTAGAACGGTTAACAGCGTAATCGCTGAATAATTCTCCCACCTGGTAAAACAGCATAACTGCCACCGCCTCTTCCAGCTCCCCGATGGCGATAGCTCCGAAGGTGGCGACTGTCATAAGAAAGTTCTCGTCAAACACCTGGCCGTTGCGGATGTTTTTCCATGCCTTTAACGGAATGTCATACCCTGCGGCCACATAGGAAACGGCAAACAAAAGCCAGTCAGCCGGATGGAGGCCTTCTGTTAGGATCCCTCCAACCAGAAACAGGGCGCTTATGAGCAGCCGGATAGTCATCTTTTTCTGCTTCTTTGTCATATCCTCACCTCCGCTCACTCATTGATATGTTCCATTCCCTGTGCCAGAATGGTCTGAATATGGTCGTCGGACAGAGAATAAAACACGGTTTTTCCGTCTCTTCTGAACTTTACCAGGCGCATCTGCTTCAGGATCCGAAGCTGATGGGAGATGGCAGACTGGCCCATCTGCAGCAGAGTGGCAATGTCACAGACACACATCTCTGACTGGCTTAACACATATAAGATTTTAATCCTGGTGGAATCTCCGAACACTTTAAAAAATTCGGACAGATCCACCAGCTCCTGCTCCTGCGGCATAACCTTTTCTACCTGCCCGATAATATCCTCATGGACATGCATAAACTCACAGGTACCTTCCTCCACTTCCAGTTCCACTTTCTCTCTATCAGTCATATGTGATTCCTCCTGCTATAAAAATATGATTGTGCCCATTCATATGAACAACTATTCATATGTTTATATTATCACTTTTTAGAGATTTGTCAACTGGTTTTCTCCACTCTGTATAATCTCTGCAATTTCTCCCGGTCTTGATACTATAACTTTTGCCCCCTGCTCTCTTAAAAACTCTGCCTTCCGGAACCCCCAGTCCACAATGATATGATCCATCCCCGCATTCTCTGCCGTCTGGATATCCACCTCAGAATCCCCGATATACACTGCATCCTCCCGCCTCACCTGAAGCCTTCTTAACACCTGGTTCACGGAATCCGGCGCCGGTTTTCTTAAAATACCTTCCCTCTCCCCCACTGCAAGGTCAAACAGGCCTTCAAAGTACTGGTGGCAAAGCTTTTGCACCCCGTAATCAGCTTTATTGGAGACTACCGCAGTCCTGCATCCCTTTTCCTTAAGCGTCGCCAGAAGATCCAATATCCCGTCGTAAGGCCTGGTCTTATCTGCACAGTGCGCTTTATAATACTCTGTAAAATCCCTGTGTACCTGATCCACATCCTCTTTTTTTGTTCCCTGAGGCACTGCCCTCTCGATCAGCTTTCGGATTCCGTTTCCCACAAAGCGGCGCACCTCCTCTATGGTCCGTTTCGGATATCCGGATTTCTCCAGCGCAGCGTTCATACTGTCTGTCAGATCCTCCAGCGTATTTAAGATCGTCCCGTCCAAATCAAAAATCGCAAGCGTGTATCTCACTGTCCTGTCTCCTTTTCTGGTTCTTTTTTCTCCAGGCTGATGCCATTTCTCTGCAGACTGCCGGTTTGGCTGTCCGGCCCGGCTTAGTGTATCCGTCCGGCATCTGCAGGAATACATTGCAGCCTGATTGCCTCCCGCATCCACGTATCCCTGTTCCCCTTCTTCCTGCTGGCCCTCCTGACTTTTATGGCTGCTGCCCATGAGCTTCTTGTCCGTATAAGCAGGAACTGTTAAAAAGATTACATCACCCTTGCAATCTCCCCTCCCCAATGCTAAAATAAATCAAAAAAGGAGTCACCTTCCATGAGCTATATCCAACACAAGTCCGAGGAATCCGTGGAGGATTACCTGGAGACCATCCTGATTCTGAGCAGCCGCCTTCCCCAGGTGCGCTCTATAGACATTGCCAACGAGATGCATTTTTCCAAGCCAAGTGTCAGTGTGGCTATGAAAAACCTGCGAAACCGCAATTACATCACTGTCACAGAAGAAGGCTTCATATGCCTGACAGAACAGGGCCTGTCCATCGCACAGACCGTGTATGAGCGCCACTCGCTTTTATCCAAATGGCTGATGCAGCTGGGCGTGTCTCCTGACACTGCCGTGGCCGATGCCTGCAAGATGGAACACGATATCAGCCCTGAAAGCTTCGGCGCATTGAAGAAACATATCCTCCTCCACTTTCCTTCCTGCAGGCCGGAAGATTAAAGTTTCCATCCTCACCGAACCAATCCTCTGGCCTCTTCCACCGTAGTGATTCCCTCCATCACCAGCTTCCGGCAATTATCCCACATAAGCAGATCCCCAGGCTTCCTGGCTGCCCCAAGCATCTCCTCCTTGCTTTTTCCCTCCATAATACACCGCCTTATCTCCGGCCCCATGATCAGAATTTCAAATACGCCAATCCTTCCTCTGTAGCCAGTATTAAAGCAATGGGGACATCCCTTTCCTCTGTAACACACCACCCTGGCCTCAGGGCTGATCCTTAAAAGCTCCCGTTCCTCTCTGTCTGGCACATACGCTTCTTTACAGCTGGGACAGATTTTCCGGACCAGCCTCTGGGAGACAATTCCGCTTATGGCCTCTGCAATCAGGTACGGCTCCACGCCTATATTTCTCAATCGGTTAATCGCTGTCACTGCATCGCTTGTATGTATGGTAGACAATACCAGATGTCCTGTCAGCGCTGCCTGCATGGCGATTCTGGCAGTCTCCTTGTCACGGATCTCACCTACCGCAATAATGTCCGGATCCTGTCTTAAGATTGCACGAAGCCCCTCGGCAAATGTCATCCCCACCTTCTCATAGATGGGAACCTGATTTACTCCTTCTATGTGGTATTCCACAGGCTCTTCCAATGTCACCAGGTTTACTCCCTCACGGTTCAGCTCCTGAATCATGGTATACATGGTGGAGGTTTTTCCGCTTCCGGTAGGCCCTGCCAGGAGAATTACACCGCTTCGCCTGTCCAACAGCCTTCTGTATTTTTCCAGATCATTTCCAAACAGCCCGATACCCTGGCTTGTCAGCAACGCCGCCGATTGATTCAAAAGGCGGATTACCACCTTCTCGCCATGAATCACCGGGAGAGTGGAAATTCTCAAATCAATGGTCTGCCCCTGAATCTTTATGCTGGCCCGGCCGTCCTGAGGCACCCTGTGTTCCGTCGTATTCATACCGCCCATTACTTTAATCCTGGAAATAACGGAAAGCTGCAGATTCCCCGGCACATTCAGGATTTGATGGAGGACGCCGTCAATCCTTATGCGCACCGCCAGCTCTTTTTCTCTTGGCTCCAAATGAATATCACTGGCCCGCTCCTTCACTGCCCGGTTAAGGAATGAATTCACCAGGCGGATGGTAGGTGCGCCATCCTCCTGATCCTCTTTTACATCCAGAACACTGCTGTCCTTTCCCTGCTTTCCATTGAACGAGCTGCTTTTCTTCATCTCCTCGATGGCTTTGGCCACCCCTTCTCTGCCGTACAGCTCCTCGATAGCCCGGTTTACGCCGTTTGGATTTGCAATCAGCGGAATCACCACTCTGTATCCGGAAGCAGCCCTTACCTCCTCCACTGCCATAAAGTCCATAGGATCCTTCATGGCCAGATACAGCCTGTCATCCTCTGTTCTCACGGGAACCACTTCATTTCTTACTGCAATATTTTTCGGCAGAACCGCCGCCATCCTGGCTTCAATCTTTGCCTTTGAAAGATCCACAAAGGGAACCTCCAGCTGTGCCTGCAGAGCCTCTATCAGCTGTTGATCCGTAAGCATGCCGTATTTTACCAACACGGTTCCCAGCCGTTCCCCTGAAACCTTCTGAAGCTCCAGGGCACGCCTTAACATATCCTCCTCCAGCAGGCCAAGGGTAAGAAGGACTTCTCCTAATCGTCTGTATTTCCGCACAGTATTCACTATCGCAGCTCCTCTAAAATGGAAGCTCCTATGGTTCCCTCTGGCATGTCTACCTGGAAATTATCCGCGATGGTAGCGCCGATGACCCCGAAGGTCTGCCGGTCAGGAAGTCTGCCGCATCCTGCAAAGGATGGGGAGTAGGCTAAAAACGGCACCATCTCCCTGGTGTGATCTGTTCCTGTATGAGTCGGATCATTTCCGTGATCCGCCGTAATGATCAGCAGATCATCCTTCTGCAACTTAGGAAGAAGCAGGCCCAGCTTTTCATCAAAGCGCTCCAGCTCCTGCCCATACCCGACAGGATCTCTTCTGTGCCCCCAAAGTGCGTCAAAATCTACCAGATTTACAAAGCAAAGGCCGGTGAAATCCTGATCCGCAATCTCAATGGTCTGTTCCATTCCATGAACACTGCTTTTGGATTTATGGCTTTCCGTGATTCCCTCTCCGTCAAAAATATCCCTGATTTTCCCTACGCTGATTACAGCGTATCCCCCTTCCTTCAAAGCATCCATCGCCGTTTTCCCATAGGGCTTCAGCGCGTAATCGTGGCGGTTGGAGGTACGTTTAAATTCCCCTTTTTTCTTCCCCACATAAGGTCTGGCAATGACACGCCCCACCTTCCATTCATCACGCATAGTCAGCTCTCTGGCAATCTCACAGCACCGGTACAGCTCCTTTAATCCAAAGGTCTCCTCATTGCCGCAGATCTGAAGCACTGAATCTGCAGAGGTATACACGATCATATCCCCGGTGGCAATCTCATGTTCTCCCAGCTCCTCTAAAATCTCTGTGCCGCTGGCCGCCTTGTTGCCTACAATCTTATGTCCGGTCCTCTTTGACAGTTCTTCCAGAAGCTCTTTGGGAAAGCCTGTATCTGTAAATGTCTGAAAGGGCCTGGTTATGTAAAGTCCCATCATCTCCCAGTGTCCGGTCATAGTATCCTTGCCCACACTGGCCTCAAAAAGCCGCCCGTAATATCCCATGGGACTGTCTGCCGGCGACACATGAATCATGGGATGAAGGTTGGCCAGGCCCAGCTTTTCCAGATTAGGAATGTGAAATTTTCCCATCCTCTCATCAATATGCCCCAATGTATCTGTTCCCCCATCCCCGTAATCCGCCGCATCAGGCATGGCCCCGATTCCCAGAGAATCGATAACAATGGTAAAAATCCGTTTATATTTTTTCATAGAATGCTTCTCCTTCTTTTATAGGTTCCTGTGTGTTTAAGGTATCATACAACCGCCTCGATCAAAACCTTATCTCCTAAAACAATCTCCTTTATACCAATTTTCTTTTTCTGGTTGAAGTTAAAACTAAGCATATATCCCTTTTTCAGATGGAAATATTCCAGATAATCAGAAAGCTGCTTTTCTCCCCGTTCATTGTAAGCATTGCCCCGCCATATCTTCAACTCAATAATGCTCTGTTCTTTGCGGTAATCAATAACTAAATCCATCCTCTCATGATTACGGGTCTCCGGCTCCACATAGATATTGCCCACACCATTGATAATTGGTTTTAAAAACAACAGAAAATAGCGTCTGCCTGACATCCAGATGACCGCCGACAATAAACTGATTCTTTTCCATGAGCCCTGTATCGTACAGCTTGCTGGTAATAAATTCTTCGGAAATAAACAAGTTGTACAGTACAGACTCAAAAATCCGGTTTGAAATAGCTACACATCCGTTATCATTTTTTATGAAACCAAACATTGCGGCAATATCAATACAGGAATTTTGTGAGACATATGGTATAGCCTTACCTGTAAATAAAAGCTGATATAAAATAGTTCGAAGCTGCGGATAATCCGCCAGCTTTCCTGTAAGTGATTGAAACAATGGATTATTTTCATTGAGAAGTCGTTTCTCTGCCATCATCAGGCCTTCCAAGGTCCATGCACTGGTCTTATCAGAAAATTCTTCGCTTCCTGCGACAAATTCATCCAACAGCTTACAAAGCCTGGAAACAAGGTAAGGGTAACCGGAAGTACAGCCATATAATAAAGCTGCCATTTTTTCAATATCCATCCCTGTGTGATAGTCTGCTTCATATTCTTTAAGCATTCCGTTAATATCCGTCACAGAAAAACTCATATCTACTAAAAAATCAGCTGCAATATTCCATGGACTATTAGTTTTATGCTCCTCCTCCAGCCGAATCTTTTTCTTAATATTGCGCACATCATAAACCCCTGCAAGAATTACGGACTGAAAGGTTGGCACTTTTCTCCTGTTTAGATAAGCTGCCCTAAGCTGTGCCAGAAAGTCTAAAAAAACCTGATTGTTAGTAGCCGTATCTACTTCATCAATCATTAAAACGATCTTTTTTTCTGTACTCTTGCACCATGCCTTTAAAACACGGAATAACGCTGAAAGTGAGACAGATCCTGATTTCTTTTCTATACATGCAAGAAGCTTTTCTTTCATCTTTTCAGGAAGCAAAGCATTGTCCAGCAATTCTTCTGAAAATGCTGTTACAAACGCCTGTTCACTTTCAAAAGCCAGAGAACTCATAGTCTGAAAATCCAGGGATATCACTTCATATTCCATTTGCAGATATTCTGCAAGGGCAGTCAGAACCGTGGTTTTTCCGTACTGCCTTGCCTTATTGATAGTAAAATATTTTTCACTGTCCACCATCTCCTTGATAGCCTTCAGGCGTTCAGACAAATCCACCATATAGTTAAATTCCGGATCACAGTATCCTTCTGTATTAAATGTCCTGTTCATGGATTCCCCCCTTTCAAAGTTCCTATAATCTGCAACAGACTTTCATGTGCGGTGGTGCGTCCGCTGCCGGGCGCATACAGGTTTGCTGTATTTTTATGTTAGCATAAGCTTTCTCTGGTTTCAAGCATAAATACACATCGGCACATGAAAGCCGCTGCGCACCATTCTTTCTTTGGTATGCAGCGGCTCTGCCTTTACTTTACACTTTTTTATTCTGTTTTTCCGGAAAGATACCCATGAATCCCTCTGGCTCCGGCTCTTCCGGCCTCCATGGCCAGAATCACGGTGGCGGCTCCGGTGACGGCATCTCCTCCTGCGTAGACCCCTTCCCTGCTGGTTTTTCCGGTTGCCTCTTCTGCCACGATACACTTCCTCCGGTTGACTTCCAGTCCTTTGGTGGTGCTGGAAATCAGAGGGTTGGGGGAGGTTCCCAGGGACATGATGACCGTATCTGCTTCTATGATGAATTCTGAGCCTTCTACTGGCACCGGCCTTCTTCTTCCGGAGGCATCCGGCTCTCCCAGCTCCATGCGGATGCATTTCATTCCTTTTACCCAGCCGTTTTCGTCTGTGAGAATCTCCACCGGGTTGGTGAGAAGGTTGAAGATGATTCCTTCTTCTTTGGCGTGGTGGACTTCTTCTGCTCTGGCTGGAAGTTCTGCCTCACTTCTCCGGTACACGATATGTACGTCTGCTCCCAGGCGCAGGGCTGTACGGGCTGCATCCATGGCTACGTTTCCTCCACCTACCACGGCTACTTTCCTGCCGGCGGCAATGGGGGTGTCGTAGTCATCCCGGAAGGCTTTCATCAGGTTGCTCCGGGTCAAATATTCGTTGGCAGAGAAGACTCCGTTGGCATTCTCCCCGGGGATTCCCATGAACATAGGAAGCCCGGCTCCGGAACCGATGAACACTGCATGGAAGCCTTCTTCCTCCAGAAGCTGGTCGATGGTTATGGATTTTCCGATAATCACGTTGGTCTCTATCTTTACTCCCAGCTTCTTTACATTCTCTATCTCCGGCTTTACTACGCCCTCTTTGGGAAGACGGAATTCCGGGATTCCGTACAGCAGCACGCCTCCTGGTTCGTGGAGGGCCTCGAAGATGGTTACTTCGTATCCCATCTTGGCCAGGTCTCCGGCGCAGGTCAGGCCGGAGGGGCCGGAGCCTATGACGGCTATTTTCTTTCCGTTGGTATGTTCTGGGGCCTCTGGCACAAAGCCGTTCTCCCTGGACCAGTCAGCCACGAAGCGCTCCAGCTTTCCGATGGATACCGGCTCTCCCTTGATTCCTCGGATACACTGGCCCTCGCACTGGCTTTCCTGAGGGCATACCCGGCCGCAGACTGCCGGCAGGGCGGAAGCTTTGGCTATCTCCTTTGCTGCCTCTTTAAAATTCCCCTGTTTTACTTCATTTATAAATCCCGGAATATTGATGGCCACCGGGCAGCCTTTTACACATTTGGCATTCTTACAGTTTAAACACCGGGAAGCCTCTTCCATGGCTTCTTCTTTATTATATCCCAGGCAGACCTCCTGAAAATTGGCGGTCCTTACCTTAGGATCCTGCTCACGGACAGGAACCTTTTTTAATACGTCTGTCATCTCTATAATTTCCTCCATTTTTTCCCTTGAGCCTTGAGCGTTCCCCTTACCTGTCGTCACTGCCGCAGTGCCCGCAGCCTCCATGGTGGGTATCCCCCTCTTTAAGCCTGAGCATGGCCCGGCCTTCCTCGGTCTTATACATCTGCTGCCGCTTCATGGCTTCGTCAAAGTTTACCAGGTGGCCGTCAAATTCCGGGCCGTCTACACAGGCAAATTTTACCTCATCCCCTACGGTTAAGCGGCAGGCGCCGCACATGCCGGTTCCGTCCACCATGATAGGGTTCATGCTTACGATGGTGGGGATATGCAGCTGCTTTGTAAGCAGGCTTGTAAACTTCATCATAATCATAGGGCCGATTGCCACACACACATCGTAGTGCTTTCCCTGGTTCTCCACCAGGTCTTTCACCACATCCGTAACCATGCCCTTTCTCACATAGGAGCCGTCGTCTGTGGTTATGTACAGGTTCCCGGCTACGGCTTTCATAGGCTCTTCCAGTATCAGCATATCCTTTGTCTTGGAGCCGATGATTACATCGGCATCAATGCCATGCTCCCGCAGCCACTTCACCTGGGGGTACACCGGGGCAGCGCCCACGCCTCCTGCCACGAACAGCATTTTTTTATTTTTCAGGGTCTCCGGATCTTCCCGGACAAACTCCGACGGGTTCCCCAAAGGCCCCACA
>CAJUEJ010000039.1:3102-35306 GCA_910585435.1 uncultured Hungatella sp. | reverse complement strand
TCTATTGTCGCATGTTTCTCCATGTCAGTCGAGGTACGCACTATCTACCGTTTACTTTACTTTCACCATCAAAACCGATTTCAGAAGAACCAACCGCATAATTCCTCCAGATATCCCACATGTGGGGAAAGTAAGGAGGAGCAGAGATGTTTTTCAACAGAAAACGAAAAAGACGGTTCTGGGCGCTTCTGTCTGTTGCTGTGATTGTCAGTAACCTGGCAGGCAGTATAGCGGCCTATGCCGCAGACAGAAAGATACCTGAAAAGGAAGACAAATCCGTGTTAGAGGAAGACAGTCCCAAGAATACCCTGTCTACCGAAAGTTCCTATATCAACGACACGCCCTTAAGGCTGCAGGTATCCAAGATTAAAACGCCAAAAGGCGCACACGAGGGAATTTCTCCCCAAAATACAACGGCTGTTCAGGAGGATACCATCACCTACCAGCTGTCAGGCAGAGTGGAAGGGGCGGAGGCAGAACTCATTGGGAAGTACGGATACGATAAGGTGGAGCTTGCCTATTCATCATCCGGTGCTTATCTGGGCTATGGGTATTTCACCGGAACCCTGGAATACCTTTCAGGCCGGAAGGCGCAAAATCTGGATGAGGACCTGGAACTGATCTATAACGAGCATGGTGTGTTTGACGGTTATGCCTATGTCACCAGAAAGCTGGAAACCGCCGATGACATCAATCACTATGTTGCCGGCGCCAGGATGGCGTTGTATGAAGCGGTTGAGATCTTTCGGAATCCGGCTGTGACCAGAGACAGCGGCCATTATGGGGAGGATGAACGGTTTACCGGCGTAACGGTTATCCGTGACCAGGGGGCCAACAACGTCACAAACGTGTATATAAACAAGGGATACGCAGGCACGAAAGTGGAATATGTCCTTCAAAAGAGAGACGGGACAAAGATCCTGATCGATGGAAACGGAACCGTGATCGACCGAAATTACCAGTATCAGGACGGGATTGACGATACAGGAGGCGGAGTGTGGATTGCGAAGACCATCCAAAGGGAAGACACCCCTATCCTGTTCTACAGCCTGGACAATCTTCAGATTACCTCCAATGACATCTATACAGGCATAGGATTTCAGAATGATAAGCTTATCGATCAGATCTTCGGCGCGGAACGTCCGGACAAGAAAAGAAACCTGTACGGATTTGATAAGAAGGGAAAGGTAGTCAACATCACCCAAAAGGATGAACTGGACTTTTCGGTCTTTGCCTTTGAAGCTGGAACTAACCGTCCTGTTTATGAGTTTGTAGGCGGAGACTATGGAAAAATCCGTTACAGCCTCCCGGAAAAAGCCATTGAAGTCGGGGATCACACCATTATGTATCATTTGGATGAGGACGGCAATCGGGATTCCAGAGTGGATCCCCAGACCGGTATTGCCTATATCGAAGAGTCCATCGCCCATAAGGAAGGCCATGATAACCTTCATCATGTCAATGACACCGCCTCAACAGAACATACCAAGCTGTATGTATGGCCGGTAAACATTTTTTATGACGGTTCTGGCGCAGCCCAGGGAAACGGGAATGGCTCCCGAACTTTTCAGAAAATCATGACCACCAGGATTGCCACCATCCATGCCGACACACCGGAGGAATATACCACAGGAACCTATGAGAGAAACTCCTTTCAAAAAGCCATGAACCCGGTTCTGGATAGCTATGGACATCCGGTGTATTACCGGAAATCCGAGGAGACCTATGAAAAAGGGGAAGACCGGTATGATTATGATGGAGATGAGTATCTGGGCTACGCCTACAAGGATTCTCTGGATCAGGAAAATGAGAACGCTTACCTGGTCAATCCCCATGAAGAACTTTATAACGGAGATCGGGATGATCCCTTTGACCAAAGCACCCACTATCAGTATTCCGATAAGCAGACCATCCGTCTTATGGTGGATATGGACGGGAATTATATCGTAAACGGAGCAGGAACCGTACCGGTTCCCGTGCGTACAGGCTATCTGTTTGCTGGCTGGCTGATTGAGCCAAACCGTCTGACCGATGGCGGCAGAGCAGTGGCCAGGTGGCGAAACGGGAACACTTCCGGAATGGATGAAGCGGAAAGAGAGCAGTGGTATTCCAACCGGCCTGCTGTCGGAACCGCAAGAACTATGACCGTTACCTTTGAGGCAAACGGTGGTGAATTTCGCAGCGGCTCCGGTGATATCCATTCTGCGGACAATATCTTATACCGCAGGCTGGGAGAGGCGTATCTGATGGAGAACGTGTGGACCACCGGCGAAAACACGCCCAACGATCCCTTTGATACACAGCTTGTGAACACGGTAGAGAATGCGGCCCGTGGAAACCATACGATTTTAGGTGTATCAGAAACGGGAAATGATGTATACTCCGGGACAAGCGCCGGGGGCCAGGCCGACATGTTGAAAAGGGTAAATGCCGGAACCTACATCATGGAGGAACTTACTTCTCCTTCAGGTTATGTCAAAAGCCTTCCTATAGGAGTAACGGTAAATGAGGACACGAACCTTCAGTATGCGGAGATGATTGACAGAACCATCAAGGCAGAATTTATTAAAACAGATACCTCAGATTCCCAGGAAAAGGGACTTTTCATTGATGGAACCCGTCAAAAAACAGACGCCGGTGCGGCCATTACCGTGAAAGAACCAAAAGGTTCCTGGTCTCACAAGCATGTAGCCGGCGCGGTCATTTCCTTAAAGGCAAGAGACGATTCCACGAAAAAGGCGTTCAGCGACTGGGTGAAGGTGACAGAGAATCCCTGGATTGTGAAAAAAGAGGAACGGGGCTTTTCTTACCTTGAGTTTCCTACCGATGAGCCCTTATTTCTGGAAGGGCTGCCAAAAGGGAACTACAGGCTTTCCGAAGTACACACCCCAAAGGGCTTTATCACCATGGCAGATCAGGACATTACCATCAGGGAAGAGGATGGCGTGCAGATCTATTCCATGAAGGACGACCACACGAAGGTAGAGATCGAAAAATATCAGAAGGATGGGGATGAAAAGAAAAACCTTCCCAACGCATATCGGGCGGAACTGTCTCTTACGGATCGTTCGGGAGAGGTTGTGTCCGTTTGGAAAACCGATGATTTGTCCGATTACTTAAGCAGCGGTGAGGGGGAGGAGGAACCTTCCTTTTGGCAGCGCCTGGCTTCGGTGTTTTCCGGGGACCGTGGGAAAAAGAGACAGAGCTTTGTGGAACTGTTTACAGAACAGGTCAATCACGGAGATACGTCCTTTTCTTAGATTTCCTGGGAGGTGGAGCGAACAGCGGTGAAGGAACCTTATGCCACAGAAGAAAAGGAGATCTGGATTATTTCCGATGGCACCAGGATAGTCTGTACCAGAGGTTCGGCGCCGGATCACGCTCCCCAGGAATTTAAAGACGCATACAACACCAGGAATCTGGAGGAGAACCGCTTTACTTATCCGGTGACCCTGCATGCATGGAAGGATGAAGAAGCCTCCGAGGGCCTGTCTCACCAGATCTGGAATGTGAGTAATGAAAGCAGAATGCGTATCAGTATCTATCCGTCCAATGATAGGACTGCGGCAGGGCGCAGGGCCTATGAGGTCTCCTTTGGGTTTCACTACAGGGATGATTATACGGGAATCTATGCCAACACCATAAGCTACGACACCATAGAGGGAAGGCGCCGGTTTGATTATCTTCCGGCAGGAACCTATGTCCTGAAAGAGACCGGCACCCCGGAGGGCTATGTGACAGCGCAGGAGCAGACGGTTCAGGTAGAAGAGATGGGCGACATCCAGCGTTTTACCATGGAAAATAAGGAACGGCAGCTTTCCATCGCCAAGATTGCCAGAAACGAAGAGGCTTATTACGCAGGTTCCTCCCAGGGAGCCGCGGTTATGACGGGAGACCAAAGCCAGGCCGCAGTGATTCCAGGCGCTGCCTTAAGCCTGTATTTCAGTGAAACGGAGATTGGGGATTATAAGAAGGCTTTTGCGGATGGAAAAGTCCCAGATGGGGCAATCCTGGCAGACCGCTGGATATCGGGAAGCGATGGCAGGTACACGGAGGCAGAGTATAAGGCTGAGAGTATCCGCTTTGACCAGGTAGGGGATTACAGACCACATGTCATTAAAAATCTACAAAGTGGATGGTATTACCTGGTTGAGACAGAAACGCCCTCTTACTTTAAGACCTTTGAAGTCCTATCCATTCCAGTGACGGATTTGTCCGCCTCCGATCTGTCAGCAGATATCCAGGCGGTGAATACGCCTATCCCGTTAAAGGTAAAAGTGTTCAAACAGAATGAGGAGGGGACTCCCCTGGCCGGGGCTGTTTTCAGGGTGAGAAATAAGACCCTTGGCGGCATTCCGGTAGGGACGCTGAATACAGATGAAACCGGTTATGGAACCTTGTCGGTCATGGATATCGGAAGGTTTTCCCCGGAAGGAATGTTGGAGCCCTATACCTTTATCATAGAAGAAATCAGTGCTCCTGCCGGATACGCCCTGAGCCATGAAATCCATGAGTTTTCCGCTGCGCCGGATTTTCATGATGTCCATACCATGATGTACAATCCATCTGACGCTGCCTTGGTCAACGGGATATTGTATGTGTCGGATAAGCCGTCCCAGCTTACCCTATCCAAAGCGGATTTTTATGACGGACAAACAGTGCCGGGAACCACACTGGCCGTCTATGAGGCGGAGCAAAAGAATGGAGTCTGGCAGAGTACCGGGATATCCAAAGGGGCTGACTGGAGATGGACCACCGGAAAGAAAGAGAAGTCTCATATCATAACCGGTCTGACAGCAGGAGGAACCTATGTTTTGACAGAGGAGTCCTATCCTGCCGGGTATACGAAGGCAGAGGATGTATTCTTTCAGGTATCTCCCAGCGGTACATCCATCGGACGAATCTGGTATGACCCGAAAGAAAATATTTCCATCGCCTTTGCCTCTGACAGAACGGGAGCCGTGGAGAAGGTGACCTTTTCTACCCGGACGGTCCTGGGCACCTATGTCATGCTGGAGGATATGGAAAGCGGGACCGGCATAAACAAGGGGACGCTGGTGGACGGCAGTATCCATCTCTCCTCAGAAGACGTGGAAGAGGGGCGAAGATACCGAATCAGGGAGTATGTCCGATATTCCGATGGTTCGGAGGATGTTCTGGGGACGGTCACTTTTATCGCAAAGCTAAAAGAAGGGTGGATGAAGGTTGATTTAAGAGGGGATACCAAGAACCTTACCTATGAGATTACCGATGAATCAGGTGCCGAGATTCTCTCCTTCACCCCGGACGATACAGGAAGCTATACGGTGATCAACCCTTTGAGGGAAGACCCGGACGGCCTCACGGTAGTGGGGCAGATTTTAAGAAAGACAGGGGTAGACCACAGGGCCGTGCAGGCCGGAGATACCATATACTATGAGATTTCCTATGAGGGAGAAGGGAAGGAAATCCTTGTCCTTCCGACAGACGGGATTACCTACTTACGTGCCACAGGAGGGCTTGAGAAACAAGAGAACGGAACGTACCGGACGGTGACATCAAAACAATCAGGAAAGCTAACGGTAGTGGCTCATGTAGAGGAATCTGCCAAGGGCTATATCCATCAGCAGGTAAGGATTGACGGCAAAGCCTACAGTTATGTGAATCCGGTGGCAGTGAATCATGGGGAGGGTATCTTTAAAGATTCCTCAAAGTTAGTGATCTCCAGTGCGGTGGCGGGGACACACCCGGAAAACCGCAACGCTGCATTTACCTTTCAAGTGATTTTGACCACTGCGGATGGTTCCCCTCTTTCTGGAGCTTACGATTACCGCACCAGGTATACCAATGGCACCTTGTATGCTTATGGAGAGAAGAGTGAATTTGAAATTTCCGTTAATGGGAATGATTTTATTACCATTCAGGATCTTCCTTACAATACAAATTACAAGGTTTTGCAGATCGTGGCAGAGCAGCACCCCTTTGTGGTGACAAACACAAAGGCAGAAGGCAGGACAGACAATACCAACGTGTCAAATGTTTTATTTACCAACACACGGAATGCCATCAGTGAACGCAGTGTGTTCCTGAAGAATATAGGGTATTACCTTACAGAATATCTGCATGTTCCAAAAGGAGATTCTCTGGTTCTGAGAAAATATGGTTTTTCCTTCGGGGAGAGGTGCCAGATCAATGACATTTCTCTTTTGAATAAGCCTACACAGGTGTGGTTTACCAAACTTGACTGGGCGGGAGCAGAAGAGGTGGAAGGGGCAGTTTGTGTGCTTATGGATGAAGACGGGAAAGTTTTAACCGATTCCTTTGGCAACGAGGTTCGATGGATTTCAAGAAAGGAACCGAAAAAGTTTGTCGGGATTTTGGAGGCAGGGAAAACCTACTGCTACCATGAGGAGGCAGCACCGGAAGGCTACGGATATTCGGAGGATGTGGTATTTACCGTGTCGGAGGATGGGACTATTGACCGGGTTGTCATGGAGGACAAACCAACCACCTGCTATTTTTCCAAACAGGACTTTGGGGGAACGGAGATTCCCGGTGCGGTCTGTGAACTGGGAACCTTTAAGGAAAATGGAAAGAGAGAACCCATCAGCCAATGGGTTTCCGGAACTGTGCCACACAAGATCGAGGGGATCTTAAGCCCTGGAAAAACCTACTATTTCCATGAAAAAGAGGCGCCGGATAACTACGGGTACAGTGAGGATATGGTGTTTTCTATGGATAAAGACGGCCAGGTCAAGTCCGCTTATTATGTGAATCAGGACGGGGAACCGGTCTTTTATGACAAAAACGGTTATCCCACGGACATCCATGTCCGTACAGAGGAAAGCGGGACGGTGATTTATGAGTATCTGGAAAAGGAAGTATTTCTGGAACATGGAGATATGGTCACGGAACTGGGAGAGGTGGTCGCTGAAGGGGTAGGACTGGAAATTCACATAAAAGACAACCGGATTTGCATGAAGGATAAGCCTTTTGCGGTAACCTTTATGAAAGAGGACTTTGCCGGGAAAGAAATCCCTGGAGCTTCCTGTGAACTGAAAAAGGTGAATCCTGATGGCACGGTTGTATCTGTAGACAAATGGGTATCAAAAGCAGAGCCGCATATTCTGGAGCATGGCCTTAAGGCAGATACCACTTACCGCTATCATGAGGAATTGGCCCCGGAGGGCTATGGATATTCCGAGAATATTGAATTTACTATCAATGAGGACGGAGTGGTTGTCAGAGCCCATTATATCAATGAGGACGGGGAGACGATCCTGTATGACAAAGACGGGTATCCCACCAATATCATCCTCCATTCAAATGGGACATACTCCCATGGAGATCATGTCCTTGTCATTGATGAGGAGGGGAATGCTGTCGATGAGAATGGGGAGGTTTATGGAGAGGGTGTACAGCATGAGCTTCCCGTCATGGACAATCGAATCGTGATGAAAGACGCCCCCACCCAACTGCGTCTCATTAAGACAGATCTGGAGGGAAGGCCTGTTGCTGGCGCAGGCTTTCAGATATTGCAGGGGAATGGAAATGCAGTGAAAGCAGTAAGCGATACCCGGATTCCATCGGCAATTCATGAAGGAATGATTAAGAAGGGGGAGCATTTGATCTTCTTCTCAGACGGAACAGAGGAAGGGGTTCCGGTCACAGGGCAGCTGGCCGCAGGAATGAACTATGTTATGCGGGAATGGAAACCGGCAGACGGTTATATAGGAGGCAGAAACGTTTCTTTTAAAATGTCCTATGGAAACCAGAAGGAGCCGGTCAAAGTAGTAATAAAGAATCGAAAGACCAAGGTATTCTTTACCAAAGAGGATTTTGCCGGAGAGGAAATCCCCGGTGCAGTCTGTGAGCTGAGAAAAGTGAACCCCGATGGCACCGTGACTGCAATCTCCAAATGGATTTCCAACGGAACTCCCCATACAGAGGAAGGCACTCTGAATACGGATACCACTTACCGATACCATGAGGAGGCAGCGCCGGAAGGGTACGGCTATTCCCAAGATATTGAGTTTACTGTCGATAAAAACGGGACAGTCACTGGGGCTCATTATATCAATGAGCAGGGGCAGCCTATCTTATTTGACAAGGACGGATACCCCACCAGGATTGTGGTGCAGCCAGACGGGATCTATATGGATGGCGAAATCATGGTCAGGATTGATACAAAGGGAAACGCGGTAGATGAGGTTGGAGAAATTCATGGGGAAGGCGTGGTTTATGAGATACCGGTTTCCGGCAATGTGGTGAAAATGAAAGACGCCCCCACCAGACTTTTCATTCAGAAAACCGGTCTGGATGGGAAGGTGCTTCATGGCGGTAAATTCCAGATCTTTACGAAGGATGAGAAACCGGTAAAGGCAATTCAGGATACCAAGGTGTTATCCCTGCTACATTCCGGAACCATAAAGAAGGGAGAGTTGCTTATCTTTGGGGCACGAAAAGAAGGGATTGAGATCACCGGGCAATTAAAGGCTGGCCAAGACTATCTTTTAAAGGAACTTGAATCGCCGGATGGACATCTTGCCGGGGAAGCGGTCAGCTTCCACATGCCCTATGTGAATCAGAAAGAGCCTTTGCAGGTAGTAATGAGCAATCAGGCGACAAAGGTTTTCTTTACAAAAGAGGATTTTGCGGGAAAAGAAATTCCTGGGGCGGTCTGTGGACTGTTAAAGGTGAATCCGGACGGTTCAGTTACCAGGATTGACCGCTGGGTATCGGGAGGTACGCCCCATAAGGAGGAAGGGGTTATGGATACCAACACCACCTACCGCTATCGGGAAGAGTCGGCCCCGGAAGGATATGGGTATTCCGAGATGATTGAATTTACACTCAATCAGGACGGAATGGTCACAGGCGCTCACTATATCAATGAGAAGGGAGAGTCAATCCTCTATGATAAAGATGGGTTTCCAACGAGTATTGTGCTCCATCCAGACGGGACTTACAGGGACGGAGAATATGTAATCACCATAGATGAGAAAGGGAACGCTGTTGATGAAAAGGGAGAGATCCACGGTGAGGGAGTCGGGTATGAGATTGAGGTTGTGGATAATGTAGTAAGGATGAAAGACGCGCCAACGAAGGCCCTGATTCAAAAGGTGAGCATGGATGGAACGGCATTATCCGGAGGAATCTACCAGATATTAAAGGCAGATGGGACACCGGCGAAAGCGGTCATGGATTGTCACTGGCCGGAGGAGGGAAGCTTGTTATTTTCCAAAGGCGAGAATTTAATCTTTACTGCCAGTGCCGGTGGGACACCGATTACCGGACAGTTAAAGGCAGGGGAAGATTATTTTCTGGCAGAGCTGGAACCGCCAAAGGGGTATGGATTGGGGGAGAGGGAGAAGTTTCACATGCCGTATCTCAATCAGAAGAAACCTCTGGAGGTTCTGATGAAAGACGCTCCCACTGAGGCAGCTATCCTAAAGACAGACCAAAACGGTGTCCCCGTAAAAGGTGCAGAACTTTCTGTAAGAGACAGTGTCAATGGGGATATCATGGACAGCTGGGTAAGTGACGGTACAGCCCATAGGATTACAGGGATTCTTACAGCAGGACACCAGTACCGGCTGGTGGAGGAAAAAGCACCGGCTGGGTATTACAAAGCACCAGATGTGATCTTTACCATGGAGGATCATAGTGATGTTATGATGGTTACCATGAAGGATTCACCGATTATTGTAACAGTGGAAAAGGTGAGGAAGGGAAGCAGGGAGCGTCTAAAGGGAGGCCGCTTTGAGATTGTGAGAAAATCCGACAAGAAGGTGATTGTTCCGGAATTTGTAATCAATGGGACCATCACCCTGGAAGCAAAGCTGTCTGCCGGTGTGACCTATCTTCTGAGGGAGAAAAAGGCCCCAGTCGGGTACCGGAATATGGAAGACTTTGAGTTTACGGTTCCCCTGGAAAAGAAGGAGGAGGTCATTACCATTCTCCTTGAGAATGAGAAGATTCCAACCCCTGGAGGCGGAAAGCCTTCCTCTCCTCCGACAGTCACTTTCAAAAAATATGACGGGATTACCATGGCCGCGCTGCCGGGGGCAGAGTTTACTATTAACCGTGAAAATGGTTCCGTGTATGAGACAGTAAGGATAGACTCCAGTGGGTATGCCTATGTTTCCTTCGATTCTCCAGGAATCTATACCTATCAGGAGACCAAGGCGCCAGCAGGCTACCAGGCGGACCCGGAACAGTATGAACTTAAGATCACTTCATCCTCCCACAAATCCATTCCTGTGGCCAATTACCACACACCGCCCAATGTCACCATCAAAAAGGCGGATTCTGAGACGGGGGAGCCTATTGAGGGCGTGCGGTTTGAAATATGGGATGAGACAGGCCGTATTGTTTATAAGGGGACAACGGACGCTTATGGCCAGGTTACCTTTACCCCGGAACGGTACGGGGCATTCGCGGTGCGGGAGACTAAGGTACCGGAGGCTTACGAAAAATCGGAGGGCTATCTTACCTTTACGGTCAGGGCCAGTGGAATTGAGGGAGAAACTGTCTTCTACAATGGAAAAAAAGACCGGACTCCGCCGCATGATCCGGGAAAACGGGCCGGGGTGATCCATGCGGTTTATGATAACGGCGCTGACGGATATGGAAAAGGATGGTTTGACCGGGACGGGAACTGGCACCCCTTTGCCACACCGTCCAAAACAGGGGATACCTTCCCCTTTGTGCTCCTGGGGCTGATGATGTGCTGCGGCATGATTGGGCTGGCGGTTTTAAGGAAAAAGAGAGGAGGGAAAAGGCATGAGTAGACACAGGTGGCTTATGAGCCGATCAGGTACGTCACTGTCACATGGGGCAGGATGTTTCGCAGCAGTTGTGGCATGCGTTCTTATGTGGGGACCCGTGACCACATCGGCTTATGGAAATGTGCCAGAGAAAGAGATTCTTGTGGAGACACTTCCGGATTTATCCGCCCTTGACGGACAAATCCTTGGTAGTCCGAAAGAAGATACGATACCTGATGATGAGAGACCGGAGATCGGGATGGCGGATATGGAGACAGAGGATGTGGAGGCCGGAACAGAAGCATTTGAGAAGAAGGTACTTTATACCACCTATGACAAAGACAGCGACCCGTTTCAGTCTCTGAAAGACAGTTTTGTCATTCATGGTGATACCTATCAATTGCGTTCTGTGGGACAGGCTTCTCTGGTTCGTGAGGCCGCAGTGGTTCCCAGACAGTTTTCCTATGAAAGCGAGATATTTACTGGAGACGGGAGAGAACAGGAACCGGAGAGGACCATTGTGGGGGAGGATGGGAAGACTTATAGCCTGGCAGAGAAGGAGTTAAAGGAGCAGGAGGCAAAAGAACGGACTGAGTATAAAGAAGTGGCTGTAACTTATACGGCGGTGGAGGCCGGTGTCCAGATTCCGGAAGTGAAGGAATCGGAGTTTGAGGATATGGATACAGGCCAGAGGGTTAGCGCCTTACTGGACTTAAGAACCCAGGAGATTACAAAAGAGTATTGGGAAGAGAATTTTACGTTTCCGGTCACGGTCACCGGTTATGACGCGGATCTGTTTGTCTTGAATGGGAAACAAATCCCCAAAGACGCGGATCTGGCAGGCTATGGGGAAGATTTCCTGGAATATTTAAAGCTGGACGGAGACGCCTATGAGATCAATTCAATTACCTGGAACGGGGAGCCCTATACGCAGAATGGGATGGTGATGAGAAATGCTACTGCCAGCGGGCGAAAGTGGGTGAAAGATATCCGGGCCATCTATGGCGGGGAAGTGAACCTGCCTGCCATTGTGGGGAAGGCATGGGAATGCATATATGAGGAGGAGATTCCGGAAAAGGAAAGGATTCTTTACACCATGGCGGTAACTGCACGGTATGAACGGGAGGACGTTTCTGCAAAGAAGGTAAAGAGCCTTCCAGAACGGTTGTGGGAAGGCTTTGTGGGAACGATTACAGCGGTTTACGAGGCAATCGCAGCCGCATTTGAGGAACATCCGGTGATTTCGTCCCTGCCTCTGGTGCTGACAGCCGCATTCCTGGTCTTCATTCTGACCAAGAGGATACGAAATACTTGTGTCTATGACGAGAAGGCAACATGCCCTTATAGAAAACTTGAGATTGAAACCTGTAAAGGGTGTGTAAATTACTGTAAACGGAATCAGGTTTAAAGAGAGGAGCCGCCTTGCCGGGAAATAACCGGTAGGCGGCTCCTTTTTTCGTGTTCTTTTATTATGGCCTGTCATGTACCGCAATAATTATATTGGAAAAACCAATAAGAAATGGGAGAGAAGAGGATAACAATGGAACACTATGAGTACCGGTATTACAAGGATGATAAACAAGGAATTTTCCGTATACATGTGGAACCGGATGAGTTCCCCTGGAATCCCAGGACGGACATGGACGGCAACATTGGGACTATGTTCTGCATGCACCCAAGGTATGGCCTGGGGGACAAGACAAAGTATCAGGACATGGACGGATTAAAAAGGGCAGTGATTCAGGAACTGGGCATTTCCATGAAACGGATACGCTCTTATGTGAAGACGGGGAAAGCCAATATTGAGCTTACCTACAACCGTAAGGAAAGACAGTGGGAAATATGGGGAGCGTATTCCTTTCTGGGAAAACGAGAATACGGTCTGTTCTGCGCAAACCCGGATGTGGAGTTTTTAGAAAACGACCTGATCGCCGGTATTACCCTGAACGATCTTCAAAAGATATCCAATGATAATCTGGTGATTCTTCCCCTGTATCTCTATGATCACAGCGGACTGAGTATGAGCTGCGCGGATTTTGGAGACCCATGGGACAGCGGACAGGTGGGAATCATCTGGACCACCATTGACCGGGTAAAAGCGGCAAGGCTGGGGAAACAGACCAAAAAGGAATGGATTCGGCTGGCAGAGCAGGACATGAGGGCGGAGGTGAAGATGTATAACATGTACCTGCAGGGTGAGGCTTACGGCTATATTGAGGAAAGGCAGAGTGAGGATGGACAGTGGGAGGAATGTGATTCCTGCTGGGGATTTTATACGGACACCTTTGATCCCCTTTGTGAACTGGCTGATGAAATCTGGGGGCCAGGAACCTATACGGAGGAACTGCCGGAGGCGGCATAGCAGGGTTTGTGTGCTGTGGATGAATTTTGGGAAGTTTTATGAAATGGAGCAGAAAGGGACAAAAGTATGCTGCTGCGAAATGAGTACAAGGAGGATCTGAAAAGCTGGATAAGAGAAACACCGGATGATGTTTTTTTGACAGAGGGACTGGCAAAAGAGAAGGTTCTGGCGGATGAGGAGATCATTGACCGGCTGTGGGTCGTGTATCAAAAAGACGTTGAAGATTATGAATGCGATGAATGGTGGGCATACCAGGACAGCTTAAATGAGATTTTTGGCATTGATTTTGACGCCAGACAGCTGTTTGCAGATTCCCATGAATAAAAGATGAGTGATACAAGGAGGACAAAGAAAAGAAAGTTTTTTGCCCAATGTAGACGCCTTTAATAGTTTGCTTGGACATATATGCAATTTAAGACTATCTTATGGGGATAAAGTTTTTGTATATCATGACGATCAAAAACAGTTTAGTAATGTTTTATCAAAATGGGCAGATGAATTAAAAAAATACGGGACTGGTATTCAGCAATTAGATTTTCATGATTCAAAAAAGGATGTGGTCATACAAGTTGTTGATTTTTTTACAGGTAATATTTTAAGACTTTACAAAGAGATAATTAGTACCTCTTATATGAATAGAAAAAATAGGGAATTGGTAAAAAAGATTAAGCCACTTTTAGAGAACTGTAATATTGTTGCGTCTAATTACGAGCAAATGCGCTTTTTTGAACAATGTAATATAAAATATAGGAAAGCGCCATTGCCGTTTTAATCTACAAATAATTAAATGATGAGATTTGTCAGTAACATGGATTTACTGCAAAGAAATTCAGATAACCATAGAAAGAAGCATTCTATGATTGAAACCGGGAGAGCAGGAAGGAAATCAGTACTCCCGGTTTTTATCGAACAAAACGAAAGAAACAATGTTTATAATAGGGGTGGCCAGATGAGAATGTACGGATATTTGAGAGAACCTTATCTATGTAATTCAACAAAAACTATTTATAAAGTCATGATACATGAAATAGACAATCTTGGGGTCTATACTTATTATTACACGGGCAGAGACGCTGTGTTTAGTTCCTATGATTCCTTCAGTGAAAAGTTAGAAACAGCCCTGGAAGAGTTTGAGGGAGAGCTTGATGACCAGGGCTGGATTATAATTGATGATCCTCTGCCCTATTGCAAGCATGACTGCATTTTGCCAATCCGGGTGAAAGGACATGAGACCGGACATCGTCCTCAATGGGGAAGTTATGAGATATTGTCAGATGGACAGTGGGTAGAGTATGATCCAACCAAAGATATCCCTTAGATCAGCCTTTCCTAATGTCATAGGGAAGTGTGAGGAGAGAACTAAAAGACCGCTCTTGCTCCAAAGAAAATTTTGTCATAATATATACTTTTTATCTGTTTTCTACCCATAATCCCCTGTCCTTCAACTCCCGCAGCGGCACACACCAGGGCATATTACAGAACACTGCCTGCTGCCCCTGTTCTCCAACCTTCGTGACACCGGGATTCATGACCCAGGCGGAGAATCCATTGGGGTCATAGGTGCGGACCTCACAGCCCGGCTGGCCTGCAGTGCTTATGGCGTGGGTGGAGAATTCTTTGTAGATCTTCTCATAGAGAAACTCCTGGATCAGAGGCATATTCTGGATCTCCGCAATCAGAAAGCACCCTTTGTCTGCTTCAAATCCTTTCATACTGTCTGCCGGAAATCCCCACCGGATGTGGTTCCTGGCCGCAAACTCACGAAAATCCCCAAGAAAGGAACTGTCCATAAAAAACAGATAGGCCGCGTTTTCTGTACTGCTTAGATGTTCCAGGCCATAGTACAGTCTTCTCCCAATCTCGTGTTCTTCTTTAGAAAATTGCGATTTCAGATATTCCGTAAGCAGGAAGGCGAGAGCTCCTATATCATATTTATGGAGCGCGATGGTTCTTGTTTCCGTCTGATTTTCCCCATGCCCCAGCCGCTGCCTTAGCTCCAGGTTTTCCTGCTGCCGATCTTTAAGATACCGTTGATCAAAGACCTTTGTTTTATAGGGAACGCCCATAGAGGTAAGGCCGGCCCTAAGAAAAGCTGTCTGCGGCTCATCATGGGTTTCATGAAAGAGAAAAGAATCCGCTGTTCCACTCTGGAATCGTTTTTCCCATTTTTCCGGGTGTCGGTAATGCCGGAGAGCTTTTGTCAAATTGTCGGTGTCAAGGGAATACCGGGAGCAGGCCGCGAAAGCGCAAAATCCTGCGTCTTCTCGCCTGTTAATCAGCCAGTGCCAGACCGCATGGTCTTTTAGCAGGACTTCCTCACGATCCCAATAGGCCTGTCGTTCCGCCTTACTGAACAGTTCTGTGTTGGTCTGTGCCAACAGGCAGGTCTTAAGTTCTTCCAGGGCATGGCAGTCGCTGAACACAAACTCCGGGATATCCATGCCGTGTTTCCGGTAAAGCCGGCAGTAGGTTTCCATGGTGGCAAAAAGGGATGAGGCCGACCGCATGCCGGTTACCTGTCCGTGAAACAGGGAGGAACGGTCGTCTAAGGAAAGGACAACGCACTGAAGGTTCAGCAGGCCGCAGTGTACGTCCTCCCGTTTGAAATAACCGCATTTTTCAACCAGATATTCCGGAATGACCGTATCTCTGGCATAAATAAAATCTCCATGAACCACATCTCGGTTGACTCCGCAGGTAAAATAGACAGAATCATTGCAGACAATAAACCGGCCATAAAGCCCATACATTGCCGCCAGATCCGGAAATTCCCGGATTATAGGGTTTTTAAAAATGCTGTCCCGGATTTTGGAATCCAGTTCTTTTCCGTTTTCTGGCGCCTGCTTTTGATGTTTTTTTCTTTCTTTTCTGTTATCACTTTTTTATCCTTTTCTCCAGCTTTTTTCTTTTCATTTTACCAGTATCCAAAAGAATCTCAAAAATTTTGAAAGCTGCGGATAAGCATATCTTAGATTTTCCGGGATTTTCGATATTTCTTCCATAATTGGTAGGTATAAAGCGGGATAAAAGTTTGTGTTTGCGGAGGTGAAAAGATGAATGAGTCGCAGGCTGGGAACCAGGCTGTTTCTATGGTGGTGAAATTATATCTGGGAATCTTAACGGGGATTCCGGAACGGTTCCATGCATTCCAGGACTATAAGACTATGAACTATCACCGGGAACTGGTAGAGCAGGAGATTGTCTGGTCGGGAAACGCTGTAGCCATTGCCGCGGACGACCGGGCTATGGAATTTGTGAGGGTAAAGCTTCAGGAGAAGGGAATCTGCTTTTCCATGGCGGAATCGGAACATGAAGTGTTGAGGGAAAAGGTCAAAGCCAATGGAAGGTTCCTCTTTTTCTGCCGGGAAATAGATTATGAACGGATTCTGGAAGCAGTTCATGAGGTAGAGTGTGAGATCTCCTTGAAAGATCAGAAGATAGAAGAGGAAGAACTGGAACGGGGCAGGGAAGAGCCGGAAAAGGAGGAAGAGACAAAGAGGGAAGGGAGCGAAGAGGAATTTCAAGCCGAAGACGAAGAACCAGAGGAATTCAGAGAGGAAGCAGAACAACGGGAGAGTAGGAAGAAAAAATGGAAAAAGAAGAAAGGCAGGTATTCCGACAAACAACAGGAGCCTATGAAGCCTTCCAAGGAAGCGGTGGACCGTGAATTGACAGAACGGAATAGAAAGGAGACTCCTGCTTCGGAACCATACAGAATGCAGGAATCTACACAATATAGTGAGAGGGAAGAACCATACTGTAAAAGGAGAGACGAATACAGCAAGCCTGGCAGTGACAAGAGAGATGGCTATTCGGGCATGCAGGAGGCCGCTTTTATGGACAATCAGGCCGGTACGGTAAACCATCACCCGGCTTCCGGACATACCGCGCAAAAAGACGGACTTGCTAATGCCGACCGAAACCGGGTGACAGACTTCCATGACAGAACCAGGACAGAGGGGGAGAGCAGGGAGGAAACAATACAGAGTTCTCAGTTTGTTCTTTCTCCATCAAGGGAAGGCGGACATGCCGAACCTGCCCGTCATACTCATCAAAAAGGGAAGTCCCGATAACCTGACGATACATCTGCTCCTGATGGGAGGGAGAATGGTTCCAGAGAGAAAGGGGAACGCCCGTCAGCCCGATCAGTGGTTACGGATTCGCCTTCTTATGCAAGAAAAGAACGTTCAGATCGTACAAAGCAGCATACAGGTGATAGGCAGACGGTTTCTGCCGATCAGACTGTATTTTTAGGAAACTCGTCTTCCCTGCCAGACAGTACATACAGTTCCCGGCATTTCAGATGTGGGTGTCTTAACTGCGGTAACGGAATGTCCATACCGTCTAATAGGATGATGGGCAAGATGGATAAAAAAATGGTTTCCTCCCAATCTGGTTTAAGATATCACTATCGCATGGTGAATGGACAGTCACATTCCAAAAAAGAGGATTTGCCGAATGGGCCAAAGCAGACGAAGGGAGTTTCAACAAGCCGGAATATAAAAAGCACAGAAACCTCTGTAAAGGAATACAGCAGAGCGTCTGATGTAGTAAAACATTTGGGGATTGTGTCAGCCTCTACTGTAAAAGGAAATTCATCATCCAAAAACAGTCTATCGGATGGCACCCATCCCTCATCAGTGAAAAAAAGTCCTTCCGGTTCGGCTCCTAAGATACGGATTACCAGAATCCCGATGGAATACTTACCGGACGGTTTCCAGTACAAACTGGGGAATGAGAGTTATTCTGACGGAAGAAAAGCAGTTCCTATATTCCAGGATACTCAAAGGCTTTCCCACAAGACCATAGGAGAGATTCTTCAGACAAGGCAGATATATCAGACAAGGGACATCTTGTCACCCCGCAATTTTCGCAAGCTGTTCCGCCAGGGGCGGCGGCTGGCGGTGCAGTCAATCCTTCCAAGGGAATCGGAGGGAGGAAAGATCGCAGGTGACCTGTTTGACCGGACTTCTCCCATTGCGGTCTGTATGTATGAAAAATTCATGGCAGCAGGGGCAGTCCAACTGGTACAGTCGGTTCCCAGCAGTCAGGAGACCCTGACAGCAGCCTTTGCCGCAAAGAACCACATTCCTTATGAGGAAGCCAGGGAGAAAGTTGCCGGGATTCTTAAGCGCCAGCAGGATGGGAATCTGAACGCTGCTGTTCAACGGAAAGAGGCGTACTCTTTTGGCTCCACAGAAGGGCTCCTCAGAATGATTTCCGGGATGAGAACGGAAGAGTATATCAGTTTTATCGGTCTGGCGGATATTTCCGGTGCTTTAAAGGAAAAACTTATGGGAATTCCCAAAGGCGACCTGGACCCTCTGCTGGTGGGAAAATGGATGAAGGAATTTGCCGGTGAGAAAGATCAGGCGTTTCTTAAGCTGATACAGGCCGGGTACATGAGACAGAACTATCGGGGAGCGTCTTTTGAGGTGCTGTTTCGGCGGTATCTCAGACAGTCCCTAAAGTGCATTGGCCAGCATTCCGATGCCGGACTTGCCCTGGCACAGCTTACGGGAGGCGCCCGGCATGTGTACGGAGCATACAAAGCCGGTATCCGGCTCCTTTACACCGTGGCAGGTACGTTTAAGTTCCATCCCCAGGGCTGCACAGCGCAAATCGCTGCGGACCCGGTAAAGGCTCTGGTGAAAAAGGCGGGTACAACGGCAGGAAGGATCAGAAACCGTGCCGCGGCAAAGCTGATGGGCAGAACGATTATCCGCAAAAAGACGGTGCAGCATGCCTCCAGCGCACTGAAACTGTTAGCCAACCCATTGAGGCCAATCACATCCAGGATTATGAATACCGCCATCATGAAGGCATTTCAAAAGGCAGTAGTGGGAAAGCTGGCCCCGGTACTTGCCAAGGCCGGGGCTGTCCTTGGATGGGCGGCGGTGGTTCTGTTGGTTTTGATCCTGCTTTTGGAGGTGGTTCAGTCCAATATCAAAACGGAATCGGACAGCGGCTTGGTAAACTGGAACTTTGCCCAGGACACGGAGATCCTTCAGGAGATTATCACGGAACTGACCCAGAAGAATGAGGCGTTTATCGCGGAGATCAATGACGCCGCCAACCACCGGGGAGCCTATCTGACCACAACCGGACTGAAGGCGGATGAGAATGTCACTTTTTATGAGGCCGGCGCTTACCAGGTAATTTTCCGGGACGCTTATGGGAATGAGCTGGAACCTTCCCATGTGGATCTGAACAATACCAAGGCCATTGTCTCCATGGCTTCCCGGTTTATGCCTTACCCTTTCCGAAAACTGCCGGAAAACGCCTCGGATGAAGAAAGAATCGTGTATGAGGAACTAAAACAGCACTTTAAGGATTACTGCAGCTTTCTATGGGCTTCCACCCATCAGATTTGTATTGAAGAGTATCATCCGGGAAACAGCAGCGGGGTAGAAGGGGCGGTGGATAATTCCGGCCTTGTGACCACCCTGGACAAAGGGAAATGTGATAAAGAGGGACAGACGGTGTGGCTCCCGGCTGGTTTTTCACCAGACCGGGCAAAGGAGAGCCTGTGCGATACCTGCATGCCTGTGGAGGGCACTGGGCTTGGGGATTATCTGGATGATCTGTGTACCCATGGAAAGGACGGTAATGAACACGGCGGCTGGAGGAAGACCGGAAATAAGCGGGTGGGGGTCAACTGCCGGGCCGCTGCCAATGGAAGGGAGCACCACGATTTCTGTAATCACCGGGATGGGGACTGTGATTCCTTTACCTGCGATTTAAGCTATTACAAAGACAGCTGCCGGCACTGGGAGTATGAGTGGGTTTATGAATGCGGAGGCCATATGGGTCTGGTGGTGTATGTGACCATTGGCGACTTGTCCCGGATGCCGGGATTTGCGGCAGCAGGGGATGTGGACTATGAATCCGTGGGGAAGTATGGCGATGAAAGCGTGGTGGGGGAAGAGATGGCAGAGAATCCTTCACAGGCAGCTGAGGGCCATACAGAGTGATCATAACCATGTAAATGTAGAATGACCATAAACTTAAAAGAAAGGATCTGCCATGCCCCTGTTATGAGAAAATATGTTACCAGATACAGAAAGGATTTCAGATGAGAAATATCAGATTACATTATTGGAATATCGCACCAACATGGCTTTCTTTAAGTCTGATTTCCATGACCTTGGCATTGGTTGCTATAGTCTTGGCATTGATTCGCCCTGCTGCCATAGAAGCTTATGCAGTGACAGAGTCAGGAAACCGGGCCTACCTGTACTTTTATACCCTTGATGGGGAAGAGATTGAAGAGCTTGAGAAAAAGGTGGGGAAGAAGAAAACGTATCTGTTTCCAGACCCGGACCAGTACAAGTACCTTCCCATAGAGGAAGGGGAGGAAGAGGTGTACCCGGAGCTGTATTACCAGGTAACCGGAATCTGCTGGGAGGAAAGGGATGAGGACGGCAGGACAGTGGGGGAATACAAGGAAGGGGAGGTGTTTCACTGGTCGGCTGGCGATCACTATTTCTATGCCAAATCCGACAATCCGGTTCTTACCGGGGAGAATCTGCTGGATATCGGCTATCAGGATCAGGCCCATTTGTATTTCCATAACGTGAACGGGGAGGAAATCTACAGCCTCTCCGTGGATTTAAGCACAAAAGACGAATTTACGTTTCCGGATCCGGAACGCTATGCTTATTGGTTTGAGGCGGGGGAGAATTTGGGGGATGGGGAATCTATTACATCCAGTGAATATACGGGAAAGGGGATTTACTGGTACTGCCGGGATGACAATGACAGGGAATATCTCTTTGCGGATGGGAATACCTGCAGGTTTAAACCGGGAGAGTATTTCTTTTATGCCAAAACGGATGATCCCGTGGAGATAACCTTTTATTATCCCCTTGATGTTGATACCTACTATGTGACAGATGACTGCCCGGGAGATGTGTATGCGGTGACGGAGGCTGTTGTGGGGGAGACCATACAGCTAAAAAGGTCCCTGGGCGCTGTCTTATGGAAGAGTACGTTCCAGGGCTGGGAGGAGGCGAACCGGGGAGAGGATAAGGTTTATTCCGGTGGAAGTTCTTACCGGGTTATGGAGAACACGCCTCTTGATTTTTTCGCGGTATATGAGGAGGATGAGAACTGGAATCCTGACGCGGTTGATGAGAACAGAGGAAAGGAAGAACAAGAGCAGGAGAAAGAACCGGATCTTATGGTCGATGTTGACCAGATCAATGAGGCAGCAGGAGCCGGATATCAGGCGTATGTGGATGAAAACGGAAAGCTGAAGCGCGCAGGGGGAGGGATAAAGGTCAACCGGTCTCTGTCGATCTGCGGTATTCCGGGAATTATCCAGACAAAGAAATCCCTTTCTCCCTTAAAGAACCATGTAGACAGCAATGCTCCGGAGGACTACCGGAACCCGGAAAACTATCAGTTTGACAAGTATGGGAGGAAGATGGAGGAGTCCAACCTGGAGCCGGAGATCAACAATGTCTTAAGGCAGGACCATTCCGCCATGTACATGGACGTGTATGGGAACGCCTTTGTCTACTACAGCCAGCTTTCCAGAAAAGACAATATGCTCCTTGCCTATGACCGGCTGTCCCTTGGAAAGACAGATTCCTGGGTAAAAAACATATCAGGCTGGGATACGGAAATGGTGCGCCGGTTTGAAGCCATTGAGTTTGCCTTGTTAAAGGGGACTTACCCTGGGGATGGAGAAGAACTGGCGCCGGGGGTTTTCTGGAAAAAGGAATATCTGTCAAAAAAGGCTTTTGACCAGCTAAAGCCTTATAAGAAAGCATGGGGCGGCTGGCTTGACCGCTATGATGACGGACTTTTGGAACAATATAAGGGGCAGAACCAGGGAGGCAGCATAACGGTTGGCCGTTTAAAATCTCATAACTTGTTTGGCATTACCGCATACGCGGCAGAAACGGGCCAGTCAAAAAACAGTCTGGGGCAGGCAAAGCGAAGCAGCGCCTAGGTATTAAACAGCATTGACTTAGAGGGATACCAGCTGAAACCCCAGTATTACAATCCCAATACGCTGTATAATTTCTCTCTGTATTCTTTTTCCAGCCTGTCATCGGAACTGAGCGCGGAACAGATTCAGGTTCTGAAGCAGATCTTTAATGCTCTGGTGGAATATGGATTTACGGAGGAAGCGGCTGCGGGTGCTTGCGGCAACATATGGCAGGAATGTACCTTCAACCCTTCGATTGCCGGCGGAATTGTGCAGTGGATGGGAAACAGGCAGAAGGGACTGATAAGTTACGCGGGAGATAGGGACTGGAGGGAGCTTTCCGTTCAGATTGGATTTATGAAGAAGGAACTGGATTCCGGTTATCTGCAGAGTATGAACAAGGTTATGGGCAGGCTGTCCGGGGGCGCTGTCATGGTGAATGTACGGAATGTCCAGGCGGCCTGTGACGCCTGGTGTGTTGCCATGGAGGGGTGCGCCTGCCAGGACGGAAGCGGAAAGCTGTATCCCGGCCATGCAAAGGTACATAATGCTGCTTGTGCGCAAACCCTTGGGAAATCCTATCAGCATTTGGAAAAACGGCGGGAATATGCCCAGAAGGTATACAACGCCATGGTACTTCAGGGAGATTTTATCGGAGGGAATTTTGCCGGCATGGCAACCGATGAAATCCTTCACCAGCTGTTCCCGAAACTGAAAGGGAGTTACAAAATGCTTGGGACCTATTATTCAGAGGCGGAAATGAACGCTATGATGGCCACGGTGAGGGCGGCGGGAACCAACAAGACCATCCGGGTGCATGCCTGTATTGCCGATGGAGTAAAGGCAGCTTTTGAGGAGCTTGCGGCCCAGGGCTTTCAGGTAGAGCAGGTGGGCGGGTTTACTTACCGGGGGATTGCCCGGAACGGAGGGTATTTATTGGTGAAGACCAATGCCTCCTTCCATGCCAGCGGCCTGGCTGTGGATGTGAACTGGAGTTGGAGTCCGCAGTTTTCAGGGACGCCTGGGATTGAAGTGATACGAAAGACCTATAAACCTCAGACAGAGCCAAGGGCGGTAAACCGTATGGTTTATCATGCGTTTAAAAGCCAGGGGCTTTTGTGGGGAAGGGATTTTGGCAGCTGGTATGACCTGATGCACTTTTCTCTTGGGGAAGTCTCCCAGGATGGGCGGAACGCCTGGATTACCAATGGGACGGAAGGAAGCCGGTAATTATTGGGAAAAGCGCCGGAGATTCTGTGGGATTTTGAGAAAATTTTGTGGGAGGATATCCGGCGCCATAATCGTATTAAGGATAGAGGGATTGGAGACCGCTATGAAAGTTAAGAAGTTTGGGGTATGTTTACTGATGATATTTGTGTTTTCGGCCATAGGGACAGCTGTGGCTTTGGCAATGGAACAGGTTTCTTTGCCGTTTTCCGACCATGGAGTGACTGTGAGTATTCAAGCGGATGTTCCGGATGGGTTTGAAGAGGATATGGAAATCTATCTGAATGGAAGTCCATATTATCTGTCAGCCGTATCAGGATACCATATGGAGACGGAACTGGAGCCGGGGAAATATGAAATCAAGGTTCTTTCCTATAGTGATTTTATAGGCCGCTATTCTTTTTTTGCACCAGAGGCTTTGGATACGGAAATTGACCGGGATATCACCATTAAGGTTACGGATACCTGGGAGGACAGGGAGGAAGGGGAAGCCCATGAGTTTGGGGAAGAGGAACAGGATGGCTGGGAGGAGTTTGAACCGGAGCTGTTGGATTTTTCTGATGGGGAACCCTATGGGACAATCCTGATTGATTCGGAACCTTATGGGGCAGTCAGAAATGCGTCCTTCTGTCTGGTGGGAGAGGGAAAAGTCTATGAGATTCCTCTTAAAAATGATTATGCCGGATGTGCCAGAGTGCGTCTGCCGGTGGGAATGTATTACGAGAGTGGGACAATCCATGTGGAACTTGCAGAAAATGCCATGGCGCCGGACGGGATTTCCTATTTATGGCAGCATAGGGATAATCCTGGGGGCTGGGGGAGTTACTATCAGGTTGAAGAGGGAAAAACCGTTAAGATCAGTGATTTGATGATTATGATGGTGGTGGATGGGGATATCGCGGAGTTGAATTCCAATGCGTTTTTTTCAAGAAAGATGGTGGAAAACAGGGAATACCTGATGGAAAGCCATCACCAGAAAGAACTGGAATCTGCATTTCCGGAAAGCTATGGTGAGAGTCAGGAGAGGACCATTGCTTCTGCAGAACCAGTAAAGGAAGTACCGGTTGTGGACTGGAAGGAGATTTTGACCATTGTGATTGGGATCACAGCGATGATAGCTGCAGGGGGCCTTGCTATTTGGCACAGACAAAGAAAACCATAAGTTTTCAAAATGGAGTGGCGGAATCAGCGGCCCTATGAGCTGATGGATTCGCTGCTCTATTTTTTAGTTCCAAAAGAGTGGGGAGGAGATACTAACCTTAGCAATCTGATTTTCCATAAATGCTTCTTTGCCCATAATTGATTTGAAATGATTCAGACGGGCAAGAAGATATCCCGTCTGAACGGTTATATGGTTTCAATAGGGAAGGGAGGAGACGTTTATGCCGAAACAGATACTGAGAGTGGAACCAATCCATTCCAGTCAGGCATTTGCCTCTAAATGGAAGCACAACATGCGTCTTGGAGAAATTTCCAATGCGGATTCGTCAAAGACATGGAAAAATGAGCAGCTGATCCGGCTTCCCGTAGGGGAGACTTATCTTACCTGCTTTGAAAAAAGGCTGGCCGGCCTTCCTTATTATGATACTCATAAAGTACGCAAAAACGGGATACGGGGATTTGAAATGTTTTTATCCTTCGGCCAGGGGAAACTGCCTCCGGAATTTACTCTGGAACAGTGGAAGAGGAATTCCATTCAGTTTTTGAGGGATGTTTTTGGCAGAGAGAACGTGGCGGCGGCGACCCTTCATATGGATGAACGGGTTCCCCATATCCATGCCATTGTATTTCCTGTTATGGAAGGAAGGCTCAGGGCCCGTGCTTTCCTTCCGGATCGGCAGGCCATGCGTGACCTTCATGTGAAATATCATGAGTATACCAGAGCGTGCGGGCTGGAACCGGAAAGCCGGTATATGCATATCGAACATGATAAGGTGGGGAGGTTTTATTCCAACGTTAATCTGGCGCTGGAAAAACAGCTGCCAAGTCCAGAGGAAGGGGAAAGCCTGGAGGCATACGCTGTCCGGGCTGATGAGTTTTATAAGGATCAGATGCTTAAGAGTCTGGGGAAGGAGCAGCGGATACGGCAGTTGGAAAAGGAAAAGAAGGCATTGGAAAAGGCAAACCGGACAATGGGGGAAAGGCTTCGGAAACGCTATGAAGCACAGGTGAATCAGGTTTTAAAGGAGATTGGTTCCGTCCAGAATGCCAGGCATGCCATTCATTACCGGGACTGCCTTCAGAGGGCCATAGAGTGGAAGCGGGAGAGCAATCCGGAACTGGCAGCTTCGGTGGAGCAGATGATTGCCAATGTGCAGCAGGGGTATGAGAAGGCGGTGGGGGAGATGGAAAGACAGGGGGAGGAAGGGCGGTAATATCACCGCAAAAGTCAGGATTGTATTCTTATGAGCAGATCGTTATAATGGAAACTGACGAAGCAAAACGATTTTCAAAGGAGCAAAGAAATGGAACGGGAAATATTACTGCTTGGTGATCCCAGGCTATATGAAATTTCAGAGGAAGTGAAGAAAGAAGAGTTAGAGTTACTGAAACCGGTATTTACAGATATGTTTGATTGTATTAAAGGAATCCGGCGGGATTACGGCTTTGGACGCGCAATCGCGGCTCCTCAGATCGGAGTGAAGAAACGACTGATCTGCATTTTGACTGACAAGCCCTATGTGATTATTAACCCATCCCTGGAGTTTATCGGGGAGGAGATGATGGAATTGATGGATGACTGTATGTCTTTTCCAAATTTGCTGGTGCGGGTACGGCGCTATCGCCACTTAATCCTGCATTACCGTGACGAAAGCTGGCAGGAACAGACGATGTCCATGGATGATGATATGGCTGAATTAATTCAACATGAGTATGACCATCTAGATGGCATTTTAGCAACTATGAGGGCAATTGACAACAAATCCTTTGTTATGAAAAGATGAATCGAGCAGCAGAGGCTTCTCCCCTCTACTTGCACACCGGGCAGTTGTCAGCTTGGCCGACAATCTTCTTTGAAGTGTTCGTGTGCATAAAAAAGGCCACCAAAGCCAGTTACTCCGGTTCGGTGGTCTTTTCAAAATCAGGCAAATTTGATATGCCTCGATCTGTTTCATATAAAGTCAGGCTTCCTTAGAAAGAAGTGCCAGGATTTCTTCCGCGGACTTTCCTGATTCCTCAATAGCCTTTAACAGTTTGGCCTTATTTTCCCTCATAGCCTTTTTGGCGGCAATAGCGGCGGCTTTCTTTTCCTTCATGGCCGCGGCTTTTTCAGCCTTTAACTGCTCCTTATAGGCGGTTTTTAATTCTTCTTTCGCGGCTTTCAGATCGGATTCCATTTTCATGATTTTCTCATGCAGCTTTAAAGCCTTACCAGTATAAACGATTTCCTTTTTTACTCCTCTTGGCATTTGGACAGCCTCCTTGAATGAATATAGTTAGAAATTGATAAAATAATCATACAATAACTTGCTGCTGTTGTAAAGGAGTGGTTTGGAAAAGAAAGGGGGCTTAAAATCAAAAACGAATCGTTTCCCAGGCAAAGTGCGGGGCGATTATTTTTTAGCGGCCTCTTAATTTTTCATACTGTGTTACCATCGCCTCATAGTCTTTCCTTTCAAACTTCCAGCCAGGGCTCCAGATCCATTCTATATTTTGCTCATCCTGCATATATGGCTTTCTGTAATTTCGCTGTCTCCGCATGTGTTCCTCATAACCGTTTTCACTTACCCACTTCCAATATTCCGCACTTCCGTATGGCTCCAGAGCAATGTTATCCCCATAGTTTTCCCAGTCTTCATCCGTATATGCCTCCAGGCAGAGAATACCGCTTTGGTTATACTGTGAGAGATCAAAATGGGAATGGTCCAGACTGCCGATTGTGTCCCAATAAACATAAGTTTCTGTCTTTCGGATATGGGCGACAATGACAATACAAGAGAGGTCACAGTCGTCTTCACAGACAAGAAGGGGCACGTTTAGTTCCTCTTCACTGCAGACCATTTCCCATACCAGATCATTTTCCCACGGCCATATGAGTTTTCCACTCCAAGCTGGGAGCAGCCCAAGGAGGGAACCGAAGGCGGAGAGGGAGTCGGGTCTGTGCTGTTCCAGATATGCGGTAATCGGCCGGCCGTCAATAATCCAATAGAATTCTTGATAGCCGTAGTATGTTTTTACTTGCTTTACTTCTATATGGTTCATACAGGTAATCACCAGATTTCATAAATCTCAATCATGTATATATCCGTGTGAGGACAACGCCCCTAAGATAATGGCCGCATTTGATTAAGGCGAAACAAAGCGGAGAGGCTGCCTATGACCAGCTCTGCAATTCGATGATGTTTCCTTCCGGGTCTGCAGCGTAAACAAAGACAGCCTTCTTTCCGTTTTCATAAGTGGTTTTCACCAGTTCTCCGATCTGGCTTCCGCCTTTTTCAAGGAGGAGCTGCAGTGTTTCTTCCACATCATCCACTTCAAAAGCAAGGTGGGCGATTCCACACCCATTGATTCGGCTGCAGGAATCTTCCATCGTGTCATAAGAAAAGATTTCGAGAGTGGGGTGGTCTGTTCCATACCCTGGCAGGCAGAGATGTTCCCCCGTGATGTGCGCACCCTGGATTCCGGTCAGACGGTCCAGCCATTCTCCCCGAAGGTCTCTTGTCTCCCCGATACTTTTGCAGTGAAATACTTCCTTATAAAAATGAATCAGTTTTTGATGATCCTTTGCGATGATATTTGTATGCACATATCGGAACATAGCTGCTTCTCCTTTCAGCGAACATTCTTGTTTTCTGACATTTATTCTATCAAATTTCCACATGGCTTTCAATCACAGATGTGACAGGATGATAAGACTTTATGCTTTGAGACAGCTTTTCTTACGAAGGATTGTTTTTCGGTAGAAATTTGGTCAGGTATTTCGTAAGAATATATGCGCAGAAAAAAACTGCCATTTAACTGTTTCCTATTTATACAAAATCATCAGTGTCCATAATTGAATCGGAACGCTGAAGGAATTGAGAAAGGAGAGCATATGGAAAGAAAATTTATTACAGTGGCGGGAATAAGCATGGTGTTAGCCCCTGAGGAGGATGAAAAGAAATGACGGAAGAATCAAAGAAAGGGCTTATCAATGGGGTAAGAGAAGAACTTGGGACGGAATTCGAAGTATTCTTTTCCCCGATTGATCAACACAATGGAACGGAGCAGAAATCCATGACTGTCATACCGAGAGGGCCTAAAACGGGACCGATATTTTGTATCGAAATAAATTTCAGAGCCATTCCGGTTGAAGAAACGGGAATCAAAGGCATGGCCCGGAAGATAGCTGATGTATGCAGAAGCTGCTATGACAGTAATCAAGGGTCGAAATTTTTTGCCAGACTTGACAAGAACGAGATTCTGGAGAAGGTGGAATATCAGGTCATTAATGCTGAAAAAAACAGAACACGTCTTATGGAAATGCCCCATGAAAGGCTACTGGATCTTGCCGCAATCTACAGGATGGTTCTGTCAGAAGATGAGGAATGTAAGATTCATTTTGCAGTCACTTACAGTTTTTGTAAGATGTATGAAATCAGCGGAGAGGAACTGGCTGCGGCGGCAAAACAGAACATGAAAAGCAGAGAGTTTTATTTACAGACAGCAGAAGAGTATCTGTCAGAGATTACGGGGCTGTCAAAAGAGACGTTCCCGATTCTCGTTCCTATGTATATCATCAACAATCATAATGGGGACAACGGGGCGGACGCTCTGCTTTGCAACAGTATGTTTGAATCTTTGTCCGGGAAATTAGAAAATGATCTGTATATCCTGCCTGCCAGTGTTGATGAAATCATCGTGATACCTATGGGCCGGCATGAAGCGTCAGAACTAAGAAACCTGGTCAAATCCATAAACAACCATGAAACCCCTGAAAATATGGTGCTAAGTGATAATGTGTATCGATACTGCCGTAATTCAGGTCAGATGACTATTGTGTGAGGAGTAACTTCTGGCAGGCTCCCAACAGCGGAGCAAGTTGATCCCCAATAAAAGGAGAAAAATGGAATGAAAGACATTGTGAATATCAGTGTGGACCGGCTCTGGCCACATCCGAAAAATCCCAGGAAAGAACCTGGAGACTTAACAGAACTGGCAGAGTCGATCCGAAAAAACGGAATCATGCAGAACCTGACGGTTGTGCCATTGGAACTGGTGAACCCGGAGGCTGCTATAAAGCTGAAAGGGAAGAATTACACGGTTCTCATTGGCCACCGCCGCCTGGAAGCCGCATAATTAGCAGGGATGACAGAACTTCCCTGCAGGATCGTGTCTGATGTTGGAGAGAAGGAACAGATTTCGACCATGCTGGAAGAAAACATGCAAAGAAGGAACCTTACCATCTATGAGGAGGCCCAGGGATTCCAAATGATGATGGACTTTGGGGAGACGGAAGCTTCCATCGCGGCAAAGACAGGTTTCACCAAGAAGACAATCCGGCACCGGCTGAACATCGCCAAGTTGGACCAGGAAGAGCTGCAGAGGAAAGAAAAGGATGGAGGTTTCCAGCTGTCGCTCAAAGATCTGTATGAATTGGAAAAGGTGAAGGATATCCATGTTAGGAATGAGATCTTGAAACAATCCTCCAGTTCCAGGGATTTGATAAATCGGGCGCACAGCGCTGTTGAGGAGGCGAAACGGGAAGAAAACGCCAAAGCCATCGGAGTTATGCTGGAAGAACTGGGGATATGTAAAGCTTCGGATGAGGTGAAGAGCGAGCTGTATTCCGGGAAGTGGAAAACTCTTAAAGGCTTTGAACTGGAGGAGGAGGTTCCAAAAGAAATCACTCTGCCAGAGGAAAAGGAACCAATGTTTTATCTGGTTTCTTACAGACGTCTCCTGGTGATCACGAAAATGCAAAAGGGGGATAAGGTGCTTTCTCCAATGGAACAGGAGGAAAAGCGAAAGGCCAGGGTAAAGAAGCAGATTAAGGCAATCCTGAAGGAGAGTTCTGCCAGAAGGAAGGCTCTCATACAGGATATCATTTCCGGAAAGGTTGACGCAGTAAAAGACGAAGGAGAGGAGATCAGACGGATCTGGCAGGCCTTGGTAGGGCTAGACGCGCTTCTGCAGGAAGCATTGCTGAGAAAACTCTTTCTGGATAAGGATGAATACTGCTGCAGCAAAGAGGAACGGCAAGAGGCCCAAAAGAAAGCAGACAATATGAATATTATTCATCAGATGCTGGTGCTTTTGGATGCGTCCATGGCAAGTACCAATGAAACTTTCGATTACAAACTGAAATTCAATTCCTCCAGGGGAAAGGCCCTCCTGAAAGGATATGAGGCACTGGAGCCTTATGGATGGTATTTTGCGAGTGAGGATGAAAGGAAGGTGCTGGACGGCACTCATGAGCTGTATGAGAAGGAGACAGGGAAGGAAAACATTGGTTAAAGGAACATTGGCAGATTCGGGTTTGTGAAACGATATTGGAGTCTGCCTGGAAACGATATGCTGAAAATGAAGGCAGCCTGGAGACAACAGGCTGTCTTTTCTTGTCAGGCCAAGGGCCTGTTTTCATTATGGAGTTTTTCGCGTTCCGAAAAACGGAACTTTGAAAACAAAAAAACCACCTGCTATGCGGGTGGTGGTAGACGCTTCAGCTTACAGTAAAAAACCTCCTGTGTTACAATAATGCTGGTTCGCCAACCGCATTAATAACAAAGGAGGTTATCCAAAGAAGAGTCACGAAAAGAGGATGGAGACGGAGCCGTGTTCTAAGCGGTGGCCAGCAAAAGAGCTTGCGATACTAGCCTTTCAGTCGAGGAGGTAACAAAGGCTCTTTGGAGGGTCTCCCATCAACCCCTCAGTTCAACTGGGGGTGGTGACTATCGCGGTTCAATAATTTAGGTTTATTTATCCGACTTCAAATTTTATAAACAACCGTATTATTTGTTATTCATTAATTTCTATTTTTCCTTTTTCAATACACGTCCCTACTTTTTCTATCACATGATAAGCCTTTATTAAATCATACAAGAATGTTTCATATTTAATGGTTTTCCCGTTGCATTTCATAGTCTCAGTTCTTGAAGTTAATGCCTCTTGCAGTTTAGATACAAAAGAATTTTTTTCAGACAGAAATTCCATCAAATCTTCACTAGTATACTTTTCTTTTTTCCATAGTCTCCATGTACCTAATGTTCCCTGACTGACTCCACAATTAAGAATCATATCAAGTTCATGGAAGCATCTTATAGGATGCTCAAGCCCAGTATAACAGGAAAAGATTCTGTTCCCCAATAAAATACATGTTAAAATTTCTCTCTTTCTTTCTTCTATTCCTAAACCATGTAAATAATTATTCCGAAATCCTTTATCAGAAAATGCTTTTTTACTAAGATTCAATTGCTTTTCTGCTTTCAAAAGATGTTCATATTCGGATCTCATCTCAAATGTACTTGTAGGCGTTATAGGTGCTTTACATTCGATTATAAGTATATATGTATCAGTTATTACTAATACATCTATTTCTCCGTTATTTCCCTGATATTTAAAATTCCTATTGCTAAAAACACTACACTTTTCTTCACTATTTTCAAATGCTGCCACACAATACTGAACCATTGGTTCTATCCCATTATCATTATTTACTATTTGATTTTTTATCATGTAAGAATAAGAAATAGCATTTCTTAACATATCAGACATTGCTATTATTGATGTGGAAAAATATACTTTTTTTCCTGCCCTCAAAATTGGTGTATATTGCAAATCTAATTTTGTCTCTTTGTTATATGTAAATAAATCTATTAATTCTTTTGTTTTCTTCTCATCACCGACAATTTTATTGATTAACATACAAAGATTTTCATACTCAAAAACAGGGCATAAAGTTCTTGCTATAATATGTTTATCTTTTTCTTGTATCAAAACTTGTTTATAA
>CAJUEJ010000039.1:0-3092 GCA_910585435.1 uncultured Hungatella sp. | reverse complement strand
CTCTCCGATCTAAACGTTGCATTAAAAGCACGTCCCCCATATTGGCATGTTCTGTTACTTTTTTTCTGATAAACACTTCGCTTTCTGTTACCATCTCCTTTCCCATATAATTTAATGCTATAAATTCTTCTTTAAAAAGTTCATATCCCTTGCTATTCTTTTTTAGCATTTCGACTAACGGCGCAGGAATCTCCATTCTATACCTGCAAAATTTACCTGTTCCTGTTTTTTTGATAATAGTAGATTCTAACTCTTTAATACACATATTGCTAACTTCTTCTAAAGTTGGAATCTCCTCTTTTTTTATCAAATCCGTTAAAAAAACTTGTGATTGCATTGCTGTTTTAGCATATCCCATCCGTATACTTTTTTCCAGATTGCTATTACATTTTATAGTCCAGTTATTACCTTGGGAAGTTATCTCGTAATCAAAGTAGTCAATCAGCAATTCCCATTCCTGAAGCTGCAAAACCTTACATGCAAGCAAAATTAATTCTTCAATTTTTTTATCAAAAATGAAATAAGAATCTATCCAGTAATTACCATCTTCTTTTATCCCAATAATATCGTCATAAATAGAAATTAAATATGAAATTCCTTCCCCAATCTCTTCTTTTGTGTAACTGGCTAATACATCCCTATTACCATGAATTTCTTGATCATCCAGATTGGTCCAAACATAAAGAATCTCCATATATACCATTAGCTCTTTAAATAATGATGTTTCTACTTTATTACCAAAAACATTCTTCCTAATTCTTCTCTCGTGATGTTCTTGTACTTTTTTATATATTTTTTCTTCTGTCTTGACATAAAAATCATACATCCATTTACAATTCAACTTCATCTGTAAATATTTTTCACTACCCTTGGAATAGCTTAGAACAGTTTTTAATTTTATTAAGTTTTCTAAATAATAATATGCGTAATTTTTTTTATAATTTCCTATTCTATATCTAAACACACCTTTTTTTCGAGCATATAAAATACTTTCTTTTGGATTCCAAATAGTATAAAGACAAATTGCCTTTAAAACATCTTCCTTTTTATGCTCTTTATGTTTAAGTATTATCTTTTCTAAAAATCGTTTGTCCGTATTAGATAAATTGCCTTTATTATTTTTTATTTGCTCTACATACAAAGTATCTATTTTTTTAAAAGAAAAATTTTCATATATTTCTTTTATGTTCATTTTTATATCTCCCTTGGAATCCTATCTTTTTAGAAAATCGTGCCTATTTTTCATCCTGTCTTCCATTATCCATGAACTGGAAAAGCACATGCCCGGTCTTCTTGTCGAAAATATATGTCTTGACTCTGCCATGGGCAATTATCCCATCTACCGGCTCCTTAAAAACAGGGGGATACGGGCATTCATCGACATCAACGACAAATGCGGATGCCCAAAAACCATCCCTGATACCATCACCATTGACAAGGATGGAAACCCCTTATGCCGGGAAAAACTGCGCATGAAGCCCAATGGTTATGACCGATCCACCGGTTACCTCATATGGCGCTGCCCTTATGGGAAGAAGCATTGTTCCAAATGCAAAAACAGCTGCACGGATTCCAAATACGGAAGGGTAGTTAAGACCTGGCCTGAATGGGGATGTCCCCCGCGGTACAGATGTTTAGTAAGAAGAGCTATAACCAACGCACTGCCACGGAACGTATCAACAACAGCATCCTCAATGATTACGGCCTGCACCGCATGTTTATACACACAAAGGAGCATTTTTTTCAGGACAACCATGATCGGCATCTGTATCCATCTGGATGCACGCTATAAACAGAGGGTAAAGGCAGCGGCATAAACCACGTTTCCTGCCTGCTCGCTATTAAGTTTCCGAGACCGCTCGCAGCCTATTCAATCCATCCCATTTTCCGCCCCATGATGTTGGGGTTATCCGGCGCTTTCGGCAGCTGTACGGTTTCGGAAAAACTGAAATACTCTGTACTTTGAAGGCCCGCCGTCCGGTCAGCCCAATACTCCAGCCAGTCCAGGAAATGGAAGGGCTTTCCCGTCTCCTTGTCACGCGTGGGGATGATTCCGCAGTCATTGGCCAGGTCGTAATACCAGACTGTACCGTAGGTATCCGGGTCCGAGCCGTTTACCACCAGAACACTATCCATACCGTCCCCCTCGGTACACAAGGCTATTAGGCCGTTATCAGCGGTAAAAGGAGTATCCTCATCATAAAACTGGTCCATCTCCTCCTCGGTCATATGAAGAAAGTAAAGGATATGGTTCAAAGTATAAGGAAATGGTTGTTCCACAGTGCTTTTCTTCTGGCACAAAGGCAGAAGGCCGTAAAAGGGCTGGCTCCCGGCACTGGCGATGGTGGTGATGAAGCGGCGGTAATCCTCCGGCAGACGGATTCCCTTCTCCGCCTCAAAGGCTGCCACGTCCTCCTCCCTCATGGGCGGTTTCCAGACTGGCGGCCACTTTCCGCAGGAAAAGGAGAACTTCCTGTCATGCAGGGCTTCTATTTTTGCCATAATGTGGGCGATACGCTGGTCGTATTGTTCTGTCTGATTCATTTGTCATTCCTCCGTAGTTCTTCTTTATCTGAACCTTATTTTATCAAATTTCTGTATGGCTTTCAATCAAAGGACAGCGAAATTAAAACATATCATTTTAAACAGGAACCCAAAAGTAAAACCGGTTTTTGCCGCATTTTCCCCATAATTGCAACTGAGGAGGTGAACATTACAATGATAAAAGCGGCCAGGATATTTTTATCTGCATGTTTCATGGCTGTTATGGTTCCGGCAGCCAGCTACGGGGCAGCTGCTTCTCCAGGTAATGCGGCCTATGCAGCGGAGGATAGGAGAGAAGACAGCATTATGATGATTGAGGAAGAACCCGTGTCTGACGATTCCGGAAATGTGACAGTAATCATGTCTGTTGCCGATGACGTGTCCCTTCCGGTCACTATGATACTGAAAGGCCCGGAAGGAAGATTGTCCCTTACCGTCACTTATGATGGGCAGTCGGTAAAAATGAAGCCCGGGACATACCGGCTGACCAAAGCAACTGATGGAAATGGGGAAAAGCTGGACTCTGGCGCTGTACTTACCATACCGGA
>CAJUEJ010000038.1:33155-36236 GCA_910585435.1 uncultured Hungatella sp. | reverse complement strand
TCAGTTGTCAATTTTCGGTTAGAACCTCATTCATTGAGATTCCGAGAAGTTATTTATGCATTCTCAGAATCTCTTCTGCATCTGCCGTTGGGGCTTTGCCGTCATCCCTTAACGCCGGACGACATGTTGGCTGTCATGATCTGCTTGTTAAAAATAATAAATACAATAAGCACCGGAATCATGGTGATCACGGATGCGGACAGAAGCACGGTCCAGTTTACCGCCTCCGCCCCGGAAAGGGTGCGAAGAGCAAGCTGCAGGGTGTATTTCTCCGGTGTCCGAAGGGCTAAAAGAGGCCAGATATAGTCATTCCATCTCCAGCGGAAGCTGAAGATAGCCAAGATTGCCACCTGGGCCCTGCAGATAGGAAGCATCAGGCTGGTGAAAATCCTTCCCTCATTGGCGCCGTCTATTCTGGCAGATTCAATCAGCTCATTGGGCACTGTGATAAAAAACTGCCTCATGAGAAAAACCCCGGTCATGGTTCCCACCGTAGGGATAATACAGCCCCACAGGGAATCATACAGCCCCAGCTTATACAGCACTGTAAAGCTTGGCCTCATAATAACCTCTGTAGGCAGCATGGTGGTGGCTAAAAGGCAGAAGAAAAATACATTCAGCCATTTATACTTGTATTTTGCCAGGGCATATCCGCACATGCTGCTCATAAGAATCGTGATCACGGAAGCTACCAGGGTAATAAACGAGGTGTTGAAAATATACCGCAGGAAATTAAACTGCTCCAGCGCCGCCTCATAGTTGGCTAAAGTAAACACTTCCGGAAAAAAGGTAAGGGGATAGCGGAACAATTCATTGCCGCCTTTAAAGGAGCTGACTAACAGCCACAGCACCGGAAAAATCCATATAAACGCCACCCCAAAGGATATGACATACTTTAAGACACTTTTTAACTGCTTCATCCCTTCTCTCCTTTCATCCGTTCTCCGTAGTGTCCATGGTCTTTGTCTGTACAAAGGACAGCACCATAAGAATAACGAACAGTACCATGGAAACCGCACTGGCATATCCCACCCGCAGCTTTGTAAATCCGGTGGTATAAATATACTGGATCATGTAGGTGGTAGCCGTGCCGGGGCCTCCGTTTGTCAGGGTCTGAACCATGGCAAATTCCTTGAAGCCGGTAATCATGGACAGAATCAGCACCATAAAGGTAACCGGCCGCAGATGAGGTATGGTAATGGCCTTGAAAATCTGCCAGGAGTTGGCCCCATCGATTCTGGCCGCCTCCTTAAGCTCTTCCGGAATCTGTTTCAGGGCGCCGATAAAGATCAGCATATTGGTTCCGCACCCTGCCCACACGCTGGCGATTACCGTAGTAAAAAATGCCGCCCCCGGATTGCTTGCCCATCCGATTCTGGGGATTCCCATCTGCTCCAGCAGGTAATTCAGCAAACCGAAATTCTCTCCGAAAATCCATTTCCACGTCAGACCAACCATGATGGTGGACAAAAGCGTAGGCCAGTAAACCAGAATCCGCAGTATGGTACTCCCCTTCATGGCATCCGCCGACAAAAGGACTGCCAGCCCCAGAGCCACCACATAACCTGCAGGCACAAACACCAGGACGAACTTGGCCGTATTAAACAGCACCTTATAAAACTCTGCATCCTGAAACAAGGTGATGTAATTCTCAAGTCCCACAAAATCCATCTTTTTTAAACCGTTGTAATTGGTAAATGAGTACCAGATGCCTACAACAGCCGGCGCTACGAAGAACACCAGAAAAAACAGGATGTTGGGCAGACAGAACAGAAACGCCCATTTCTGCCGGTAATCTCTTGGTTTTGGACGGGCCGCAGCCCCCTGTTGATTTGTTATTCCCACCTTTCATTCCCCCTTCTTATTTGCTCTTTTCCATTGACTCCCAACCAATCAAATGTTATTCTTAAATGGATCAAAATGAAATCAAGGAAAAGGATACATTATGAACCAGTACATACCCAGATATCTAAAAGCCAAAAACCGGATGCTCATCTTCGAATTAATCCGCAGCCAGCGGACCATAAGCCGGGGAGAGCTGGTACGCCAGACAGGTATCAGCTTTCCTACCGTATTAAAAATCGTGGACAAGCTTCTTGAGCTTCATGTCATCACCGAGTCCGATGCATTTGAGCAGCTTTCCGGCGCAGGCAGGAGAGGCCATCTTCTATGCTTCAACCCCAAAGCCTTCTACGCCATAGGTATCTCTCTGGAGGGACAGTTTATGTCCATCGGCCTGGTGGATCTGGACGGCTCCTGCCACTACAGCCGGTTCATCTGTTTCCCGGTTCACGGGCCGATTCTGGACAGCCACCGGATGCTTCAGGAAGTGAACGATCTGATGTCTCTGGCCCAAAAGGAACATATCCCGGTTCTCGGCATCGGAATCGGCTTTCCCGGTGTGGTAAATCCGGAAAACAACTCCATCCTCCGCAAGATGGCCCTGGATATTTTTCATGAAACCTCCTTTTCCAGCGCGTTTCCGGAGTTTACCTCCTGTCTTTCTGTTCCCTGCTATCTGGACAATGACGTAAACAACGCCTGCCGCGGGGAGTCCTTTTTGCGCCGGTATGACGATACCTACAAAAGCCTGTTCTATGTCTCCTTAGGAACCGGCTGCGGCGGCGCCCTGACATTTAACAATAATTTGTGGTACGGACTTGGCTATAAGGCCGGTGAGTTCGGAAGCCTTCTGTTTCCCCGCACCCTTCCCGATGACCCTTCCTTTCCCTTTCCAGGCTCCTATAAAAAGCTGGAGAACCTGGTCAATTTAGATGCTGTTTTCAACAGGTTCCATGTAAATCTGCAAAATTCCTCTGATATACCGGAGACGCTAAGGGAAGAGATCATCCGTTATTTATGCCCTTATCTTGCCTATTCCATCGCAAATATGGTGCATCTTTTGGACATCCAGCACTGTGTCCTGGCAGGAATCATCCCCATGGCACTGGGGTATCCGCTGATTGAACACCTTCAAAAATCCTTAGACCGCCTTCTCCCCTATGACTATATAAAAGTGGAGGCTCCGTGCAGCAACAACACAGGGATTATCGGCGAGATCGGAAGAGCGTCGTGTAGGGA
>CAJUEJ010000038.1:17790-33145 GCA_910585435.1 uncultured Hungatella sp. | reverse complement strand
GTCTTCAACCGGCAGCTGGAAACCCTGTTTCAGGAATCTCCCTGAAGGACCGTAGGGTTCACGGTAGCCCCCTTCATTCACAGTGACGCCAGGAACACGGCAGGGGCTTACAGCGAAAGCTCCTTCTGCTTGTTCCGGCTCCAAATCCAGAAAACAATGGTTGCACCGCCCATGCTTACAGCTGCAAACAGCATCATCAGAGAAGCGCCCCACAGCTCAAATGCCACGCCTCCCAAATATCCGAATATAAGCCGGGAGCATATGGTATTCAGCGTAGTATTTAACACCTGGCTGCTGGCTCTCAGATCCGGCGGCACCTTATTGTTAATGTAATTCAGGATACAGTATGTAAAGCTGCTGAATGCAAAGCCGTGGAGAAGGTTGGCGCTTATAATCAGGACAGGGTTCTTCAGCACATACATGAACATCCACCGTATACAGGTGATGGCTCCTGCCAGCGTCAGCACCTTTCTTATGCCCATTTTTTTAACAATGCGGTGCATCAGCATCAGGAAAGGAATCTCAGCTGCAGATGAGACAAACATCATCCATCCCACCATCCGGCTGTCCCCTCCTATATTTACAAAATGAATGGAGTAAAAGCTGTTAAAAAATCCGATCCCCATTCCATAGATCAGGTGAAATCCGATAAGCCCCATCAGGACTTTATTCTTCCACAAAATCTCTAAAGAGAATTTCCCTTTCTTTTCTCTGTATCCCTTTACCAAAGGCACTGTCCCTACACAGAAGGCTGTCATAACCAAAGACAGGGCAATGAGGACAAACATGGCCTCATAGCTGTCCCGGAAAAAATAGCCGATGCCCAGAACCGCAGCCGCATACCCAAAAGTTCCTCCCATGCGGATCCAGCCATAATCCCATCGGCTCTTCATCAGGGCTTCCAGCGTGATATTGTCGCTTAGAGGAACAATAGGATTATAAAACACGCCGAACATGGCTACCAGAAAAAGGATGGGCCAGTAGCTTTGTGTGGTGTAAAACCCCATGGCACAGACAGCCGCCGCCAGGCACAAAAACTTAAGAACCCTGTTTTTCACTGAAACCCTGTCGCTTAACATCCCCCACAGAGGCTGCATGGCAAGGATGGCAACCGTGGATACGGAGATAATGGCTCCGATCTGGGACGCCAGAAAACCGATTTGATACAGGTATAGATTCAGATAAGTATTGTAAATCGCCTGTCCGGCATAATAACATACATAAGCTGTAAATAGCCCTGTAGGAAAAGCATCCTGATTCACCTTCCGTCTTACCTGTCTGCTGATTGCTTCCATCCAAGATCCTCTCCTTTTGCATCAGGCCTGTCACACTCTGGCAGCTTTCTAAATTCTTACTTTAAAAGTTCGCCGCCGGGCCTATGCAGGTTTATTTAATAAATTCTATTTACTTAATATTATTTAGTAATTGAATGGTTTTGATTATAGCATATCGCATATTTAAAGTCAAATATTTTTGATTCTTTTATTCATTTTTACTCATAGCCTATGCTTAAATCCGAATCCTCCTTCTGCCATACAGTTCTCAGACGAATACCAGGCAGCCTCTTTCAGGGCTTTTTTTATCACATCTGGTGAAAGCCTGGCGCCCTTTTCCCATCCGCTTTTTAACAGGGCGACCAGCAAGGCCGCCAGAAAAGAATCTCCCGCCCCCATGGTATCCAGCGGCTTTACATAGCGGGCCTCTCCTCTTACAAAAGCTTCCCCGTTGTAGAATATCTGGCCGCTGCTTCCCATGGTGGCGACTACATTTTTGCACCCCAGTCCATGGACAGCCAGAAGCAGCCTGCCTATCTGCTCTTCCTCCATGCCGGTACAGGAAAACTGTCCCAGCTCCAGATAAGGACAGACGGCTGTCAGGAACTCTTTGCTTCTGTACTTCTCTTTCTCAGAGAAATCAAAGGTCACCATCCCTTTTAGATCCTTCAATCTGTATATATCCTGATGAAGCTTTGCATTGCAGCTTGTGTGGATCACCTGGAACCCTTTCAGATACTCTAAATCCCGGTCCCCAATCTCCTTCATATGGGCCCAGTTGCTTCCTGTGTCTGTGCCGATATAGCTTCTCTCTCCGTCATATACATTGACATCGCATCGTTTTGTAGTGGTCCCCGGCTCAAAAATGCATTGGGACAGATCCACTCCCAGGGTTTTAAGCGCCTCCTGGATGATCCTTCCTTCCCTGTCTGCGCCGATGCTTCCCACATAAGCAGCCCCGGCCCCCAGCTTTGCCGCGTGGGCGGCAACGTTTACTGCATTCCCTCCCGGAAAGATCACGCCGTAATTTATGTAGCGGTCAATGACATTGTCACCTATCCCGGCTATCTTCAATTCCCTGTCCCCCTTAGCTGCCTCAATAGTCCACCCTGCGGTAATAGCGCCTCAGCTCCAGGGAGTGGGCTTTAATCTCCTCCAGGTTTTTGCTGATTCTTGAAAGAACGGCATTGATCACAACCGGGGACAGCAGCCACCGGAACCTGTCGCTGATGCCGGGAAGCTGATAGTCTGCAGTGTCAAACACCGTGACCTGATCCCCGTACTCCAGGATAAATCTTTTTACCCTCTCATCCAGCGGCCTGGTAGGCCCTTCGGTCATGGCCAGCGCCACACACACACCTTTTTCCATCAGCTCTATGGTTCCGTGGAAGAATTCCGGCGATGACACAGACTTTGTCCGCATCCACAGGGATTCCTCCAGCACACACATGGCAAAGGAATACACAGGCCCCCACAGGTTTCCGGATCCAATCCAGATCTGGTAAGGATCGTCTTTATATTTCAGGGCGTATTCCCTGGCCCTTAAGTCACTTGCTTTCCCCACAGAGACCAGCGCTGCCGGAAGGTTCTCAAGCTCATCTGCAAACTGCATATAATCGTCAAAAAAACCTTTCCGATAGAGGATCCTTCCGATGAGCAAAAGAAGGACAAGCTCCTGAGGCCTTCCGTTTTTAAAGATAACCGAATGTGCAGACAGCTGTTCCAGAGGCGAACCCTCCACCCCAAGGACCGACACGGTGATTGCCCCTCTCTCTTTTACATACCGGGCTGCCTCCACGGTTTCTTTTGTATCCCCTGATTTGGACGCCATAAAAACCAGAGTTTTCTCTGTCAGGCGGTTGTTGCCTGTGAGAAGCAAATCCCCGGCCGCCTGGGAGCACACCTCCAGGCCGGACATGGAAGACACCATATAGGCAAAGGGCTGCATCATAGCCAGAGAGCCTCCGGACGATGTAAACAGAAGATTCTCAAAGCCTTTGTCACACACACAGTCTGCAATCCTCTCGATCTCTGCCCTCTGCCTGTAGATATATTCTCCGTTGGCCAAAATCTTATTTTCATCAAAGGTAACCATACCTGCACTCCTCCCAGCGATTGATTTATAAAATATGAAACATCCCCAAAAAAGTCCCTGCTATCCCGCAAGCCGTAAGGATAAGCAGGATCTGCCACAGGTTCATCTTCCTGCGCAGCAGCCCGTATATGCCCAGAGTCACGGCCAGAGGCAAAAAGCCCGGCACCATTTCATCCAGAACGCCCTGCAGCTGTACCAGGCTGCTTCCATCCCCCCAGGACACGGCCAGAGGCACTGACACCATATAAAACACCATAGCCCCCATAACCATCAGGCTTATGACGGTTGTTGCAGAAGACACCTTAGGCATCACGCCAGAACGCCAGATATTATCCAGAAAATCTGTCTTAAGCGTATATCCCCTTTTCAGACACAGATAACGGATAGAATACGCAGGAATATTAAAAATAAGCCAGAACAGGACAGCGCCCAGCAGGCTGCCCTTTAAAGCCAGGGAAACCCCGATCCCTGTAGCAACCACCCGCAGAGTCCCCCACAGCATGGTATCCCCGATTCCTGCCAGAGGCCCCATAAGGGCAGTCTTCACGTGGTTGATGGAGGATGGGTCGTACTCCCTGTTTTTTGCATTCTCCTCCTCCATGGCCGCAGAGATGCCCAGAACCGCTGTGGACACGTAAGGGGTGGTATTAAAGTACTCCATATGCCTTTTGGCCGCCTGGATCTGATCCTCTTTTTTCTCATATAATTTCCGGATTGCGGGAAGCATGGAAAAACAGTATCCCATATTTTGCTGCCGCTCATAATTCCATGAAACCTCCATGGTAAGAGAGCGTAAAAATATGGCCCTCCATTCCCTGTCCGTCAAACCGGATCCGTCTTTAGAAATCTTCATCTTCCTCCTGTTCTGTTACCGTCTGGCCGCTGTCTTGAAGCTGTACCAGGATAACCGCCATACACACCGCCAGGATTGTCACGCCAATCACAGGAACCTTCAGATACGCGGCCAGCGCAAATCCCAGAATAAAATACACCGCCGTTTTGCCGGTCAAAGTCATGGTAGCTAAAATGGCGATCCCCAGAGCCGGAATATATTCCATGGTCACAGCCAGCCCCTCCTGTACAAAGGCCGGAAGTATCCCAAAAATCCACCTCAGAACAGGCGTTCCCAGATAAAAGGCTATCCCGCAGACTATCCCTCTGGGCAGGCTTTTTATCACAAACCCGCTTACCATGTGGATTTTTTCCATTCCCTTAAAATCTCCTTTTTCTATACATCTGTCCGCCTTTTTCAGGAAAACCGGGAACAGATGCAGCGTCAGGAAATTGTCTATAAAAAGATAAAGCCTGGCTATGGGAAAAGCCAGAAGAAGCGCCATCCCTGCCCCGTTTTTCGCAGAGATAGCCAAGGCTATCCCCAGAATCCCTCCTGTAATCGAGTCCGGAGGAACTGCCGCCCCCATGGTTACAGAGCCGATAAACACCATCTCCATAAGGCCTCCCAGCACAATCCCGGATCTTAAATCTCCTAAAACCAGTCCCACAAAAATGCCTGTAATAATGGGACGGGATGCCAGATTGGTTCCCAACGCCCACTCAAAGGTGGCACACATCCCGATGATGCCGATACATATTGCCTGCAAAATCATACGTTTCTCCTGCTCTCCCCTTTTCTAAGCAGCTCTTGCACAGCGCCGCTTACTGATCCTTTCCCACAAGTATCTTCCGATCCCCGGGAACCTGGCGGATCTCCACCTCAATCCCTCTTTCTGCCAGCTGATAGAGCATCTGTTCCTCTTTGTCCGTAACGGAAACAGCCTTGCCGAGAACCTTCACTGCCTCCTCTCTCGGCTTGCAGCCTCCCAGGTTGACAGAGGTAACCTCCTGGCATTCTGACGCAAGGCGGTACGCATCCTCAATACTCTCTGCCAGAATAAGCAGCTTATATGTATCCGTCACCCCTGAATTCAGGGCCTTCACCGAATCCTCCATGTTTTTTATAACCAGCTTTACCCCGTCAGGCTTTGCCAGCTTCAGCGTGGTCTTGCGTATGTTGTCCTCTGCCACCTGGTCGTTGGCAACCAGAATGCAGTCAATTCCCAGTATTTTTGTCCACGTCATGGCAACCTGCCCATGAAGAAGCCTGTGATCCACCCGCAGAAGTTTTATCATATCCCCACCATCCTTTTTCTGTGACAGCTATCCTTAAAATTCATCGTCCTGTATCGTTTCTTCAATTTGGATAAAGCACTTTATGGAATCCCGAGCATCGGCAAGTATTCTCTCCATGCCGCCCTCGTCCGGCCTGTCCTCACAGACAGCCAGCTCCATGAGAAGGGGCAGGTTCATCCCTGCCATGAGGTAAAAGCCGCCCTTTGAAAGGCGGTTCATAAATGCGTGGCTGACGCTGCCTCCGAAAGCATCTGTCAATACCACCCAGCCTCCCTCCTCCTTCATCCTGTCCGTCCAGCGCTCCGCCAGGCTGTCTAAATCCATAGAAGCTTCATCTCTATAGGCGCAAAGGGTATGAATATTGTCTTTTTTGCCCAGCACATACTCTGCTGTCTCCTTCAAACCCTCTGCCAGCGGCCCGTGGCTTGCCAATAGAATCTGTATCATCTGCTTATCCTCCATTTGAAACAATACGTCATATAACATTATGATATTACAAGTTTACATCCTGTAAGCCGTTTTGTCAAGGACAGAATTTCTTTACTTTCCGCCTTTCTGTTGTCATGAAAAAAAGCGCATGGACTGTAGATAATGCTTACCTTCCCATGCACCTTTTAGTTACTATTTAATTTTACTTAAAGTAAACCTGCATGCGCCCACAAGCAGACGCTCCACCACACACGAAAGTCCGGCGGGCACACTTGAAATACCTTAAATTAATGCCGCCTAACCGGTGGCGAACTTTTAAAGTAAACGTAACAACTGTACAAGTTCATGCGGCTTATCCGTGTTTGAAGCGGTCTGTCTGGTGTCAAACTGTGAGAAACGGTTGTTCCGATAAAATGATAACAGCTTCTCCTCATTTTCTGCTTCTAAAAATGTTACTATGCCACCAAACACATATTGTGTTGCTTTGATTTTATCCCATGCCAGTTCAAGAAGCTCTGCCCCGGTAATCATCTTTCCTCTATTTTCGGAAAAATTTTTGCCGATCTGTGCTATCAAATATGCCGACATGGTATATGTATCAGATCTCTCGTCAAGCTCACTGACACGCAGCAGTTTCCTTTTTACAGTATTGCTTACCGTTTCACCTCTCACTGTCAGTGGTTTTAATGCAAGAGTAAAATATCCAAGCAGCTTTCCACCAATGACTGAAAACACCAGATATGTAACAGACTGGTTCTTTTTGGTAAACTCAATGGAGCTTTTTTTCAAAAACCGTTCCACATCAGGATTCATAGGACAGGAAAACTCGGAAAGGATTTGAAGAAGCACATCCTCTCCGAGTTCAGGATTGTCATTGCCGATATACCGCCGAATATTGATTATCTTGTATTTATCTGCCGTTGCCATTTGCTTTTTTCCTCATTCTCATAAATTCTACCAGTTCCGCTTCATCTGTTATCTCACTTGCTGCCACTGGTATACGGACAGGACGGTTTTTGGCAGATTCCTCAATCGCATTGACAAACATCTCCACCTGTTCCTTACCAGAAATGACAAAATTTTTCGTGATGCTTGAAGTTGCCATAAGAAACACCTCCTTTGTTAGCATGGCTTATTTTACAGCACTTTTCCTGCTTATATTGTACGGTTTTATCATCCCTTTTGCAACAAAATTTTTATGTATTTTTTGCTATTCAAGCCTTTTGTGTCAGGCATCACAGATAAAGCCTCTGCCGCTTTGTACAGTACACCTGCCTGGAAATACAGGCAGGCAGACCATCCTCCCCCATATACTGGGACATAAACAGCACAAGGGCCTCTCCCTTGTCTATCTGCAGCAAAGCTGCCTCCTGCTGATTGGCATAAATAATCTCCAGGCTCTGTCTGTAAGGGGTCACCTCCGTCCTGTGTTTTCTCATAATATGAGGAAGGGGCTGGGCCAGGTCCTCCTCCTGCAAAAATGCAAACCTGCTTATATAATGATTGGTCTCAACCATGGCCGGAACGCCGTCTGCCCTCCAAAGCCGTCTGGTTCGCAGAATATTGGCATCCTCCGGAAGATTAAAAAACTTCATATCCGCCAGTGTGGGATACCCCCAGGTCACTTCCAATACCTCCACCTCTGCCCTCCGGCCATCCTGCCTGCAGGAAAAAGCAAAGTCTGCCTCCTTTGTTGGCGCTGCAGACTTTGTGGCAGAGGAGATAAAGGTCCCTTTTCCCCGGGAGCGGATCACCAGGCCTGCCTCCTGCAGTTCATCCACAGCTGCCCTTATGGTAATCCGGCTGACGCAAAATAGCTTCATCAGTTCTCCTTCGCTGGGCAGTTTATCCCCTTCCTTCAGTTCTCCCTTCTCTATCTTCTCATGGAAAATATTCACTATCTGCCTGTACATGGGGATGCTGCTGTCAGGTTCTATCCGGTTCTCTCTTATATCCATCCTTGCCTCCTATAGCTTTTTCCAGTCCATGGACAGCTGGTTTGCCTTATTGGACAGGAAAAATTTAAAATACTCTCCCAGCAAAATCTGTTTCGTACAGTGCAGCGGCTTACCCGTATTTTTGTAAACCGTCTCCATCAAGACGAAAGCCGCCTGCGGCCCGTGAAGCTCAAAATACTGCTTCTCCTCCTCTGTGAGAAGGCTGGTCTCCAGGGTGATGGCTGTATAGCAGTTGTCCTCCACCTTAAGCCCGGTTCTGCGCTCAATCTCCTCATACAGGGAGCGGTTTTCCATATTAAACTCCAGCAAAAAACCGAACTCCTTATAGGGGATATACACATGCTCTATCATGACCGGCTTTTGATTGACCCGGCGAAGCCTTTTCAGATACACGATGGTTTCCCCTTCTTTCAATTCCAGCTTGCCCCGAATGGAACCTGCCGGTATCTGCCTGTCTGTCTCAAGGACATGGGTGTACTGCTCTATATTATTTTCATTGCAGAAGTAGGTGAAGCCGCGGAAAGAGCTTAGGTTGGAGGAGATCTTCGGAGTCCTTACAAATACCCCTTTTCCCTTGTGGGAAACCAGGATCTCCTGCTCCACCAATTCCGCCACCGCATTGCGGATCGTAGGGCGGCTGACACCGTATTCCACGCACAGCCTGGCTTCGCTGGGAATACACTGCCCTGTATAAAACTCCCCCTGATCGATCCGGTTTATCAGATCCCGGGCTATCTGCCGGTATAGGGGCACGGCGCTGTTGCTGTCTGGTATCATACACGTTCTCCTCTGTATTATATAATCATAATATAATCCATATTGATATAGTATATCATAGAATGTTATATGTTGTCAAAAAGGAGAAATCAGTCTCCTTTAGGTTACCCTCCCCCATAAAACAGAATAGTCTTTACACCTTTCCTCTGTTTTGGTATACTATATACATGAAATGCAAATATATCCCATCAAACGGCAGCATACAGAAAGCAGGTGAATTCTATGCCAAACAGTGCTGAGATTGCTAAAAACGCTATAGACGATTTCAAAAAGATACAGGACTATATGATTGTAGCCAAAGAAGAAGGGGCTACAAAAACATATGCCAAATTAAAAGATGAATACCTGTCCATAAAGGCTATTCTGACTGTTCTGGGTGTCAATCTTACGGACATTGATAAGATGAAAGAGTAGTCCCGGCGGCCAAACGCAAAAAACACAAAAAAGATCTGCCGCAAAAACATGGCAGATCTTTTTTCATGCAGAAATCCTTCACCCAATACTTTCCATCATCTGTTCCGGGTTCTGTGCTGCTTTTACATTCTTGAAAACCCTGGCAATCATCCCCTGCTCGTCTATCAGATAGGTGGTGCGCACTACGCCCATGGATACTTTTCCGTAGTTCTTTTTCTCCTGCCACACATCATAAGCCTTGATAGCCTTCAGCTCAGGGTCTGCCAGCAGCGTGAAAGGCAGATTGTATTTCTCCTCAAATTTCTTGTGGGAAGCCACGCTGTCCTTGCTGACGCCCAGAACCACGGCCCCCTTTTCCATAAACTGAGGGTACAATTCCCCGAACCCGCAGGCCTGCTTCGTACATCCAGGCGTATTGTCCTTGGGGTAAAAATACAGGATAACCTTCTTTCCCCTGTATTCCTCAAGGGTATGCATCTCCCCGTTCTGATCCGGCAGCTGGAAGGCCGGCGCCTTTATTCCTGGTTCTAACACAACCGTTTCCTCCTTTTATTTCCCAGACCGTAACCATTCGGCCTTTGGCTTCATCGTTACCCCGGATCGCTTTTTCTATACTTCCAAAGTTTATTCCCTTACAATCTTTACCTTTGCGGTGACGCCTTCGCTTAATTCCACGCTGCAGTTTAATTTGCCGCTCATATTGGTCTTCATGCCGCCTACTGCCACGCCGTCCACAAATACCTCGTATGCCTTGTCGTCTTCCAGCTGGACTGTAATCTGCACATCCTTAGCGCTTTCTACTTGAAACTCCACGCCCCAGTCCTCCGCCACAAAATGCTTCACAGCCGTTCCCGGAACAGACTCATACACAAACATCCCGTTCCTCTCCAGCTTGGTAATCTCATAGAATGTCTTGATCTTATACAAGTCCCCATTGTGTTCAAAATTGTCTAGTTTAGCTTTCTTCTCCAGCTTGTAATTCCCAAAACTTAAGCTTCCGTCTGCTTCTGCACGGATCAATTCTTCAACCACCGGCATTTTTTCAGTCCTCCTAGTGTTCTTTGCGTCGCCTATCCTCTTTCTATGCTGCTAAAAAACAGGGCAACCGGCCATCCCATACAGTCCGGGAAAGCCTTCTGCCTCAGCCGTCAGCCTCAAAGCCGGCGGCTGTTCTTAATTATACACAAATTTCCTCCAAATAGCCAGCATATTTTTTATGATTTTGGCATTTTAATTTCGGCAATTTCAGCAATCCGGCCTTCGGCTCCCTCTGTCTCCTACAGCCGCCGGATAATCGCCTCCGTATATTCTGCCGTAGTGGCCCTTCCGCCCAGATCCGGAGTTTTCACAGTCCCTTCTGCCAGTACCTGATCCACTGCCTTCCTGATTCTGGCTGCACAGTCTGATTTGCCCATGTGTTCTAACATCATGCAGGCAGACCACAGAAACGCCGTGGGGTTGGCGATGCCCTTTCCGGCGATATCCGGGGCACTTCCGTGAACTGCCTCGAACATGGCATAGCCGCAGCCTAAATTGCTGGAGGGGAGAAGCCCCAGGCCGCCGATAAGCCCGCTGGTCAGATCCGACAGAATATCCCCGTACAGGTTTTCCGTCACCATCACGTCAAACTGCTGAGGCTTCATCACAAGCTGCATGGCCACATTGTCAACAATCTTGTCTTCTGCTTCTATCTGAGGGTATTCTTTACTCACCTCATAGAACACATCCCTGAAAAGGCCGTCAGACAGCTTCATAATATTGGCCTTGTGGACACAGGTAACCTTTTTGCGGCCCTGGCGCACCGCATATTCAAAGGCGTCCTTTATGATCCTCTGGCTGCATTTCCTGGTGATGATCTTGATGGAATGTGCAGTATTTTCATCCACCATCTCCTCTACGCCTGCATAGAGATCCTCTGTATTTTCCCTGAACATCACAATATCCACATTCTCAAAAGGTGTCTTTACGGCACTGTTGGAGCGGGCCGGACGGATGTTGGCGTAAAGGTCGTATTTCTTGCGCATCATAACATTGAGGGAGCGGAAGCCCTTTCCCACAGGGGTGGTGATGGGGGATTTCAACAGCACCCTGTTTTTTTCAAAGGAAGCAAAGCCCTCCTGGGGGATCAGCTCCCCGTGAGCCTCAAATTCCGCCTCTCCCACGGAAAAAATCTCATAGGACAGGCCAGCCCCTGCCTCGTCTAAAATCTTTAACACCGCGTCTGTGATCTCCGGGCCGATGCCGTCCCCTTTAAACACTGTAATTGTATTGCTCATCTCTATCTGTCCTCCATTGGCACGTATTCCTGATTCTCACCGCCTACATACTTGGTGGCCGGCCGCATGATGCGTCCGTCGTAAAGCTTATTCTCAATATTGTGGGCCAGCCAGCCTACTGTCCTGCTGCACATAAACAGAGGCGTGTACAGATCCCTGGGGATTCCCAGCATTCCATAGGCAAAGCCGCTGTAATAATCTACGTTGGCAGGAAGAGGCTTGCCCTTCTTCTCCTCCATCACCTGTCTGGCAATGGTTTCAAACCGCATGCGGAATTCCAGCTCGGTCATCAGATCCTTCTCCTTTGCCACGGCGATGCAGCAGTCTCTCAGCATATCGGCCCTGGGATCGGAGATGGTGTAAACCGCATGGCCGAAGCCATAGACCAGGCCGGAGCGGTCATACAGTTCCCCCTCAAACAGCTTTTCCACCGCCTGGCGGATCCGGGAATCGTCTGCCTCATAGCCTCCCACCTCCTGAAGCACTGCATCCATCATTTCCGCTACCTTTATGTTGGCGCCGCCGTGGCGGGGGCCTTTTAAGGAGCCGATGCTGCCTGACATGGTAGAGTAAATGTCCGTGCCGGTGGAGGCGATGACCACGTTGGTGAAGGTGGAGTTATTGCCGCCGCCGTGATCTGCATGAAGCATCAGAATGGTATCCAGAAGGCTTGCTTCCTTCACGGAAAAATGCTGATCCTTGCGCAGAAGGCTTAAGAAATTCTCTGCAATGGAATACTGAGGGTTGGCATAATGGATAAACAGGCTGTCCCTCTCATAATAATGGACCTTGCTCTGGTAAGCATAGCAGGCGATGGAAGGCAGCTTGGCTAACAGATTGATGCCCTTTACCAGCGTCTCATAAACCCCTATATTGTCTGGATCCTCATCATAATTATACAGCGTAAGCACTGCATCCTGCAGCTTATTCATCAGATTGGTGCCAGGCATGCGAAGCAGATTCATCTCCACAAATTCATCTGGTATCTCATAGCACTCTCTAATAATATTGCAGAAACAGTCCAAATCCTTTTTCTTGGGAAGATATCCGAAAAGCAGCAGGAAGCAGACCTCCTCGTACCCGAAATGGCTTCCTTTCTTTCCATTCACCAAAGCTTCCACGTCAATGCCCCGGTAGTACAGCTTTCCGGGGGCCGCCTTGATCCCTTCCTCTGTCTCCTCGTAGCCCACAACGTCGGATACCCTGGTAAGGCCGATGCGCACACCGGTCCCGTCCTCATTGCGCAGGCCTTTCTTCACATTGTATTCCCTGTACCATTCGTTGGGGATTTCCGTATAATTCTGGGATTTCCCATAAAATTGTGCCAGATAACTATCTTTAATCACAGGCTATCATCCTTTCTGTCTGTTTCTGTTGTAATTAATAAGGCAGCCGGCCTTCACAATCTCCCTTTCTTCTTCCGTCATCTCTCCCATATACAGGCAAAGCTCTTTTGTGCAGGAGCCATGTATCACATAGGCGGCAATATTTTTTAAATCCCCCTCCAGGGCAGTGCGGATGCCAGGTACATAGATGTAATCTCCCACCTGAAAGTCCGGCTCCCCCTCCATCTGGAAGGGTATCATCCCCCAGTTGATCACATTGGAGCGGTATCGTTTTGTGGCATACTCCCTGGAGATATTGGCAAGGCCTCCCAGCACTCTCTGGCAGCTGGCCGCCTGCTCTCTGGCAGAGCCGTCGCCTGGTTTTACCGCGTAGATCATGCTGCCCATCTCCACATCTTCCGCCTTCACCTGCTCACTACCGGGGATACGCCGGATTTGCTCAAAGACAGCCTCCAGAGCCGGATCTGTCTCAAAAATCTTCGCCTCTCCCTCTGTTATCCTGGCCTTTTCAGGGGCAAATGCCTCCTTGGCCCTGGCGACGTACTCCGGATCTCTTCTTGAAAGGGTAAACTCCGCCAGTCCCAGAGGGTTGGAACGGTAGGAGGATGTCTCCCCGGAAGGAATCAGCTCGTCTGTGGTTGTCACCGGATCCATAATCCGGGAGCAGACCTTTAGAAGGATATTCTCCGCCAGCGGGCTCATCTTCGGCCAGTCCTTAATGTTAGGCCCGTAGACCAGCTGGCGGCTTTCGTCTCCCTCTCCGAAACCGAAATACACACGGTTTTTATAAGAGCTGTCGTCAAATGTATACTCCGGCACCTGATCCCAGCCGTCCATCTCCCAGGCCGAGGTCAGACGTCCTTTGTTGGCTGCCGTAGCCGCGATGGATCGGGCATCCATCAGAGCCACCGCAGCCATCTGTCCGCTGCCTGGCTTTGAGCCTTCCCGGTTGGGGAAATTCCTGGTGGTATGGCGGATGCTTAAGCCGTTGTTGCAGGGCGTATCCCCTGCCCCGAAGCAGGGCCCGCAGAACGCGGTGCGGATAATGGCTCCCGCGTCCATCAGATCCGATACGGCCCCCTTCTTCACCAGATCCCCAAACACTGGCTGGGAGGAAGGGTACACTGCCAGAGAAAATGCATCGCTGCCGCAGCTTCTGCCTTTTAAAGCCTGGGCCGCTTCCATAATATTACTGTAGGTGCCGCCGGCACACCCTGCGATAACCGCCTGCTGCACCATCAGCTCCCCGTCTTTCACTTTATCCAGAAGGGTAAAAGAAGCCTTGCCCCCGGACACATGTTTCGCCTGCTGCTCCACCTCCCCTAAAATCTCGGTGAGATTCTCTTTCAGCTCCTCGATCTCGTAAGCATTACTTGGATGGAAGGGCAGGGCGATCATAGGCTTCACCGTGGAAAGATCCACATATACGCAGCCGTCGTAATAGGCGATATCCCCAGGGGACAGCTGTCTGTAGGCCTCCTCTCTGTGATGCTTTGCCAGATAGGCCTTCGTATCTTCATCGGTTCTCCAGATGGAGGTAAGGCAGGTGGTCTCCGTGGTCATCACATCCACGCCGTTGCGGTAGTCTGTGGTCATGGAGCTGACTCCCGGCCCCACGAACTCCATCACCTTGTTCTTCACATAGCCGTTTTTAAACACGGCTCTGATAATGGCCAGCGCAATATCCTGAGGCCCTGTCCCCGGTTTTGGCGCCCCGTCCAGATATACGGCCACCACCTCCGGGTATTTCACATCATATGTATCTTTTAAAAGCTGCTTTACCAGCTCGCCGCCGCCCTCTCCCACAGCCATGGTTCCCAGGGCTCCGTAGCGGGTATGGCTGTCAGATCCCAGAATCATCTGCCCGCAGCCGGCCATCTTCTCTCTCATATACTGGTGAATCACGGCAATATGAGGCGGAACATAGATGCCGCCGTATTTCTTTGCCGCCGAAAGGCCGAACATGTGATCGTCCTCATTGATGGTGCCTCCCACCGCACACAGAGTGTTGTGGCAGTTGGTAAGCACATAGGGAATGGGAAACTGCTCCATGCCTGACGCTCTGGCTGTCTGCACAATTCCTACAAAGGTAATGTCGTGGGATGCCATGGAATCGAAACGGAGCTTTAAATGCTCCATGTCCCCGGATGTATTGTGGGACTGCAAGATGGAATAGGCGATGGTCTCCTTCCTTGCAGCCTCCTTGTCCGCCTCCTGTCCGGTCAGAAGCTTCACTCTGTCCTTCTCTTTTTCGGGAATAAGCTCCGTCCCTCTAACCAGATAGACGCCGCCTTCATACAGTGATATCAATGTCTCTACCTCCTGGTCCATAATTTACAGATACTATAAACGAAAATTCCTTGTTTGTCCAGCAGGGGCAGGAAAATGTGCTGTCCTGCCGTCAGATTAAAAGCTGGTCTGTGACAGCACAAAGCCCTTCCGCCCCTTCACACACAAAAAGGTGCAGGGTCTTAATCTTCTGATTAAAAACTTTGCACCTTTGCAATCTCGTTTATCCTATTAAAATGTTATGCACACGGCTTTTGCCCTTTCTTTAACATTGCTTTGCCGGCGCCGGAACAATCCGTACCGAGATTATAGCATACTCTCTGTGTAATGTACAGCCTAAAGATCGGAAGAGCGTCGTGTAGGGAAA
>CAJUEJ010000038.1:0-17780 GCA_910585435.1 uncultured Hungatella sp. | reverse complement strand
GTAATGTACAGCCTAAATTTTATGGCGGGTTCGGAATCAGATCCAAAACAGTTACTGTTCAGTGGTCAGCTTGAGACAAATTAGCCGATGGTATATACTGGATTGCAGTAGAAACCATCGGCATTCTTTATCCAAATATCTCCGATACCTGGACGAACAGGTTCGCTCTCTCTTCTTGGCGCATCATAACCAGCATGCTCATGCATTCACACAAATGCTCGATGCTCTCGAAACTTCGGAATGACACTGCCTGCTGTTGTTTTCTTTTATACTTTCTTAGAAGCCTCTCCGCTTCATTGTTTGTTGCCGGCACCCGTCTGTCATGCAGAAATAAAAGATGGTTGGACATATATTTCTCCATCCGCAGATACAGGTTATATCCTTCTTTATAATAATCGCTGGCCGGTATGTATTCGTATTCCTCCTTCGCCTTATTTATGATTTCCCGGTACTCCTTCTCAAAATCCCGGACCCTTTCCTCATCACTCTCCTCTTTCTGCGAAAGACTGTTCCGGTAATGCAGCATCTCCCGCACCAGGGTATGCATCCGTCTGTTCCAAGTCCGCTCAGGCTCGTTTTCCATGCTGCCTTTCAGATATCTCAGCACATGCGCCAGGCACTCCTGGTGGTCTGACCCATAATGATAGAAGGTTGACTCATGGTCATGAATCAGGATTCCCTGGTATTCCTGTGCAGCTGTTCCCTTTACTCCTTCATGCCCCTTTTTCTCACGGGCGAAGTAAAGTGTTTCTTTTCCTGGCGCCGCGCATACATACACATACGCTCCCTTTCCATTCACCTTTGCGTTTGTGCAGTCGATATGCATCACTGGCGACTTCAGCATGGTGGCGAAGATCTGTTTCCTTTCCCGCTCCGTCTTCCCGGCAAACTCCCGGCTGAGGCCGCTGACCATTCCCTTGGAAATCTTCAGCTTTCCTCCGGTCAGGTCCGACAGCAGCTTTCTGCTTTTGTCTATGGAAACGCAGCAATCGCTGGTAAGAAGGAACAGGAACGCTTTTATGCTTCCATCATAATTGACCTCGTTGACAACCCCGGGAGGGAATTTCCCGTGGACCTGTTCTCCTGTTTTTGAATTATAATAAACATTTGCATGATACTCACATACTTCCACTACCATCCGCAGACTCACCAGCTGTTTGATTATGGTCTTTCCAGTTCTTTTGAAATCCGGATCGTCAAGGACTTCCTGCCGCGGCAGGAGAAGCACAGGGGCTGTGTCCGCTTCCTGCTTTTGGGGGACATGTCCCGGATGCCCCGGCTGGCCTCCGGGCTTCCTTCCGGTTTTCTCCCGGCTGTTGGGAATCCTTTTACGTCTGCTCCCCCTGGAAGAGGGGAAGGACGAGTTTTCATAATCCCGATTCAGCTGGGCCTTAAGCTGCAGATTTTTTCCTTTTTCCTCTTCCAATTCCGTTTCTAACACATAGATCTGGCGGCGCTGCCGGGTTATTTTTTCTTCCGCTTTTTCCAGCTTCCTTTCCGCCTGAAGCGCCCGTTTCTCCAGCTGCCCTGCTTTTTTCGTGGCCTGAGCCAGTTCTTTTGCGTGCTCCTTTTCCAGATCCCCGAATATCTCAAACCACTGGTTTCGAACGGTCACGGTTTCACGGTGGGCTTTTTCCAGTTCCTTCTCCAGCTGCTGAATTCTCATAGAAAGCTTACGAATCTCCTCCTCATGGGCTTTTTGCATATCCAGATATTTTTTCCCGGACTGAAACGCCTCTACTTGTGCAGTGGCGGCTTTCAGACTGTATTGAAGGGAAGTAATGATTTCAAAGGAATGGTTCATGGAATCGCTCCTGTCAGGCTTTGAAAAATTGATCAAGGAATGCGGTCAATTCGTTATTGTGTTTCGTAAGGAGTTCGATTGTCTTTTCCTGGGTCCGGATGATTTCCTCCTGTTTGCGGATCTGGTTTTCCAGGGCGGCGATCAGCTGATCCCGGCTGGAGAATCTTTCTGTATTCTTTGGCATGAGACTTTTTACCCCGCTTTCTATAAAGAGTATACCAGAATCCCAAGAAAAAGGCGAATCCTCAGAAAGAGGGGCACTGGCATTTTGACTGTGGATAACTTCCCGGTAAAAATACAAGGAAGCAGAAAATGGAGGGTATTCGGGAAGAAATCAATCGTATTTTTCCGTATTATGTGGAAACTCTTCCGAAAAAAATACGGACACAGAGACGATCAACATGTCTTCTGTGTCCGATATCCTTTATCCACAAAATAAAAAAAATTTCGGCATTTTTAACAAGTGCATAACAGGGGGACTGAACAGTAACCCAAAACATGCCCACAGGGTTTAGTTATTCTTTGATGCGGTCCAGTTCTGTCAGATTGATACCTGAAGCTGTAAGAATTACCTTCAGTTCAATGTATCTTTCTTTCATTTCAGCATATGCCGGAGAATCCTTTTCAGATAATTTCATATAACGCTGTAATCGGGAAAATTCCTCAATATTTTTTTGCAGCATCTCTTTTTCTGGCATAGATTTCACCTGCCTTTTCATATCCCGTTTTCTATAAAGCAAACCTCCATGTGTCCGGCAGCGGACGCACCACCACACGCGAAAGCCTGCGGGGCGGATCTTTAAAGTGATTTCATTATACTAATATGAGCGAAGGGTGTAAAGCTTTTATTCAATACATTCTCTGTCACGGCTTAAGCGTTTCCCTGCGTCCTCCTTCACCAGCTCAACGGCAACGGCCATAAGGGGGATAAAGAATATAATTCCCAGAATCCCGAACAGCTTTCCGCCTATCATCGCCGCTATGAGAGTATAGAACGGCGGAAGTCCCACAGAACCGCCTACTACCTTTGGATAGATCAGCTGGTTTTCAATAAACTGGACGACAACATAGACAATCAGGCACCGGATCGCCAGGGCAGGACTTAGCATCAAGGCGAGAAGCACGCTGACCCCGCCGGACACAAATGCCCCCACATAGGGAATAATCGCACAGACAGCTGTCAATACGCCCACCAGGCTTCCATAGGGCAGTTTAAAGATTGTAAACGCCAAAAACATCAGTACTCCAAGGATCACCGCTTCCATACACTGACCAGACAGAAAATTGGCAAACGCCCTGCTGAATGTCCGGCTGATGTGGACCGCCCTCCGGGCCCACGCAGGCTTTAAATAGGCGTATGCCAGTTTTCTGACATGTCCGCATATCTCCTCCTTGCCCAGCACCAGATAAATGCTGATAATCAGGCCGAAGGATGCCGTTACAAGGACACTGGCGGCAGAGGAGACCGTGCTGACCACACGCTCAAAGAACAGGTTCGCCCCTGTGCCGAGGCTCTGCGCCATTTTTTCCAAATCAATGCCTGCAAGTATATCCTCCAGCCATTGTGCGTTTGGATCAAGGCTTTCCAGGTACTGGATCCACTGGGGCAGACGCGCCTCAACCAGCAGGTAAAGACCTTTCACAGAGCTTGCAAGCTCTGGTATAAGAAGTGTAAACACCAGCGTAAACACTAACAGGATACACGCCAGCGTAAGTATAAAGGAAGCAGCCCGGCAGAAGCTGTCAGAAGGTTTCTTTTTCTTCCCTTCAAAGATTCTGCGGATACGTTTTTCGATGCCTGCCATGGGAACATTGACAAACAATGCCAGAATGCCGCCCACAATCACAGGCAGAATAATCTCCATAACCTCTCCCAAAAACAGGAGTACCGCAGAAAAATTCATCAAGGCTGCGAAAAGCCCCACTCCCGCCATAACAAGCAACAGATTTTGTTTCATTCTCTTATCCATACTGCTTCCTTTCCTCAATAACTTTATCATCTTTTATAAGCTTTGTCTGCCTCCCCTTATAAAACCATACACAATGTTCCGGCGCCGATCAAGAAGCAGCCAATCAGTGACTTTGCCGTAAAGGTTTCATGAAGAAAAATAAAGGCCAGTACAAGGGTGATCACAACACTCAGCTTGTCTACAGGCACCACCTTGGATGCCTCCCCGATCTGTAAGGCCCGGTAATAGCAGAGCCAGGACGCTCCCGTGGCCAGCCCGGAAAGGATCAGGAAAACCCAGTTTTTTTTACTGATTTCCATTATGCCGCTTTGCGTATTTGTCAGAAGGACCATGCCCCAGGACATGAAAACAACCACAACCGTCCGGATTGCTGTGGCAAGGTTTGAATTAACACCCTCTATACCGATTTTAGCCAATATAGACGTCAGCGCCGCAAACAGCGCAGACAGTATCGCAAACAAAAACCACATACCCATCTGCCTCCCCGTCATTTCTTAATAATCAAAACTACAGGATGTTCTTTTTATTTCATAAGAAATTGCGTCCTATGAAACAAAAAGGCGACCCTTAGGATGCGCACTACGCGCAAAAGAAGATGGCTGCTGTCGCAGCCGCGCTCCGACTCTTTATTCTATAAATAGTATTATAGTCTTTATACATACTTTTAGCAAGTCTTTTAACGTCTTAATCGAAAACCTTCTCGTACCTGTGATGTTTCTCATTAAAATACTCACCCTCAAACATCCTGTCCAGGCTGGTGTCCACACAGAGTGTAATCTCGCCGTATTTTCTTAAAATCCCTGCCGGGACCTGGAACCTGTAAGGGGCATAGGGGCACACGTCAAGCGTCTCTGCCCCTGCCTTTATCCCCAGGCTTTCATGAAAAGCCGGATCCTTTATGGTGATGCACACTGTCTCCGCCTCCCCCATACCGGCTGTCACTTCATCCGGAATCCTCTTTATAAATTCCACACTCCCTCCATAGAAGGGAAGGCCGCATCCGGTCAGATTCCCTATGGTACCTTTACACTTTTCAGGAGTCAGTACCATCCTGCCGCCATCTGCTTCCACAGCAAACCGTCCCTGCAGATACAGCGGGTTCCGGATTCCTCCAAAGCTGGCATCTGACTTGATCTCCAGTTTGATCTGATTTTCTCCCTCCAAAACATCCTTTGTGATATCAACTCCCAGATTGGAAGGGGCATAGACCGGGTACGGGGAAAAATCCGCAGCGGTACAGGCTCTTCCATTTACCCAGAGCGTCCACTGTCCCAGCAAGGTGCCTGGCTCCATAAGCAGGTAAATGGCAGTCCCTTTTTCCAGCCTGTTTATAAAAGAGTATGTGTACTCTGCCTCTGTCTGCGGAAATTCCAGTTCCTTCGGGCATCCAAAATAGTCCTTCTGGACAATGGGAATCTTCATCCCTGCCTCTTCCATCTGGTCAATCAGAGGAAAACTGTCAGCCTTCCCCTTCTGCCCGTCAGACAATGTCATATCCCACATCCCCATCCGCAGCAGATTGGCAGAAACTGCCTTCATGGGCATCTCCTCTGTCAGGCTGATTTCCAGCTCCTTTTGGAAGCCATTCCCCTCACGTTCCATAAGGCCCTCATCAAGAAACAGGGATTCCCCGCCTGCCAGCTCCTTTATCACCCTGCGGTTCCCCCATACAATCTCCACCCTGCGGCTTGTGCCCTCTGCATTTGCCAGAAACAGTTCCTCTCTTCCTTCCGGGCTGGTTCTCTGCACCTGGAGGATATGTGCCTCTTCAGGCGCAGTTATCTGCCACGTCCTCTTTTCTCTGTCCAGACGCTTCAGCTCCTCTACAGCCTCCCGGTAATCAACCGCAGCAAAAAAACGGCCTTTCCAGGTTCCTTTGTATCCCTTCCCCTTTTCCCCAAGCCCTTCTCCTGCAAAATATGCCTCATATATTTCTCTTGGACAGGTTCCGGAATGCTCTCTCATCCAGTCTTCATACGCCGGCCCCTCCAGATTCCGGAACGGCACCGTTCCTGCCGCCAGCACCATCCCGCCTTTTTCTCCATATTCTTTCAGCTTTTCCACTGCCTCCGGCTCCAGATTGGTCATAAATGGCAGTACCACAATCTCATATCTGTGGCCGCAGCTCTCCAAGTATGCCTTTCCACAGGCTTCTGTCACATCCTTCTGTGCAAACAGCTGCGGATCCATAATATAGTAATCCACCCCCTGTCTCAGAAGCTCATTCTGAAATGCGGCAAAATCCCGTTTCAGCTTTCTCTGCCTGTCCCCTGTCTCTGTCCAGGTACTGGTCACCGGATCCAGAAGGAGAACAGAAACTTTTCTCTCCCCTTCCCTTAAAAATCGGTTTAACCGTTCCGTATAGCGGGACAGGCGCCAGGTATTTTTCCACCACGGCATCTGATAAAAAAAGGACGGAGGCGCATCATGTTTTTTCAGCCCGTCAGACGTATAGTAGGCTCCATGGGTAATGAACCAGTCAATTCCTGTCACTGTCAGCCAGTCAAAGATCCACTTGGCATCCTGCAGGGTCATGCCCCACCCAATGCTGTGAAATACCTCACACAGGGCAGCCGGTTTTTTATAAAAATAAGCGGCTGAGGACACAATCTTCCCGTTGGCCCGGTATTTCGCCGAGATTACCTCTGCCCTGCTTCCTATCTTCTGGTGCCCTGCATCGATGCCCGGTACATGGACATACTGTAGCTGGCTGCTTCTTAAAATCGGCTTCTCTCCTATATAGAGCAGATGGTTGGTCTCGCACCACTGATACACCTGTTTGTCCCAGCTTTCTATAAACTGTTCTGTCAAAACCTTATTGTAGGCGTAGCGGACTCTGGCTGTAGCCTCCCCCATGTCTTCCGTCAGCGCCGGCAGACAGGCTGCCAGATCCAGGCCGAATTTGTCCTTTACCAGCCCTGGCAGCAGAGACGACCAGGGGCTTTCCGGCGGAAACGGGGCTACCTCATCTGTAAACACCCCCCTGATGGTCTTTCCAAACTCATCTCCCAGAAACTGTCTGTACTTCTCATGGGTAGTCTTTAGAAAATACCTGACTGCTTCTGGATTCAGAGGATCTATAAAGGTTTCAAAATATTTAAAATGCCTCATCACCCTTTCCGTATAGACATAGATTTTCCACTGGCCTTCAGGAGCCTTCCAGTCGAGAAGCTGGCTTAAATCACCCTGAAAGTACCGTTTCTTATTATACGCTGTCAGGCCGCTCATCTGGAATACATCCTGCCTGTAGCCGCAGCCTATGAAGTCTGTCAGATCCTTAAATTCCTCCCACCGGCATGTCCCTCCAGCCACGGGATATGCCCTTGCCATCACTACCTTCCCCCACGGGGCATACAATTTTACATGCTCCCCACCCTGGCACACACGGCATGTCTTTGTCAGTTCCCGGCAGGCGTATTCCGGGTGATCCAGAGTCACTTTGCCGCCGCTGATCCCGCTGGGATACGGAAATTCGTCATAGAGCCATACCTCCATCCCAAGCCTTTTTGCTTCCTTTACCGCCACCCGGACCTTCTCAAAAAATGTGCGGGACAGATACGGGATCTCCATCCCTTGTCTCGGATGAATCAGAAATCCTGTTAACCCCTGGGTTTTCATCTCACCGATCTGCCGTATGATCTCTATATCTTCCATTTCCCCGTTCCAAAACCAGAACGGCTGTATTCCATGCTTAAGCGGTTCCATATCCCCGGCTCCTTCCTCTGTTCATGATCTTGCCAAATGCTGTTTCAGGTACATTACAGCAGTTCCTCTCCCGGAAAAACCTGCCGTTTATCACATTCCTTCTGGTGTGCATTCTCAATCTGCGGTTCTGTCTCACCTGCCATCCTCATCTGCCCCAGCAGCTTCTCTTTCAGTATATCACATAATTGCCGATGGCTGGACATCCCTATTAAATTATCCAGTTCATACGGATCCGCTTCCAGATCATAAAGCTCTGATTCCACATACCAGTCAGAACCGCTGTCCAGAATAGGATCCCTTCCAGGCGCTGTCACTGCATATTTCCATCGGTGGGTTCGGATAGCTCGCCCTACCTCGGCCTCACTGATCTGGGTAAACACACAATCCCGCCTTGTGTATTCCTGTCTTAAGATCAGCGGCATCAGGGAATGCCCCTGCATATCCTCCGGCACAGGGATATGGCATGCATCCAGAAGGGTGGGAGCTATATCCACCAGGCTGACAAGCTCCTGTATGGTGCCTCCTCCATCAAAGGGCCCTCCTTTTATGGCCATGGGCAGGCGGATGGAGCTTTCATGGCAGGAGCGCTTATACTCTCCGTTCCTGGTCTTAAAGTGGCATCCATGGTCTGTGGTAAACACAAGGATAGTGTCCTTTTCCATTCCCAGGCTCTTTAAAGCATCCTGCACTCTTCCCAGACATTCATCCAGGCGTTTTACCATTCCGTAATAGCCGGGAAGGTGCTGATGGGCCGTGCCCTTTAAGGCATTCAAATCCGGCGGCATATAAGGCCTGGTGATAGCTGCCATGGAGGCGGGCATGGGAAAGCTGTCATTGGAATTCTGAAAATGGGGCTCCAGGAAAGATAAAAAAAGAAAAAAAGGTTTTTCCTGATGCCCGTCTATGTAACGGATCCCGCAGTCTGTCAGCCCGTCGATCCGGTTTCCAGGCAGTTTTACCCGCTGATTCTCCCTGTCATAGACCACGGTATCATACGGTCTTGAGCTTGCCTCCAAAGCCCCTGCCCCCATCCAGTACTCATATCCGCCCCGCTCCCTCTCAGGCACCGCCAGTCTGGTGGTGCCCAAATGCCATTTTCCGATGTAAGCCGTGTCATATCCTGCTTCCCGGAAATAATGTGCCATGGTTTTCTGAGAAATATCTAAGGGAATGGCATTTCTGTAATTTCCAAGCGTTGTTGCATATTTGCCTGTCTGAAGGCAGGCCCTGGCCGGTCCGCACACCGGCTGAGGGGTAAATGCATATTTGCAAAAAGTGCCTTCCAGCGCCATCCTGTCAAAATTAGGTGTCAGATGGTCCGGATTCCCGTGTACTCCGGTGGTATCATACCGCTGCTGATCCGTAAAAAAGACGATTACATTGGGACTTTCCTTTCTCTTTGCCATAAGATCCTCTCTTTACTTTCCCATAGATTTTAAATAAGCATCGTATTCCTTTTTTAAGCTTGTCATGGAAGCTGCCCAGCCGTCCAGATAATCCCGGGCACTCAGCTCCCCTAAAAGCACCTGCTGAAATCCCTGCACAAGTTCATTATTGTGAAGGTCATAGTATCCTGTTACATGGATAGGCACGGTAATTAAGGTACAATTGCCGGACAATATGGCATCCGCCGCATCCTTCATATGGCTGACGCTTTCCACCCACTCATCCTTCAAGGCCTCCTCATTGCACGGAATCTGTCCGATCTGAGAGCTGAAATAGCTGCATGCGTAATGCTCATTCAGATACGAGATCCAGCGGAATGCTGCCTCCGGATTCTTGGAATCCTTAAATACAGCGTTGCAGGTTGCCCCGTTGGAGATGATTGCCTGGGTTCCCTTTTTGGATTTCAATGTGGTAATCGCCGTAAAATTCCCTTCTCCCAAAGTCTTCATATGTTCCCCGTAAGACCCAAGATTGTGGAAAATCATAGCTGCGGAACCAGAATCGAATGCCGCCACCATCTCCGCATATCCATTAGTCAGATCCGATTCCGGTGTTGCGTTCATATACAGCTGTGCAAAAGCTTCCAGAAGTTCCACATGAGCCGGATCGTTGACGGTGGAATTGCCATCTGCGTCAAACATGGCCTCCTCTCCGGAGTGCATGTACATCATCTGTTCAAATTGCTGGGAAGAGCCGGCTCCGCCCCGGATGGAAAAACCGTACTGTCCGCTGCCTTTATCTGTCAGCTCCTGGGCCAGCCGGCACACCTCCAGCCAGTCCTTTGGAATATCCTTGCCTGCCGTTTCCAGCATCTGATTGTTCAGCCAGACCGTAGGAAGGGTTACGGTATTTGCCAGTGCATAGGTCTTTCCGTCAGGCGCCATATCTTTTATGGACTGCTGATACATATCCAGCATATACTCCGCATCCTCCCATTGTGCAATATAATCATCCAAAGCCACCAAAGCGTCCTGCACAATAAAGTCACTCATCCAGTACTGGGATACCCCTCCACAGTCCGGAGCCGTGTTGGACTGAATGGCAACGTCATACTTTGCCTTTGCATCAGATGCAGGTATAGGCACAAAATTAATCTTAATATCCGGATTTTCTTTTTCGAATTCTTCAATCAGATGAGAAAATATCTGAGTGCGGGTCTCACTTGCGTTCTGATCCCAGAAAGTGACTTCCACCGCGTCGCCTGAAGATGCAGACATCTCACCGCCCTTTTGAGTCTGCGTTGTCTCTGCCTGCTCTTCTCTTGTCTGTGCCTGGGTCTGCTCCTTATTTTTTTGTCCGCCGCATCCTGCAAGCAGGGTTCCTGCCATAACTGCACTCATAAATACCGCCAGATTTCTGTTTCTTCTTTTCATATCATAAGGTCTCCTTTTCATATTATCCTTTCACTGCCCCTGCGCTCAGGCCTGTCACCAGATATTTCTGCAGATAGGCAAACAATGCCACCGGTATGGACATGGCGATAATCGCCCCTGCTGCCAGGGCTCCATAGCTGATATTATACTCTCCCTGCATCATCTTTAAGCCGATAGGAATGGTATAATTGGCTGAGTCATTGAGAAACATCATGCTGAACAAAAACTCATTCCACACCCCGATAAATGCAAAGGCGGATGTGGTGACAATTCCGGGAATCAGCATGGGAAGCACTACTTTGATAACTGCCATTAACCGGCTGCACCCGTCAATCTGTGCCGCCTCCTCCAGCGTATAAGGGATACCGCCTATAAACCCCCGCATCAAAATGGAGTTAAAGGGAAACTGGAATGTAATACATACCAGAATCACTGACAACGGCTTTCCGATCAGTCCCAGCCTGTGAAAAATGTTAAACAGCGGAATCAAAAGCACCGCATGGGGGATAAACTGAATGCAAAGAAGCAGAAGCATAAATACTCCGCTTCCCTTAAACCGGAACCGGCTCAGGGCGTATCCTGCCATAACAGCAATCAATACGATAAAAAACACTGCGATGACAGATACCTTCATGGAGTTAAAAAAATACCTGTCAAACCTGCAGTTTACCCAGGCTCTGGCATAATTGCTGAAGGTAACCGGATCCGGAATATACCGAATCGGCTTTTTTAAAATATCCCCCTCCTCTTTTAAGGACGTAACCACAGTCCAGAAAATAGGTACCAGGACAAACACGTTGATTAGCGCCAGAGGAAGCCACCGCAAAAATATCTTGTCTCTCATCTTCGTCTTCATAACCTGTCACTCCTCCGTTCCATACTTTGACGCTTTCAGATAAGTCAGCGCAAACACCGACAGAATCAGAAAGCTGATCACGGATATTGCAGAACCATATCCGTAGTTGCTGGTTTTCGTCGCATGGTTGGCAATCAGTATACTCAGCGTGGTTGTCTTTCCCACAGGCCCTCCCCCTGTCAAGCTGTATATCAGATCCACGCTGTTAAACTCCCACACCGTGCGCAGCAGGGTAGTCAGAATTATGGTGTCCTTCAACGACGGCAATGTAATATAACGAAATGCATTCCATCTGGTACAGCCATCCACATCCGCCGCCTCATACAAATCCCCGGAAATACTCTGCATTGCCGCCAGGAGGCTGATGGCAAAAAACGGAATGCCCCTCCACAATTCAGCCACTACGACAGATCCAAACACCAATTTTCCATTGGCAAGCCATGCGCTGGATACATCCGCAAGCCCGGTCTTTAAAAGGATATCATTGAGCAGTCCTACATTTTCATTGTAGATCAGGCTCCAAAGCACTGCGGTGAGAACCCCTGACATAGCCCAGGGGATAAATGTCAGGGCTCTGAATACGCCTCTTCCCTTAAATCTCTGATTCAGGATCAGGGCGATAGCCATGCCAAACACCAGTTGCAGCGCCACCTCCGCCAGCACCCATTTGACAGATACCTTTAATGCATTCCAGAAATCCCGGTCTGTCAGAATGCTCACAAAATTTTCTGTTCCTGCGAATCCGTTGATCCACGGTTTTGTCGGATTATAATGCTGCAGGCTGAGACAGAATACATTTCCAATAGGATATACCATGAAAACCAGGATCAAAAAGATCGCAGGCGTCAGAAGTACATATGGTGTCATGGCAGATTTTTTCCAGGTACTTCCTGTTTTCAACTTTACCTTCCCTCCTTTGTCTTGATGGAATTGATTAAACCATATTTTTCCGGGAAGATAAATAAAGTATCTTTTTGTTTTTTTATACTATTTTCACATATTTGTTATACTATATTTGTGACTATTTTTCCTTTGTTGACGCAGTAAATGAAAGAAACTATAATATTTTTATAAATATATCCACATTTTTAGAAAGAATGGCCCAAACATGAAAAAACGTCTGAAATCCTTTTCCATTCATTGGATTATATGTATATCCTTTATACCATTTATCCTTCTGATTCTGCTGACTTATTACGTTTTTTACAAAATCGGAAGCCGGCAGCTGGAAAATCAGGCCTATGAAAGCGCCGGCAACATCAGCACACAGATCAGCAGTTCTCTGACCCAGAATCTGGACAATGTATACCGGGCAGCCCAGGAAGCCACTTCCAACTGGTATTTTTTTCAGATGAAGCAGAATATGAAGCAAAACAAGACTCCTGCGATTACGCCCTCCAATTATTACAGGCTTTATCAGCTGATGGATAATCTGCTCATCTCCAACCCTGACTATTTTAGCAGCATCTCCCTTTTTCTGGAGGACCGCTCCATTTTCGTCTACCTGAACAAGATTGCAGAACCAGTGCGTAACATCTCCTTTTGCTATGAAGACCTTTCTTCTTATGTAAACTCCGAAACCTTAACCTGGGTTCTGCCTGAAAAGATGCATCCCTTTGCATTTAATTCCCAAAACTATTCTTCTCTTGGCCTGATGATGCTTTTGGGAGATGAGAATTCGGATATCCGTGGATTTATTTTATTTGAGGTGAATGACGATCTGCTCCTTTCACAGATTCAGAATGCCATGATCACCCCTGGCAGCCGTTTTGCCATCACCCAGGGACAGGAACTGCTTCTGACAGACAGCCTTATATGGACTCAGTCCCTCTCCCGGCAGATATCCGGTTTTCCCTCCCGGTTCTATACGGATGATGACTGCTGCTTTTATACTCCCATCATCATCCCTGAAAGCAGCCTGGCGCTGGGGCTTCTGGCTATGGTACCTGTAGATGAGATTTCCTTAAACCAGAAGTCTCTGGCACGGACCCTCCTGGTGATTATCCTTTTGTTTTTCATCCTTTGCGGGGTTACCTACTGCTTTTTTTATTTTGCTGTCTCCAAACCTCTGATCCGGTTAAACCGCTGTCTCACAAAGCCCTATGACATTATGGCTCCTGCGGATTTTCATATTTCCGGAAGCCGTGAGATACAGACCATCACAGATACACTGGAGCATTTTCTGGAGCGGATCCGTACTCTCATCCAGAATCTGAATCACGAGATGGATGAGCGAAGGATTGCGGAGCTGAATGTCCTCTACGCCCAGATCAACCCTCATTTTCTTTACAATGCCCTGGATACCATCTACCAGCTGTGTGAAATGGAGGAAATCCAGGACGCCAAGGTTATGACCCATGCCCTGGCTACCTATTACAGAATCGGTGTCAGCAAGGGTGCCAGCTACATTTCCCTGGAGGAAGAATGCACCCATGCAGAAGTTTACCTTTCTATTATGAAGATCCGGTTTGAAGACTTTACGTACCAGATCCATCTGCCTCACCAGTTAAAATCCTGCATCATCATTAAAAATGTGCTGCAGCCCATTCTGGAAAATGCGATCTATCATGGAATCCACCCTCTTTCCGATCGCTGCGGCGAAATCAAAATCTCCGTGATGCAGAAGGAGGAGGATATTGTCATCACAGTTGCTGACAACGGCATCGGGATTCCTGAGGATCAGCTGGCGGACTTAAGGGCGGATCTGTATGGAACCTTTCATCCCCTGGAAAAAGGGAAGCTGTACGGACTGAAAAATGTTTCCCACCGAATCCGCTTAACCTACCATTCTCACTACGGGCTGGCCATAGAAAGCCGGTATGAGGAGGGAACCTGTGTTACCATCACCATCCCCAGGATGACAAAACATAAGGAGGAACCTTTTTATGAGCATGAAAATACTGTTTGTTGACGATGACGCCATTGCCAGAAAAAACATGGTAAACCGCATCCCGTGGGCCTCCTACGGCTGGGAGCTTCTTTACTGTGCAAAAGACGGGATGGAAGCTTTGGAATATGTAAAGACCCATCAGCCGGATCTGATTCTTTCTGATGTGAAAATGCCTGTTATGGACGGGATTCAGATGGCGATTATTGCCAAAGACTATAATCCCTCCGTGAAATTTCTGTTTATTTCCGGATATAAGGATTTTGAATATGCACAGCAGGCTTTAAAGCTGAACGCCATCGATTACCTGACCAAGCCTGTCATGACAGAGAGCCTGATAAGCGCCTTAAAAAAAGCCTGCAACATCATCCGGCAGGAGCAAAAGGTCACGCACATCATGGAGACAGGATACCCCACCATCCGCCGCCATTTTATCTCCCAGCTGATGTACAGCAATTTTACCCAGGCCGACGACAGTGTCTTCCAGGCCTTTGATATCAATCTCTCCAACGGCTTTGGAACCGTAGGGTTTGCAGATTTGAAAACAATAGAGGATCTTCCTCCTTCCAAGGTTATGGAGCTTCTGCAAAACGGCTGCAGACAGTTCAGCGAGTATTTTCCCGGAAGTTTCTTTATCCCGATTGATACCACCCAGATTTTTTTTATATTTACGGCTGACAACACTTCCGATCGTTCCCGTTTTTACGCCAGGATACAGCAGATGCAGGCCTGCCTCAATACCTGGCTTGAGACAAACCTGCATCTTTATGGAACCTTTTACTACGGCTCTTACTTTCAGGAGCTGAATGCCCTCTATCTCTCCTATCAGGCTGCACAGAAGGTGCGCAACAACCAGACTACAGATCTCCTGTCCCAGATCCGCAGGTACATCCAGACTGAATACGGCAATCCGGAGCTGACTCTCCAGAGCATTGCCAGCCATTTTAACATCAACCACTGCTACCTTACCAGCCTGTATAAAGACAAATACGGGATCAATCTCTATGACTATCTGATTCAGGTGCGCATGGAGAAAGCGGCCCAGCTTCTCATGACAACCGATTTAAAAAGCTACCAGATCGCTGAGCTGACCGGGTACAATAACAGCCAGTATTTCAGCCTGAGCTTTAAGAAATATTATGGGTGTACGGTGACGGAGTATAAGCACAGAGGCAGTCCGCACACAGCCTAAATGCCATACCCCCGGTCAGTCCCTGTGCTGTACGTACTTTCCCTGCAGATAAAATCCATGGTTCATAGGCCCGCTTCCCCTTCCCAGATCCAGCATAGCTTCCAAAGCGCCGGTAAGGTACTCCTTGGCCAGTCCGATGGAGGCATGCAGGTCATATCCTTTAGCCAGATTGGCGGCAATGGCGCTGGACAGGGTGCAGCCGGTCCCGTGGGTGTTGGGATTGTCAATCCTCCTGCCCATAAACCACCTGGCACTGCCCCTATCATACAGCAAATCATTGGCGTCATTGACACTGTGGCCGCCTTTGAGAAGAACCCCGCACCCGTACGTGCTGCTGATATAACCGGCGGCCTTTTCCATATCTTTGCTGTCATGGATAACCATGCCTGCCAGAACCTGGGCCTCCGGAATATTGGGAGTTGCCACTGCCGCCAGAGGCATCAGTTCCTCCTTTAAGGCCAGTATGGCCTCTTCATTGATGAGACGGTCCCCGCTGGCCGCCACCATCACCGGGTCAAGAACCACATTTCGGGCTTTATAGTGCCGAAGACGGCTGGCAATGACCTCAATCAGACGGCTGGAAAATACCATCCCAATCTTCACGGCATCCGGCGGTATATCCTCAAATACCGCGTCAAGCTGCTGGCCTAAAAACTCCGGCTCCACCTGTACAATTCCCCTGACTCCCATGGTATTCTGAGCTACCAAGGCAGTCACAGCACTCATGGCAAACACACCGTTTAAAGTCATGGTCTTTATATCCGCCTGAATCCCGGCCCCTCCTGTAGGATCCGTCCCGGCGATAGATAACACTGTTTTCATCCTTTTTCTCCTTTTTGTGATTATAATTTCTTGGAATCTTTCTTACACCTGCTTCTGCGGCTGATTTTGCCTCCTTACAGCACAGAGTCCGGCCCTTTGCGTCTCCCGCTCAGGACACAACAACAGACACCATCTCCTCTGCCATACGCCTCAGTCTCCTGCATTCCCCCTCAATATCCTGCGCTGAGAAGATGGCTGAGACCAGCGCCACTCCCTTGGCTCCCCTTCCGACAAGCTCCATCATATTTTCCAGGTGAATGCCGCCGATAGCTACCACCGGAACCTCCACTGCCCTGCAGATATCCTGTAAAACCTCCAGAGGCATCTGATCCACATCGGTTTTTGTGGCAGTAGAAAAGACAGCTCCCGCTCCCAGGTAATCGGCTCCCCGGGCCACCGCTTCTTTCGCTTCCTCCACCGAATGGACAGACACGCCCAAAAGCATCTTCTCCCCCGCCAGGCGGCGCACATCTTCTGCCGCCATATCCTCCTGCCCCACATGGATTCCGTCCGCCCTGCACGCAACAGCGACCTTTACGTTGTCATTGACAATAAAAGGAATCCCATAACGGTGACATAATGCCCGTATGCTCTTTGCCTCTTTCAGAAACATTTCCTCATCCAGAGCCTTTTCCCGAAGCTGCACACAGGTTACACCGCCCTTTATAGCCTTCTCCACCTGTTCATACAGGCTTTCCTTCCCTGTCCATGCCCGATCTGTCACAGCATATAAAAGCATGGTTTTGTCAGAACACCTCATAGTCTGCTCCCTCCTTTAACTCCTCTGGCGTCAGACGGTACATGGCGTCAATTATATAATTCCTGTAAGAAGCATTGCCGTCCCTCTCCCCCATCCGTTTCTGCCCTGTCTGTCCGCACAGACCCATGGCACATACAGCTGCCGCCGCTGCCTCCAGAGGCGTATCCGGGTTTGCCGTGACAAAGGCGGCTGTCAGGGCAGAAAGCTGGCATCCCGTACCGGTGACAGCACCCATCATAGGATGTCCGTTGCGAATACAAAAAACCCTTTCTTTATCTGCCACAATATCGACAGCCCCGGTGACAGCCACCACCCCGCCGCTTTGAGCCGCAAATTTCCGTACAAATGTTGCCGTCTCTTTCAAGGTATCTTCTGTCACACCATCCGCCACATCCGCATCCACCCCTCTGGTTGTGCCGCTTCCAGACGCCAGGGTTTTTATCTCGGAAATATTGCCCCGGATAACCTTAAACCGGATTTCCTTCATCAACCGGAAGGCTGTCTCTGTCCGCAGCCTGGACGCCCCTGCCCCTACCGGATCCAGGACCACAGGGTGTCCCCGCCTGTTGGCCTCCTTTCCAGCTGCCAACATAGACAGGATGGTATTGTGATTCAGCGTGCCGATATTGATATTCAGCCCCTGGCAGATGCCGGTAATCTCTGCCGCCTCCTCCAGATCATCCGCCATAATCGGCGAAGCGCCGCAGGCCAGCAGCATGTTTGCGCAGTCATTCACCGTCACATAATTGGTGATGCAGTGGATAAGCGGTGACTTCTGACGGACATTTTCCAAAATTTTCTCAAACATACATGATTCCACCTTTCCAAAAATTATCCTTAAGATCAAAAAAACAGGCAGCAATGCGTACACTGCTACCTGAAAAAGGCTGATAATTCTGGCTTGCGACTTCCTCCGGCGGCATTATCCGCATCAGGTTCAAGGGTCGAAGGTTTACCTTCCTCTC
>CAJUEJ010000037.1 GCA_910585435.1 uncultured Hungatella sp. | reverse complement strand
TTCCTGCTCAACTATACCCGCAAGCAAATCACATTTCTCAATATATGCCATCATTCGTTTCATATATGAATTTTCACGCAGGCGGTTGAAAGAAATTGCATCATATAATTCAGGGTTTGCAATATCTGTAGTCTTTCGGATGTAGTTAAAAAACAATCCTACCACGGTGGCATACCGTTTAGCCTTTGTCTTGCTCTTATATCGCTGTATATCTTCCACATTATAAATCAGGCTCTGTAATATAAATTCAACATCTATACCCTTAAGTAAAATACGGAGTGGTTCTCCCGACAAAGAATTTCCCCAATGTATTTCCAGATATTCGGTAAAATTCATTACATCACTTTTATAATCCGGATATTCTGTTATAAAGTCATCAATAATTTTTTTGTAATTCATGGAATTAGTCCTTTCCAATATTTTATATTATTATACATTTACATTTTTCACGTGTCGATCGCAATATACAATCCAATAATATTTCGATTTCATATATACTATTCCTTGCTTTTCTCGCATATTTTATTATGTATATCCAATAAAACATTGGATTAAAACTAATGAAGAAAGCGGAGAGGCCTCACCTTCTCCGCTTTCTATCTTTCCCCTTACAATACACCACCGCCGTCAGCGTACTGATAAACGTTGCCACGATCGCCGGCGCAATAATTCCCACCGGGTTCACACTCCCATACTGCTGCCTGTAAGCGATCATATTCACCGGAATCATCTGTAAAGAAGAAATATTAATAATCAAAAACGTACACATCTCATTGCTTGCCGCACCCTTTGGCACAGCAGGAAGCCTAAATCCTGCCCTGTCTTTACCCGCGTTTTCCCTTCTGCGCTCCTCCTCCAGCTCCTCCAATTCCTCCATAGCTTTCAATCCCGCCGGCGTCGCCGCCCACCCCAGCCCCAGAATATTGGCAATCATATTGGTGGCGATGGACAAATTGGCCGGATGGTCTTTAGGCAGGTTCGGAAATAAAAAGCAAAGAAACGGAGACATTTTTTTAGCCAGCTGTTCAATGAGTCCTGCCCTCTGCCCCACCTCCAGAACACCGGTCCAGAAAGACATAACTCCCAGCATGGTAATGCAGAGGCTTACCGCATCCCCTGCCGCGTTCAGCGCCCCCTGGGTTACCTGGTCCATAGTTCCGTGAAAAGCCCCCCATAAAACTCCCACAAGCATCATAAAAGCCCACAGATAATTTAACATAAATCTTTTATTCTCCTGCTTTCTCTGTCATATAATTATTCCAGATTATGTATAGTTTCATCATAAAATACCCTCTGCTCCCGCTCTTTATATCCAGTATCACATACAAAACTTTCCCTCTGCACCGCAAAAAAGCCCTCCCTGCCCCGGCCGGAGAAACTCCGGCCGGATCCAGGACAGGCTTCACTCTAAAAATGCAATACTCCCAGCACAATCCCTGCAATCAGGCACACCAGGCTGACGCCCCAGATCCAGAAGAAGGATGCCTTGATATGATCCTTGATCTCCACTCCTGCCAGACCGGTTCCAAGGAAGGTGGCCGGTACCACAGGACTGATGAATGTGGCGCAGTTTCTGCACACCACCATAGCGATTGCGATATGGGCAGGGTTCACGCCAAACTCATTGCCGATTCCAATCAGCACCGGAAGCAATCCGAAGAAATACGAGTCCGTACAGAACAAAAGGGTAAGCGGCACCGACAGGATTCCGATAATCAGCGGAAGGAATCTTCCCATGGAAGCCGGAATAAAAGAGGCGAGAACATTGGCCATATGTACCATAATCTCACTTTCTTCAAGGACTCCAAGGAATACGCCTGCTGCCAGAATGGTGGACGCCATCATAAGAGCCGGACCGGAATGGGATTTGATAATCTTGTTCTGCAGCTTTGCGCCGGGATAATTCACCAGAAGCGCAGCCGCACATCCTATCATAAAGGTATAGTAGGAAGGCACATCCAGGAAGATAAGGCATACAATGATCACCAATGTCAGCAGTACATTAAATCCAAACAGCTTCGGTCTCGCCAGCTCTCCTGCAGCCCCATTTTCATTATTCTCCCTGCTATCGGCCGCAGCCTCTCCGTTTCCGGCTGCTGCCGTACCTGCGCCTCTCTTCTTCTCAATATTGCCCCAGATAAATGCTGTGGCAAATGCAATCACAATTCCTACAATCTGCATGGGAAGAAGCTGCATCCAGAGTTCATTGGGGTCAACTCCCAGCACTGTGGCGGACCGCATGGTAGGGCCGCCCCAGGGAAGAAGATTCATAACGCCCATGGCAGTCACGCAGATTAACAGCAGCGTGGTGGGACGCATGTTCAGTTTTTTATACACCGGAAGCATGGCTGGAATCGTGATCAGGAACGTGGAAGCTCCGCCTCCGTCCAGATGTCCGATCATGGCAATGACACAGGTCATAAGCGCCACTCCCACCACATTGCTTCCTACCTTTTTCATCAATGCGTTGATAATCCGGTCAAACATTCCTGCGTCTGTCATTATGCCGAAAAACAGTACGGAAAAGATAAACAGGGCTGCTGTGGAATGTACTCCTGAAACTCCTGCCTTAATAAATCCGCCCATTTCTTCAATGGTAAAGGTTCCCGTTGCCACCAGAACAGCCGCTGTCACCGTAGATACCCCGATAAAAGCCAGTGACGGAACTGTCACGTTTTTCAGCAGCAGAACAATAATCCCGATGATGGTCACAAACCCTAACAGGGCCAGCATGGTTTCGTTCATGAATTGTTCCTCCATTTCGTTTGTTGAGCACTCTCGGAAACTCCCTTGCACCCATCTTTGCGGCTGAGTTTCCGAGACCGCTCTTGTTTTCTTGATGTCTCTATAATAGAGGAACAATCTTACACCTATCCACGGTTCGTCTTACAATTTATTAAGAAATGCCTTTCTGTCTGTTAAGGATGACTGTCTCAGGATCTGCAGTTCCTGACAGTCTCCAGGATTGCCGTATCCGACACCGGTTTTGCCAGATATCCGTCAATCACCTTCTTCTGCTTCGCCTCCACAATATCCTTTGTGAAACAATCTACCATGATAATCTTTATCATATCCGGATACTTTCCCTGAACGGACATACAGAATTCCACTCCGCTTCCGTCCTCAATCCTTTCATCAATCACCAGCACATCCGGGTTTTCTTCTTCCAGCAGCCTGTGCAGCTCCTTTCTTTCCCTGCATGTAAATACCTGCAGATCCAGCCTGGAAAAATTCTTTCCAAGCATCTGCAGAATCTTGGCATTGTCGTCTGCTATGACGATCTTCAGCTTTTCCCTCTGGCTCTGGCTGATGGTTTCCCTGTCCGCCCCTTCCTCCAGGACAGGTAGGAAGATATGGAAAACCGTTCCCTCTCCCGGGGTGCTTTCCGCATACATATACCCCTTATGGGAAGTGATGATCTGCTCTGCCAGAGCCAGCCCAAGGCCGGTGCCCTCCCCGGCTTTTTTGGTGGTAAAAAACGGGATAAAGATCTGGCGCAGAGTGTCCTTATCCATGCCGCAGCCATTGTCTTCTATGTCAATCCGTATGTACCGCTCCCATTCCCTTGAGATCTTTGACGTCTCCAGGTCCGGTATGCCGAAAAGCTCCTCCCTGGCTATGGTGTCTGCCGTGAAATGGATATACCCCTCCTTTTTGCCGATGGCATGTACCGCATTGACGCAGATATTCAAGATAACCTGATTCATCTGGGTTCCATTTCCCAGAATACATTCCTCATGAAGACGGACATCCCCTTCCAGACGGACCCGTGATTCCTTTCTTTCCGCTGCACTGTTCTTCTACCATAGCCTTCAGGCTTGTGAAATCCAGCTCCGGGTACAGTTTTTCCCTTCCTGCAATCACATGAATGCCCCACTGTTCCGGCACCGGATGCATCAGAATCAGTCCCTCCGAATTTTTCACCATAATATATCCGTTGGTTCCAATGCGGATTCCCTGAACCAGCTGTCTGTAGTACCTTTCCTCATCAACGGCAAGGCACAGATATCCTCCTGCATCAAGCCTTCTTTTAAAGACCAGGTATTTCCTGCCCTGTCTGTCCTCATATTGAAAGATGCTTTCCTTTTCATCAATCTTTGTGATCAGAACCGGATTCCCAAGGTTCAAGCCATACACCTGGTCTTTCATGGTTCCTTCCTCATCCTCCCGGAACAGTTCACATTCAAACCCGTTTTTTGTCTCCAGATAAGCCTTATAATCATGGATTTCCTCTAAAAACGCCAGATTGCTTCTGTACTCGTTCAAAGACAATTCCATGCTTTCCGCCAGGATCTCCGATGTAAGCAGAAGCTGCTGTTTCTGGTTGTCCATGATTTCATCCCGATAATCATCCCATATGGCACAGCCTGCCCCTAAAATACATGCCAATACTATCAAAAGCAAAATTCCTGAGACTGGTTTTATCCACCTTTTTTCCATCTTCTCACCTCTGCCTTTATTGGTCTCCCATTGACTTGTCACCACTCTAATATTATAATATTTTTCAGAACACGTACAGCATTTTATCAAAATACCCTCCGGAGGATTTTCCCATGCCAGACAAAGTACTGATCGCAGATGATGATCCCGCTATCTGCAAGCTTCTTGATAAGGTTATGCGCAGCAACGGTCTTGAAACCACGGTGGTTAACAGCGGAGCCCAGGCACTCCTTCAGCTGAATGAGCACACCTTTGACATTGTCCTGATGGATATTATGCTTGGCGATATGGAAGGTTTTGATGTGATAAAAAACATACGCAGCCAGGGAATCAGTACCCCTGCATGATTATCAGCGGCAGGAATGAAGATTACGATTCCCTCTACGGCCTGTCTTTAGGTGCTGATGATTATATCACGAAGCCCTTCCGCCCCCTTGTGCTGGGTGCCAAGGTGAAGGCCCTCATAAGAAGGAACAAAAACCTGGTTACCCAGAAGGAAGATTCCGATACGCTTACATGCGGTCCCTTTGCCTGCAATACTTCCACTATGCGGTTTTATAAGAACGGAGAAGAACTGATTCTTTCCGCCAAAGAAAGCATCCTTCTGCTTCTGTTTATGAACCATCCCCAGCAGGTATTTACCAAGGATATGATCTACGAACATGTATGGGGCAATACCGTAGCTGTGGATGACAATGCTATCATGGTCTATATCAACCGGCTGCGGGGCAAGGTGGAGGATAATAAACAGAATCCCAGGCATATTGTTACTGTCCGGGGGCTGGGGTATCGGTTTGTTCCTTAGAGAAAATAAGGCTGCTGCAGGAGTCCCACAATCCTGCAGCAGCCTTTCTTCGTATGCCAAATACTGTCTTATCTTTCCCGAAACGCAAAAGGCTTTATCTTCCGAACCACATCCATAATCGTTCCGTCTCTCGCCTCGATAATTCCCACTACCTGATCGTCAAACTGCACCTTCTCCGGTTCCCCCACAATAGAATAGGCAATATCTCTCAGCTCCTCAATGGTCTTAAACGGCAGATCCACATCCTTCATACAGTCAATCAGATCCTGCCTCTTAGGATTGATGGCAATACCATAATCGGTAATCACCACATCAATGCTCTCCCCCGGCGTGGTTACTGTCGTCACCTCCGTACAGATTGCAGGAATTCTTCCCTGCAGCAGCGGTGCAATGACAATGGTACACTTGGCTCCAGCTGCCGTATCCGGATGCCCTCCCTGGGCTCCCGTAATCACACCGTCGGATCCCACCACCACATTGCAGTTAAAATTCACATCCACCTCCAGGGCCGCCAGAATCACGAAATCCAGCTTGTTTACCACTGCTCCCTTGTTAAAGGGGTCTGCATATTCCCCTGCGGAGATGCGGAAATGCTTCAGATTCTTTACAGATTCCACCGCATCCAAATCAAAGTCCTGGGTATCCAGAAGACAGTCCACCTGGCCGTTTATCAGCAAATCGCACATAGGCTTGGTAAGGCCGCCTACGCCGAACCGCATCCGGATGTTTCTCTCCTTCATTATCTTTGCCAGAGAAATGGTGGAAGCGATGGAGGCGCCTCCCACACCGGTCTGATAGGAGAATCCATCCTTAAAATAAGGGGTATTCACCACAAATTTCGTACAGTAATCCGCCATCATCAGCTTGCGCATATCCGTGGTTGGCTTTGCCGCCCCGGTTGCAATCTTTTTCGGATCCCCGATGGCATCCACCACCACCACATAATCCACCTTGGTCATGGAAATGTGTGCCGGAAAGTTGGGGAAAGGAACCAGGCAGTCAGTAATGGCTACCACCTTATCCCCATAATCCCCGTCCACCATAGCGTAGGACAGCACACCGCAGTCACTCTTTCCGCCGATGCCCCGGCAGTTGCCGTAATCGTCACAGGTAGGGGCGCCGATAAAGGCGATATCAATCCTGGTCTCTCCGCTCTCGATGGCCCGGACCCGGCCGCCGTGGGAGCGCATGATGGCAAGGCCTTTCAGCTTTCCCTCCGAAATTGCCTGGCCGATTTTTCCTCTTACCCCGGAAGACTGGATATTGGTAATGGTCCCGTCCTCAATATAAGGAACAATAGGGTCATGGGCTTTTCCAAGGGAGCTTGCACAGATGGTAATATCCTTAATTCCCATCCGGTGGACCTCCTCCATCACCATATTCACCACATAATCCCCTTCCCGGAAATGATGATGGAAGCTTAACGTCATTCCGTCTTTTATTCCACACTTCACCAGCACGTCATGGATACTGTCCACCAGCTTATTGTCCGTATTTTTAACGACGCAGGTAGTCATGGGGCCGTCTTTTTTATAGGTATAGCCCTCCCGGTAATCATTGCCCTGGAACACTTCTTTTCCCGTAATCCTTAAAATTTCTTCTGGTATCTCTCTTCCCACCGCATTCCTCATCTTTATAAATCCCCCTTATATACACCGGATGCCTTGGCCAATTCAATGGTCCGCTTCGCCCCGTCATAGAAGGCAATGTCAATCATCTTGCCGTCAACCGTAAACACCCCGATGCCCTGCGCTTTTTTCGTGTCAATCTCCCGCACCACCTTTTCCGCAAAAATAATGTCCTTCTGGCTGGGAGTAAAGATTTCATGGACAATGCTTATCTGCCTTGGATTGATGATGGATTTTCCGTCAAATCCCATAAGATGAATGGTTTCCACATCCTTTTTAAATCCCTCCATATCATCCAGGTCCGTATAAACCGTGTCAAAGCACTGCACCCCTGCTGCCCTGGCCGCAATAATCATGTTCTGTCTGGCCCCCATCAGCTCCAGCCCGGTTCCGGTGATGTGGGTCTGCAGATCCTTGGTGTAATCGCCGCCGGACAGGGCGATGCCGAACAGCCTCTCCGAGGACTCACAGATATCCAGTGCCCTCATAACGCCTCTTGCCGACTCAATAGCCGCCATGATTAACGTTCTGCCGGACGGAATATGAAACTCCTCCTCCGCCGCAGCCACCGCCTCTTCCACCACCTTCACATCCTGGGCCCGCTCCGTCTTGGGAATCCGGATGGCATCGCAGCCGCCGGCAACGGCGCAGCGGATATCTTCTCTCCAGTAAGGAGTGTCCAGGCCGTTAATTCTTACCACACGTTCACAGCCCCGGTAGTCCAGCTCACGCAGTGCATGGTACAGGGAAAATCTGGCCGCGTCCTTCTGGTTCTGGGCCACCGCATCCTCCAAATCCAGCATGATGGAATCCGGCTTGTATATGTAGGGATCCTTTATCAGCCCCGGTTTCTGGGCATTTAGAAACATCATGGTTCTTCTTAATCTTTTCTTATTGGGATTGTTCATTGAATGGCACCTCCCCACGGAAGATTGTCGTTCTGGCCCTGAGAACGGTACACAGCCCCTTCTATCCGGGCTTTCAAAGTGCAGTCCAGCGCCCCCTTATCCACAATGGTAATCTTCACATTATCCACTCCAAGACGTTCCAGCGTCTCCAGCGTTACCTTCCGTATCTGATTGCCGAACTGATTCATAACCACGCTTTCCAGTACCAAATCCACCTTTCCTTCTCCTGCCTCCACAGTCACCTGACAGTCGCTGGATTCCAAAGTTCCTGCAATGGCTGGTTTCATGATTTCCATGATGTGCCCCTCCTTATTCCTTTCCTGTGTTTTCAAAACCTCTTTATCTTTATCCTGATGATACCTAGTAAACCTTACAGGCTGACACGTTTTTTCTTAATATTTATTAAGGAACCAAACATCAACAGACATCTTCAACTACGGCAGCTCCCGGTAAACATCCTCAATCACCGTCCGTTCAAGCCTGCCCGTATCTCTGCTTTCTGCAAATAAGCTGATTACCGCATGTTTGTCCCTGAAAATCATGGTGTACTGCCCGTATTTACCATTTGCCATAAAGCTGTTTTTATCACCGCCCCAGAACAGATAACCGTATCCGTATGGATTCTTATCATTTTCCACATGCTTTCTTAAGCTTTCCCCAATCCACTGGGGAGAAAGAATCTGCCTTCCGTCCCATACCCCGTCCTGAAGATACAAAAGTCCCAGTTTATGCAATTCCGAAATCGTCAGAAACAGCCCTCCTGCTCCGAAGGTGAAGCCCTGGGGGTCTTCCTCCCACACTGTCCGGCGGATACCCAGCGGTTTAAAAAGCCGCGGAGTAAGATAATCCAGCAGATTACAGCCAGCTCTCATCTGCACCAGGATTCCGGCAAGGTAAGGTCCCACATTATTGTAGACAAAACGTGTTCCCGGTTCATACACAAAGGGAATCTCCAGAGAAGCCTTTACCCAGTCCTTCTCAGCTATATAAGGTCTCTGGCTTCCCATAAGAAACCCTTTCTCCTGTCCCAGGGTCATAGTCAAAAGATGCTCTATTGTCGCCTTCTTCAGATTATGGTCCGGATGAGCCGGCAGATATTCCCAAAACGCATCTTCCAGCTTTTCGTCAAGCCTCACCAGCCCTTCCTGAAGGGCAAATCCCACCGCACAGGAGGTAAAGCTCTTGCTTGCCGAATAAATATTTCTCCTGCAGTCCTCATCCCAGTAATGCTCATATACCACATCCTGGCCAATGGAAATTTTCATTCCAAGAACCCTCAGCTCTTTTGCCTTCTCCTCAAACCTTTTCAGTTCCATTCCTTTCATTCCCCTTTAGTCCTTCCGTCAATCCCCATTTTTTCAATCATACGCTCCGAAAAATCCTTCCGGAATCTCATAGGAAATCTCATAGCTTGTCCCCAGGGCCGGGTCTCCTCCCACATACCGGACCCATCCGGGAAACTCCGCCATAGGCATCTGCCCTCCCGTCTTTTCTATAGTTCCGTACAGGGTTTCCCTGGGATACTCTCCCCTTGTACACCATGCATCCAGCCATTCCAGATAATCCATGGCAATGCCGCTGCAGTGGGCGGCAGAGGGCATACAGTAAAATTTTATAAAATCATTGACCTGCTCCTGCCCGTATTTTTTCACATACCCTTCATACTGCTTCACAATCTGCCACGGGCTGATGGACATGTCATTCCAGCTGGTAAACAGAATCAGCTTTCCGCCGTGGGCAATAAAATCATCAAAATCCGCCTTATCCGCATCGTACTGCCTGGATGCCTCCATCAGCATCTGGTAAAGCTTCTCATCCGGTTTATAATAGTCATGGTCAATCAGCTTCCAGTGCTTATCCTTTGTGATAAAATATTTAAACATACCGTCTGCCCTGTCCCCGTGGTGTACATTATATCTGGTGTCCAGAGGCTCCCGTGGAACTGGGTCCGGCCCTAAGTCCATCAGTCCCCCTTCCAGGGCGGAGCATCCCCGGTACTCATGGACTCCGCTTGCCATGGCATAATCCAGCCCGAATCCCTCCTCATATATTTTTATGGTGTTCATCTGTGCATCCGTGAGATGATACTTCTCCTTTATGTACGCCCCAAAGGCATCCCTGTTCATGCGTGCCCTGTAAATATTGGAAATAATGCCGTCCTTTATGCCGTCCCATTCGTCATACATCTCAACAGCCTCTTTCCGAATAGATTCCACAATATCCTCACTGATGAATCCGTCAGAAAACGGGTATGTCTCTTCATCGTAGCTGTCATACACCGCCTTGGACAGAAGGGCTCCCCACATCCGCAGAAGCACAAAGTTGGAAGCCGGATCCCCACAGAACACGCCGTCATAATATTTCCCGTATGTGGTGGCGCACTCCAGGGCCTCTCTCCCTCCTGCAGAACCTCCGGCAAAATATGTTTTTTCTGCATCCCTTCCATAACATAGTTTCACCACATAGTGCATCACATCATTGGCCTTTATGAGATGAAGACGAATATAGTTCTGAAGCGACTCTTCATTGTCCGCAAATTCCGCGGACATAGGGTCATCGGACTGATGTCCGGAATCATCGCCGAACACCACATACCCATGTTCAACAGGACAGTAACCGGACATCACCAGATTCCCATCCAGAACCGGAATCCTGCCGTTGTTGGCGCCGCCGCCTGCCTGGACGCTCCTTAAATTCCATTGGCAGGGAAGCAGGATTCTCCATTGAATCACAGGGGCGCTTACATCTACAGGAAAAATAACTCCCGTCATCTCCAGATACCTTGCTGCCCCATCTGTCTTTAATGCTTTCTCAACAACACCTGTAATCTTTCCCCCTCTGGTTTTCTCCCTGATGTGCTGTTCAGGTATCAGGGTATTCTCCAGAAGATACGCTTGTTCTTTAAGCAAAAAGGCCGGTTCACAGGTTCCGGCCTTTTCTTTCACATCTCGGTTCATAGTCTGTCTCATTTCCCTTTCAGGTTTTTACTTCCATATATTTCTTTCGTAATATCAATAATATCCTGAACCGGAGCAGATATATATCCGCCTACCCTTGTGACAATCACAAATTTCCAGGTCACCGGCTTGGAACCGATAGAAAATATCTCCACTCCCATATCCTCCGGAGGCTGGAAATCCGACGCCAAAGCCACGCCAAAATTTTTCGACACCACCTCCCAGATGGTATCTATGGAAGAAAATTCTACTATCTTAGGCGTTATCCCATAATCTCTGAACACCTTTTCTGTCACTGTCCGCAGCCGGGAGCCTTTATTCAGCAGAAGAAACATCTCCTGTTCCAGCTGCCGGATATCCACCCATGGATACCGGAAACCGTATTTATAGATACCTTTCAGCTGCTTTTCTGCGGAAGCCACCAGACAGATTTCTTCTGTGGAAACCTCCTCCACATGAAACTCCCTTCTGTTCCGGTACGCTTCATCACCTGTCATCATGACAACCTGCAGTTCTCCCTCCAGCAGCATTTCCTCCAGCCGGTCCGCAGTCTCCTGATACACCCGAAGGTCAAACTTGGGATATTTTTCATAAAACTTTGGAAGAATCTGAGGAAAAATGCTTCTGCCCCGACCGGGGGTGGAGCCAATGGCCAGATATCCGCTTTTCATGGTTTTGATGTCTGCAATCTGCTCCTGAAAATTCCTGTCCAGTTCTATAATCTGTTTTGCATATTTCAGATACTGTTCTCCTGCATAGGTAGGAATCATTTTCTTACCTACACGTTCAAAAAGCTGAACCCCATACAGTTCCTCTGTCCGGCTTAAGAATTTGCTGAGGGCAGGCTGAGAAATAAACAGATTCTCAGCCGCCTTTGCAACTCCTTGTACCTTTGCGATTTCCACAATGTATTTCTGTTCTCTCAAATCAGCCATATATAATCCCTCTCCTTTTTATTTGCCTTACGGGTATATCTGTTATTTCCATTATAGAAGAAAACACAGCTGCTGAACAGAGAGCCCGGATATTTTTATTTTTTAGAATGGAACCGCACCCAACAATATGGAACCGGCAAAGCTTAAGGTACAGATAAGCATTGCCCATTTAAAGGAAAACTTCCAGTGGTCCTTAAACTCAAGTCCGGCAAGTCCCAATCCTATATACATAGCCGCCGTGCCGGGATTCACAAACACCTGCGGTACAAAGGTCATCAGGTAGCTGGCCGCCGCCTGGAGTGGGGTTACATAATCTGCCGCAACAGACTGAAGCAGCGGAACAATGGTATAGGCGCAGGCTTCATGGTTTAACCCCATAGCACTTAAGGGTCCCCACAAAAATCCCATTAAAGTGTTAAGATGAGCCGCCGCTCCCCCGGCTAAAAGATTGGATACTGTCTGTACCATGGCGTCTTTCATTGGGCTGTTGTTCAGAATACCTGTAAAGATACCGGAAGCAAACAGCACGCTTACCATAGTAAGAACCGTAGGCGCATAGGTTTTCAGCCGCTCATTCTGCATCTTTGCACCTGGGTAGTTTACAATCAAAGCAATCACCGCCGCTGCCATGAAACAGAAATAAGTAGGAAGGCCGGATACAAACATCGCCACAACCACAGCCACAATCAGGAAAACATTAAACCCGAACAGTCTGGGCCTTAAAAGCGCTTTCTCTTCTTCCGTCTTATCCGCCTCGCTGAAAAGCTCCGAAGGCTTTATTCCTTTCTCAAGTCCTGCGCCCCTCTTTTTTTCCTGCTTTGCGTAATACAGGGCTATGAGAATGCAGCACACAAGGCCGATAATCAAACCTGGCAGCTGGGTAAAAAGAATATCGGTGGCAGACACCTCGAAGCCTGCTGCCAGCCGTCCGCAGGGACCCCCCCATGGAAGACAGTTCATAACGCCTGCCGTAAGGCTCACCAGACACATAAGAACCAAAGGCCTCATGTTCAGTTTCTTGTAAATCATCAAAAACGGCGGAATGACAATCAGATACGTGGTGGCTCCCGAACCGTCGGAATGACCGACAATGGTTGCCAGAACCGTAAGGATACAGACTGCCGTAACCGTCTTGGCTCCCAACATCATCTTGCTCACAATCCGGTCAAATACCCCTGCGTCCATCATAACTCCAAAGAAAATTATGGCAAATGTAAACATAGCCGCGTTGCTTACCTGCCCCTTAAGACCTGTGGTCACCCAATCCGATAAATCCTTAATGCCAGGCCTCATAATCAGGGCAAAAATCATAGGAATCCCAATCATGGGAATCGACGGTGTAAATTTTCCTGATACCAGGACAACCGTCAAAATCAGCATCATGGCGAACCCTAATATGGCATATCCTGTCACACTCATAACTTACCTCCTGATATATTTGAACATTTTTTCTTCTGTTAAAGCGCGCTTTTAACTTCTGTTATAGTTATATCAGAAAAGAAATCATGAGTAAAATGTTATGTATTATGGATTTTTTATGACAGCATGTTATGATTACTGGCAATATGCACAATTTTGTATGGTTTTCTTACAGCATTTTATACAAACAGAAAAAGTGAATCATAACATGAAGTTATGATTTGCATGATATGGTGATTGTTACTTCACAATATAAATTCTTATGGGAAAAATACAACCTATTGATTTGGGCCGGTTGTGCTTATACATATTCAGATGTATAATACAATACGGGTAATTGTAGAGAATCCTGACGATAACATTTTCTCAAGAGTTACATGAATAAAAAGGAGCCTGTCTATTCCATGAATATCTCTATAACCGTTAACCACAAACAGCTATTGGACGTCCTCCTGAATGTGGGGCTCATCCGCCCGGTATTTATCTGGGGGGCTCCGGGCATCGGGAAATCCGCCATCGTCCAGGAGTTTGCCGATTCTCTGGGGCTGGAGTGTATCTCCCTGCTGGGCAGTCAGCTTGCCCCGGAGGATATCATCGGCGTCCCTCAGATTAAGGATGGTTTCAGCCAGTTCTGCCCGCCCCGGACCATTGCCCGGGCGGAGCCCTACGTCCTTTTTCTGGACGAGCTGAACGCCTGCACCTCGGAAGTCCAGAAAGCCTTTTACTCTCTCATTCACGAGCGTCGTATCGGGGAGTACCATCTGCCCGAGGGCTCCATCGTGGTGGGAGCAGGCAACCGGGCCCAGGACAACGCCATCACCCGGCCCATGTCTTCTGCACTGATAAACCGGATGTTCCATGTGGAGCTTACCGCCAGCCCCCGGCTGTGGCTGGAGTGGGCCGCTCAGAACGGCATCCATCCCTATGTCTACGACTATATTTCCAGCCGGCCCGACCACCTGTGGGCCAAGCCTCCTAAAAGTGAGGAGCCCTTCTCCACTCCCCGCTCCTGGCACATGCTCAGCGACGCCATCCGCAGCTACGGACCGGGCATCGGAGAGGAATCCCTGCGCATTCTGGCCGCAGGGAGCCTGAGCCCTCAGCACGCCACCCAGTTTATGGCCTATATCCGGCAGATACGCTGCCAGTACGCCCTGGACAAGATTCTCACCGGGGAACAACCGTGGCCCGGCAAACCGGAGGAGAGGGACGTGCTCTACTTTCTGGCCCAGTCCCTTCGGGCCCGGCTGGTGAAGGAGCTGCCTCCGGAGAGGGCGAAACTCAGCAGCGACAGCCGGACTCTGGTCCTTCAGGCCAAGGACCGCATCACTGAGTTAGCCGACTTAAGCCTGGAGATTGCCCGGATGGCAGTTACCCCGGAGGAAGGGAGAGAGCTGCCTGACTGGTTTGTGGTGGAGCTGTTCAGGGACCTGCCCAGGCTGGCAGACAAGCGAAACGGATGAGGGGGAAAGCGAAGATGCCCAATCCTGCTCAGGAGGCGTTCCGGGCCGGACAGGGGCTGGTAAAACAAAATCCGGTTCTGGGGCCTCTGATAGAGCGGGCCGTACTCTGCTTTGACGACAGCTATCCCATGGCCAGAGAGGACTGGGCCTGGGTGGCCTCCGACGGGTATATCTATGCCAACAGCCACCGCCGGGCCCTTCCCGGGGAATGGGCCTACGTGCTGGCTCACTGCCTGCTTCACCTGGCCCTGGGCCATATCCGGGAGGACCGGGAGGGAGATTCTTTGTGGAACGCTGCCTGCGACTGCGTAACCGCCCGGTATCTGGCTGACCTTCACATCGGTACGCCTCCCAGGGAGCTGGCTGACCCTCTTCCCTCCAACACACGTGAGGAAGAGAAACTGTATTTCTGGCTGAAGGAACACAAGGACCCTGCCTGCTTCCATTTCTCCACCATGAGCGGCAGCCGGGCAGATATGTCCTGGCGCGGAGAGACCCGGCATTGGTGGAGCGGTGCCACCGACTGGCGAAAGCTTTTTGCCGAAAGCCTGCGGGATGCCCTGCGCGCCGCTGTGGACTACGCCGGAGGCGTGAGAACAGAGCCGGGGAAATACAAAAAAATGGGGCCTGTTAAACGGGCTCAGGAATGGTTTCTGTCCAGCTACCCGTTACTGGGAGGCGTTGCCTCAGGCTTCAAACTGGTAGACGACCCTCTGACAGTTCAGCGGATGGACATCCCGGTAGCTGCAATTTCAGTCCATATGAAGGAAATCTATGTCAATCCTGCCGCCGGTCTAACAGAACAGGAATGGCGGTTTGTTCTGGCCCACGAATACCTCCACGCCGCCCTGTGCCATGAACAGCGGCTGGGCAAGCGAGATCCTGAACTGTGGAATGTGGCCTGTGACTATGTTATCAATCAGTGGCTGCGAGATATGGAAGTGGGGCAGATGCCCGAAGGCCTGCTCTACGACCCAGAGCTGAACAACCTGCCGGCAGAGAGCATCTACGACCTGCTGGCCTCCAATCTGCGAAAGTACAGGCGCATGGCCAAGCATGACATTCTCTTCGGCCCGCCCGATTGGCAGGACTCCAAGGACTTTGTGGACTTGGACGCCTGGTGCCGCTCTGCCATCCAGCGAGGGCTGTACTATCACCAGGCCCACGAAAGAGGCTTCCTCCCTGAGGGACTGGTGGAGGAAATCCGGGCCCTGTCTCAGCCTCCCATTCCCTGGGATGTGAAACTGGCCCGATGGTTTGACGAACGGTTTGAACCTCTGGAAAGATACCGGACCTATGCCCGTCTCAGCCGGAGGCAGTCGTCCACACCGGATATTCCCCGGCCCTCCTACCGCTATGAGGAGACGACTCAGGCAGGGAGGACCTTCGGAGTTCTGCTGGACACCTCCGGCTCCATGGACCGAAGCCTGCTGGCCGCTGCCCTGGGCTCTATCGCCAGCTACAGCGCCGCCCGGGACGTAAACCGGGTACGAGTTGTTTTCTGTGACGCCTTCCCCTACGACCAGGGCTATATGGAGGCGGCGGACATCGCTGGCAGTGTCAAGGTCCGGGGGCGCGGCGGTACCGTACTCCAGCCTGGGATAGAGCTGCTGGAGCATGCCGATGATTTTCCCAAGGAAGCGCCTTTACTGATTATCACCGACTGCGAATGCGACCGGCTCAACCTCTACGGCCGGGACCACGCCTTTCTGGTTCCCCGGGGAAAAAGCCTGCCCTTCCCTCCCAGGGGGCCGGTGTTCTATCTGGAATAGGCCGTGCTTGACATTCTATATAAAAAGGGACTGTGAGAATGGAAATACGTTTGCTCCATTCTTTCACAGTCCCACTCATATTTTTAAGCTTTCATGCTATTTAGCATCTGCTCTAATTCCCTTTGGGCTATTACAATCTTTTTGTATCGCTCTTCCTGGACATCCATTAAATTATTTATAAAGCATCCGTTTCTACGTTTTTCCCTCTCTATGATATCTGCCAGCCTTTCTGAAAAAGACATGCCATAGCGTTTCTTTAAAACGAATGTCCGGATAATATTCAGCATAATCTGGGGATTTTTTTCTAAAACCACATCTATCTCATTCTTTTTCACAGCCTCCTGATATTTTTGGTCATACCATACATCATTTTTTAAATCATAAATTATCCCATCCAGATTTAAAAAAACGGTCTCCGGAAGATATCGTATATAATCCTCAGGGTCACATGGAATTACCTTTTCTCTATATGCCCAGGTTTCCTTTAAAATCCAGACATCAAGAATGAACTCCTGACATAGTACTTTATATCCGCCAAAACTATTTCTCGCCGGATGATATTTATTCAGAAACTCCATCCAGGTTTTTTCACATGTAATATCAATAATAATATCTATATCTCTTAACTGCCGGATATCTCCTTTATCCTTGTATTCCCTTAAAACGCCTCCTATTAAACAGAGATTTCCTGCAGCCTTTAAATGTTCGAATATGTCTAAAGATGGCGGATATTGTCTCAAAAAATTATTTACTGCATCTGCAATGGCTCTCATACTATCCCCCCTAATTATTAATATATGGAGTGAGTAAGCCTTGTACGGGTAAAATCATTTTCTTGTAAGGGAAAAACCTGTGCTTTATCCTGAAGCCGCCTCATGTCTCTTTATCCACAATAAATATTTATTTTTTCAATTTTATTATAAATCAAAAGAGCTCTTTCCTCAACACCTGTTTACATAAAAAGAAGAACTGCCGCATTTTTTAATACAGCAGTTCTCCCATCAAATCCCTCATCACTTCCGCCACCGTCTCAATCCTCTCCGCCCGGTACGCATTGCTTCCGCAAAACAGCAGCCCGTTGTCCACATCTCCTACAGCTGCGCGGATCAACGCGTCTGTGATGCAATACGGCGTTTCCCTGGGATTGCAGTGCTCCAGGCACTGGAAACAGCGGGCCGGCGCAATTCTTTCTCGCTGGATTTTCTCCAGAAACGGATTCCTGATGGCCCTCCCTGGCATCCCCACCGGGCTTTTGGTGATGACAATATCTTCCTTTTTTGCCCTGATATACGCCTGTTTATACGCATCCGCCCCATCGCATTCCTCTGTGGTGACAAACCGGGTGGCAGCCTGAACGCCTGACGCCCCCAGTTCCAGCTGATGCAGCACATCCTCATGGCTGTAGACACCGCCTGCGGTTATGACAGGAATCTCTCTTTCATACTTTTCTCCAAGCTGATTCACAAACTCAATGATACCGTGGATCTCCTCCTCATAGCAGTCTTTCTTGAATGTGGCCTCCACGTCTTTTGTATCCGCCCCCAGCTCCGCCAGCTGTTCTCTGGAAAACCCCAGGTGTCCTCCGGCCAGCGGGCCTTCAACGACCACAAAATCCGGGGCCATGTGGTATTTCCTGTCCCACATCTTGCAGATAACAGAGACTGATTTTACAGAAGAAACGATGGGAGCCAGCTTTACTCTTTTCCTTTTTCCCTTCCCGTTCCCTCCTGTTTCCTCACCTGTCTCATTTCCCGTCCTGCTGCCTTCCGCCACATACCTGGGCAAGTCCACAGGGAGACCGGCGCCGGATATGATAACATCCGCCCCTGCCTTCACCGCTTCCTTTACATACAGGCTGTACTGTTTCGTGGCCACCATAATGTTGAAGCCTATGACACCCTCAGGGGCAATCCCTCTGGCTTTCCTAAGCTCTGTCCCTATGGCTCTTAAATTGGCTTCCAGCTGATGAGACTTAAAATCCGGGTCCTTAAACCCAATCTGTGCGGTGGAGATAATTCCCATGCCGCCTTCCTTTGCCACAGCGCCTGCCAGAGATGACAGACTGATTCCCACTCCCATGCCTCCCTGGATAATCGGTTTCTCTACCTTAATATCTCCGATTACCAGAGGATTTCCAAGCTTTCTCATTGCCTCTGAGTTACTGCTTTCCCTGCTTTTTTTTTCATTCTGTACAGCCATTCGTAAAATACCCCCATGAAAGCCTTCTAATATTTGTCCTGATACCTTCCGGTTTCTACCTGACACATCCGCCGGTTACCTGCTTTAATCCTGTCTCAATCTTTGCAAGGAATCTTAAATGTTTCTGAACCTCTCATACCTCTGTGCCGTAATCTCTTCTTCCGTCATATTCTCATATTTTATCAAAAACTTAAAAAGACGGTTTCGGATTTCTTCCCCGATCTCCTCTTTCACATCCTCACAGGCAGGCAGAAGCTCCGGAATCACATCATCAATAATATGAAGCTCCAGCAGATCCTGCGCTGTCATCTTCATCACCTCTGACGCCTGGTCTGCCTTCTTGCTGTCCTTCCACAGAATGGATGCAAATCCCTCCGGCGACAGCACGGAATAGACCGCATGCTCCAGCATCCACACCTCATTGGCCACCGCCATGGCGAGAGCTCCGCCGCTTCCGCCTTCGCCGATGATGATGGAAAGAACCGGCACCTTCAGGTCTGAAAGCTGAAACAGATTCCGGGCAATGGCCTCTCCCTGTCCACGCTCCTCCGCCTCGATTCCACAAAATGCCCCCGGAGTATCCACAAAACATATCACAGGCCTTCCAAAATCCTCCGCCTGCTTCATCAGACGCAGGGCCTTCCGGTATCCCTCCGGCAGAGGCATACCGAAATTTCTCTTTATATTGTCCTTGGTATTCTTCCCCTTCTGCTGCCCGATGACTGTCACAGGAATCCCGTAAAACCTGGCAATGCCGCCAACAATGGCTCCGTCATCTCCATAGAAACGGTCACCATGAAATTCTATAAAATCATCAAAAATCGTCTCAATATAATCCAAAGCCGTCAGACGGTCGGATTTCCTGGAAAGCAGTACATGGTCCCAGGCCTTTTCTCTGCCTTTTCTAGAACTCTCTGTTTTTGCTTCCGGGCATCTGTGCTTTTCCATTTCCCCACTGGTATTCGGTTCTGCTTTTGCCCACCTGTAAGCTTCCTCCTCTGCACATCTGCCGTCATCCACCCTGTTACCGCCAAACCTGTCTAAAAACTGTCTCGTCTTATCTTCCTGTCCATGATGCATCTCCAGAATCTTCCCCAGAACCTCTTTCATCTCTTCCCGGCTCACGATTTTGTCTATGAACCCATGCTCCAGTAGAAACTCCGCCCTCTGAAACCCTTCCGGCAGCTTCTGTCCAATGGTCTGTTGAATCACCCTGGGGCCTGCAAACCCGATAAGTGCTCCCGGCTCCGCCAGAATCACATCCCCCAGCATGGCAAAGCTGGCTGTCACACCGCCGGTAGTAGGGTCTGTCAGCACGCTTACAAACAGCTGTCCGGACTCATGATGCCTCTTAAGAGCCCCGCTGGTCTTCGCCATCTGCATCAGAGACACGCATCCCTCCTGCATCCTGGCTCCTCCGGAGCAGGCAAATAAAACCACCGGCAGCTTCTCCCTGGTGGCACGCTCCACCATCCGGGTAATCTTCTCCCCCACAATATGGCCCATGCTGCTCATGAGAAATCTGGCGTCGCATACTCCAAGGGCTGTCTCCTCCCCGTTAATCCGGCATCTGCCTGTCACAACCGCCTCGTTTAACCTGGTCTTCTCCCTGGCTGCCGCCGCCTTCTCCTCATATTCCGGAAAATTCAGAGGATTAACAAATTCCATCTCCTGATTCCATTCCTCAAAGGTGCCTGCGTCCGCCACCAGTTCAATTCTCCTGTATGCATGGACACGGAAATATCCGCCGCACTTGGGGCAGATATAGAAATTATTCTTTACATCCTCCCCGTACACCGTCTGTCCGCACATTCTGCATTTGCGCCAAAGACCTTTGGGAATACTGGGCTCCTGCTTTGGCTGGCCTTTGTATTTGGTATCAATCAATGTGTAAGTTTTCTTAAACATCGTTCTTAACATGCCATATCCTCCTGCTTCCACAGTTATTTAGTCCCAGCCTCATTTTCCGCCGCAATACTCCGAAAAATATGTCTGAATAAAATGGGTATTCGTATCTCCCTTTTGGTACGCCTCATGGCTTAAAATCTCAAATTGAAAATCCAGATTGGTCTCAATCCCCTCAATCACCAGCTCCCCCAGGGCGCTCCGCATCTTTGCCACCGCCGACTCCCTGTCGCTTCCGTGGACAATCAGCTTTAAAAGCATGGAATCATAGTTAGGCGGAATCTGATAATCACTGTATATATGGCTGTCAATCCGCACCCCGTTTCCCCCAGGCACATGGACATTGGTAATCCTGCCCGGGCAGGGCATAAAATTCTTAGACGGATTCTCCGCGTTGATTCTGCACTCGATGGCATGGCCGTGAAGCTTGATATCATCCTGAGTCATGCCAAGAGGCTCCCCTGCCGCAATGCGGATCTGTTCCTTTATCAAATCCAGGCCTGTCACCATCTCCGTCACCGGATGCTCCACCTGGATTCTGGTATTCATTTCCATAAAATAAAAATGTTTGTCTTTATCCAGCAGAAACTCAATGGTTCCTGCATTCTCATAGCCTACCGCTTTGGCTGCACGGACAGCCGTCTCTCCCATCTTCTTTCGAAGCTCCGGAGAAATAGCTGCCGAAGGGGCCTCCTCCAGCACCTTCTGATGTCTTCTCTGAATGGAGCAGTCACGCTCCCCCAGATGGACCACATGGCCGTATTTATCTGCCAGAATCTGAAACTCAATGTGGCGGGGCCGCTCCACGTATTTTTCCAGGTACATGGTATCATCGGAAAATCCCTTTACAGACTCCATCTGGGCATTCTGAAAATTCCCGTCAAAATCCTCCGGTCCGTAGGAGATTCTCATTCCCTTTCCGCCTCCGCCGGAGGAAGCCTTTATCATCACCGGATACCCGATCTCTTCCGCCATCTTTCTGGCTTCCTCCACTGTGTATACTGGCTCCTTTCCTCCCGGAACCACAGGCACCCCTGCCTCTGTCATGGTCTTTCTGGCTTCCGACTTATTTCCCATTCTGTGGATAATCTCCGCCGAAGGGCCGATAAAAGCGATGTTGCACTTCTCACACAATTCCGCGAATTTTGCATTTTCAGAAAGAAACCCGAATCCCGGGTGAATGGCCTCCGCCTTCATAGCCGCAGCAGCAGCCAGAATCTGTTCCATATTCAGATAGCTTTTGTCCGAAGGCGCAGGACCGATGCAGATGGCCTCATCTGCCAGAAGAGTGTGAAGACTGTCTCTGTCCGCCTCCGAATACACAGCCACAGACGGAATCCCCATCTCCCTGCACGCCCTGATGATGCGCACTGCAATCTCTCCCCGGTTGGCAATCAATATTTTCCGAAACATGGCTCCATCCCCTATCCAATCATAAATGTCAGCTCCGCCGTTACCGCAATCTTACCGTCCACCGTAGCCGTGGCCTTTCCCACTCCCACAGGCCCCTTCTGTTTGATAATCTCACATTCCAGCCGAAGCTTATCTCCAGGAACTACCTTTTTCTTAAACTTGGCCTTGTCGATACCACCAAAATAAGCCGTCTTTCCTTTGTTCTCTTCCACACTCAGAATTGCCACCGCGCCAACCTGAGCCAGGGCCTCAATCATCAAAACCCCCGGCATCACCGGCTCCTGAGGAAAATGTCCCCGAAACTGAGGCTCGTCATAAGTAATACATTTATATCCCACAGCCCTCTTTCCCGGCTCCAGCTCTTCAATCAAATCAATCAGAAGAAATGGATGCCTGTGAGGGATTATTTTCTGAATCTCCTCAATGCCAAGCATTTATATTTCTCTCCTTATTCTCTTCTTACAGACCCTCATGTGTTCTCAAGATCCTATCGAATCCTGAAAAGAGGCTGGCCATACTCCACCACATCCTCATTCTTCACAAGGACAGCCTCCACCACGCCGTCATAATCGCTCTCAATCTCATTCATCAGCTTCATAGCCTCAATGATGCCAAGAACCTGGCCTTTCTTCACCCTGTCCCCCACCTTGACGAAGCTTTCCGCTTCAGGCGACGGAGAACTGTAAAAGGTTCCCACCAGAGGAGACACCACCACCTGGTCGGAAGAAAATGCTTCCCCAGGCCCTTCCGGTACCTGGCTGCCTGCAGCCGACGCCTCTGCCATAACCGCAGCCGGTGTCTGTACAGCCGTCACTGCCCCGCTTCGGATACACTCCTTTTTCAGGGACAGCTTCACCGTCCCGTTATCCAGCTTAAACTCTGTCATTCCGTAATCAGAAACTGCCTTTATAAGGGAGATCATCTCCTGAACATCCATAAGGTTACTTCCTCCTATCTCACTCAAATCTCTTTACCAGAAGGCTTGCGTTATGTCCGCCAAAGCCCAGAGAGTTGGTCAAAGCATATGTTACATCCACAGCCTTTCCTTCTCCCCTGGTATAGTCCAAATCACATTCCTCATCCGCTATTTCCAAACCTGCCGTGGCATGGACGAATCCCTCTTCTATGGTTTTCAGGCAGGTGATAAACTCCACACCCCCTGCCGCTCCCAGCAGATGTCCCACCATGGATTTGGTAGAATTGATAGAAACCTCATAGGCATGAGCTCCCAGCGCCGCCTTAATGGCCTTGGTCTCAAACAGGTCATTGTGATGGGTGCTGGTTCCATGGGCATTGATATAATCAACCTGCTCCGGCCGGATACCGCCGTCCTTCATAGCCATCTCCATAGCCTTGGCCGCACCGCTTCCATCCTCCGCCGGAGAAGTAATATGAAAGGCATCACAGGTAGCTCCATATCCTGCCAGTTCCCCGTAGATTCTGGCTCCCCTCGCCCTGGCATGCTCCAAAGACTCCAGAACCACAATTCCGGAACCTTCTCCCATGACGAATCCGTTTCTCTCCCTGTCAAATGGAATCGATGCCCTCAGAGGATCCTCCGAAGTGCTGAGGGCAGTCAAAGCAGTAAATCCTGCCACCCCTAACGGTGTGATGCTGGCTTCCGTTCCCCCTGCCACCATCACATCCGCCTCCCCATACTGGATCGAGCGGAATGCTTCCCCGATGGAATGGGTTCCTGTGGCACAGGCTGTCACCACATTAAAACATTTTCCCTTTAACCCAAACTGAATCGCCACATTCCCTGCCGCCATATTGCTGATCATCATAGGAACCAGAAGAGGGTTAATCCGCCCAGGCCCCTTCTCCAGAAGCTTCTTATGCTCCCTCTCCATAGACTGGAGGCTTCCGATACCAGAACCTACGCAGACTCCGACCCTGTACGGATCTTCCTTCTCCATACAAATCCCCGAATCTTCCAAAGCCTCCTTAGCCGCAGCAACTGCGAACTGTGAAAATCTTTCCATACGCCTGGAAGTCTTCAGATCCATATATTCTTTCGCATCAAAATCCTTAACCTCTGCCGCCAGCTTCACCTTATAATCTGTGGTATCGAAACAGGTAATCCTCCCGATACCAACCTTCTTTTCCTTCAAACCATTCCAAAATGACTCCACATCATTTCCTATGGGAGTGATGGCCCCCATTCCGGTCACAACTACTCTGTTCTTCATATCCGCCATTTCCTTTCCGGTAACTTTTTACATGGCCATACCGCCGTCCACACACAGAACCTGCCCGGTAATATACCGTGCTTCCTCCGATGCCAGAAATGCCACCGCACAGGCCACATCCCTGGTCTCACCAAAGGTCTTCAAGGGAATCTGTGCCGTAACCCCTTCCTTCACGGAATCCGAAAGCTTATCCGTCATATCCGTCTTAATAAACCCCGGAGCCACCGCGTTCACTGTAATCCCCCGGCTGGCCAGCTCTCTGGCCGCCGCCTTGGTCATACCAATAACCCCTGCCTTAGACGCCGAATAATTCACCTGTCCGGCATTCCCCAGCACTCCTGAAACCGAAGAAATATTGATAATCCTTCCGCTCCTCTGCTTCACCATCTGCCGCGCCGCATGGCGGATACAATGAAAGGCTCCCTTCAGATTCGTATCCAGCACCACGTCGAAATCCTCCTCCGACATCTTCATCAGCAGCCCGTCCTTCGTAACCCCGGCATTGTTCACCAGAATATCGATTCTGCCGTACTGCTTCACCACATACTCCATCATTTCCGCCGTTTTCTGAAAGTCTGAGACATCACACTGCACCGCCTCCGCCTTTTCTCCGGCTTCTTCAATCTCCCGCACCGTTTCCTGTGCCTTCTCTACAGACCCGCAGAAGTTTACAATCACCCTGGCTCCCTGCGAAGCCAGAGTCCTGGCAATCTCCTTCCCAATCCCCCTGCTGGCCCCGGTCACAACTGCAACTTTATCCGTCAACATATTTACTTCCTCTCTACTAAAATTAAATAAATCAATGGTCCGCCCGGAGAGGGAGTTCTATTGTTTTCTCCCGGGCACGCTCGCGCTTCGGTGAACACTTGGCGAGGTATTTTCGATCCTAGTGTGAACACACACCCAGAGGGTGACGTGAAGAGCATAGCGGTACATAAGGCGCTAAAAGACAGCGCCTAAGTACCGATGGTCTTCAAGTACCCTGGAGAAAACAATAGAACTCCCTCTCCAGGCTACGTTATCTCGAAAACTAAAATATCGCCTAATATACGCCATTCCGCTTCCCGTCTCCAATCCCACAGCGACACCTACTCTCCCATATTTGGAGACAATCTCTTTTAAAACTCCAGCTGCCATTATCGCCAACAACGTAGCTTCGGAGCAATTATGAAACATCTGTAGACCATTTTCCACGCTGGCACTTAGCGCCTGTTCTTCAGGCGCTTAGTACCGCTGCGTGGAAAACTGAGCGAGAGCGTGTCGGAAGATGTTTCATAATTGCTCCGAAGCGGCCCATCTGCGACATCCCTGTTAAATTTTCTCCAAATCCTCAACCTTCTCTATATTCACCGTCCTCACATTCCGGTTAATTTTCCTCATAAATCCGCTTAATGTCTTCCCCGGCCCAATTTCAACAAAGGTATCCACACCAGCAGCCACCATAGCCTCCACACTCTGCTGCCATCTCACCGAACTGGAAACCTGCCTCTCCAAAAGCCCCTTAATCTCCTTCTCATCCGTCACATACTCCGCCGTCACATTCGCCACATAAGGAATCTTAAGCGGATATATCTCCACCTGCTCAAGAGCCTTTCCCAGCTCCCTTCCGGCCTCCGCAAGCATCCGCGAGTGAAACGGCCCGCTGACATTAAGAGGAATCACCCTTTTGGCGCCGGCGCCCTTTAACTTTTCTCCTGCCAGCTCCACAGCTTCTTTCTTTCCCGAAATCACAATCTGTCCCGGACAGTTATAATTTGCAATCTGCACATCCTCTATTTCTTCCAGAACCGCCTCAATGGCTGCCGCTTCCATGCCAAGAACCGCCGCCATGCCTCCGATTCCTGCCGGAACCGCCTGCTGCATCAGAATCCCTCTTTTTCTCACTGCTGTGATGGCGTCCTCCTCCGACATAGCTCCTGCTGCTGCCAGAGCACAATACTCCCCCAGGCTTAATCCTGCCGCCACGTCCGGGGCAATCCCCTTTTGCTCCATCAGCACCTTCATCATGGCAATGCTGGTTGTCACCATAGCCGCCTGGGTATATTCCGTAAGGTCCAGCCTCTCATCAGGCTCAAAGCATAATTCAGGCATGGAAAATCCCAGCAGTTCTGAGGCCTTGTCAAATACTCTCCTGCCCGTCTCTGTCTGCTCATAAAAATCCTTTCCCATGCCTGTTACCTGGGCGCCCTGCCCCGGAAAAATGAAAGCAACGCTCATCACAACATTCCTCTTTCCCTTTTATGTTTTTACTTTAAAAGTCCGCCGCCGATCAGGCGGTATCAATTCAGGTATGCCCAATGCGCCTGCCAGACTTTCGTGTGTAGTGGTGCGTCCGCTGCCGGACGCATGAAGGTTTACTTCCAGTTCAGCAGTTGGGATGCCTGCTTCATCATCTCATCCACAATCTCCTTACAGGTCTGCTCCCTGGAAATCAGCCCTGCTATCTGTCCTGCCATGACGGTTCCAAGGTCCACATCCCCCTCCTGAACCGCCTTCCGCAAAGTCCCCAGGGTCAGGTACTCCAGCTCCTCAAAGGTCTTTCCCTCCTGCTCCAGCTTCACGTACTCCCTGGTCATCTTATTTCTCAGACAGCGCACCGGATGCCCGTGGCTTCTTCCTGTCACCGCCGTATCAATATCCTTTGCCCTGATGATCCTCTGCTTATAATTCTCATGTACAACCGCTTCCTTAGATACCACAAACCGGGTTCCTATCTGAACAGCCTCCGCTCCCAGCATAAAGGAAGCCGCAATCCCTCTTCCGTCTCCGATACCTCCCGCAGCAATCACAGGAATTGACACTGCATCCTTTACCTGAGGGACAAGGGTCATTGTAGTCTGCTCTCCGATATGGCCTCCGGATTCATACCCCTCCGCCACCACGGCGTCAGCCCCATACTTCTCCATCCTTCTTGCCAAAGCCACGGAAGCCACCACCGGAATCACCTTGATTCCTGCAGCCTTCCACATTTCCATATATTTTTCCGGATTCCCGGCTCCGGTTGTCACTACCCGGATTCCTTCTTCCACCACTACCTTCGCCACATCATCCGCATGAGGGCTCATCAGCATGACGTTAACTCCGAAAGGCTTATCTGTCAGCTTCTTCGCCTCCCTGATTTCCTGGCGGACCACTTCTCCCGGCGCGTTGGCTCCCCCAATCAGCCCCAGGCCTCCGGCCTCCGATACCGCCGCCGCCAGATGATGCTCCGCCACCCAGGCCATGCCGCCCTGGATGATGGGATATGTGATACCTAAAAGTTCTGTTACCCTTGTCTTCATAACTTCCTCCGGTTTCCTGTTAATTCCAAATGTACCCGCCAAGCTTTCATGTGCGGTGGCGCGTCCGCTACCGGGCGCATGAAGGTTTACTCCACACCCTTATCCTTCAGATAATTCATAACCTGGCCAACGCTGGTCAGCTTCTCCAGATCCTCTGCCGGAATCTCCACGGAATACTCATCCTCCAAAGCCATTACCAGCTCAAATAAGTCCAGAGAATCCGCATTTAAATCCTCCTTAAACTTAGACTCCTCCGTAATGCTGTCTGCCTCCACACTTAACTGCTCCGCAATAATTTCTTTCATCTTCTCTAACATGATCTCTTTCCCCTTTTCTAAATTTTTATAAATGTTGGTTTTAAAATTTATCGTAAGCTGCTGTCAGCTATACTTTGAATATTCTTACTTTGATTTTCAAAGTAATTGTCTAAAAAAAATTCGGTTTTCTCTACCAGCGGATTAAGGCCGCTCCCCAGGTCAGGCCTGCTCCAAAACCGGCCAGCACCAGAAGATCCCCTTCCTTCAGCTTCCCTTCCCTGTTTAACTCATCCAGAAGAAGAGGCACAGACCCGGCGGACGTATTTCCATATCGGCTGATATTCATGGGAATTCTCTCCATGGAAATTTTAAGCCGTTTTGCGATAGACTCTGAAATCCGGTAATTGGCCTGATGCAGAACAAGATATTTTACCTGCTCAAGTTTCATACCGCTTTCCTCCAGCAGCTGCTCTATAACCTCAGGCATTTTCTTAACCGCAAACTTAAATACCTCCTGTCCATCCATAGACAGATACCCCATCTCCGGCTTTGTCCCCGTAAGAAAATTCCCCACGGTTCTGGACTCACAGGAAAGCACCGGCCCTTTCCATCCGTCCGCCCCCATAATCATATGCAGGATTCCCGACGCCCCCGGCACACAGCCGGAACCCTGCTCCACACATGGCTTTCCAAAATCTCCGCCCTGACCGCCGGCCTCCCCTGTCACCACAGCAGCGCCGGCCCCGTCTCCAAACAATACACAGGTACTCCTGTCGCTCCAGTCCACCACCTTGCTTAAGCAGTCAGCTCCAATCACCAGCACATTTCTGTAAAATCCGGATATTATAAAACTGTACGCCGTGTTAAGGGCAAACAGAAAGCCCGAACAGGCCGCGCTGATATCATAAGCCGCCGCATGCACCGCTCCCAGCTCTCCCTGAACCTGGCACGCTCCGCTGGGAAAATGACAGTCCGGCGTGGAAGTGGCCAGAAGAATCAGCTGAATCTCTTCCGCCTTCATTCCGGCATTCGCAAGGGCCCTTTCTGACGCCTTTACCGCCATACCGGAGGTTCCTATTCCATCTGAAATTCTTCTCTGGCTGATTCCTGTCCTGCTTTTAATCCATTCATCACTGGTGTCCACAATTCCGGCTAAATCCTCATTGGTAACCACATGCTCCGGCGCGTAAGAACCAGTTCCTGCTATTTTTATCCTCATAATCTGCCGCCATTTCATTTTGTAAATCAAATATTTTGAATTTCAAATTAATAGTATAAACTTCCAGGAAATTTGTCAAGAGGAAATTCCAAAAAAAGAAAAAAAATTCAAAACCCCTTATATTCCTTCCCTTGTCCGCCGCCCATATACCATGCTATAATCAAAAACAAAAGAGCGGTCTCGGAAACTTTTTGTACCCAGATTTGTGAGATGACTTTTTGTCAGAAGTGCACAAATTTATGAGGCGTATGTGGAACGTACGTTGATTAAATTTGGGTGCTTCTGGCGGAAAATCAGCCGCAAAGATGGGTGCAATGGAGTTTCCGAGACCGCTCCAAAAGACGAATGGAGGAAAACCAGATGTTCTATTTCATAAGACACGGCCAAACCGACTACTCAGAACGAAACACAAAAATCTAATTTCATATGCCAGAATAAACCTTCCCCCAACCAATGTGATGACATTGAGGCAAAAAGTACAATTCCCCTGTCATACCGCCACAGACAAACAGCCTGGAGAGAAAATACAATAAGATTCCCCCTCCAGGCATTCCCTTCACAGCATCACAAAAGCAAAATCCAAACAAGATTATCCATCTGACAACAGCCTAACAATAACTCCTGTCCTCAATCTCCACAAACTCAAACTCCCCGTACCCTTCAGAACTCACATTCTCACGGTTGCAGGCCCACAGACACAGCTTCGCCCCCGTCCAGGTAGCACGCTCCAAAACCACCGGCTCCCCAATCAAATGATAACGGATGCCATCCGAAGACCAGGAAAACTGATACCGCTTCTCCTTAAAAAGCTCCATCCGCAGAAACACCCTATCCCCCTCATAAGGACAAAAAGCCGCCAGCGTCTCCACAGCCTCCCCCTCAAACTCCTTATTCAGAACCTTGCCAGTATACAGAGCCAATCCCGGCCCCTCATCCGTCATCTTAAGCCCCAGGTACCCATACGTATGCCCCACCATGCCAAGAGACGCCATATCCCCCATCTCCCTTCCTTCCAGCCGCACCTTTGCCACCACAGAAAACGCCTGATGCTGAGGAATCTGCGTCATCACATTGGCCCCATACCACAGAAGATTCTCTCTTCCCTCATTGCACAGGCAATATAACCGAATCCCCTCATGCCCTTTTAAAGAATAAAATTCCTCCCGGGGATTGGCCTGCCACTGCCACTGCAGCCCCAGCCTTTCCCCGTCAAACCAATCCGACTGGGCAATCTCATAAGCCGGCTGATTCTCCACCGGCAGACTCCACTCCTTCACCGGCTCCCCGATGCCGTCCCCGTCCAAATCCGACCCGATAAACGGCCAGTCATTGACAAAACACATAGGCTGCACATGAATAATCCGCCCCAGCTCAATCACATCCTGAAAATGGACAAACCAGTGCTTCCCATCCAGAGTATCCACCCAGCCTCCCTGATGAGGCCCGTTCACATCTGTACACCCCTGATGCATCACCACCCTGTACTCATAAGGCCCCTCAATACAACGAGCCCGAAGCGCAGACTGCCACCCTGTAGCCACCCCGCCAGACGGCATAAGAATATAATAAAACCCATTATACTTATACATCTTAGGCCCCTCCGTAGTAGGCGCAACCTGCTCCCCGTCAAAAATCACCCTAGGCTCCCCGATTAACCGGTTGCAAAGAGGATCCATCTCCACCAATGCCAGACGATGCTTAATACCACACCGGCTTCTGGCAAAAGCAAACACCATATAAGCCCTTCCGTCATCATCCCAGAACGGACAAGAATCAATCCACCCCTTGGAACTACAAATCATATTCAGCTCAAACTCACCATACGGATCCGCCGAACGCGCCACCAAAATCCCCTCATCCACCAACGGGACAAACACATAAAACATCCCCTCATGAAACCGGATAGACGGTGCCCATGTCCCCGAACCATGAGAAGGCCTGTCATACTTCTCAAACGGAAGCCTGGAAACACAATGATTAATAATCTCCCAGTGAACCAAATCCTTCGAGTGCAGTAGCGGAACACCCGGCAAATATGTAAAAGAAGACGCCACCATATAAAAATCATCCCCAACCCGAACCACATCCGGGTCCGAAAAATCCCCATACAAAACAGGATTCCGATACATAAGATACCTCTCTTTCATTCCATGCCCAAAACCAATTTACCTTAAATCCAGCCATTATTCAATTACCAATCACAAAATCCCTGCCGCCTCCTTCCCTCATAAATGCCAAAATCACATTAAGCAGCGCATCCGCCGCCACCCAGCAATCCCCTGTGTTAAAAAATTATACCATAAATCCCCCCGTTTTAAAACATTTTTCCATTGACTCCGCTACTCCAAAATGTTATTATAAAAAAGGGCAGCATCGCTGCCGCCCTTATATGGACTACGGATTGCTTATGCAATCTTCATCCGACCCATCAGATGCGTGGAAGCTGGCTGATGGGTCTTTTTCTGTCTTTCCCTTGTGCTGCGTTATGTAAGGCTTACACTTCTCGACAAATGTAAGTAACCCTGTCAGTTCTCCGAGGTTGGTGTTAAGCCAGTGCCATATACAGGGTTCTTTCGTGTTATGATAGTGCCAAAACAGGGCTTTTTAAGAAGAAAAATCGCCATATTTGGAAAAAATGGCGATTTTCCCTAAAGTTATTCACGACCCGGCTTTCCCTATTTTTCCTTCATTCAAAATCCTTTTTGTTGGTTTAAAATGAATGGAGTCATTTTTTCCATTAATTCTTTGGACAAACGCTCCCCCTTTTCTTTTAAAATTCTTTTCTGTTCCTCTTTTGCCCATTCTACAGCTTTTAACTGTTCCTCCAGCCGTTCACTTAAAATTATACGCTCTTCCATAATTGCCTCCTTCCTAACGATTATCATAATCTATACCAACAATATGACTATTTTTTAAGAAATAATCTGCTGCTCTTTGCAGGCCTTTTAAATTTTTTGCTTCATTATTTGATTGAACCGCCTCATTAAATAATATAACCGCTTTTTCGTAATCATACTTTCCCCTTTTACAAGATAGGATATACTGCCAAGATTAGTAACAACCACCATCATCTTAATTCTTTTATATCTTAATAAGAACTGCACATCTGATAAAGAAAAATCAGATAAAGAAGGATGATTATGCAAAACAATAACCACACATTCTTTTGCAGATGATACCAAATGGTATGAAATTGTACTGCTTAGCGGATCGACTTCATGCTCGCCGCCCAACGCTACTCCAATATAGTCTTCCCCATCTTGAATGCGCTTCCTGCTATCCATTTCATATGTTATTGCAACTTCATTGGAGTTATTTTCATTTTTAGAAATAAGCAACACATTCCTTGCTAATTCCTGAATTGTGTCATACTCGTTTTCCGGTTCGCCATCTCTAGCTCTTTTAAATTTTCTTTATACTGCTCCAAATGGTATCATCCCTTTCTACCCACCTTTGTTTAGTGAAAGAGCCAACCATAATCTTTGCGACAATCCACTACATAACCGACATATTCTGATATGATAGCCTAATACTTATGCTCCATACTCGTTACTTGCCCTTTCTCTTATGGCTCCACGCATCATACATACAACTTCACTTACAGAATAACCTACGCCTCCGTGTGCCCTCTTCTCTTCTACAGCTAACAATTCTTCTCTGAGCTTTAGCATCTTTTCACATCTATTGTGGATTTATTTCTCCAAATCCATTTTCAGCAGATTTATTTTCTCCTGATTTCATAATACCACAAATAGTCTTTGTCAGGCAAGTCAATTCAGACAAGCCTGCCCAGTAAATTTTCATACGCCCCAAGGCTTGCCGTAAAGTTCTAAACCAAATACAGTTTTTCGTGTTATAATAATGCCAATTCGGTTTTTTCATGCTTTTGAATGATAAAACGGGCCCGTCCCTCCCCATATCCATATCACTTTATCCCATCCTGACAGTTGCATTTCCCCCTGCCCCAGTCTATAATAACCATAAAACACACCACATAAAAGCATTCAAATCAACCATAAATCAACAGGAAGAAAAACACTATGCTAGGTTTATTTGAAAAGAAAAAAAGCCCCGAAGAACGTCTGGAAACATGCCTGAAGAAAAAAGACTGGGACGGCCTGTCCAGAGCCTACTACGATATGGGAGTCTCCGCTATGGACAGCGGACAGCTGAACAAAGCAGTCCTGTGGCTAAGCAGGGCGGACACCATCTACAGTGCCAGCGACGAAGTCTACACCAAAACAAGCAAAAACCGTCTGTTCCACAAACAAATCGTAGACAACTGCTCCAGCCGCATCGGAACCCTGGAAGAAGCCCCCTGCTTTACAACGAATTCCCCGCAGAAATCCAGCGTATTTGGGACGATTACGATTACGTCGTCTCCGGCATCACCTGGGAGCAGACAGCAGAAAAAATAGCAGAATACAAAAAGCTGGATATTCTCCAGACCATATAAATGTCCCGCCAGGCAGTCCGAATATACTGCTGCCGCCAATAACGAAAGGAAAAATTTACCCTATGGACCACCAGGTAACCCTCACAGAAATGCTGGATGCCAGAGAGCGCCGCGCCCAGACCCAGCAAAAACTTCTGGCAGAAAATAAAGCTCCCATTATCTCCTTTACCATGAACATCGCAGGCCCCATAAAAACCAGCCCCCTTATTCAAAAAGGATTTGAACTGGGAAAACAGGCAATAACACAACAGCTGGACTCCCTGAACATCTCCCGTCTCCACTGCCTGGAAAAAAACGCCCCTACCGGAAACGAAGCCATCTACCAGGTTGACGCAGACCCTCTGCTCCTGAAAAAAATCACCAGCTCCATCGAAGACGATTCTCCCCTTGGAAGACTTTTCGACATAGACATACTCACACCCACAGGCCACAAAATCGACCGCACCGAACTGGGACTTCCCCCGCGCCTCTGCCTCATCTGCAGCCGCCCCGCCAAAGAATGCGCCAGAAGCCGCACCCACACCATAGAACAACTGCAGGCCAAAACCACTGCCATACTGTCCCAGGCCATTGAAGACCAGGATTCCTCCCACGCCGCCGCACTGGCATCCAGAGCCCTTCTCTACGAAGTCTGCACCACCCCCAAGCCCGGCCTTGTAGACCGCGCAGACAACGGAAGCCACAAAGACATGGATATCTTCACCTTCATGGACAGCGCAAGCACCCTGTGGCCCTACTTCCAGACATGCACACGAATCGGAAGACAGACATGCCACGCCCCCGCCCCACATACCTTCCAGAAACTCCGTTCCCCCGGCAGAAAAGCAGAACAGGACATGCTAACCGCCACAAAAAAAGTCAACACCCATAAAGGCGCCATTTTTACCATGGGAATCCTCTGCGCCGCCCTGGGCCGCCTGCCAAGAGAACAGTGGAGCCATCCCGACACCATATTAGACCAGTGTGCCGCCATGACAAAAGGCCTGTCCGCCTCTGATTTCGCCGGACTGACAGAAGAGAACGCCGTCACCACAGGACAGAAATTGTACCTGCAATACAAAATCACCGGCATCCGCGGCCAGATGGAAGAAGGCCTTCCCTCTGTGCGCCAGGCGGGACTTCCTGTCTTAAAAAACGGTCTGGCTCAGGGACTTACCATCAACGATGCCGGCTGCGCCGCTCTTCTCGCCCTGATAACAGCCGCAACCGACACCAACATCATTGCAAGAAGCAGCCTCTCCACCCAACAGGAAATCGCAGTGCAGATAAAAAAACTCCTCCAGGACAATCCCTTCCCTGACACCCAGACCCTCTCCCGTCTCAATAAAGAGTTCATAAAAAAAAATATATCCCCAGGCGGAAGCGCAGACCTGCTTGCTGTCTGCTATTTGCTGTACTTTCTGGAAAACGAAAATACAGATGCTAAAAATAAACCAACACAGCCCTCATAATCCATAAAAGAAAGGACCTTCCATACCCATGTCAGAATACGCCATCTCACAAATCTATCCCACAGACAGACAAAGCCTCGCCCAGATTGACCATCTCCTAAACCAGGAAGGAATCCGCCGGGATGCCAACCTGGATTACATCTGCGCCATGTACGACGAAAACTATAAAATCATCGCCACCGGAAGCTGCTTTACCAACACCCTCCGCTGCTTTGCTGTCAGCAAAGACCATCAGGGAGAAGGCCTTCTCAATGAAATCATCACCCACCTGATTGATATCCAGTACCAGAGAGGAAACATCCGCCTGTTCCTCTACACCAAAATAAGCACCTCCAAATTTTTCAAAGATTTAGGCTTTTACGAAATTGCACAGGTAGACGAAACCCTGGTTTTTATGGAGAATCGGAGAAATGGTTTTGCCGATTATCTTTCAAATTTATCCTGTTCAAAAAAAGAAGGACTTTCGGCGGCACTGGTTATGAATGCCAATCCTTTTACCCTTGGCCATCAGTATCTTGTGGAAAAGGCTGCCTCTGAGTGTGATACGCTTCACATATTCATTGTCAGCGAAGACGCCAGCCTGGTGCCCTTCCCCGTGCGCAAAAAACTGGTATTAGAAGGCACCTGCCACCTTCCCAACGTAATCTGCCACGACAGCGGCCCCTATATCATCAGCAATGCCACATTTCCCAGCTATTTTCTGAAAGATGAAGAGGCTGTGATAAAAGGCCATGCAAAGCTGGATTTAATGGTCTTCACCAGGATTGCAGATGCTTTGTCCGTTACCCGCCGTTATGTAGGAGAAGAACCAAACAGCCAGGTAACCGGTATTTACAATCAGATTATGGCAGAACAGCTCCCTCTGGCAGGCATTGAGTGTGTCGTTATTCCCCGAAAACAGGCACTGGATAAGCCTATCAGTGCCTCTGCTGTTCGCAGACTTCTTCAGAAAAGGGATTTTGAAACACTGGAAAAACTTGTGCCTGTCACTACTCTCAACTATTTCAAAAGCCCTGAAGCTTCTTCTGTCATCGAAAGGATTTGTAAAGCCGAAGACGTGGTTCACTATTAGTAATGTTCGCCTTCATTTTCCCATTTCTTGACTTTATTCAGACAAGGTATATAATGATATGGATATGTTTCTTTACACAAACTATACTTATTTTTTGGAGTATAATCGATCATGCAGAGGAAAGAAAATAGAACACAAAAGCTGAATATGGAAATGATTACCGTAATCATGACTCTGGCATGGCCTACCATGCTGGAGCAGCTGATGCAGACTGCAGTTCAATACATCGATACCGCCATGGTAGGCACCCTGGGAACCCAGGCCACAGCGGCGGTAGGAGCAACCAGCACCGTAAACTGGCTTATTGGCAGCAGCATCTCCGCATTAGGCGTAGGCTTCTTATCCTTCATTGCAAGAGCCTGCGGCGCCAATGATGAGGCGGCGGCAAAAAAATCCGTCTCCCAGGCCGTACTGGCAGTTTTAACAGCAGGTATCTTCTTTACCATTCTTACCCTGTCCATCAGCAGCTATGTGCCAGTGTGGATGCAGGTTGATAAGAGCATTCAATCTATGGCTGCCCGTTATTTCTTTATATTATATATCCCCATGCTTCCAAGAACGGCCAGCATTATTTTCGGTACAGTTTTAAGAGCGGCAGGAGACACAAAAACTCCCATGAAAATCGGTGTAATTGTCAACCTGATTAACGTGGTATTAAACTATCTTCTTATCTATCCCACACGCACCATGAGCCTTTTTTCATTCAGCTTCACCATGCCCGGCGGCGGGATGGGCGTCATCGGCGCGGCCATTGCCAGCGCCATTGCCTTTACCTTTGGCGGTATCTGTATCACCATCATTCTCTGGAGACATCCCAGAGTTTCCCCCAAAGGACAGAAGCTGCGGCCAGACCCTAAGATTCTGCGACCCTGTCTGCGGGTCGCCTTCCCCAATATGCTTCAGAGATTCGGCACATCCTTAGGATACGTGGCCTTTGCCTCCATGATAAACTCCTTAGGCGAGGTTTCCACTGCTGCCCACACCATTGCCAACACCGTAGAATCCGCCTTTTACATCCCCGGATACGGAATGCAGACCGCAGCCGCCACTTTAGCCGGCAATGCATACGGGGCAAACGATAAAAAGCGGATGGAAGAGCTGGCCGCCATGTTCATTCCCATCGAAATCTGCCTCATGATCCTGTCCGGCGGAACGCTGTTTCTGCTGGCCCCTGGGCTTATGGGAATCTTTTCAACCAGTGAAGAGGTAATCGCTCTGGGAAGCACAGTCCTTCGCATGGTGGCAGTTTCAGAGCCCTTCTACGGATTTTCCATCATCATCGAAGGCATGATGCAGGGAGTAGGAAAGACGAAAGAGCCCTTTGTGTTCAACATTGCCGGCATGTGGGGAATCCGAATCGTGGGAACCTTTCTCTGTACCCAGCTGTTAGGTCTAAGCCTTATCTCTGCCTGGGCCTGTATGATTGCACACAACCTGTTCCTTTTTGCAATTTTCCTCTTCTGTTATGTAAAAGGGGTCTGGAATCCTCTGTCCCGCCAAAAGCAGCTGCCTTAACCCGTTACCACAAAAATCTGCCCCACACTTATCATCAAAGTCCTGTCATCAGGGAACCTGTGCAGAGAAGTCAGGGTGTACATTCCCCCTAAAACTGTATTGGACCATGCGTGGAGCAAAATGGAAACCCAGATGCTTCCTGTAATCCTGTGTGCCGCTGCTAAAGTCACTCCCAGAGTAATACAGAACAGGGTAAAAGCCGCAAAGCTGTATGCGCTCTGTGATGAGTTGGGAATAAACCATAAAGGCAGGTGCCAGATGCTCCATACGATACCCTCTATGACTCCTGCTGCCAGGAATGGGAATCTTTTTTGCAGTACAGGCTGGAAAACCCCCTGCCACCCAATTTCCTCCAACCCCCCGCCATAGATCATCAATGGCATAAAGAGGATAAACAGATACCACGGATTCCCTGTATACGTTTCCTGGAGGACACAGGCTCCAAATTGGATTGTTCCAAATAAGATAAGGATGGTAAAGCTCCTTTTCCTGCTGTCCGTCCGTAAAATTTTTTTCAGAAATCCTTTCCATGTAACAGAAGCATATTTCCTTTCAGCAATAAACGCTGCATAGGCCGGAGCCATCCCACATCCGGCTCCCAGCAGCACATAGTACAATATCTGCATTAACGTTTCATCCAGCAGGTTTAATCTGTAAAGAACGATCATTACCGCCTCGCTCCCCCACGCAATTACAAAGGAATACATCAAAAATACCTGCGTCTTTTTTCTCTCCGTACCGCTTAATTCTTTACGTTCTAAATCTATCATCTTCCCTTTGTCCCCTATCCCTGCTACCCTCATATTTCCATCCTTTCAATCCTCTGGGCCATATCAAAAATGAACAGTACCCCTACAAACAGAACTACGATTGCAACCCCTGCTACTACTGTCAGGTGATTATTTATGTCTGCTGCCATATTTGCCAACAGCATACTGAGAAGAA
>CAJUEJ010000036.1 GCA_910585435.1 uncultured Hungatella sp. | reverse complement strand
AAAAAAGGTTCTGAAAGCCCTGTGAAATAAGGGCTGAAGATTCCGAGAAGTTATAAAAACAAATAGGAGGAATTAAGGATGAAGCTGTGGGGAGGACGATTCACCAAGGAGGAGAATCAGCTGGTACACAATTTTAATGAATCCCTGTCCTTTGACCAGAAATTTTACCGGCAGGATATTGAGGGCAGCATGGCCCATGTGACTATGCTGGCAAAGCAGGGGATTGTGTCAGAGGAGGATAAGGAGGCCATCTTAAAGGGGCTTAAAGGGATTCTGGAAGACATTCAGTCTGGAAAGCTGGAATTTACCAAGGAGCATGAGGATATTCATTCTTTTGTTGAAGCCAATTTAACCCAGCGGATCGGAGAGGCAGGCAAACGGCTTCATACGGGGCGCAGCCGCAACGATCAGGTGGCCCTGGACATGAAGCTTTACTGCAGGGATGAGATCGGGGAGATCGACAGCCTGACAAAAAAACTGATGGAAGAGCTGCTTAAAATCATGGAGGCTAATCTGGACACCTTTATGCCTGGCTTTACCCATCTGCAAAAGGCCCAGCCGGTGACCCTGGCCCACCATGTGGGGGCGTATTTTCAGATGTTTGAGAGAGACAGGCAGAGGCTTCACGATATCTATGAGAGGATGAACTACTGCCCGCTGGGGGCAGGCGCCCTGGCTGGAACCACATATCCTTTAGACAGGGAATACACGGCGCAGCTGCTGGGCTTTTACGGGCCTACCTTAAACAGCATGGACTCTGTGTCTGACAGAGACTATATTATAGAACTGCTTGGCGCGCTGTCCCTCATAGCCATGCATCTCAGCAGGTTCAGCGAGGAGATTATCATCTGGAACAGCAACGAATACCAGTTTGTGGAGATTGACGATGCCTACAGCACCGGGAGCAGCATCATGCCTCAGAAGAAGAACCCGGATATCGCGGAGCTGGTGCGGGGGAAGACCGGACGGGTATACGGCGCCCTGGTGTCCATGCTCACCACCATGAAAGGCCTTCCTCTGGCTTACAACAAGGACATCCAGGAGGACAAGGAGCTTACCTTTGATGCCATTGACACTGTAAAGGGATGCCTGGCCCTGTTTACGGGGATGATTTCCACCATGACCTTCAAAAAAGATGTGATGGAAGCCAGCGCAAAAAAAGGCTTCACCAATGCCACGGATGCGGCGGATTATCTGGTGAAGCACGGGGTGGCTTTCCGGGATGCCCACGGCATCGTAGGACAGCTGGTTTTATACTGTATTGAAAAGGACAAGGCTCTGGACGATATGACACTGGATGAGTATAAGGCCATCAGCCCGGTCTTTGAGGAAGACATCTATGAGGCCATCAGCATGAAGACCTGCGTGGAAAAAAGGATAACCCTGGGCGCACCAGGGCGGTCAGCTATGGAAGAGGCCCTGAAGCTTTTCAGGAAACAGCTGGACGGACAGAAAAGCCTTGTATAAGGCCCTGCAAACATGAGGCAGAGGCAGCCTTACGGAATACAGCCTTCCCCAATACAGGTTCAGCCTTAGCCGGGATTTTCCTGGGCGGGGGGGTCATTCGGCGTGGAGTCGTCCCTCTGATGCATCTTAAGCTCCTTGGCATATTTTCCCGGGGAGCTGCCTACAAATTTAGTAAATACTTTTATAAAATGGGCGTAATTCTGAAAACCGCACTCAAAACAGGCGGTGGTGATGGATACGCCCTGTTTTAATAGCGCCTGGGCGTGCTGAATCCGCCGGATGACTACGTAATTCCACAGGGAGATCCCCATAAATTCCTTAAAAACATGACACAGCCGGGAACGGCTGATACTTAAGTGATCAGCAATGCCCTGAATGGATATGGCATTGGAAAAGTTGCTGTTAATGTAGGCGATGGCATCCTGGACGATTTTGGGAAGGATGTCATTGGACTCCAGATCATTCTGCTGCTGGGCTGAGTTGGCTAGAAGCAGGATGATGGAAAGATTGGACTTAAGCCATACGTCGCAGCCGAAAACATTTTCGTTGATTGCCTGTATGGAGGAATCCACGCATTGCTCAAACTGTTTGATCTGCTCCTGGTTTAAACGGGCCGGGGAAGGAGAAGGCGCAGAAAAGCAGGCCAGCAGATCCGTCTGGCCGGTGGAGAGGCCGGTGATAAAGTTTTCGTTGATATGTACCGGAAGCCTCTCATATGGCGAGTTATCATGGACGAAATATCCGTGAATGTCATTGGGACGGACAAAGGTCAGATCGCCTGGCTTCAGATGGTAGGTGGTATCATTAATAAAATAATCTACATTTCCGCTTTTAAACAGCATGATCTCATAGGCGTTGGGATGTACATGAAGCGTACGTTCCAGCTGTTCCCGGGAACTTCTGTGGGAGAGAAGATATTGATAAATATATTCGGTAGGTATCTGATTGATCATGGAAGCCCTGCATCCTTTCTGCTATAGCTGTAAAAGTATGGAATTCTTGCTGCAAATCTTCACAGGATGGCTGGTGCAGCATCAAAGGCTGCATGCAGGTTTACTGTGCAATTCATCTAAAAAAATCCCAATTAGTTTCGAAAAAAATAAAAGTTATGAACAAATAAGATAGCATAATATGACATAAACGTAGCATGATACCTCATATATGAAGAAAAAAAGTATGGTAGAATATACACATTCATAATGTAGTAAGTTTTTTGGAAAATCGGGCATTAAAAATGTCTATAATATCTAATAATAAATCATTTATCCTCTGAGAACAAGTTAAAATTACTATTTTTTATTTTGCATTGATGCAAAGGTTAATAAAATTACTCATGGGGAGAAAGGAATGGTTATGGAAGTATCATTGAAAACCAGAAGTGATGCGGTTCATCTGTTTCTTGATATTATAAGGCCTTTAAAACCCCTTTACAGTCCGGGACATGCTTTTTTGCATGTGGGGGACGCGGGAGTGCATTATGGGGAAAAGTCAGCCAGGATGGAAGGATTTGCCAGAGTGATGTGGGGGCTGGGGCCTCTGTGGTCGGCGGATAATTCCGGACTTCCTCCTGAAACCAGGAAGGAGATTGACGGCTGGCTTCAATGGTATAAAGAGGGAATTATTCATGGTACCACACCGGAGGATGAAGAATACTGGGGCGATATGTTTGATTTCGACCAGAAGATGGTGGAAGCTCCGGCAGTGGCATTTTCTATGTTGTTAAATCCCAGGGCTTTGTGGGAGGATCTGACAGAAAAGCAGAAGGAAAATCTGTACAACTGGCTGAATCAGATCAACCACTACGACATGCCGAAGAATAACTGGCGTTATTTCCGTATTTTGACCAATGTGGCACTCCGGCTTTTGGGGCTTCCCTGGTTTGAGGAGAAGACAGAGGAAGATTTCCGCATTGTGGAGCAGTGCTACTTAGGCGACGGCTGGTATTGTGACGGAAGTCCGGGGCAGGTGGATTATTATGTGGCGTTTGCCATTCATTTTTATGGACTGGTTTACAGTAAACTGATGGAAGAATATGACCCGGAGCGGTGTCAGGTATTCAGGGACAGGGGGACTCAGTTTTTCCACGATTTTGTATATTGGTTTGCCAATGACGGCGCAGAGCTTCCCTTCGGGAGAAGCCTTACTTACCGGTACGCGCACTGTGGGCCTTTTGTGGGTATGGCTTATGCAGGCCTTGATCTGGACTATGGAGTGCTTAAGAATCTGGTGCTTAAGAATCTGGAATCATGGGTGAGAAGGCCGATTTTTGACAATGGAGGGGCGCTGACCATCGGGTATGGATACCCCAATATCGCTATGAGCGAGAATTATAACAGTTCCGGCTCTCCTTACTGGAGCAGCAAGGCATTTGTGATGCTGGGACTGAATGATGACCATCCCTTCTGGACGGCAGAGCCTAAGGACTATCCTTATGAGCCTAAGAAGTATCTGAAATATCCTCATATGCTGATTACCCATGATGAGAACAATCACCTTCTGGCTTATGTTACCGGGCAGCATTGCAAGGGAGATCACGGACAAAGCCCTGCCAAGTATGAAAAGTTTGTTTACTCCAACCAGTTTGGCTTCAGTATCTCCAAGGGGGATTCCCTGGAGAGTGGGGCATTTGACAGCACGCTGGCATTCTCCCGCAAAGGGGAGAACCGATACTGTATGCGTTATGGAATGACAGATTTTTACGGAGATGACAAGAGCCTTACTACAGTGTACTCCCCTATGAACGGGGTGGAGGTGACAAGCACAGTGGTGCCCTGCTCGCCATGGCATGTCAGAGTTCATCAGATTAAGACGAGAGAGGCAATCGAGATTGCGGACGGCGGCTTTGCCCTTCCTCAGGAGGAGTGCTTTAAGGTGATACCGGGAAGAGCCACAGGCCGTTTTGAGGCAAAGGATGTCCATAAGACAGAGACAAGTGTTTTTGCAGGGTTTCCCTGGGGCAGCAGCGGTATTGTCAGCGAGACAGGAGACAGGGCAGAGCTGGAGATCCCCTTTGCAAATACAAACCTGTTCTACAATCTGACGGTGATTCCTACGGTGAAGGCACAGCTGGAGCCGGGAAATCATCTGATAGTCACCAGCGTGGCAGGTGATTTTTATAAGGACTGGAAAAGCCTGATGGAGGAGAAACCGGCGGTGGAGATAGGTGAGACGCAGGTTTCCGTCACCTGGAAGGGCGAGACAGTAAAAGTGATATTAAATTTAATTTAATATAAATATGCAAGGAAAGAGAGGAAAAAAGTAATGAAAAAAAGAAGATTAGCAGCAGGAATTTTGGCAGCTGCCATGGTAGTTGGCACACTGGCAGGATGCGGCGGCGGAAGCAGCAGCGGTGGAAGCGGCGGCGGAGATTCCACGACAGCAGCGGCAGAGACCACAACAGCAGCAGCCGTACAGGCTGAGGTAAAGGAAGCAACCGGTGAGGATGTAACTATCAAGGTAGCTTTATGGGATTATTCCAATACTGAATACTACAAGACCATGATCAGCGCATTTGAGGAGAAATACCCAAATGTAAAGGTTGAGGTTGTAGAGTTTACGGCAGATGAGTATGATAACGTTATTGTGACGCAGTTAAGCGGCAAGCAGGACTTTGATGTTGTGTTCACAAAATCAACCCCGGCATTGTCAGCACTGATCAATCAGGGACATATCTATGCTCTGGATGACCTGATTGCAAGCGACAGCAGCTTTGATTCAGCAAACTACTCCGGTCTGGTAGAGGCTCTGGCTCTGGACGGCAATACATATGCACTTCCCTTCCGTTATGACAACAACCTGATTTTCTACAACAAGGACCTGTTTGATGCAGCAGGCGTTGCTTATCCGGAAGACGGTATGACCATTCAGGAATACCATGAACTGGCTACAAAGATGACCAGCGGAGAAGGCAATGACAAGGTTTATGGTGCTCACGCACATACATGGGCTTCCAACGTAGGTATGTATGCAAACAGAGAAGAAAAATTCAACCTGTTTGATGTTGAAACCTATGACAACCTGATTCCTTATTACAATGAGTTCCTGGCTATGCAGGATGAGGGCGTTATCCAGGATTACGGCGCATTAAAGTCCTCCAATATTCACTACAGCGGTGTGTTCTACAATCAGCAGGCTGCTATGCTGCAGATTGGTACCTGGTTCATCAACATGCTGTGTGAGAATGCAGAAGGCGAGAACGGATTTAAGTGGGGCGTATGCTCTCTTCCAAGCAATGAGGGCGTTGGCAATGAAAACTGTATCGGCGGTGTGACTCCTGTTTCCATCGGCGCATATGCAAAGCATCCTGCAGAGGCATGGCAGTTCTTAACCTTCGTCTGTGGTGAGGAAGGTGCCAAGACATTGGCTTCCTGTGGTATTATCCCAGGATACAGCTCTGACGCCATCAAGGAGATCTTCGATGCACTGCCACAGACCTATGTAAATGCACCAGAAGGACTTTCCAAGTATGTTTCCTGTGAGAATAACCTGCTTGAGACTCCTCTGAATCCAAAGGGCAAAGATGCAGATAACATCTATACAGAGCAGCACAGTGCTATTATGACCAAGAGTGTTACTGTGGAAGAAGGTATCCAGCAGTTTAAGGACAGAGTTTCTGAGGTTCTCGCTCAGTAAATTTCTAAATTGAGAAGTTATGACATTTGGGGATAACCGTCCGGGGGCTTTACAATATTCCTTCGGACGGTTATGTTTTTATCATTACTCTTTCAGATAGGAGGATTTGTTTATGGGTAAGGATGCAAAAACTGGAAAGACTCCCAGTAAAGATTCCCTGAGGCGGCGGAAAACATTAGTTGCATATTCCTTTATTTTGCCAAACCTGATCGGCTTCTTTCTTTTTACCTTTGTGCCGATTGTATTTTCTCTATTACTCAGCTTTTGCGAGTGGGACTCTGGTAATCCCATCAAATTTGTAGGACTTGAAAATTTTATCTATATGTTCAGCAGGGACAACAGCTTCTGGATCTCCCTGAAGAATACGATTTATTATACAGTGGTGACTGTTCCGGTTACCTTGGCTTTATCCCTGTTCCTGGCAATTCTGATGAACAAGCCGCTTAAGGGGCGTGTATTTTTCCGTTCTGTGCTGTTCTTCCCATACGTTGCGTCCCTGGTGGCAATCGCAGTTGTATGGATGGCTTTGTTCAATCCTGACAGGGGACCTGTAAACGGCGTTCTCATGGCTCTGGGAATTGCCAATCCTCCCAGATGGGCGGCATCTACTACGTGGGCTCTGCCTACCATCATCGGCCTGACCGTATGGAAGGGCATGGGGTATTACATGATTGTGTATCTGGCAGCTCTCCAGGGAGTTTCCAGAGAATTGTATGAGGCGGCTTCCTTAGACGGCGCCAATACCTGGCAGCAGTTTAAGAGTATTACCTGGCCCTGCGTAACTCCTACCACATTCTACATCCTGGTACTTTTGATGGTATCCACCTTTAAATCCTATGATACCATGTACATCACCACACAGGGCGGACCTGGGGAGGCTACCAAGGTTTTGGCCTACCATATTTACAATACCGCCTTTGTCAGCTCTAAGTTCGGCTACGCAAGTGCCATTGCAATGGTGCTTCTGGTGATTATCATTACAATTACGCTGATCCAGTTCAAGTTTGAGAAGAGATTCACAAGCTATCTGTAAAGGAGGGGGAATCATGATAAGTAGTAAGAAAACAACAGGCTCGACTGTTAAAACTGTGCTGATGTATATCGCTTTAATCATCATGGCATGTATTATGCTGATTCCTTTTGCGTGGATGCTGTCAGCCTCTTTAAAACTGGAGAAGGATGTATTCTCATTCCCGATTAAGTGGATCCCGGCGGATCCTCAGTGGAACAACTACAAGGAGATCTGGAACAAGGTTCCTTTGCTGACAGGCTTCTTTAACACGACGAAGCTGACACTGTGTACCACAGTTCTCCAGCTTGTCACCTCCAGCTTTGCTGCCTATGCCTTTGCCAAGCTGGATTTCAGAGGAAGAGATACCATCTTTATGATGTATGTCATGACCATCTCCATTCCGTGGCAGGTTTACATGGTTCCTCAGTTTAAGATGATGACGTTGTTCGGCCTTACAGACAGCCATCTGGGACTGATTCTGATGCATGCGTTTACAGCTACCGGTGTGTTCCTGATGCGGCAGTTCTTTATGGGAATCCCCACAGAGCTTCTGGAGGCAGCCAGAATCGACGGCTTAAGCGAGTACGGCATCTGGGCAAGGCTGATGCTGCCTCTGTCCAAACCGGCGATTGCTACCCTGTGTATCACATCCTTTACCTTTGAGTGGAATGACTTTATGGGTCCGTTGATTTATCTGTCCTCTTCCAGCAAGAAGACGGTACAGCTGATGTTAAGAATGTTCAACACCCAGTATTCCTCCAACTATGCACAGATTATGGCGGCGGCTACTGTGGCATTGATTCCGGTACTGATTCTCTTCGTATTCCTGCAGAGATATTTCGTAGAAGGTATTGCAAGTTCCGGTATTAAGGGTTAGAATAGTAAAAGAGGATTATATTCCTAAGGGAAGGGAGTAAATACATAATGAAATATTCACTGTTTACAGTAAGTGCACCGGAGATGAGCTTAGAGCAGGTTCTGGAGAAGCTGAAAGAGAACGGATACGATGGTGTGGACTGGCGGGTTACAGACATTCCCACAGATCCGGAGATCCTGGCAGAGAAGCCGTCTTACTGGAGGAACAACCTGTGTACCGTTGACATCAACAAGGTGGAAGAGCAGGCAGAGGAGATTCGTGCTCTCACCGAGAAATATGGGCTGGAGATCAATGCTCTTGCCACATACCTGGACTGCTCCATGGATCCGGCTAAGATTGAGAGCTGCATGATCGCGGCGAAAAAGATGGGATGCAGCAGAATCCGTGTCAATGCACTCAGGTATGACAAGGAAAAGGGATACACCCAGCTGTTTGCTGAGGCAGTGGCAGGCTTTAGAAAGGTAGAGGAACTGGCTAAGAAGCATGGAGTGAAGGCTGATTTCGAGATGCATCACGGAACCATCACGGCAGCTGCCAGCTCGGCCCGCCGCCTGGCATCTTATTTTGACCCCAGGTATATCGGCGTAATCTACGATACAGGAAACATTATCTACGAAGGCTTTGAAGAGTATCAGATGGCTCTTGAGGTTCTGGGGCCGTACCTGGATCTGGTTCATGTAAAGAACGCCATGTGGGTGAAAAAGGAAGTTGACGGAAAAGAGAAGTACGCGGCAGACTGGGCCCCGTTCACAGACGGGCATGCAGATTTTGAGAGATGCTTCAAAGCACTGAAAGCTGTGGGATATGACGGATACGTGACATTTGAAGATTTCTCCAATGAGGCTTCCGATGTGAAGATTAAGAACGATCTTTCCTTTATTAAGAAAATTGTAGATTCAATAGAGTAGCGAGACTGGAAGATTGATGTAGTTGGCTGTGATAATTACATCAATCTTTCTGTGTAATACAAAGAAATTCATAGCGGAGGGGACAATGATCAGAACATTTTGTACCAACAAAATCAGAAGGACAACAGAGTTAAGCGGAAGCTTATGGAAGTTTTCGCCGTGTTCCGGTGAGTTTAAGGACAGGGTTTACCCGGTTGTGGTTCCATGCTGCTGGGAAAGTCTTCCTGATTTTCCGGCGTACCGGGGAATCGGTGTGTTTACCAGGGAATTTAAGGCAGAGGGAACCATCCGCCTGGTGTTTAAGGGGGTAAGCCATACGGCAAGGGTCTGTGTGGACGGGAAAGAAGTGGGAAGCCATTACAATGCATTTACACCGTTTTCCATTGTGGTAAAAGGGCTGGAAGCAGGATGCCATAAGCTGGAGGTCTATGCGGACAATAGCTTCAGCGAAGACAGTGCACTCCACGTTCCCAACGATTATATGAGCTACGGAGGCATTTCCAGAGGCGTTGTGCTGGAGGAGCTGGAAGAGGCGTATATTGAGTATGTACATGCCGTACCGGTGAAGGCGGAGGACGGCTGGATGGTGCGGACAGCCGTAAAAGTAAACTCTGTGTCCGATCAGGAGAAGAGCTACAGCCTGACCGTGCAGGTGGAAGGCCAGGAAGCGGTTACAAACCAGGTGACTGTAAAGGCCGGGGAAGAGGTAGTGGTGGAGCGGCAGATTCCGGCACAGGATGTGGAGAGCTGGGAGATGGAGAATCCCAGACTGTATGAAATCACGGCAATACTTGCCACAGAGAAGCCGGTGGATGACCTGACAGATCGTTTCGGATACAGAGAAGTGAAGATTGACGGAAAAGATATTCTGTTAAACGGAAGGAAGATAAGAATCAAAGGCTTCTGCCGCCATGAGGATCACCCTATGTATGGCTGCGCCCTGCCTTTTGCGGCTATAGAACAGGATCTGCAGATCGCAAGGGATCTGGGAGCCAATGCTATCCGTACTTCCCACTATCCCAATGATGAGCTGTTCCTGGATCTGTGCGATGAGCAGGGAATCTGGGTGTGGGAGGAGAACCATGCCAGAGGCTTAAGCCTGGAGCAGATGGAGAATCCGAATTTTGAGCGTCAGGCAGAGGACTGTATCCGGGAGATGATCACAGCCCATATCAATCATCCGTCCATTATTATCTGGGGAATTTTAAATGAGTGCGCCAGTGAGACAGAGTACGGATATGAGTGCTATAAGAAACAGTATGAACTGATTCATCAGATGGACGCCTCAAGGCCCAGATCCTCGGCCAGCTGTAAGTTTAAGACAGATCTTTGCTTTGGCCTGCCGGATATTGTGTCCTACAATATTTATCCGGAGTGGTATCACGATGCGCCTACAAAAGAGTATCTGGCGGATCTTTATAACTGGGTTCAGACAGACAGTGAGGGAAGAGGCAAGCCGTTTTTGATCACGGAGATCGGCGCAGGCGCTATCTATGGATACAGGACGCCGGCTGTGTGCAAATGGTCAGAAGAGTATCAGGCAAAGGCGCTGGAGAATCAGATTACGGCAGTGCTTGAGCAGGAGGGTTGCAGCGGTATTTTCATCTGGCAGTTCTGTGATGTGAGAATCAGCTTTGAATGGTTTAATTTCAGGCCGCGGACCATGAATAACAAAGGAATTGTAGATGAATACAGAAGGAGAAAATTGTCCTATGATGTGGTAAAACGGCTGTATCATTCTTACCCGGATTACCGTTGAGAGAGTGTGGGGACGGCTGTAAAGCTGTCTGCCTGGCACGATACCGCATGATAGAGTCTTGCCTGAAACTGTTATGAGACTGAGCAGTTTGGGGCTGCCATATAGAGGAGGTCAGGAAAACGAATGTTTGAAGGAATGAAACGTTTATTTGCCCAGGTGGATATGACAGTGGGAAAGCCGTGGGAGAAGATTGTTGCGTTTACGATCCCCATGCTTATCGGGAACATTGCACAGCAATTATATAATACAGTGGACAGTATCGTTGTGGGAAAATATGTGGGAGACAATGCGCTGGCAGCAGTAGGAAGCGCCAGCCCCATACTGAATCTGCTTCTGGTGCTGTTTGTAGGTATTTCTATGGGTGTCGGTATTATGGTATCCCAGTATTTTGGATCCAGAGACCGTGAGAATCTGTCGCTGACCATAGGCAGCTCCATTATGCTGACAGCTGTGTCCTCTATTATACTGATGTTTTTAGGCGCTGTGATCATCCGTCCGGTGCTGCATCTTTTAAATACGCCGGACAGCATTATAGACTGGTGCACGTCCTACCTGTTTATTATACTGATGGGGATCATAGGGCCGGCGTATTACAATATTTTATGCGGAATCTTAAGGGGGCTGGGGGACTCATTGTCAGCTCTTGTGTATCTTCTCATCGCTACCGTGTTAAATATTATTCTGGATCTGTGGTTTGTGGCCGGCTTTCATATGGGGGTGGCCGGTGTTGCCCTGGCCACGGTCATCGCCCAGCTTGTTTCTGCGCTGATGTGCTTTCTTAAGCTATGCAGGATGACGGATTTATTTGATCTGAAGCTTCACTATCTGAAGCCCAACAGGGAAAATATCCTGACGGTTCTCAGGCTGGGACTTCCGTCCGGAGTTACCCAGGCCATTTTCTCCCTGGCAATGGTTGTGGTTCAATCCCTGACCAACAGCTTCGGTGAGCTGGTTATAGCAGCCAACGTGATTATCATGAGGGTAGACGGATTTGCCATGATGCCTAACTTCTCCTTCGGAACGGCCATGACTACATATTCCGGCCAGAATGTGGGAGCCGGAAAGATTGACCGGGTTAAGCAGGGGGCAAAACAGGGAACCTTGATTGCAGTGGGAACCTCTGCTGTGATTACGGCTCTGATTCTGGTGTTTGGGCGGTATCTGATGGCTATTTTCACCAGCACGGAAGAGCTGGTTGTGCTTAGCGCCAATATGATGAAGATTCTGGCAGCAGGGTACATTGCCATGGCTGTCACCCAGAGCCTGTCAGGCGTCATGAGAGGCGCAGGGGACACCATGACCCCTATGTGGATTTCCATGATTACCACGGTGCTGATCCGTGTGCCCCTGGCTTACGGGATCGCATATTTGACCAGAACTCCGGAGGCGCCTCAGGGCAGCTATACCTGTATCTTTATTTCACTGCTGTGTTCCTGGGTATTGGGCGCTGTGATTACGGCATTCTGTTACCGGATGGGGAACTGGAAGAAGAAGGCGCTGAAGTAACAATAACTTATGATAACAAAAACCTGTCACCTGAGATTTATTCAGGCGGCAGGTTTTTTATCTGAAGCTGTGAAAATCAATATGCCAGCACCTCATGCCCGTCCTCTGTAACCAGCACCTGGATTTCCCACTGTGCCGATGGCTTGCCGTCTGCAGTCCGCACGGTCCATTCGTCAATTTCATCTACCACCACTTCCCAGGTTCCCATGTTGATCATAGGCTCAATGGTGAAGATCATTCCGGGAACCATAAGCATCTCTGTCCCTCTGGAGGCCACATAGCTGATCCAGGGATCCTCGTGGAATTCCAGGCCTACTCCGTGGCCGCCGATATCCCTGACTACCTGGTAACCGTTCTGTTTGGCAAAATCGTTGACAGCCTGGGCCATATCTCCCAGAAAGTGCCAGGGCTTTACCTGCTCAAGTCCAAGATACATACACTGCCTGGTAACCTCCACCAGGCGTTTTTTTTCTTCGGACACATCTCCGATGAGGAACATGCGGGAGGAATCAGAAAAATAACCGTCTAAAATAGTAGAACAGTCTACATTGATAATATCGCCGCTTTTCAGAACCACATCTGAGGAAGGGATTCCGTGACAGACGACCTGGTCGATGGAAGTACAGACGCTTTTGGGGAAACCGTCAAAGTTTAACGGAGCCGGGATGGCTCCGTGCCTGACAGTCTGGGTATGAACCCACTGGTTGATCTCCTCGGTTGTGACACCCTCTTTAATGTGGGCCTCCACGTAATCCAGGACAGCGATATTAACCTTGGCGCTTTCTTTTATCTTTTCAATCTGCGCCGGATTTTTGATCATGGAATGATCCGGTATCATATGGCCCTGATGCTTAAAGAGGGCCAGCTTCTGGTCAAAATCGTAGTGGCATTTCTTATATTTCTGGCCGCTGCCGCACCAGCAGGGGCTGTTTCTGTTTATGATATGCATGAGAGGATACTCCTTTTAGATTGCAGATACGTAATACATTTCCATATTATAGCACAATAAAAAACATTATTACAATAGAATTGAGGGATGATATGGATAGTGTTTTAAAATTTATACATAAAAATTCATTTTGGATAAAACTTATACTTGATTAATTCCCAAAATGCCTTATAATGTATAAGGAATGCAGGCGAGTATAGTTATGCATTAACACTGCATATATATGAGGAGGAAGAGGAGGATTTTAATTATGAAAAAACAGATACTTGCTTTGACTATGGCAGCTATGATGATTGGCTCTCTGACTGCATGCGGAGGCTCAGGAAAGGGAGAGGAAACAACGGCGGCAGCGTCCAACGGAGGGGCTGACGGAGCGGTTTTGACCATGGCTACCAATGCAGAGTTCCCGCCCTATGAATACCATGATAACAATGCCATTGTAGGTATTGACGTGGAGATTGCAGAGGCACTGGCAGAGAAGCTGGGGATGACCCTGGATATTGAGGATATTGCCTTTGATTCCATTATTCCGGAGATTGATTCCGGCAAGGCAGATATCGGCCTGGCTGGTATGACTGTCAATGAAGACCGTCTGAAGAATGTAGATTTCTCTGATCCATATACTACAGCTTCCCAGGTAATTATCGTAAAGAATGACAGCGATATCGCAGGCCCGGATGATCTGGAGGGCAAAAGCATTGGTGTTCAGTTAGGCACTACCGGTGATATCTATGCTTCTGACTATGAGGAGACAGGCTCTACCATCGAGCGTTACAGCAAGGGCTTTGAGGCTGTACAGGCCATGATGCAGGGGAAAATCGATGCGGTGGTTATCGACCTGGAGCCTGCAAAAGTGTTTGTTGAGGAGAACGAAGGCATCAAGATTCTGGATGAGGCGCTGACAGTTGAGGAGTATGCGATTGCAGTAAAGAAGGGCAATACAGAGCTTCTGGAGAAGATCAACACAGCGCTGGCTGAGCTTAAGGAGTCCGGGGAGCTGCAGAAGATTATTGACAAGTATATTTCCGCAGAATAAGAGGGGATCAGGGGACGAATGCGATGATTGATAATTTTAAGTCTGCTTTTTACCAAAATTTTATACAGGACGACCGGTGGAGATATATTGTGGACGGCCTGGGCAACACCTTGAAGATTACGCTGTTTGCAGTCATAATCGGAATTGCCCTGGGATTCCTGGTGGCGGTGATCCGCTCAACCTATGAAAAGACCGGAGGGCTTAAGGTGCTAAATGCCCTGTGCAAGATCTATCTGACCGTGATTCGGGGAACACCGGTTTTGATTCAGCTTTTGATTATCTATTTCGTCGTATTCGGCTCTGTGAAGATTGATAAGGTTTTCGTGGCAGTCATGGCTTTCGGAATCAATTCGGGAGCGTATGTGGCAGAGATTTTCCGCAGCGGCATCATGTCCATTGACAACGGGCAGTTTGAGGCAGGGCGCAGCCTTGGTTTTAACTACAGACAGACCATGATCTATATTGTGATGCCTCAGGCCTTTAAAAATGTGCTTCCTGCCCTCTGCAATGAATTTATCGTGCTTTTGAAGGAGACATCTGTAGCCGGATATATTGCTATCCAGGATCTGACCAAGGGAGCGGATATTATCCGCAGCCGCACCTACAGTGCATTTATGCCGCTGATTGCGGCGGCTGTCATCTATCTGGTGATGGTGATGATCTTTACATACTTTGTACAGAAGCTGGAAAGGAGGCTGAGGAGCAGTGACCACTGATAGAAAAGGAGAGCCTTTGATCCAGGTTCAGCATCTGGGAAAAAGCTTTGGAGATCTGGAAGTTTTAAAGGATATTAATGTGGATATTTATAAGGGAGATGTGGTCTGCGTCATCGGGCCGTCCGGATCCGGCAAGAGTACGTTTCTGCGGTGCTTAAACCGCCTGGAGGAGCCTACATCCGGCAAGATATTTTTTGAGAATGTGGATATCACAAGTCCGAAGACTGACATCGACAAGCATCGTCAGAAGATGGGGATGGTTTTCCAGCAGTTTAATCTGTTCCCCCACATGACGATTATGAGGAACCTGACCATCGCTCCCATGAAGCTGCAGGGCCGCTCCGAACAGGAGGCAAAAGCAGAGGCCATGCGTCTTCTGGAGAGGGTAGGGCTGGCAGACAGGGCAGATGCTTATCCCAGCCAGCTGTCCGGCGGACAGAAGCAGAGAATCGCTATTGTGAGAGCTCTCTGCATGAAGCCTGATGTGATGCTGTTTGACGAGCCTACATCGGCTCTGGATCCGGAGATGGTAGGCGAAGTGCTGAATGTTATGCGCAGCCTGGCAGAGCAGAAGATGACAATGGTGGTAGTTACCCATGAGATGGGATTTGCCAGAGAAGTGGCAACCAGAGTCATGTTTATGGATGAAGGATATTTTATGGAAGAGAACGAGCCGAAAGAGTTCTTTGAGCATCCAAAGAATGAGAGGCTTAAAAACTTCCTGGGCAAGGTTTTGTAAGATTGCAATGAGACAGAATCCCCCTTTGGCAAAACAGAGCGTTTGGCCCGAGGGGGTTTTTGTGGTTTTTGGATATTGGAAATTTGGAAAATTTCAAGAAAAGATACTTGCATTTTTCCAAATCAGGTGTATAATTTAATATATGAACAGCTATTCATATATCAAAACAAAGGCCTTGCAGATGCATGAAAAAGCAAACAGGAAGGCCATATTCAGGAGGGGATACATCTTATGAAGAAAAAATTTAAACTGGTGGATTTGGATTGTGCTAATTGTGCAGCGAAGATGGAGACTGCGATCAACAAGATTGATGGAGTGAAAGAGGCTACGGTCAGTTTCATGACACAGCGTTTAGTGATTGAGGCAGACGATGCCAGATTCGACCAGATTATGCAGGAAGTAGTGAAGGCCTGCAAGAAAGTAGAGCCGGAGTGCGAGATTGTGATGTAGCTTTATCAGCAAAATGGAAGCCGTCTTATGAAATGATTTGCATAAGGCGGCTTTCTTAACTTGCTTTATTTAGTTGTTGCGCTTTCTTCCTTAGTATCAGCACTATTTTCACGGCGCAGGAGAGACTGGAGCATCCAGACGGAACTCATATCCGGAGTGATAGCAGTCTTATTGATCTGCTCTGCTTCAGAGAGTTCTTCTCTGAGTATAGAAATCTGTTTTGGGGCATCGATGGCTAAACGGACGCCGTCAGATGCACATTCTATAATTGTAACACGAATATTCTCTCCAATTAAAAGACTTTCATTTTTTTTACGTCGAAGAATCAGCATGGTTCGTACTCCCGGTTAAAACATTTTGTGAGCTTTCGGTAATAGTTGGAAAAGAACGTAGCTTATGACGGTAGCCATAAGCGGAACTTTCTAAAATGACCTGAATTCCATTACGGGTCTGTGGATTGATGACTAAAGGACATTTCAGGTTAACTGTATTTTCCATATAGTCATTTTGTACAACACAGATTACATAATAGGAAAGTTCGCCGCTCTCCTGTGCTCCAAGGCACATAAGCTCTTCAGGAGCCAATACAGGAGAGTAATCCGGACAGAGGAAGAAAGGATTGAATAGTACGAATACTACGTTGCTTTCTTCCACTGACAGCATCAGAAGAATAGAATCATCATCTTCGCTGATACGTAAAAGAAGATAGCGGGTCAGCTTCGGAAAACCAAAAAGTCCATCCGGGAATATCAGAAGGTCTTTTTCATCATAGTCCACTGTACCATAGTCTGTTTGTATTGTCATAGTATACACCTCTATGTGAATAGATTGATGTTTCCACCTGAATCAGTCTCACGTGGAGGAACGTAGTTAAAGCCGCCAATGTATTCAACATGTACCTGGGGCCTTTGGGTGATGACCGTCATCACAAGGGGAGGAAGATAAGTCAGATCTCCCCGGGCTACTCTCATTTCAAAAGCGCCTCTCTGAGCAGTATAAGAAGAGCGGGTTTCTGCAGAAACATCCCTGGAACTTGCAGTAACTGCGGGAGCATTTGATACTACAGAGACAACGGAAGAACCGTTATCTGAAGATATCACCGGTGCCTGTACCTGCATCACCTGGGGCATCTTTGCCGGAGCAGGGGCAGATTGCTGAGACTGGCGGGATATCAGCTGTTCCTGAAAGTTTTCAGTTTTTGGCGTAACCGTGTTTACATTGCTTTGAGAAAATGTACGGTTAATCCTTCGTATATGTTCAATAGACGCAGAACCCTGTCCCGCCGTCTTCTGAAGCGCCGTACTCCGTGCTATGGCTTTCCTTCGCTCAAGATCCACGGAATTAGAACTTACTAAGCGGGCATTCTGTGAAAATGTCTCAATACGTATGGGTTCTGTAGTAATCTTAATAAGTTGCTGCATAATCTAACTCTCCTTTCTATAGGATAGAAAAAGGAAAAATCTTTTAACGCATAAAATCAAACAGAGATGAACTCATAAGCTGGGAGCCTACCCGGAGGGCGGCATTGTATGCATAGTTGTTGTTGTACATCTCTAAGACAGAAGCGTATGGATCAGCACCTAATATATCCTTGTACTGCTCAGTCAAAGAATCCTGAAGGATTTTCAGCTTTGCATCTGTGTCTTCCAGCAATTTGTATTTGTTACCTAAATCGGAATAAACGGTGCTGACAGTGTGTTCCGTTACAGTCATATCTTCGATGGTTTGGCCTAAGATATCATGCAGTTCATCTTTGTTGATGGTGGCAGCATCGCCGCTTAAATTGTTATCGATAGCTAAAGATGCCTGGCCGATGAGGGCGAGAGGGCTTTTGTTCAGGCGCTCCATGATGTAATCTTCAGCGGACTGAGCGGGAGGTGGAGTAGCATTCTTTCGGGCAATAATCTCATCAGAATTGATGCCTGTTAACAGGTTAAAACCTCCTGTATAAGTGTCTAACAGTGTATCTCTGACATCCAGATGATTACCCTTATATTGAGGATTTTTACTACTGATATCACCATAACCAATATCAACCCGGCCCTGTTCGGACATAGCCTCTACTAAGAGAGATTTGCCATATGCACTAATCTGATCTTTCGTAGGAGAAGCAATCGTACTTCCGTCTGTCGGATCTTTAGTTATTTCGTTACCCTTTGAATCCTTTACAGAAGTTATCTCAAACTGATAAGGCGGATCTGCCTCAGCATTTTGATATGTTAATTTCATTTCTATAGATAAAGAATCATCAGGATGACTGGCATATTTATGAGTGTAGGTAAGAGTCGAGCCATCCTGGCTAAGGGTAAATGGCGTGCTGGAAAGATCATTGCCCCCATAAATATAAAAGTTTTCATACTGGCCATTCAAATCATCAATAATCTGATGCTCCTTCTGAAGCAAATCAGCCTGAAGGGTTTTGAGAGCCTCATCGCTGGTAGTGCCGGTTCTGGCTTCCTGAACTTTGTTTTTTGCATCAGCAAGAATCTTCTGAATATCACGTGCCCCTAATTCCTGCTGATAAATACGGTTTTTAATGTCTGTCAGTAAATTGGATTTGGACAGGGCATCCTGATATTGATCGTCAATTCTTTTGCCTCTGTAATAGGAAAGAGGGCTTTCCGCAGCGTTCTCATACTGTTTACCGCTGGAGATTTTATTCATACTTCTGTTTAACTGTGCGTGAACATCGTTAACAGATGATGTAAAATTTCTATATGTTGCACTGTTTGTTACTCGCATATCATACCTCCTAAACTACAATAAAGATTCATGGTTAACGTCCAACGACACCGGTGCTGTTGATTAAAACGTCTAATGCCTGATCCAGAGTCGTCATCAGACGAGATGAAGCATTGTAAGCGGACATATACATCATCATATTGGATGCTTCTTCATCCAGGCTGACACCGGATACGGAATCACGGGAATTCTGAATACCATTCAATACCGTTACATTGGTTTTCAGATTAGTAGCGTTACGATATGAATCATTAGCCAGAATCGTGGAAACATGATTCATGTAATCCGCGAAGGAGTTATTCTCTAAAGGTGTGTCAGTATCTTGAAATAATGGATTCCCATCTTTATCTAAAAAGTTGCTATTTGGATAGGTGGCCTTCATAGCTTCCAACAGATTTAATACGGTAGCATTCATATCCGGATTACGATCCGTGCTGGTACCAATGTGGGTAGTACCTCCTTGCCATCCTAAACTGATGCCAATATTTTTAGCCGTAATACCAGTATCACTATCGGTAGTTTTATCAACAAGTAGCACATGAGGATCACCCTGAGTACCTTGCTTATTTATTTCATTTATAACTGTTGCAAAAGACTTAGCAAGGGTATCTAATTCAGCTTTGTAATAACCATATCCTCTTTTGTCAGTAATTCTATCTGTTACACCATCTTTCCAAAGCATATCAAGACTGGACTGAATAGAACCGGAACCATCGGCAAAGTGATTTTGAACTTCAGCAATATCAGGAGGACCCGGAGTGATTTCCATAGAAAACTCTACTTTATCTTTCTTTGGATTAGGTCTTCCATCAGCTCCATACGTTAATCCTTCAAAAGTAAGAGATGTTGCACTAGGATTATCTAAATATCCTTTATCATCAGTAAAAGAAACCTTTCCATAGTTATCATCTTTCGATCCAATAGTGCCCTCTACAAGAGTAAGTTTCTGGGTCTTTCCATCCTTATCCTGATACACCATCTCCACCCGCAAATCATCTGGCCAGTCTCTTTTGCCAATGATATTACCTTTGGAATCGCGATCATAGATAATGCCATCATCCTTACCATCATAATCAATATCTTTATAATAAGTAACTTCTATAGGAATATAACTGGAAAGTTCATCCAGAAGAACATTCCGCTCATCCATCAGTTCCAGGCTCTGCTGGCCGAATATTTGATTCTGCTTAATCTGGCGGTTTAGGCTGCCGATCTGACGGAGAATCTCATTGATCTGCTGAACAGATCCCTGCTCATTGGTGCCGCGGCCGTCTAACTTGGAGTATTCGACCTTCTCAGCCTCCTCCACCTGTCTGTACGCGTCGTTCAGAAGATTGGTCAGTGTCTGCATTCTGGAGCGGAGCTCCGCCTCGAAGATGGGATCATGAACCTTGGACGGATCATGCTCGTTCTCCAGGGTAGAACGGATATTCAGAAATGCCTGATGGATACCTTCTATGGAAGACTCATCAAAAACATCAGACAGCCGATCCAAAGTAGCCTGCATGGCGTCAGTATAGCCGGACTTATCCATCTGATTCCTGTACTGAATATCCAGATACGGGTCGCGGATCTGGGTGACCTTATCCATGTGTACACCGAAGCCTACTGCCACCTCGGAACCGTTCATGTAGTGGGAAATAGGGTTGGTGTAGTTGACGCTGGACACCTGAAGTGCCTGCCTGGTATAACCAGGGGTGTTCATATTAGAAAGATTATGCCCGGTAATATCCAGCCGCTTCTGGTTCGCCTGCAAAGCGGAAACCGCGGTAGTAAAACCGGCAAAAGTTGCTCGTACCATAGTAATTCCTCCAAACTTTACTGTTATCCATCAAAATCTGCCGGTAACTGCAGGAGTACCGGACAGACATGCATCAAATATACGTATTCTTCATCTTATTATGAAGGGGAGCGCTTAGATTGACATTCCCTGCATTGTCATAAGAACTGCCTTCCTGTCTTGCGATGGCAACCTGCAGTTCATGAAGCCGTACCTGAATGATCTGCTCCGAAGATTTACGGGACTGCTGCATCTGCTGCAGTTGTTCTTCCAGCTGAACAAATAAAGGCTTCAGTATCTGAACCTGTTCCTGCGGCGCTCTCTCCAGGATCTGCCGAAAGGTAAGGGAATTCCAGCCTAGAGTTTCTGCCAACTGAATCCGGTGCTGTTCCAATCCGCGCAGTCTGAGAATCTGGGCCTGCTCCCTCTGAATATAGCCGTCCAGCAGTTGGTGATGCTTCTCCGCAGCCGCCCGGGCTTTGGCGTCTTCCACTTTGCCGATATCGGCTACAACTGCGGTCAAATCTTGAATAACAGCAGTAAACTCTTCAAATGATTTCTGTGTCTTCTGATCCATAAATAATTAATTGAACTCCCTTCTGCCTGTCTCCGGGAATCAGCCTAAACCGAGAAGCCGTCCGGCAATCTTCTGTGAATCCGGCACATAAGTACCCTCGGCGACCTGTCTTTGAAGTTCCTGAACCCGTTCCGGACTGGCGCCGCTTTTCAGCTGTGATGCGGCTCTCCGTGCCAGTATCTGCGCAAAGCTTTCATCGCTGTCCTGATTTACCCGAGATCTGCTGATATTGATGGTGTCATAATCACCTTTTACCTTTTCAGTCTGCGGAGTATAGGTACGCTGTGCAGGAACTGGAGAACGGTAAGAAGTTTTCATGGTTTGAAATGTTATATTCATGAAATCCTCCTTTCTTGGAAAAAAAATAACATTCTATATTTTTATTTATCGGCACTTTTCCTTGAAGAATAAGGAATACTTTTTAACAATCCTTAAAAAAGATGTAAAAATAATGTCATTTTGTTCTCTTGTATAATAGTGGAAATAATAATATAATTAATGATAGACAGAAACATGTCGATATATTCTAAATAGCATAAGCGAACAAATATAGTAACAGAATACAGGGATGTTGGAGGATATATGGCGAACATTTTACAGGTAACTACGCCGAATCTGAATGCGGAAAACAGGAACATTTTGAATACTCAGGATCCCAGGCAGGGAGCCAATCAGGTTCACAATCCAGTGGATCCCACCCGTGTGGTCCGTGCGGACGGACGGGACGGGGATCAGAATGGCAGTACCAAGGATGCCACATTCAGCGTTATTGAGTATGAAAGTAATTATGGTGCATTTGTCAAAAGCCTGGGGGAAGAGGGCGAACTGACCAATGCGCTTGAGCAGCTTCTGTTTAATGCGGCAGGGCTTCAGGGAGCGGAGAGGACGGAAGTAGGCGCCCTCATAGACAAGTTCCTGATGACCATACGCATGGATTCCCCTGAGGATCTGCTGGAGTTTCTCCAGGGGCAGAATGACCTGCAGGCCAGGTTTAGCGGCGCATTTTTTGACAAGCTGCGCTCCCTCCTTGAACAGAATCCTTCTCAGTCACTTAAGGACGCTACCTTATATTTTCTGAAAAGCTACAATGATTATTCATCGGGAGATCATCTTTTACTGCAGATGCGCACGTTGATGGATGATATAGAGCAGCTTCTTTTAAGGCCTTACCGGAATGAGTTCAGGGAACTGGCGGATTCCATGAACTGGGAGGCAGCCAACGGGGACACGGCGCAGAACGCGGCTGTGCTGAACTCCAGGCTGATTCCTTTCCTTTCCTCTTATATATCCCGTTCCCATGACTACGGGGCAGTCCGTGATGCGGCGATGCTGCTTATTTTCCATGCAGTCCGGTATGAGGGCGGCGACGAAGAACGATTGCGGAAATTATTTGAGACTGTGATGAACAACCGGGATTTCGGCAGGCTGTTTAAAGGAGAGCCCCGTGAGGAACTGGAAAATATTTTAAAGAGCGGAGCCAAGGACTCCCCCAAGCCTATGTCTGATTTTGCCGACGGCTTGTCCAATCTGCTGCTTAAGGGCGCCAACGGGCGGGCCGGGCTTGAGAATGTGCAGCAGTTTTACAGCATTATGAATGGCCTTCTTTTAAATGAAAGTGTATACATGCCCCTGCTTCATCTGGTGATTCCTTTCCAGTATGAGGACAATAATGTGGTGTCAGAGATGTGGGTCGATCCGGATTCCAAACGGGAAAATGACGAAGAAGGAAGAAAGATCAAACTGTTTCTGAAATTTGATATTCAGAGCGTAGGCAAGTTTGAACTGACTATGACGCTGCAGGATCATCAGACCAAAATGCAGCTTCTGGTGCCGCCGGGACTGGTAAAAGAGAACAAACAGATTCAGACAGACGTGGCAGACATTTTGAATAAAAACGGAATTCGAATCAGCCAGCTGATGATACGGCCCAGAGTCCGTGACAGAAGGGTTGATGAGGTTTTCCCCGAGATCAGGGAGAAGGAGAGAACAATCAATGTCAGAATTTGATGAACTGATGCGGCAGAAGGCAGTTGCTTTAAAGTATAATCCGGAGAAGAACGGGGCGCCGGTGATCGTTGCCTCGGGAATGGGATATCTGGCGGAGAAGATCACGGAGACTGCCCTGGAGGCAGGGGTGCCTGTGTATGAGGACGATTCCCTTGCCACGCTGCTGACCCAGCTGAAGCTGGGGGCGGAGATACCGACAGAATTGTATCAGGCCATTGTTGATATTTATATTTATTTCCTGGGATATGTGCCGGGGAAAGGGACAGAAGAGGCGGACAGCCTGGAGGATGCTCCGGAGGGAGCAGAAAACGGTGAAGAAAACGACAGAGAACAGTTGGAATAAAACTGTGACGAAAGCGAGACGGAGCTGTGTTTCATGTATGCCGGGAATCTTTTGCAGCGGATGACGGACCGGTGCAGAGAGACTTCAGAATACATGGCCTAAATCAGGAGGTATGATATGTTTCAGACGATAAAAAGGATAAAAAGAAAGACGGCACTGTTGGTTTTATTAAGTGTATGCCTTTTGTGCATGCCTTTGGAGGCTCTGGCAGCTACGAAACCGATTAACGGGGTAAATGTAAAGGTATCTTCCAAGATAAAAGCAGGAGACAACCAGCCAGAGATCTCCATAGGAGGAAATGCTTCTGACGGAGAAGTACAGGTAAGCACAAGCGGCACCTACTATACCATAACGGATGCAGAATGGGTCGACAAGGTCTCCGGTTCCATGACTACGGCCAATGCGCCCAGGATAAAGGTGGTGCTGGAGCCTACGGATGTAAGCGATCACTATTTTCTGGCAAGCTACAAGGCATCAAGCGTAAAAATCAGCGGAGGCACCTTTGTCTCGGCCAGAAGGGACGGAGACAATCTGGTGGTGACCCTGCGCATCAATCCTGTCAGGGGAAAGTACGATGAGCCCAGCGATGCTTACTGGAATGAGAACAATCTGGGAGAGGCCAGATGGGAGGCCGGGGAGAATGACTCCAAGAATTATGAAGTCCAGCTTTACCGGAACGGAAAAAGTGTCTATAAGGTAGACCGGACCACCTCCAGAAACTACAACTTCTATCCTTATATGACCACGGCAGGAAAATATAAATTCAAGGTCCGGACCATTCCGGGAACCAACGATGATGCCAAATACGGAAGCAACAGCGGCTGGCAGGAATCAGGAGAGCTGCAGATCACGGATCGGTATGTCTCCGACGGAAAAGGACAGCAGAACTCCAAAGCCACGGCAAAACAGGGAACCCAGGAGACAGTGGGCTGGTTTAAGGACGGCAGCATCTGGAAATACCGCTATCCCAGCGGAACCTTATGCCGCAACGGGTGGGCTGAGATCAATGGCCTGTGGTATTATTTTGACAGCAGTGCCAATATGCTCACCGGCTGGCTGCAGCTGGGGGATGCTACCTATTATCTGCAGCCTGGCGGCGATATGACTGTAGGGTGGGGAAGAATCGACGGCAAATGGTACTATTTCCGGCCGGAGGCAGAGGGCAATGCACCCAAAGGCTCTATGGTGCCTGCCGGATGGAGAATCATAGGGGCTTATTATTATTTCTTTAACCAGGACGGAAGTGTTTATACCGGCTGGCTGCAGCAGAACGGCAAATTTTATTACCTGAATGAGCTGGATAACAGCCTTCAGGGAGCCATGTTTACCGGATGGTTCATACGGGACGGGAAAACATATTTTGCAGATGCCAACGGAGAGATGGTCACTGGCTGGTATGAGATCGACGGCCGCTGGTATTATTTCTATCCGGGCAGCGGGGAGATGGCTCATGATACAACCGTTGACGGGCTTTATATAAACGCAGAAGGCGTATGGGCCCAATAAGGCTTTTGTTTGGGACAGGCGAAAGGAATGAAGATATGAAAAAAGGTATTAGAAACTATATAAAGAGGCTGACTGCGGCAGCTGGTGCCTGCATGATGGCTGCAATGCTTTTGACGGCAGGGAAGGCCATGGATGTATATGGGGCCACAGATTCCAGTGTGATTGAGACGGTGTCTGTTACCCTCAAGGCGTCATTTGGAGAGGCGGAGGAGGTTCCGGAGCCTGAGATTACTGTCAGCGGGAAAAACTGCTCCCTGGGAAGCGTGGAATACCAGACAGACCATGAGAAATGGAAACCTGGCTCCAAGGTAAGAATCAATATCACCATAGAAGCCACCGGCGGCAAGATTTTTCCGGCATCTTTAAAGAGCAGCCAGTGCAAAGTCAAGGGGGCTGATTTCGTATCGGCCAGAGCTTCAGGAAACAATAAACTGGTGGTAAAGGTAGACTACAGGCCTATCGCAGTTCTGGGCAATACGTCAAGGGCCGGATGGAGCGCTACGGTGAAGAACCGGGCCGTCTGGTCTCCTGTGGACTATGCCCCGGGATATACCGTGATCCTGTACGGCAACAATAAGACGGTGAAGAAGCTGACAGTCACCACGCCCTATGCCGATTTGGATCCGTTCATAAAAGACGACGGCAGAGAGTATTATTATGAGGTGAAGGCAGTGCCTGTCACTTCTGAGGATAAAAAGTGTTTCAAAGAAGGAATCCTGATTACGTCTGCGGAGAATGATATCCTGCAGGAGGACACAAGCTCTGCAACCACCCCGGGAGATGGCGCCGGCACCTGGAAGAAGGAACAAGACCAGTGGTATTACTATGATAAAAACAGAAATCCTCTCCAGGGATGGCAGAATGTGGGAGGCGTATGGTATTATACAAATCACAACGGCGCCATGATGACAGGCTGGATCAATCCCTCGGGAGATGCCAGGTATTTTCTGGATAACAACGGTGTGATGCAGACCGGCTGGATTCAGCCGGAGCCAGGGGTATGGTACTATATGGACGGCTCAGGCGCCATGCAGAGAGGCTGGGTGGCAGTGAACGGGAAATGGTATTACATGGCCTCAGACGGCAGGATGCAGACAGGCTGGGTTCAGGTGGGAGGCTTGTGGTACTACCTGTATCCCGACGGAAGCATGGCAGCCAATACCACTATAGAGGGACGTTATCTGGGCCCCAGCGGGGCAGCGCAATAACAGCCCCATAACCGTTACAATAGTATTAGACATTTGCGCCTAAACGTGGTATGATAGAATACAGGAGAAGCAACAGGCAGCTTGGACGGCTGCCTGTTTGGCGGCATTTTAAAGTTAAGAAGAAAAACGAGAAAGAGGAACGATATTATGGCGTTGGTATCATCAATCGGTACTTTAGATGAGGTGAAGGCCCAATACAGTAAGAACAGCCCTTCCGAAAAGGTTAACAGTAATTTTAAGACCGTTTTTGACAGTTTGTATCGCAGCGGGACGGAGAGTATGGACTCTATTTTCGAGGAGGCGGCATCCACCTATGATATTTCTGTAGATTTGATAAAAGCAGTTGCAAAAGCAGAGTCCAATTTTAATCCCAATGCTGTCTCAAAAGCAGGGGCTATCGGCGTCATGCAGCTTATGCCGGCTACAGCCCGCTCCCTTGGCGTCACAAACCCTTATGATGCTAGGCAGAATATTATGGGCGGCGCCAAGTACCTGAAAGAGAATCTGAACCGGTTCGGAGGCAATGTAAGCCTGGCTCTGGCCGCCTACAACGCAGGCCCTAACAGCGTTCAGAAATATGGCGGGATCCCTCCTTATAAAGAGACCCAGAATTATGTAAAGACAGTCACCTCCTATCTGAACGGCTCTCCTATCTATTCAGGGAAGACAGTGAACAGCAGCTATGGCTACAGCAGCCTGGCCGGCTACAACGGCCTTACATCGGATCAGCTGCTGAATCTGTACGGAGTATCTTCCGGCAATGTAGGGAACCTGCTTGGAACATCTTCAGCCTCAGCCGCAGGCTCCTACGGCTCTACATACACGCAGCTTATGGGGCTTTCCGGCAGCTCTTACGGCCTGGGAAGCACTTCCAGTATGCTGTCAGGGCTTTTAAGCGCTGCGTCAGCAGAGGAAGACGGCGATACCATATCTATCAGCAAGTCTGGCTTTGCCAGCCTGATAGAGCTTCTGCGGATGCAGATGATGTTGAATGCCAGCAGGGAGATAGGATCCCTGACATTGTAAACCTAATGGAGAGGGTGATAGCATGATAAAGATGAAGAGCTGCGAAAGCTGCCTGGTATACGGGACGGATAACCGGCCTTTATCCAGGGCCAGAGTGGAGATATCCCCTGATGATACCATCCGGATGTTCTTCAGCAATTATAAATTAAGAGCTGTCCGTTTTAAGACGGTTGTAGATTTTTACGATAAACAGAAAGGGCTGATCCGTACATATTGTGAGCTGGTGCTTCGGAGGAATTCCATGGCCACCAGTGTTTCTGAACCCTGGATGGCGGACTGCACGCTGATCGACGTATACGAGGCGGTTCAGAGACAAAAGGATCTTCGGGAGACTGTGCGTATTGTGATAAACGGAACCACGGACACAGGAGAATTCTTCTCAGGGACCATCCAGAATATCAGCGCAGGAGGGATCTTTGTGGTGACCTCACTGCCTATGAAGGTAGGAACCAAATTCAGGTTCGAGCATGCATTTGAGGGAGAGCTGTGTGAGGTCAAGGCAAAAGTCCTCCGGGGCAAAGGAGTCGCCGGCGGCGGCTTTGGCTATGGCTGCCAGTTCTATGGCCTGACCAATGAAGCGGAGACTGCCATACGTAAATTTGTATTCCAAAGACAGTTAAACAGACAGAAACAGAGATAGGAACGGGAAAAGTGAAGATAAACCTGGTAATGATTGTAAAAGACGAGGAACGTTCCCTGGAGAAATCCTTAAAAGCAGCAAAACCCATAGCAGATGAGATCATCATAGCAGACACCGGTTCCCGGGACAGGACACGGGAGATTGCCGCTTTGATGGGAGCAAAGGTCTTTGATTTTTCCTGGAACAACGATTTTTCCGCTGCCCGCAATTTTGCACTCAGCCACTCTGACGCAGACTGGAACCTTATCCTGGACGCAGATGAATATCTGAGAGACTGCAGCAGGCAGGATCTGGAGAAAGCCCTGGAAAAAAGAGAAGGCATATGGCTGGGAGGAATCACCAGATATGACTCCTACGAGGACGAAAACGGAGTCAGCCAGAGCACCTCCATACTCCCCAGGCTTCTCCCCAGGGGAATACGCTACACAGGCCTGATCCACGAACAGCCAGAAGGCGATTATCCATGCTATCCTGTCCCTCTGACAGCGGATCACGACGGGTATCTGAACAGCAACAAAGGAGAGCGGAATCTTCCCTATCTGCAGAAGGCGGTAGAGGAATACCCGGATGATGCCTACTACCAGTTTCAGCTTGCATCCACCCTGCGGAACTTAAAAAGGCAGGCCGAAAGCCTCCCTTATTTCCGCAGGTTTTATCAGCTTACGGGAAAAAAGGATTCCTACAAACCAGGCGGAATCGTACTTTACCTGTACACCCTCTTGGATCTGGGAACCCCCTCTCACCTTGACGAGGCTGCCGCCATCATAGAAAAAGAAGAGAAAAACTTAGGCAGATGGTCTGACTTCTGCTTCGTGTGCGGCTTATTCTACATGAAGAGAGTACTCTCCGACGTAAACCGCTACATAAACCTTCTCCCCAGGATTGAGCAAAGCTACAAAACCTGCCTGTCTCTGGGCGAACACCCTGAAGCCGGAGGCGTAGTAGGAACCGGATCCTTCAAGGCTACCTACAACCTGGGCGCCTGGTACGAGGTATCCGGCCAAACAGGGCTGGCTCTTCAATACTACAAAACAGCCGCCCGGGCCGGCTACCCTCCCGCCGTCACACGCCTGAAGGAACTGACACAACCTAAAACCTAAAACAAAACCGGGAAAATCCCTCATACAGACGAAGGATTCTCCCGGGTTTTTATTTTTTCAGTTTCCGCTGCGCCGTAGCCAGCATCAACTTAATCCTGTTTAACTGATTCACTTCACTTGCACCAGGATCATAATCCACCGCCACAATATTGGACTCCGGATAAACCCTCCTAAGCTCCTTTATAACCCCTTTACCCACAATATGATTGGGCAGGCATCCAAAGGGCTGGGTACACACAATGTTGGTAGTCCCGCTGTGAATCAACTCCAGCATCTCCCCTGTGAGGAACCATCCCTCCCCGGTCTGATTCCCCAGAGATACAAAATCCTGTGCCATGGCTGCCAGATCCTGAATCCTGGCAGGAGCCGTAAAATGCCGGCTGGCCTGCAGCTCCCGCCGCGCCACCTTCCGGAAATATTCGATCAGAGAAATCCCCATATTGCACAGGCGGGCAACAGACAATTTCCCTCCCAGATTTTCCGCCTTAAAATTATTGTTATAAAAACAGTAAAGCAAAAAGTCCATCAGATCCGGCATGACAGCCTCTGCACCCTCTGACTCCAGAAGCTCTACAATATGATTGTTGGCTAAAGGAGAAAACTTCACAAGGATTTCCCCTACGATTCCCACCTTAGGTTTTTTTACATCCAGCCGCGGCAGATTATCGAAATCCCGGATAATCCCCCGGACATTGCGGCTAAATTCCATCATGGCAGGCGCACGTTTGGACAGAGAGACAATACATCTCTTTTTCCACTTCTGATGCAGGGCATCGGCGCTGCCAATCTTCTTCTCATACGGCCGGGTTGCATAGACAACCCGCATGAAGATGTCGCCGTAAACCACTGCCTGCATGGCTTTTGTAAGCAGGGCAGGGGTGATGGAGAACCCGGGATTGGTCTCCATCCCGTTGGCATTGATGGAGATAACCGGAACCTGGGACATGCCTGCCTTATCCAGTGCCCGCCGGATAAATCCGATGTAGTTGGATGCCCGGCATCCGCCGCCGGTCTGGCTCATGAACACGGCCGTGTGATCCAAATCGTACTGCCCTGACAGCAGCGCCTCCATAATCTGGCCGATGACGATGAGAGACGGATAGCAGGCATCATTATTCACATACTGAAGGCCTACGTCAACGGCGGAGCGGTTGTGGTTCTGCAAAACCTCTATCTTGTACCCAAAGGAACGGATAGCCGGTTCCAGAAGGTCAAAATGGATAGGTGACATCTGGGGGCACAGCAGGGTATATGTCTTCTTCATCTCCTTGGTAAAGACAACCCGGTTGTATGCGCTGGATACCACCTTGCCTTTATAATGATTTTTCTTCCTTACCCGCAGGGCGGCGATGAGAGAACGGACACGGATACGGGCAGCGCCTAAGTTGCTGACCTCGTCGATCTTTAACACTGTGTAAATCTTTCCGGCAGAGGCCAGGATATCGTGAACCTGGTCTGTGGTTACTGCGTCCAGGCCGCAGCCAAAGGAATTCAGCTGGATCAGATCCAGGCAGTCACTGTTTTTCACATAGGAAGCAGCGGCATAAAGCCTGGAGTGATACATCCACTGGTCAGTGACAATCAGCGGCCGTTCCACCTGACCTAAATGAGACACGGAATCCTCGGTCAACACGGCGATACCGTAGGAGGTAATCATCTCCGGAATCCCATGGTGGATCTCCGGATCGATGTGGTAAGGCCGGCCGGCCAGAACGATGCCGTGACGGTGATGCTCCTTCAGCCAGGCGATGGCCTCCTCCCCTTTTTTCTGCAAATCCAGGCGGGAGCAAAGAAGCTCCTTCCAGGCCAGATGGGCGGCAGCCCTGACTTCCTCTCCGGAGATCTGGAATTCCTTCTCAAATTCCGCGGCAAGCTGTTTCGTCAACACTTCTTCATTGGTAAAGGCCATAAACGGATTGAGGAAACGAATATTCTTTTCTGCCAGCTCTTCCACATTATTTTTAATATTCTCCGCATAGGAGGTAACCATAGGACAGTTGTAGTGGTTTCCAGCGTCCGGCTGTTCGTCCCGCTCATAGGGAATGCAGGGATAGAAAATAGTCTTCACGCCCTGGGCAATAAGCCAGGAGATGTGTCCGTGGACAATCTTGGCCGGATAGCATTCAGACTCGCTGGGAATGGATTCAATTCCCAGCTCATAAATCTGTCTGGTAGACTGAGGCGATAAGATGACCCTGAACCCTAGCTCCTTAAAGAAAACTGCCCAGAAGGGATAATTTTCATAGAAATTTAAAACCCTTGGAATTCCGATGATGCCCCGCCTGGCCTGATCCAGAGGCAAGGCTTCATAGTCAAAAATACGGTGATATTTGTAGTCAAATAAATTGGGAACCTCTTTTCTGGACTTTTCCTTGCCCAGGCCCCGCTCACACCGGTTGCCGCTTATAAACTGACGGCCTCCTCCAAACCGGTTTACCGTCAGCACACAGTGATTGATGCAGCCTTTGCACCGGGCCATGGAGGTCTCATACTTTAAGTCAATGATTTTGTCCAGAGGCATCATGGAAGTCTGCTTCCCTTCCTCATAGCGTTCCCGGGCAATCAGCGCGGCGCCGAAGGCGCCCATGATACCGGCGATGTCCGGCCGGATGGCCTCGCCGCCTGCAATCTTCTCAAAGCTGCGGAGTACGGCATTATTGTAGAAGGTGCCGCCCTGAACCACCACATGGGTTCCCAGATCGGAAGGACTGGTGATCTTGATAACTTTATATAAAGCATTTTTTATAACAGAATACGCCAGCCCGGCAGAAATATCTGCCACGGTAGCGCCCTCTTTCTGAGCCTGTTTTACATTGGAATTCATGAACACGGTGCAGCGGGATCCAAGGTCAGTAGGATTTTCGGCGAAGAGAGCTTCCCTGGCGAAGTCTTCCACAGAGTAATTCAGAGATTTGGCAAAGGTTTCGATAAAGGAACCGCAGCCAGAGGAACAGGCCTCGTTTAACATGACACTGTCCACACTGTTTTCTTTGATTTTGATACATTTCATGTCCTGGCCGCCGATATCCAGGATACAGTCTACATCCGGGTCAAAAAATTTGGCGGCATAGTAATGGGAAATAGTCTCCACTTCCCCCTCATCCAACATAAAGGCAGCTTTTAAAAGAGCCTCTCCGTATCCGGTGGAGCAGGACCAGGCAATCCTGGCTTTTTCCGGCAGGAGAACGCGGATCTCCCTCATGGAACGGATAGCGGTAGCCAGAGGGCTTCCGTTGTTGTTGCTGTAGAAATCATAGAGCAGGGAGCCGTCCTCCCCTACCAAAGCGATCTTGGTGGTGGTAGAGCCGGCATCAATACCCAGATAACAATTACCCTCATAGGAAGCCAGCGGCGCGGTCTTTACCTGATGGCTGCTGTGCCGCTTTACAAACGTATCATATTCTTTACTGGAAGCGAACAGAGGCTCCATCCGCTTTACTTCAAAATCCATCTGAATACCGTTTTCGAGCCGGTCAATCAGGCTTTCCAGAGAGATAAGGCTTTCCCGGTTGCTGTTCATGGCTGCTCCCAGTGCGGCAAACAGATGAGAGTGGCCGGGCGCAATGGTCTGCTCTGGTGTCAGATGCAGGGTGCGGACGAATGCCTGTCTCAGCTCTGGAAGAAAATGAAGGGGGCCTCCCAGGAATGCCACATTTCCACGGATAGGCTTTCCGCAGGCAAGGCCGCTGATAGTCTGATTGACCACCGCCTGGAAAATAGATGCGGACAGATCTTCCATGGTAGCCCCTTCATTGATCAGGGGCTGGATATCTGACTTGGCAAACACGCCGCAGCGGGCGGCAATGGGATAAATCATCTGGTAGTTTTTGGCGTATTCATTGAGACCGCCGGCATCTGTCTGGAGAAGAGAGGCCATCTGGTCAATAAAAGAGCCGGTGCCTCCGGCGCATATACCGTTCATTCTCTGATCGATACCGCCTGTAAAATAGATGATTTTGGCGTCTTCACCGCCCAGCTCGATGGCTACATCCGTCTCAGGCGCATAATCTTTTAAGGAGGTGGCTACTGCAACTACCTCCTGCACGAACGGAACCTCCAGATGCTTGGACAAGGTCAGCCCGCCGGAACCGGTGATGACTGGATACAAGTCTATGGAGCCCAGTTTTTCATAGGCCTTACGAAGAAGGGCAGCCAGAGTTTCCTGAATGTTGGCGAAATGCCTTTCATAACCGGAAAAAACCACAGCCTGAATCTGGGACTGTCCTCCCGGTGAACTCTGTTCTTTAGCATATGTATTATCTAAGATAGCAATCTTTACCGTAGTGGAACCAATATCGATTCCTAATAAATATTGATTTTTCATACGTGAGGGGAATCCCCCCTGCCTCCTTTGCATGTGAAACATTGAAAAAAGAAACGTTATTAGTGTATCACAAAAGTAAAAAGATTACAATCGGTGGATTATGCCAAAAAGAAGTAATCTGTTTGACAAACTTACAAGCAGAATCTATAATGGAAAAATATAAGTAACAGCTCAAAGGAGCAAGAGGACAGACAGGAGGGTGAGACGATGATTCAGATTTTTTTGACAGAGGATGGAATGATCCATCAGAAGGATGAAGCACAAGCCGGTTCCTGGATAGCGCTTACCAATCCGACGGCTACGGAGATTCTGGAGATTTCTGAGAAATATGACATAGACCCGGATCATCTGAAGGCGCCTCTGGATGAAGAAGAACGTTCGCGAATCGAGATGGAGGATAACTATTCCCTGATTCTGGTGGATATTCCTTCTATTGAAGAAAGGAGCGGAAAAGACTGGTATATTACGATTCCTTTGGGTATCATAACAACAGAGCAGAGCATCATCACAGTATGCCTGGAGGAAACTCCTATTCTGACGGCATTTATGGACGGCAGGGTAAAAGAATTTTATACGTATATGAAAACCCGGTTTATTCTGCAGATTCTGTATAAGAATGCCTCTCAGTTTTTGCAGTATCTGCGGGTGATCGATAAGAAAAGCGATATGGTGGAGCGCAAACTCCATCAGTCCCAGAAGAACCAGGAGCTTATTGAGCTTCTGGAGCTGGAGAAGAGCCTTGTGTATTTTACCACATCCCTGCGTTCCAATGAGGTGGTGTTTGAGAAGCTTTTGCGGAATGAAAGAATCAAAAAGTACCCGGAGGATACGGAGCTTCTGGAGGATGTTATCATCGAGAACAAGCAGGCTATCGAGATGGCCAATATTTACAGCGGTATTTTAAGCGGCACCATGGACGCCTTTGCTTCGGTTATTTCCAACAATCTGAATATTGTCATGAAATTCCTGGCCACCATCACCATTGTCATGTCCATACCTACCATGGTGGCAAGCTTTTACGGAATGAATGTGAATACGGCCGGGATGCCTTTTGCCAACAGTATATACGGGTTCTGGATTGTCCTGGGAGTGGCGGTTCTGCTTTCTCTGGCAGTGGCTTTGATTTTCTCGAAGAAGGATTTGTTTTAACTTGGAAAGCGCCTTAATAATAGGAAGAAAAGGATGATGAAATGAAGTTTTTTAGTAAGATGGAACGAAAATTTGGCAGATATGCCATCCGCAATCTGATGTATTATGTGATGATTATCTACGGTGTGGGGATTGTGATCCAGATGCTGAACCCTATGATTTACTGGAGGTTTCTGTGCCTGGATCCCCAGGCCATCCTGCACGGGGAGATATGGAGGATCGTCACATTTCTGATCTATCCGCCTATGGGCTCCATGTCGCCTCTGGGCGCTTCGGCAGGCATGCTTTTATCTGACCTTATATTTAATGGAATCGCGCTGTCTCTCTACTATTCTCTGGGAACCAATCTGGAGAGAACCTGGGGGGCATTCCGGTTTAACGTGTATTTTTTTATGGGGATGCTGGGCCATGTGCTGGCTTCCATCATCGTATACGCCGTATTTAAGAAGCCTCTTCTTCTGACAACGGTGTATCTTAACTTTTCTCTGTTTTTTGCCTTTGCTCTGGAGTATCCCAACCTGCAGTTTCTGCTGTTTATGGTGATTCCTGTAAAGGCCAAAGTGCTGGCTGTCTTTGACGGGATTTTCTTCCTCTACGGTTTCATTGTGGGAAGTGCGGCTGATCGGTGTGCAATCGTTTTGTCGCTTGCAAACTTCCTTATTTTCTTCTTGATGACCAGGAATTTAAACAAGGTGAACCCCAAAGAGATCAGGAGAAGAAGGGATTTTCAAAAGAGTGTCAAGATTGTGGCACACGGCACGTCCCGGCATAAATGTGCGGTGTGCGGGCGGACAGAGAAGGACGGAGAGAACCTGGAGTTCCGCTACTGCTCCAAATGTGCAGGCGGATTGGAGTACTGCCAGGATCATCTGTACACCCACAAACATGTGATGGAAGATACGGTGGAGATGCGGCACTAAAGCTTTGAGCGGTATTGCCGGCGCATTTTTAAAGTAAGCAAGGAGGAGAATATGAAGAAGACAAAGATTATATGTACCATGGGTCCCAATGAGGACGACCGCCAGGTGATGCTGGAGCTGGCGAAGAATGGAATGGATATTGCCCGCTTTAACTTTTCTCATGGAACCCATGAGGAGCAGAAAGAGCGTTTGGATCAGTTAAAGAGTGTGCGGGATGAGCTGGATTTGCCTATCGCTGCGCTTTTGGACACCAAAGGGCCGGAGATCCGCACCGGGCTTTTAAAGGAAGGAAAGAAGGTAATGCTGACGGAGGGCAGCTTATTTATCCTGACTACCAGGCAGATAGAAGGGGATGATACCATCTGCCATATCAATTACAGCGGGCTGGCGGAGGATGTGTCTGTGGGGAGCAGGATTCTCATTGACGACGGCCTTATCGAGCTGAAGGTGGAGAAGGTGGAAGGAAGCGAGATCCACTGCCTGGTGATAAACGGCGGGGAGCTAGGGGAGAGAAAGGGAGTCAATGTGCCTAATGTGAAGATTAAGCTGCCGGCCCTGACAGAGAAGGATAAGGAGGATATCTGGTTTGGGATCGAGCAGGGCTTTGACTTTATTGCCGCATCCTTTGTCCGCAGTGCAGACGCCATTGTGGAGATCAAGCAGATGCTGGAGGTGGCAGGCTCAGGCATTAAGGTGATTGCCAAGATAGAGAACCAGGAAGGGATTGAAAATATTGACGCTATTATTGAGGCCAGCGACGGGATCATGGTAGCCAGAGGAGATTTGGGCGTGGAGATTCCGGCTGAGAAGGTGCCCTATCTTCAGAAGACCATCATCCGCAAATGCAACGAGGCGTGCAAGCCGGTTATCACGGCTACCCAGATGCTGGATTCCATGATACGCAATCCCCGTCCTACCAGGGCAGAGGTGACAGATGTGGCAAACGCAGTATATGACGGCACGGATGTGGTTATGCTGTCAGGGGAAACTGCCATGGGCAAATATCCGGTGGAGGCGTTAAAGATGATGGCCCAGATCGCAGAGGAGGCTGAGTCCCACCTGAATTACAAATCCTATCAGGAGAGAAACGTTTCCAAAGACAACCGGAGAAATATATCCAATGCGGTATGCTTTTCTTCTGTGTCCACGGCTCACGATTTGAAGGCGGAAGCTATTGTAGCGCCAAGCATCAGCGGATTTACGGCCAGGCTGCTTTCCAAATACCGTCCGAAAGCCAGGATTATCGGTCTTTCTCCCAACGCCAGTGCTGTGCGGCAGATGCAGATTCTGTGGGGAGTGACTCCGTTTGTGGCGAAAAGAGCGGAATCTACGGATATCCTGATTGCCTCTTCCGTGGATTTGCTAAAGGAGAAAAAGATTTTGAAATCAGGGGATCTGGCTGTGGTGACTGCCGGGGTAGTCAGCTGGGATAACCGCCATGAGCCGGCGCTGCATACGAACATTATGAGGATTGTGAACATTTTATAAAAGGAATGTATGTTGGGGGAGCTGAGGAGTATATCGAAAGAAGAGGGAGGAATGGTAGATGGAAAAAAAGCCATTTGTCACACTTGAGAAGCTGCGGGAGATTGTTGAGAAGTATCCTACACCTTTTCATCTGTATGACGAGAAGGGAATCAGGGAGAACGCCAGGAAGCTTGAGAAAGCATTTTCCTGGAACAAAGGGTTTAAGGAGTACTTTGCGGTAAAGGCGACGCCTAATCCCTTTATACTAAACATATTGAAGGAGATGGGATGCGGGACAGACTGCTCTTCTCTGACAGAGCTTATGATGTCAGAGGCCTGTGGATTCCGGGGGCATGATATCATGTTTTCTTCCAATGAGACACCTCCTGAGGAGTTTGCTCTTGCAGACAAGCTGGGAGCTATCATCAACCTGGATGACATCACCCATATCCAGTGTCTGGAGGATACCATCGGACGGATTCCGAAGACCATCAGCTGCCGGTATAATCCTGGCGGGCTGTTTCAGATCAGCAATGATATTATGGATAATCCGGGAGATGCCAAATACGGCATGACTACGGATCAGATTTTCCAGGCGTTTAAGATTCTGAAAGAGAAAGGCGCCAAATATTTCGGAATCCACGCATTTTTGGCAAGCAATACAGTGACCAACGAATATTATCCAATGCTGGCAAAGGTGCTGTTTGAGCTGGCAGTGCGCCTTCATGAGGAGACAGGGGCGGATATCCGCTTTATCAATCTGTCAGGAGGAATCGGGATTCCCTATCGTCCGGATCAGGAGCCCAATGATATTATGGCAATCGGTGAAGGGGTGCGAAGGGTCTATGAGGAAGTGCTGGCTCCTGCAGGCATGGGAGATGTGGCTATCTATACGGAGCTGGGGCGGTTTATGCTGGGGCCGTACGGATGTCTGGTGACAGAGGCGATTCATGAGAAGCATACCCATAAGGAATATATCGGTGTGGATGCCTGTGCGGTAAATCTTATGCGTCCGGCTATGTATGGCTCCTATCATCATATTACGGTCATGGGGAAGGAGCAGGCTCCCTGCGATCACAAGTATGACGTAGTGGGTTCCCTCTGTGAGAACAATGACAAATTCGCCATCGACAGAATGCTTCCAAAGATCGACAAGGGGGATTTGCTGGTGATCCACGATACAGGCGCCCATGGGTTTTCTATGGGATATAATTACAATGGCAAGCTTAGGTCGGCGGAGCTTCTTTTGAAGGAAGACGGTTGTGTCCAGCTTATCCGCAGGGCAGAGACACCAGAAGATTATTTTGCCACATTTGATTTCTGTGATCTGTTTAAAGAGAAGCAGTGACAGAAATTCGTAAAAAATAGAAAAAAGAAATGAAAAACACCTCGTACGTGATCAATACGAGGTGTTATCATTTCTCTTTAGAATCTAGGATTTTCAAAGGATAAAGGGTTTGTGATTTGTGCAATTATTATGGTATAAGTATAGCATATGGTTTTCAGAAAAGATTGTAGATTGTTTGAAAAGATTATGAAGAAATTCTTAAGATGTATTGCTTCCCTGATGGTGGAAGCGGAATGTTACTGTCCAGTAAAAATTTCAGAAAACAGTTGACAAGATTTGGCTCTTAGTATATAATAACTCTTGCGTTGTGAAACGGTGGCAGTAAGTCAGAATATTATGTCGCAAAATGTCGGGGTGTGGCTCAGCTTGGCTAGAGCGCCTGGTTTGGGACCAGGAAGTCGCAGGTTCGAATCCTGTCACCCCGATTGGAGAAGAGATTTTCCAAGGTATATTTTGCGGGTGTAGTTCAGTGGTAGAACACCAGCCTTCCAAGCTGGATATGTGGGTTCGATTCCCATCACCCGCTCTTTGAGTCTGTAGCTCAGCTGGATAGAGCAACGGCCTTCTAAGCCGTGGGTCGGG
>CAJUEJ010000035.1 GCA_910585435.1 uncultured Hungatella sp. | reverse complement strand
CCCCGGACAGTACATAGAGAATGGTCAGGGGGATGTAGTACTTCTGAAAGGACAAAATATAGGTTCCCACCCACCGAAAGAGGAAGGGGAGGGAGATTGTCAGGGCAATCCCAAGATAAAACATGGCGTCGAGAAGCCGCTTTGTAAAAAGAACCAACCGCTGATTCATAGAATCTGTTCCTCCTGCTATCATGCTGTTTTACCCTCAGCCCTTGCAGGGCACCGGGCAGTCAGACAGGCAATTCCTTATTTTTCCTGTTCTTAAAGGAAATATAACACAGCTTATATCAATTATCAATATATATTTATCGAAAAACAATAAATTCAAGAAAATTTAAGAAATGTGTAAAGATCACTTGTATTTAGTAAAATATGGTAGTATACTATTGCTAGTTAATTAACTAGCTAATTATAAACAAACTAATGGTTAACTAACGAATTATTCCGGGAAGGAGGCGGAATCATGTGAAAGATGGCAAGTATTCTGAGGATATGACGCCAGCCATGCGTCTGCTTAATAAATATATGCGGATTGCAAAGTTTCATCGGGTTATTTTGGAACGGCGGTTAAGCTTTACCGGTGTGTACCGGAGTCAGCATAAGATCCTGATGGTTATATCTCATAACCCTAATATTTCTCAGAAGGAGCTGGCAGATATGAATGAGGTTTCTACAGCGACCATTGCGGTGTCACTGAAAAAGATGGAGAAAGGCGGTTATATTAAGAGGCTGGTAGACGAGAGAGATAACCGGTATAACCAGATATGCATCACGGATAAGGGAAGGCAGATTGTGGAAAAAAGCCACCAGATTTTCAGGGAGGTTGAGGAGGCTATGTTTTCCGGATTTTCTGAGGAGGAGAGCCGCAGGCTGGAGGAGGACCTGGACAGAATCTACAGGAATTTAACGGAGTATGAGGTGAGAACCACAAACCAGAGGCAAAAAAGAACAGCAGAAAGTGAGGAGATGTAATTGAAACGTTACGGAAAATATATAAAGCCCTATTTACCGGCATTTGTCTTAGGGCCGCTTCTGATGATGACAGAGGTATCAGGGGAGATTATGCTGCCCAAGCTGATGTCACTTATTATCAACAACGGCGTGGCGCAGCGGGATACGGGCTATATTATCAACATGGGGCTGATTATGATACTGACCAGCCTTGTAATGGCTGTAGGAGGAATCGGAGCCGCTTATTTTGCTTCCAAGGCTTCCATCTGCTTTACCAGTGACTTAAGAGGCGATTTATTTGCCAAGGTTCAGGATTTTTCCTTTAAAAATATTGACCAGTACAGCACAGGCTCTCTGGTGACCCGTCTGACCAATGACATCCAGCAGGTACAGAATGTAACCATGATGGGCCTTCGGATGATGTTTCGGGCTCCGGTGATGCTTATCGGCGCCCTGATTATGGCATTTTTGATGAATGCCCGGCTGGCCGTGGTAATCCTGGTGGTGATTCCCATCCTGGCATTGGCTATCGGTATGATTTTAAAGACGGCATTTCCCAGGTTTACGGTGATGCAGAAGAAGCTTGACCGACTGAACTCTGGAATCCAGGAGGCTTTGACCAATGTGCGGGTCATAAAGTCCTTTGTCAGGGAGGATTTTGAGAAGCAGAAATTTACAGATATGAACCAGGATTTAAAGGACAGCAGTATCAATGCCATAAAGATCGTGATTTTGAACATGCCTGTTATGACCCTGGCCATGAATATTACCACCCTGGCAGTGGTCTGGTACGGCGGCAATATTATTATTGCAGGAGACATGCAGGTAGGAGATCTGACAGCATTTACCACCTACATCGTGCAGATTCTTATGTCACTTATGATGCTTTCCATGATATTTTTGCAGAGCTCCAGGGCCATGGCCTCTGTACGGCGAATCAATGAGGTGATGGATACAGACATTGACCTGACAGATGAGAAGGCCGGGAAGAAGGATCTTCCGGTGAAGCAGGGAAGGCTGGAATTTAAGGATGTAAGCTTCAGCTACAGCCAGGATGCCGATGAGCATGTTCTGGAGCATATAAGCTTTACGGCGGAGCCGGGACAGGTGTTAGGAATCATCGGGGCCACAGGCAGTGGAAAAACCACCCTGGTTCAGCTGATTCCCCGGCTGTATGATGCAACGGAAGGCAGTATTCTGGTGGATGGTGTGGATGTGAGGGATTATTCCCTTCATAATTTAAGAAATGGTATCGGTATGGTGCTTCAGAAAAATGTATTGTTTTCCGGGACTATTGAGGAAAATTTAAGATGGGGCAATGAGGAGGCTTCCATGGAGGAGCTGCGGGCGGCAGCAGGGAGCGCCCAGGCTGACGGATTTGTCACATCCTTTACCAATGGATATGACACGGATATGGGGCAGGGAGGCGTCAATGTCTCCGGCGGGCAGAAGCAGAGGCTGTGTATTGCCAGAGCCCTGTTAAAAAAGCCTAAGATTCTGATTTTGGACGACAGCACCAGTGCCGTGGATACGGCGACGGAGGCAAGAATACGGGAGTGCTTCAGGACCACACTTAAGGATACGACTAAAATCATTATTGCCCAGAGAATCGGATCTGTGGAGGAGGCAGACAAGATTCTGGTACTGGACGACGGGAAGATCATAGGGATGGGATCCCATGAGCAGCTTTTAAAGGATTGCCAGGCTTACCAGGAGATTTATTATTCACAGAGAGACCGGGAGAAGGAGGTAAGCGCATGAGTGACGAGAAGAGAGTAGAAAGCCTGAAACGGAGGTATGGCAGGAAGGCGTCGCCTGTGAGGAGAGGCCCTATGGGCGGCCCGGGCGGTCCAGGCGGCCCAGGGAGAAGAGCAGCCTCAGCCGTGAAAGGAAAACCGAAAAACAGCAAGGCAACTATAAGAAGGCTTCTTTCCTATTTAAATGAAGACAAAGGCAAAATGTTCCTGGCGTTTTTCTGCGTGCTGCTGAACACGATTGCTTCCCTGGCTGGTTCTTATATGCTGCGGCCGATTATCAACACCTACATTGCGCCTGTGGACGGCAGCAGGGGAGATGTGGCCGGGCTGGCAAAAGGGCTTGTGGTGTTAGGGATAATCTACGGGGTAAGCGTAGTAGCCAATTATGCCCAGGCCAAGGTGATGCTGACTGTGGCTCAGAATGCACTACTTAAAATCAGGACGGATTTGTTTGACAAGATGCAGGAGCTGCCGGTGCGTTTTTATGACACCAACAACAACGGCGATTTGATGAGCCGGTACACCAACGATGTGGACACAGTGGGGCAGATGTTGTCCAATACGCTGGTACAGCTTTTTTCAGGGGCCTTAAGCATCATCGGTACCCTGGCCCTGATGATTTACACCAATATCTATCTGACCCTGGTAACGGTTATCCTGATCCCTCTTATGATGAAGGCAGGAGGTGCTGTGGCAAGAAGAAGCCAGAAATATTTCTCTGCCCAGCAGGCTTCTTTAGGGGCGGTCAACGGTTATGTGGAGGAGACTGTCACAGGGCAGAAGGTGGTGAAGGTGTTCTGCCACGAGGACATTGCCAAAGAGGAGTTTGGCATATTAAACAGGGACTTGCGGGACAACCAGATCAGGGCTCAGTTTTTCGGCGGCATCATGGGGCCGGTGATGGGAAGCTTAAATCAGATAAATTATTCCCTGACAGCCTGTGTAGGCGGCCTGCTGTGTATTTTCAAAAACTTTGACGTGGGCGGCCTGACAGTGTTCTTAAACTTTTCCAGACAGTTCAGCCGTCCGGTCAACGAGATTTCCATGCAGATAAGCAATGTGTTCTCTGCCCTGGCAGGGGCGGAGCGGGTGTTTGCCGTGATGGACGAGAAGCCGGAGCCGGAGGATGATAAGGATGCTGTGGTGCTGAATCCTATGGAGGGCCATGTAGTCCTTGACCATGTAACCTTTGGATATAACCCGGATAAGACCATACTTAAGGATATCAGCCTGTATGCCAAGCCGGGACAGAAGATCGCCTTCGTAGGTTCTACCGGAGCAGGCAAGACCACAATCACCAATCTGCTGAACCGGTTCTATGATATTGATTCCGGCTCTATTACCGTAGACGGGGTGGACATCCGCCATATCAGGCGGGATAACCTGCGGGGCAATATCGCCATGGTGCTTCAGGACACCCACCTGTTTACAGGGACTGTCAGGGAAAATATCCGGTACGGAAGGCTGGATGCTACGGATGAAGAGGTGGTGCAGGCGGCAAAGACCGCATCTGCCCATTCCTTTATCATGCGTCTGCCAAAAGGCTATGATACCATGCTGGAGGGGGACGGTGCCAATTTAAGCCAGGGCCAGAGGCAGCTTCTCAATATTGCCAGGGCGGCGGTTTCCAAGGCTCCGGTACTGATACTGGATGAGGCTACCAGCTCTGTGGATACCAGGACAGAGAAGCATATTGAGCATGGAATGGATCGTCTCATGGCAAACCGCACCACCTTTGTCATCGCACACCGGCTGTCCACAGTCCGCAATGCCAATGCTATCATGGTGCTGGAAAACGGGCAGATCATGGAGAGAGGAACCCATGATGAGCTGGTGGCTATGAAGGGACGGTATTATGAGCTGTATACTGGGCTGAAGGAGCTGGACTAACGGGGGGAATTCTGCTATAGTATTAGAAAAGATGCTGTCAGACAGGCGGCAGATGGAACAATGACTATAAGACAGAAGAGAGAAGGTTGAAGGATGGAAGGGCTTCACAGGGCAAAGCAGGACCAATATGAGAAGATGACCACTGCGCCGGTGTTGGGATTAATCCTGTCACTGGCGCTGCCCAGCATTGTGACTATGCTGATTAACAGCGTGTACAATCTGGCGGACACATTTTTCGTGGGAAGACTGGGCACCAGCGCCACAGGAGCTGTGGGGGTGGTGTTTTCTATTCCTATGATATTAAATGCACTGGGCTTTTTGGTGGGAACAGGAGCTTCCAGTCTGATGTCCAGATTTTTGGGAGCCAGGGACCAGAAGGAGGCGCAGCGGGTTACCAGCACCGGGTTTTTCTTAAGCTTTTTCTTCGGCCTTCTGGTGGCCGGGACAGGCTTTTTGGCCGGGGAAAGCCTGATGATTCTTCTGGGAGCCACGGATACGATTCTTCCCTTTGCCATGGCTTATGGGCGGTATATATTTTTCGGATCACCTTTTGCTGCCAGCAGCCTGGCTTTGAGCCAGTGTCTGCGAGGAGAGGGAAGGAGCAAGGAGAGCATGACAGGGCAGGTGCTGGGCGGTGTGCTGAATATGGTGCTGGATCCGCTGTTTATCTTCGTGTTTCAGCTGGGGATTGCCGGGGCTGCCATGGCTACGGCTCTGAGCCAGTTTATTTCCTGGACTATCCTGCTTAGCTTTTACCTGAGAGGAAAAACCCAGGTTCAGATCTCCATCCGCTCTATGTCCCGGACATGGGAGCAGTATCTGGAACTGTTTTCCAACGGCTTTCCAAGCCTCAGCCGTCATGGCTGCAATATGATTGCAAATGTGGTGCTTAACTGGGTGGCCGGAGGCTGGGGGGATGCGGCTATAGCGGCTATGAGCGTGTGCAGCCGCCTTCTGTACCTGTCCAATGCAGTTTCCTTAGGGCTGGGGCAGGGAGCCCAGCCGGTGTTCGGGTATTCCCACGGGGCAGGGAATCACAGGCGGGTGAAGGAGGCATTCTGGTTTACGGCCAGGGCAGGGATTATCAGCATGTGCTGTTTTGGCGTTATAGGGGTGGCGTTTGCGCCTCAGCTTATCGGGCTTTTTCAGAATGATAATGAGGTGATTCGGATTGGAAGCACGGCTTTTCGCCTGGTGTGTGTGGTAATGCCTTTTGCCAGCTTTGTGGCCAATGTGGGTACCATGTTTCAGATGATCGGGCGCCCTCTGCCCAGTACCATGCTGATCTTAAGCCGTCAGCTGTTTTTCTATATACCTGCGCTCATAGTGCTGCCCAGGCTTTTCGGGCTTTTTGGGCTGCAGATAGCAGGCCCGTTGGCAGATATGCTGTCGGCCTGTATGGCTCTTCCTATGATAAACAGATATTTCCGGTCCAGGGGGATATGATCCTATGCTGTACGATAAGGATATTCGGGAGCCTTTGTTTGAATTTCTGGAGCAGCAGTACGGGAAGATACGGATTCTGGAAGAGAAACAGATGGGGCGCTCCCGCGCGGACATTGTTATGGTGCTGCCGGAGGCTGTGGCTGGCATCGAGATTAAAAGCGATGCAGATACTTATGCCAGGCTGAGCCGGCAGGTAAAGGACTATAACCAGTATTTTGATTACAATTATGTGGCTGTGGGTTCCAGCCATGGCTTCCATATAGAAGAGCATGTGCCTTCCTGGTGGGGAATTATCACGGTGGAGGCCGCAGAGGAAAGAATGGGAAATGAGGTGGATTTCTATGTGCTGAGAGAAGCGCGGAGGAATCCCCAGATGGATCTGAAACGGAAATTAAGCCTTCTGTGGAGGCCGGAGCTGGCCCATATTCAGGAGATAAACGGTATGGCCAGATACAGGGAGAAAAGCAAGGCCTTTGTGGCAGGTAAGATATTGCAGAAGGTTCCCGGGGAGCTTCTGGCAAAGCAGATAAGCGAGGAGCTGTTTCAGCGGGATTATACACAGATCGGCCGGATCCTGGAGGCCTATGGAAGGCAGAGGAGACGCCGTTAATCTACGTCCTCTGCCAGATTTCTTAAAATCTGTTTCAATGTAAATTCTTCTGTTTCATCGCTGTATTCGTATATATAAACAATGCTGCTTTCGAAGCCTTTGTCCCACTCCTCTGTGGGATCGTCTACAACTGCCCGGAGAAAATTGAAGCATGCGCTGCTGTGGCTTACGGCCAGGATGGATTTGTGGGTGCTTCCGTGCATGATTCCGGTCAGGGTCTTTACCATCCGATCCCTTACGGTATCGCTGGACTCGCCGCCGTAGGGAAGATAATAGGTGGTGCATTCCTGCCAGGTTCTGCATTTTTTCTCTATGCTTTCCCCTTCCAGATCCCCATAGAACATTTCCTTTAAGCCTTTTAAGCGGGAATAGGGCATATCTGTTACCAGTTCCAGTGTATCGCAGCACCGCTCGGCTGTGGAGGTGTAGGCGTGGTCAAAGGTGATGTTGTTTTCTTTAAAATACCTTGCCACGGCACGGGCCTGTTTCCGTCCCCGCTCTGTCAGGGGAGAATCGCACCAGCCTTGTATTTTTTTCCGTACATTGAACATGGTCTCGGCATGGCACAGAAGATATAGGGTTTTTTTCATGTTTTTACTCCTTTTTTAAGGCAGTGAACAGTGTCATAACGGTTACAGATTGCCATAGAAACGGCCATTTGTCAAGCAAAAGCTGGAAGCAAAGGCCGAACCATCACAAAAATAGAAATAGACAGACAGGGAATTATAATTTAGAATAGATGGTATGAGGGCAGTGCTCAGGTTTTGGAAGGCATTTGCTGTGACAGGGGGAAGGGCTATGGTGGAGACAAAGGGACTGTTTGATCTGCAGCTGATGATGTTTTTGCTTATGGGGCTGGGGGCTTTTCTGAGGAAGAGGGAGATTATCACAAAGGAAGGGCGGGATTGCCTGACGGATCTGATTATGGATGTGATTCTTCCCTGCAATATTATTTCGGCATTCTGCATCTCTCTGGATGGGGAAATATTGAAGGCCGGCTTTCAGGTGCTGGTGATCTCTGTGCTGCTGCAGGCTGCCTGCCTGGTAATCAGCGGTTTTTGTTATAAATGGGTGCCTAAGAGGCAGAGGATGATCATGCAGTATGCTACCTTGTGCGCCAATTCAGGGTTTTTAGGGAATCCGGTGGCTGAGGGGCTTTTTGGGTCTCTGGGGCTTTTGTTTGCATCCATCCATCTGATTCCCCAGAGGATTGTGACGTGGTCTGCAGGGCTTTCTTACTTTGCGGAAAGCCCCGGCAAAAAAGAGGTGGTGAAGAAGATTCTGACCCATCCCTGCATCATTGCCACGGAAATCGGCATGGTGCTTATGGTGACTCAGTTTAGGATGCCTGTTTTTTTAAGCAGAACGATCAGTTCTCTGGGGGAATGTACCACGGCGGTTACCATGGTTTTTATCGGCACCATTCTGGCGGAAAACGGGGCGAAAAATCTGGTGTCCAGGCTTACGGTTATTTTTTCTGTCATCCGTCTGGTGGTGATTCCGGTGGGAGTTCTGCTGGGCTGCATCCTGTTCCGGGTGGACGGGGTGGCGGCAGGGGTGTCGGTGGTTCTGGCGGCTATGCCGGCGGGAGGAACCACGGCCATTCTGGCGGCAAAGTACCATGGGGATGAGGATTTTGCAGCCAAGTGTATTGTGCTGACTACGGTTTTGTCTATCGGGGCGCTGCCGGTGTGGTGCTGGGTGCTGAACCGGTTTTTTTAGATTTTTTATGTTTGTGTCAGGATAATATTTCAGGAAAAAATACTTGCACGCAGGACTTTTGCGTGCTATTATAGGAGTATAGAATAAAGATACACAAAAAGCACGCATAAAACTATAAAAGCACGCAAAGCCGGAAGGGGATTTCAGGTTTCTTTACAGGGGATGCAGGTGTGCCGGAAGGTATGGTGTGTTTGGGTGCGGAAATGGAGGGAAAGGGATGAAGTACATTGAGTTTGACCAGTCCAGGCCTATGGACCTGGTGCTGCTGGGACGGGTGGCCATTGATTTTAATCCTGCCTACAATGACCAGGTGAAGGAGGAGTTTAAGCCTCTCAAAAAGGTACATATGTTTGAGAAGTTTGTAGGGGGCTCGCCGGCCAACATTGCGGTGGGGGTCACCAGGCACGGCTTAAAGGCCGGATTCATCGGCAAGGTGTCGGATGACCAGTTCGGCGAGTATGTGGTGGATTATTTTAACGAGCAGGGAATCGATACGTCTAATATCACCAAGTGTACAGGCGGCGAGAAGCTGGGGCTGACCTTTACGGAGATGCTTTCTTCCAAGGAGAGCCATATTCTGATGTACAGAAACTGCATTGCGGATTTACAGCTGCATGTGGATGATATCCATGAGGAATTCATAAAGAATACCAAGGCAATCCTTATCTCCGGTACGGCTCTGGCGGAAAGCCCTTCCAGGGAGGCGGCCATCAAGGCGGTGATGCTGGCAAAGAGGAACCATACGAAAGTGATTTTTGATATTGACTACAGAGAGTACAACTGGAAGAACAGCGATGAGATTTCCATCTATTATTCCATGGTGGCCAAGGAAGCAGATATTATCATGGGCTCCAGGGAAGAGTTTGATTTGACGGAAAAATTAATAAAGCCTGGCATGACCGATGAGGAGAGCGCGGCTCTGTGGCAGGGATACAATGCAAAAATTGTGGTGATTAAGCATGGAATGCAGGGCTCCACGGCTTACACCTGCGACGGACAGAAGTTCAGCATCAAGCCCTTCCCGGTGGATGCGAGAAAGGGCTTCGGCGGCGGCGACGGCTACGGTTCCGGATTCCTGTATGGCCTGTATCAGGGATGGGAGATTATTGACTGCCTGGAGTTCGGCTCTGCAGAGGCGTCCATGATGGTGAGAAGCAACAACTGTTCCGATGACCTTCCGGGGCCGGAGGCTGTGAAGGCATTTATTAAGGAAGAGAAGGAGCAATTCGGCGAGATGATTGCCAGGGTGTGACAGGAAAAAGGATGTAAGCGGCCTGCGGCGGCAGATTTTTGAAGGTGCAGCAGATTTTGGAAGATGGGACAGATTTTTGAAGGCGCAGCGAATTTTGGAGGATGGAGCAGGTTTTGGAAAGCGCGGCAAGACTTTGGAAGAGCTGCGGCAGGCAGGACAGGCAGCGCGAAAAGCAGTGGACAATAAGAAAGGAAAGAAAGCTATGACAAAGACGACGAGGATGACAACGGCTCAGGCCATTGTCAAGTTTCTGGATAATCAGTATGTTTCCATGGATGGGGTGGAGACCAAGTTTGTAGAGGGATTTTTCACGATTTTCGGACACGGAATCGCAGTAGGCCTGGGGGAGGCTCTGGACAGCAATCCCGGCGGCCTCAAGGTGATGCAGGGCAGGAATGAGCAGGGAATGTGCCATACCGCCATTGCATTTGCAAAGCAGAGTAACAGAAGGAGAATCATTGCCTGTGCTTCTTCTGTAGGACCAGGCGCCGCCAATATGGTGACTGCCTGCGCCACGGCTACGGTGAATAATATTCCTCTTTTGGTGTTCCCGGCGGATACATTTGCGTCCAGACAGCCGGACCCGGTGCTTCAGCAGCTGGAGCAGAGCAGCAGCCTTGCGGTGACAACCAATGACGCCTTTAAGCCGGTGTGCAAATACTGGGACCGGATTACCAGGCCGGAGATGGTGATGACAGCTCTTATCAATGCCATGCGTGTCCTGACAGACCCGGCGGAGACAGGGGCCTGCTGCATCGGGCTGTGCCAGGATGTGGAGGGTGAGTCCTTCGATTTCCCGGACTATTTCTTTAAGAAGAGAGTTCACCGGATTACCAGGCCGGCGGCAGTGGAGGAGGAGCTGGAGGATATCGCCCAGGTGATTGCAGAGGCGAAGAAACCGCTGATTATCGTAGGCGGCGGCGTGAAGTACTCTGAGGCCGGGGAGGCTGTGGAGAAGTTCTGCGAGGAGTTTAAGATTCCCTTCGGGGAGACCCAGGCCGGGAAGAGCGCCTGTGTTTCCAGCCATCCGTACTGCCTGGGAGGGATTGGCGTTACGGGAACCTATGCGTCTAATATCATTGGAAAGGATGCGGATGTGGTCATTGCCATCGGTTCCAGAATGTCTGATTTTACCACCAGCTCCAAGCATCTGTTCCAGAATGAGGATGTAAGGTTCGTATCTATCAACAACTGCCGGTTTCATGCTTATAAAATGGATGCGGTGAAGGCAATCGGAGATGCCAGGGCCACGGTTGAGGCTTTGGCGGAGAAGTTAAGAGCCAGGGGATATGTTTCTTCTTACACGGATGAGATTGAGAAGGCCAAGGCAGCCTGGGATAAGGAGATGGCCCATCTGGCCGGGATTGAATATACAGGGGATGATTTTGAGCCTCTTATTAAGGCCAGAGACCCAAGGACCATTCCGGAGTTTGTGAAGCTGACAGGAGGAAAGATTACCCAGACGGCGGCTCTGGCGGCTATCCGCAGGGTGATTGATGAGGATGCCACCATTATTACGGCCGGCGGTTCTCTTCCCAGCTGTATGCAGAGAATGTGGACCACAGATAAGAGAGGGGGATACCATGCAGAGTATGGGTATTCCTGTATGGGATATGAGGTTGCCGCAACACTGGGCGTAAAGTTTGCGGAGCCGGAGAATGAGGTGTACTGTGTGGTGGGGGATTCCAGCTTCCTGATGTTAAACAGCGAGATTATGACCATTATGCAGGAGAGGCAGAAGGTGAATATTCTGGTGTTTGACAACTGTGGATTTGGATGCATCAATAATCTGGAGATGAATCATGGAATCGGAAGCCTGGCTACGGAATTCAGGTATACCAACGGGAAGAAGCCGTGCGAGGAGCTGATTCCGGTGGATTATGCCAAGGTGGCGGAAGGGTATGGGTTGAAGGCTTATACCTGCCGGACGATCAGAGAATTGGAAGAGGCACTGGAGGATGCGAAAAAGCAGGAGATTGCCTGTCTGTTTGATTTGAAGGTGATTCCCAAGACTATGACAGATGGGTATGAGTCCTGGTGGAATGTGGGGATTGCCACGACCTCGGAGAAAGAATCTGTGCGGGAAGCATGCGATGGGGTTCTGAAGGGGAGAAGTGAGTCCAGGGCTTATTAAAAATGTTTAATGACTGATAACTGGAAAAGGAGAGTCCTATGGGAAAAGTGTTTGGTTATCCGAAGTTTGATGAGAAGGGTGAGATGATTCTCACCACGTATGACAATGAGTATAAGGCCATGATGATGGATATCCGGGTGTACCAGATGAGCCAGGGGGAGACCAGGAACTTTTGCCGGGAGGGGGAGGAGACAGCGGTTCTTCTTCTGTCCGGCAAGGTCACCTATGGCTGGGATGGAAAGACGGAGACCGTAAGCAGGAAGGATGTGTTTACGGAAGGACCCTGGTGCGTGCATGTGTGTACAGGGCACAAGGTGGATGTGACGGCAGAGGCGGATACGGAGATTCTGGTGCAGTGTACCAGGAATGAGAAGGAATTTGCCAGCCGGCTGTATGCTCCGGAGGATGCACCGTGGGGATATTCCAGTGTCGGGAAGTTCGGCAATGTGGCCAAGAGAAGGGTGAATACGATTTTTGACCACGATATTTCACCTCAGTCCAACATGGTGCTGGGGGAGGTGTTAAATGACAGAGGGAACTGGTCCGGGTATCTGCCTCACAGGCATCCCCAGCCGGAGACGTATCTGTTTAAGTTTGACAGGCCGGAAGGGTTTGGAGCCAGCTTTGTGGGAGACCAGGTGTTTAAGAGCGTGGACAACAGCTTCTCCGCCATTCCGGGAGGGGAGCTGCATCCCCAGGCCGTGGCTCCGGGATTCCAGATGTATACCTGCTGGATGATCCGCCATCTGGACGGGAATCCATGGCTGCAGACAGACAGGTGTGAGGATGAGCGGTATGTGTGGATGCATGATGCACAGTTTTGAGAGATGCCACAGCTATGGGGCTGAAAACTGAATCGTTACCTTATGTGAAGAACTAAATTGGGAGAGAAAAGCGCCTTGCCGGGAGTGTCGGGACAGGGCGCTTTTTTATAGTTCTTGTAATCATTGCTTTTAAATGCTATAATTTATCTGGAAAAACTATTACAGAAGAACTGAGAAGAAGGAAAAGCAGATATTGTAAAAAATTTTTATAATAGGGCGAATAATCGATCTAAAGAGAGGCATCCTTATGTTACTATAAGAATAGATGTAACAGGAAAGGGGCAATATTATGAGTGATAACGAATTGTTACTTGCCATTTCAAGTATGATGGACAAAAAGCTGGAGCCGCTCCAGAAAGATATTTCAAAATTACAGGACAATGTTAGTGATATTAAAGTAGAGATGAGAGACATTAAAGCGGAGATGAGGGAGATAGATACACGAATAAAAAGGATTGAAATTACCCAGGAAAATGAAATCCTTCCAAGACTCCAGAACATAGAAGCCTGTTATACGTCCACATATGAAAGGTATGCCGAAGGAGCTGATCAGATTCAAAATACGATGCAAGATATGACACTTATAAAAAAAGTAGTTACGGAGCACAGTGCGAAACTAAAAAGAATACAATAGGTTGAAGGCCAGTGGATTTTCTATTATTAAAAAAGCGAATCCTCCTGTTGCAGAGGCTCCGCTTTTATTTTGAAAGCTCAGCGTTTCGCCGCCGGTTAGGCGGCATAAATGCAGGTATGTCAGTTTGAATTATCTTGCCGTGCCGTATGCAGCAGCAGCTTTGCCTCCCAGATAACCGGAGACAAAGGTCCAGGACTGGGCCTGGCCGCCCCATGGGGTGTAGGGCTTTCCTTCGATATTTTCCACACCCATGGAATCTGTACCTACGGCAAACAGATTCTCGATGGGAGTACCGTCTTCTTTGAGAACATTCATTTTGACATCAACGTCCAGTCCGCCGACGGTTCCGTATGTATATCCTGCAGCAATGACTGCATAGTAGGTGGTATCTTCATCACCCAGGGACTGAGCGAGGGTTGCCTCGTCACAGCCCATCTGTTCTGCCAGTTCTTTTACAGTTCCTTTCAATACATTTTTGTACTGAATTCCCATGTCCAGGATGGTATCCATATCCTCCACAGGCGTTCCTGTCACCAGCTCTCCGCCCTGTCCCATGAACATGGAGGTTGCCGTGGCAAAATTCTCGGTTAAGCCTTTTTCTTTGTAGGAATCAATCTGTTCCTGGGTGTAGACCACATAGTAGCGGTAGCCTGGAATGGAGCAGATATTGGTAGTGCCGATGGCATTTAAGTCCAGTGCTTCTCCTGTGATAGACACAGTCTTTTCTCCTGTTACCAGAGCCAGCGCTGACAGGACTGCTTTCTGGTTGGGAGTCAGGTCTTCATTTTTAATCAGATTGGGAATCTGTAAAATGTGAATCATGGGGTCTACAGCCATGTTGTAGGTAGCTCCGCCTGCTGCCAGGCCCATCTTGATACCAGCGCCGTCATTGATGGTGGCGGCTACAGTACACAGAGTGGTTCCGAAGTTTTCCTTCACAAGGCTGTCATCGCCGATATATCCTCCTGTTGCCAGGATTACAGAGTCTCCGTAGATCTCATAGGTGGTTCCGTCATAGTAGGTTGCCTTTACTCCTGCTATCTGGTCGCCTTCGAAGATCAGATCCTCTGCTGACAGCTCCAGCATAAAATCATTTTTCTCGTTAAATCCCTTTGCTTTTTCCATGGCACGGTTATACTGGTATGTTTTGTTGGCTCCAAATATATTGGTGCCTCCGTTTTCGCCTACGTATCTTGTCCAGAACTGGCTCCATTCCGGCCTGGCAAAGCTCATAATCATTCCCTGGAATTCAAAATCAAAGTTGTCAATGTAATAATCCAGATAGGCGCCGCTGTTATAGACAGCTTCATGGATAATGTCTGCTTTCTTATCGCTTTCCACATAATCCAGCCATACCTGATACACATCGTCCGGGTTGGCAAATTCCACGTCTTTGAAGGCAGGAGCCTTTGAGTTGATTACCATAGGGCCGGTTACTGTTGCAGACTGGCCTCCCAGTTTAGCTGCCTTTTCGATGCCGAATACGGCAGCGCCTTCTTCAGCAGCCGCGCAGTAAGCGGAGATTCCGGAACCGCCCAGGCCTACCACGATTACATCATATCCTTCTAATTTTACGGTATCGGTTTTCTTTTCCACAGGCGTCTGCCACTGGGCAGGATCACCGCCGGCCAGGGTAATAGCTTCTGAGACACAGCTTTTGATTCCGTTTGAAGTGACGGTGGCGCCGCTGACAGAATCAACTGCCAGGCTCTGATGCTCAAGCAGGCGGGGAATCAGAAGGTCGAAGGCGGTTTGGCCGATTTCGGCAGTGTCACTTTCGTGTTCTTCTGTGATGGCTATATCCTGGATCTGGCCGTCCTTGATCGTTACATCTGCAGCAATCATGCCGGTCCAGCTGTAGCCGGTACTTTTTACGGAATAGACTCCGTCAGTCAATGCAGCTTTTTCAGAGGAATTCTCTTTCCCCATAGCCTGATTCAGGGCGCTTTTGGCAGCGGTCTTTACAGCAGTGCTTGTTATGGTGGCTCCCGTAACACCGTCGATTTCTGAATCCTGTGCCTCCTTAAGCTGGCCGGCCAGCTCCTCTAAGGCGGCGCCTCCGATGGTTGGCGTCTCGTCTGCACCCTCTACTGTCACATCTGTAATGGAAGAAGCATCAACCGTGATGGTTACGGATACATTTCCCCCGTACCCGGCAGCCTCCCCGGTATACGTTCCCGGTGTGTAGAGAGCTTCTTTGCTTTCCTCAGCCTGCGTGGTGGCTTCTGTCGTCCCCTGTGTCTGGCTTTCCTCTGTCTGAACCTGTGCTTCTTTTCCGCCACAGGCAGTCATACAGGACAGTATTACTGCGCAGCAGATAAAGCAATTCAGCCGCTTTTTCATCTTGCATATCCTCCTTATTTAACGTAAGTTTATAATGAGTATAAACCTTACAACAGATGTAAGGTCAAGGGAGAAATTTGACTTAAAGCGGCTTTACCGGCAGCAGGAATTCAAAAAGATTATCGGTATTTTCTTTGAAGGAAACGTAGCGGGCCACCCCGTAGCAATCCCCTGCAGGCATATAGCCGTTGGCTTTGACAGTATCTAAAAAGGAAAGAAAAAGATCTCTTGAAAAGGAATCTTCGGGCTTCAGCCCTAAAATAATTCTGGCTATAGGTCCGTGGAGCCTTACCAGATAGGGAAGCATGTCCGTCTCGCAGCAATGTCGGTCTATATCCTCCTTTTTCATGACAATGCCGTACTGGTAATCAAAAGGCGCCCGGGGATCCTGAAGCATGTCCAGAGACAGGGTAAAACCCTGACGGACATAAGGAACCTTTTTATGGAGGCTGACTAAAAGGCTGTCGGTCTCCGTGATAATGGACTGGCCGCTTCCTTTTTTCATAATACGGTAAAATTCAAAATCATCTGGCTCGATCCAACATAAGCCTTTCCTGGCTTCGGCAGACAGAAGGCTGTCGTGATATTCCCTTATCTCATCCTGGATTCCTTTCAGCTTGTCAATCTCCTTCTGGATTTCATTTATCCGGATATCCAGAGAGTGCTCCACTTCCCGGGGGGACTCTTCCTTTAACATCTGATTGATTTTTTTTAATGAGAATCCCATGGCCCGGTAAATGATGGTCTGAAACAGCAGCTTTGTATCCTTGGTTTTGTAGGTGCGGTACTGGTTTTTCTCGTCTCTTTGGGTGTCCAGAAGGCCCAGAGACTCATAATGCCTGAGAAGCTGAGGAGATATTCCCAGTGATTTTGCGATCTGACCGATGGTATAGTTTTCCATTCTTCCTCCTGCAATGGCCTGGGCGCATGCCTGTAAGCCAGCTATAGTTTGGGCGTAAGCTTTGTCTCTGATACCATGTTATTATACTTATTCCAGCCAGATTTATCAATGTTCTTTTGGAAGTATGTATGCCCTCCCAGCCTATCTACACAATGATTGACTGGGAAAGGATCGGATTCTTGCTGTAGGTCTGCGCACCTGCTGCGCTGACCGTACAGCGCCGGAATGCTTGCTTTTGGCATTTTGTGTGCATCCCCCCTTTCATTCATAGTGGTGCCGGGAAAACGGCATGGGGGGTTTACTATGAAACAGAGTATTATAAAAATTTTTTCTCTAATGCTGCAATGGCCTGATAGAGAACCGTTGACAGGATACACAGGATTGCGATAGACATAACTAACATATCCATCTTAAACACCTGGGAAGCATAGATTATCAAATATCCCAGGCCAGCCTTGGCTGAGAGAAATTCTCCGATGATCACGCCTACCAGGCACAGGCCTACATTGACCTTCATGTTGCTGATAATAAGGGGCACCGAGGAGGGGATCAGGACTTTTAAGAGGACGTCCTTCCTGGATCCGCCCAGGGAATAGATCAGTTTGATCTTGTCTGGATCTGTCTGTGCAAATCCGGTGTGAAGGGTCAGAACAGAGCCGAACACGGCCACAGAGACGGCAGCCACGATGACAGTCCTCATATTATTTCCCAGCCATACGATGAGAAGAGGAGCCAGGGCAGACTTGGGAAGGCTGTTTAGCATAACCAGATAAGGCTCCAGCACTTCCGCAATGCTGCGGCTGCTCCAGAGAAGGACAGCGGCCAGGACAGCGATCACCACCACAAAAAAGAAGCTTATGAGAGTTTCGAAGAGAGTAACTCCCATATGGAGAAAAATAGTGCCGTCCGAAGCCATCTGAACAAAGCAGGACAAAATCCGGGACGGGCTGCCGAAAATAAACGCATCTATGATTTCCAGATCGGCACACAGTTCCCAGACAGCCAGGAAAAGGACAAAGATCATGGCTCTTACAATCCGTACCTGAAGCTTGTGCTGCCGTTCTTTTGCAAGGAATTCCTGCTGAGTCAGGGTAGGATGGATCTCAATCATGTAATTTCAACTCCTTCCACAGCTGATTAAAATAAGACGAAAATTCCGGTGCATTCCTCCTTGACAGAGGGCGGTCGAATTCCGGCGCGAATCTGACCTCCATCACAGCCTTTACTTTTCCAGGACGGCTGGTAAGGATTAAGATCCGGTCAGCCACAGAGATGGCTTCCGACAAATCATGGGTAATCAGGATGGCTGTCTTTTTCTCAGTGCGGATGATAGAGCTGATATCATCACAGACCTCCAGCCTGGTCTGATAGTCAAGGGCAGAAAATGGTTCATCTAAAAGAAGAATATCCGGTTTCAGAGCCATGGTGCGGATTAAGGCCGCACGCTGACGCATTCCGCCGGACAGCTGAGAAGGCCTGGAATCTTTAAACTGTAAGAGCCCATAAGTATCCAGCATCTCAGTCAGTTCCTGCTTTGCAGCTTCATCCAGGCGGTGATTGATCTCTAATCCCAGAGAAATATTGGAGAAAATGGTGCGCCATTCAAAAAGGTGATCCCTTTGCAGCATATATCCGATGACAGCATCGCTGTCCTGACGAGGACATCCGTCAATCAGGATACTGCCATTTTCCGGCTCAATGAGTCCGCACAGGAGAGACAAAAGGGTGGATTTGCCGCAGCCGGACGGTCCGACAATGGCAAAAAATTCGCCGTCCTTTACATCAAAGGATATATCGGAAAGGGCCTGGGTCTCGCCTTCCAGTGTGTGGTAAGAGTAATGTAAGTTTCTGACTTCCAGTTTTGCTTTCATGAATTACCTCCCAAATATAAATAGAGGATACCAAAAACAGGTATATTTTATAGTATGATGTAGGGGTCAAAATGTGTTTTGACCCCTATGGGAAGAGGTAAAAAGAAAGCCAGAGGAGGAAGGCTTACTCTTCCTCGCCTACAATCTTGGCAATCATCAGATTAGGGAGGCATACGATCATCTCTCCGGGGCGGCTTATCTTTCCCTGGTAGATACAGACCTTATCAGGGCAGGAGGCATCGGATATATATACCTGTCCGTTTTCTATCACCAGGGTGTTGGTTCCGCCCTTGTAGCCTTCGATGACGATTTCCGTGTCCTTGCTTAAATCCAGCTGATGAATCACATGGTTATTGAGGGAAATCTCTACGATGGCAGCCGGTTTCCGGTTTATAAGCCGGTTCCCTGCATAAAAAACTACGGCTATTACCAGAATTGCCACAGCCAGAATGATATCCCGTATTTTGCTTTTATCTTTCATATTGTATAGTTCCTTCCATTATTTTTGTAGTTTTAATCTGCCGTTTGCTAAAGAGAGTATACCAGCAAAAAAACAAAAAGTATAGGATTTATTGAGGAAACAAAAATGGTACGGGAAAAATTTTATTGACATTCTGAAAAAAGACGATTATAATCATACAGACAGCCGGACAGAACCGGCATAGAGAAACTGGCTGAAGCCAGTGGCCAAAGGGCAGAATCGCTTTTCAGGCAGAAACAAAAAAGGATGTTAAGAGATAAGGTACCAGGAAGGTAATGGCATTCCCTAGGAATGCATTCGTTCTGGTATTTTTTTGTTGAATTTTTATGTGAAGGATCAAAAGAACAGGAGAGTACAATGACAAATACAAAGGGTAAATCATCAACACAGAATCTGGTTTTAAGCGCCATGTTCCTGGCGCTGGGAATCGTCATGCCTTTTTTTACAGGGCAGATTCCTGAAATCGGCGGGAACCTTCTTCCCATGCATCTTCCGGTACTGATCTGCGGCTATGTATGCGGATGGAGATACGGCCTGCTTGTAGGGGCGGTGGTTCCTGTTTTGCGAAGCATACTGTTTGGAATGCCTCCGATGATGCCCACGGCAGCGGCCATGGCATTTGAACTTGCTGCCTACGGAGCTGTAACAGGGATTTTGTATGAGAGGCTTCCAAAGACCCTTCCTTCTGTGTATGCCAGTCTCATAGGAGCCATGATTGCAGGACGTCTTGTGTGGGGGCTGGTCAGTATTGTTCTATATGGAATTGCTGGAAATACGTTTTCCATACATATTTTCCTGGGGGCAGTATTTTTTAATGCGATTCCGGGAATTATCTTGCAGATTATCCTTGTTCCTGTTATGATTATGGCATTAAAACGAGCAAAGGCTGTGAAGTAGGGATGAAAGAATATTTATTCAGGCAGATAGAACGTTACCCGGAGATGCAGGTGGAGGATGCGGTAAAGCTTCTGTACCAGAGTGAGTTCGGCGGCGGCCATATGATTAAGAATCCTCACGCAAGTTTGAAGTGGATCAGGGAAGAGTGGGGACAGATAAAGGGGCAGAAGCAGGCAGACTGTATCCGGGAGCAGGAGATCCCGGACTGTGAGGAGATTGGGGACGGAATGTGCAGAATGAATCTGCAGGTTCTGGGAAAAGGATTTGCACCGGAGACGTTGAATCAGATTTTTGTCCAGACAGCGGATCGGAAGATTGGAAAAATATCTTCCTTTGAGAAAAAGCTGGATATGCTGAGAGATTGCAGCAAAAAGGGGGAGGTTCCTTTTGCGCCGGAGCAGGTGGAAAGCTATCTGGAAGATTACAGAAGGAAAGGATATCCTCCGGTCAGCCACAGTGAGAGGTACCGCAGGCTGTACCATCCGGCATATCGGGCGGCGGCAGAGTACTATACCAGATATTATCAGGTGTTTCTGCGAATCGACCGGCTGCGGGCAGAGGCTGGTGACAGGCCGGTGCTTGTGTCTGTGGACGGAATGTGCGGAAGCGGAAAAAGTACCCTTGGAAGGATTTTAAGGGAAATCTACGGATGCCGTCTGTTCCACATGGATGATTTTTTCTTAAGGCCCTGTCAGAGGACTGAGGATAGGCTTGCACAGCCTGGAGGCAATGTGGATTATGAGCGGTTCAGGGAGGAGATACTGGATCATATTAAGGAAAGAGAGGGGCTGGAGTACCGGCCTTATGACTGTGGAACCCAGACGCTGGGGGAGCCGGTTAAGGAACCCTACCATTCACTGAATATTATAGAAGGAGTTTACAGCCAGCATCCGTATTTTGGAAATGTGTATGATCTTCGGATCTTCTGCCAGGTACAGAAGGAGGAGCAGGAGTGCCGGATCTTGAAAAGGGATGGCAAAGAGATGTTCAAGCGGTTTCAGAGTCAGTGGATTCCTATGGAAGACAAATATTTTAAGGCCTTTCATATCGGGGAATCAGGTATGGTAATAACATGAGAAATTTATCAAATTTTTATAAAATTATACTATTTTTTTAATAAGTTTTATCATTGTTTTTTTGTATAAACAGTGGTAAAGTTAAATGGACATAGGCTGCAAAGCGGCTGCAATGTTTGATATTATGAAGGAGGAAAAGTAGTATGATACTCAAAAACAAAAAAGCAGGCAGAATTATCAGCTTTTTTATGGTTATGGTGCTTGCGCTTACCATGCTTCAGGGCTGTGGGGGAAAACCAGCTTCAACGGAAGAATTGCTGGCTGATATGCAGGAATTCTCTACGCCGGACGGTTCAGCGTCGATTTACCTGAAGAAAGACTGGATTACAGAGGATGTAGGAAGTGAAACATTCATTACGGCAGGCAGTGAAGATGGAAGAGAAGCCGTTCTTCTGATGCAGTTTCCAAAGGGAGGGATTTTTCCGGTAGACAGTATGGAATCTCTGCAGGAACTGGTGGAGACCAGCTACGGCATGTCAGATGATGAGGAGGCGGAAGCCATCGCTATCCCGGGTATGAGCAATATTAAGGCCTATACCTGCAAGGTTACATCTGATGGTACAACGGCAGCAGGCTATCTGATTTATGGTGAGACTGATTATGCGTATTATTCCATCGGTTTTATAGCCAATAAGATTACAGACAAGGTTAAAGCATCCTTCGCGGCATCTCTTTCCAAGTTCAAAGAAGTGGTTCCAGAGGTAGAGAATAATTTTACTTCTGAGATGACAGATACAATCCGCTGGTTTAATGCGGCTTACGCTGTTCTGACAGACTTAAACGGCTGGGATTACAATTTGTTTGGAGGGCTTCCGGCCAATGACGAAAGCGCATCTGTAGAGCAGGAACTGTTAAAGAGCTGGTGGGACGTATCCGATAAGGCATCTGCCGACAGCACCCTGGAGTGGATTCTGACAGAAGGCCATCGGACAGATTACAAGGAGACTGTGCAGACCCTTTTGGATGTAGGACTGAACGATATGTCTGCAGAGGAGATGACCTCCTTCCTTACAGCCAGCCCTTACAACATGAGCAGCGAAGAGGCAGAGGCCTGTGTACAGATGATGGATATGTATGCGCAGTATGGCGAGACTGCCATTGATGGCTGGGATTATTGCCGTGCCCTGAGCCTGATGGGATATTTCTACCTGGCGGGCTATTACACTGAGCAGGAAGCTCTGGACAAATCCCTGGAGATTGCTCAGACGATGCAGCCTTTGTTCGGCTCCTGGGATGAACTGATGGACAGTTATCTCAGAGGGTATGAGTACTGGAACGGCGAAAGCTCTGACGAGCGCCGCAGTGTTTATGAGGATATCAAGACCAGAGAGGATAATCCTTACGCAGTAGATTACAATCTGGCTCTTACAAAGACCTGGTAAAATTATATAACGAGATATATATGGGCTGCCGCAATGTTTTGCGGCAGCTTATTTTGATAGGACGGAACAAAGTGGATTGGATGGCTGCTATTTAACAGAATTTTGGGGAAAATGGACAATAGTGGGGAAAAACCCATAGGTTTTTCCCCACTTTCTGATCGGCTTTGTATGGATTAAAATTGACTGAAATCAGATTGATAATTTTATAAATGTGTTACAAAATTGGGCAAATTCATGTAATTTGCTCTTTTTTTATTTCATTTTTGACAAACATAGGATAGCACAACAGGGGGAAATTTGCAAGAGGTTTTCGGGGAAAAACCTATGGGTTTTTCCCCACTGGATAGGGGAAATGGCGTGGAAGAGTTGCTGGGGATCTGGGGGAAGGTGTGTCAATCTATTTGTATTGCCGTAAGTTGGATAGATGGGAGTGATTGCCGTATGTGGTGCGTTGTCCATGTGAAGGATGGGGGCGAGGGACAGGCGGAGGCTTTTGTTGCCGGGCTGCTTCCGGGAGAGTTGAATGCAAGGTGCTTTCATCTGATACGCAGCAGAAGGAAGAAGTATGAGGGGAAGTGGCAGACGGTATATGAGGATTTATTCCCTGGGTATGTGTTTATTGATACGGACCAGCCGGAGAAGGTGTATAAGGAGCTGAAAAAGACACCGAAACCAAACCTTTTGTTCAGCGATGATGAGTATGTGTCAACGCTGGAAGAGCATGAGACAGAATTGATGGAGAGGCTTGCAGACAGAAGAGGCAGGATTGGGATATCCAGGGTGAGGATTGGGGCGGATGGGAAGATTTCTTATCTGTCCGGGCCGCTCCTGGGAATGGGGAACAGGGTGAGACGGGTGAATCTTCATAAGAGGATAGCAGAGATAGAGGCAGAGATTATGGGCAGGAAGAGACTTTTGTATCTGGGGATTGAGATTGAGGCAGATGAGAGAAGGAATGCTTGTGAAACGTAGTTATAGATTCAATCCGGACTTATAGAGAATTTAGGGAGAAACCATAAACTATGAAAATATCTTTTTCACCGCCAGACATGTCTGAACTGGAAATTGAGGAAGTAAAAAAGGCGATTCAGTCGGGATGGATCACAACAGGGCCAAAAACCAAGGAATTTGAACGCAGGATAGCAGAATATTGTGGTACCGATTATGCCGTGTGCCTGAATTCACAGACAGCGTGTGCGGAGATGGCGCTCCGTATGCTGGGAATCGGCGAGGGGGATGAGGTGATTGTACCGGCCTATACCTATACGGCATCGGCATCGGTTGTGTGTCATACAGGGGCAACGCTGGTATTTGCAGATATACAGAAGAGCTGTCTGGAAATGGACTATGAGAAACTGGAGGAGGCTATTACAGAGAGGACAAAAGCCATTATACCCGTTGATTTAGGTGGGATTCCCTGTGATTATGAAAAGATTTTTTCTGTTGTTGAAAGGAAAAAGGCGTTATTCCGGCCGGCCAGTGAGATACAGAGAGCCATGGGAAGGATTGCGGTATGTGCGGATGCGGCCCATTCATTCGGTGCATCCTGGCATGGGAGGAGGACGGGAAGCATTGCAGACTGGACCAGCTTCAGTTTCCATGCCGTGAAAAACCTGACTACGGCAGAAGGCGGAGCGCTGACGTGGAGAAGCATACCGGGGATTTCAGATGAGACTGTTTATCAGCAGCTGCAGCTTTTGTCTCTACACGGACAGTCGAAGGATGCCCTGGCCAAGACACAGCCTGGTGCATGGGAATATGATATTCTGGGTCCGTGGTATAAGTGCAATATGACAGATATCTCAGCGGGGATCGGCCTGGCACAGCTGAGCCGCTACGACGGGATGCTTGCAAGGCGTAAGGAAATAATTGAGCGATATGACAGGGCGTTTAAACCGTTGGGGCTGGATGTGCCTGTACATTATGATGAGCAGCATCAGTCGTCGGGACATCTGTATATTACCAGAATACCCGGGGTTTTTCTGGAGGGGAGGCAGGAAATCATAGAAAGAATGGCAGAGGCAGGCATAGCCACAAATGTGCATTACAAACCGCTGCCGATGATGACTGCATATAGGAAATTAGGTTTTGATATAAAGGATTATCCCAACGCATACCAGGCATTTGAAAACGAGATTACATTGCCGTTACATACAAAGCTGACAGATGAAGAAATAGAGTATGTGATCGAAAACTATTGCCAGATAGTGAAAGAATATGTGTAAATGCTGCCGGAGATGGAACACAGAAAGCAGGCGGGATGGATAGGGAGATTAAAAATAAGTTGCGGGAAAGAGAGTTATGCTGAGAGAGTGGAAGGATTTGCCGGATTATATGCGGACTGGCGCAGTGCGTCCCTATTATGACAGATTGAAAAAGAAAACACTGAGCCTTTGGGTAAAACGGGGGTTTGATTTTGTGGCTTCCATATGTCTGCTGTTTTTTCTCCTGCCGGTTTTTATAGGGATATCTGTCTGGGTGGCGCTTGATTCCAGGGGAGGGGTCCTCTTCAGGCAGGAGAGAGTCACGCAGTATGGAAGAAAATTTAAGATACTTAAGTTTCGAACCATGGCAGCGGATAGGGAACACGTTGGAACGCAAGTTACCACAGCCGGGGATATGCGGATAACAAAGGCAGGAGAAGTGCTGCGGAAATACCGGCTGGATGAACTGCCCCAGCTAATCAATATAATATTGGGTGACATGAGTTTTGTGGGAACAAGGCCGGAGGTGCCTGGATTTGTCCGCAGATATACAGAGGAAATGATGGCGACATTGCTGCTCCCGGCCGGAGTAACCAGTGAGGCCAGTATCCGGTATAAGGATGAAAGCAGGCTGCTGGAGAAGGCGGAAGATGTGGAAGAGGTGTATGTCAGGGAGGTGCTTCCGGGGAAGATGGAATATAACTTGCAAAGCCTTAGAAAGTTTAGTTTTTTGAGGGAGGTTGGGACGATGGTGAGGACTGTGTTTGCGGTATGGATTAAAGCTTATAAATAAAAGGAGAATATGTAAATGGATAAGAAAAGAATTATATATATAGAACATTATGCAGGTTCTCCAGAAATGGGAATGGAATTCAGACCCTATTATCTATCTAGAGAATGGGTAAAGATGGGATATCGGGTAGATATTATTGCTGCCGATTATTCACATCTAAGAAATAGAAATCCTAAAATTGATCATGACTTTCAAAATGAAATAATAGATGGAATACATTATCACTGGATTCATACTACAACTTATGATGGTAATGGTGTAAAGAGAGCATTGACTATGGCTGAATTCATTGGAAAGCTGTATCTGAATGCTAAAAATATAGCACAGAAGTGGAAACCAGACATCGTTATTACATCATCAACGTATCCCCTTGATACTTATGTGGGTCAGAGAATAAAGAAATATTCAAACGCAATATTAATACATGAGATTCATGACATGTGGCCAGCGGTTCTAAAAGGTATTTATAGAATGAAGAGGATAAATCCGTTTGTTGTGATAATGCAAATAGCAGAAAATTCATTTTGCAAACATTCAGACTATGTAGTTTCTTTACAACCCAATACAAAAGATTATCTTATGAAACATGGAATGCAATCAGATAAGTTTTTAAATGTTAATAATGGTGTTGTTGTAACAGAATGGGATACTCTGGAAAACTTGCCAGATATGCATTCTGATTTAATAAAGAAATTAAAAGCAGAGAATAAATTTATAATATGCTTTTTTGGTAGCATAACGATTTCCTATGCAATTGATTATTTAATAAGAGCGGTGCAGAAGATTAATATTTCCCAAATAGCAGTAATAATTGTTGGAGAGGAAAATCAGTATCTTCAGGAGTTAAAAAAAATAGCACGTTCTAAAAAATCGGAAATATATTTTTTGCCAAAGGTTCCTAAACGGGCAGTTCCTTCATTATTAAATAGTATAGATGCATTATATGTGGCATCAGTTACTGGATGGATTATGCAATTTGGTATAAGTATGAATAAACTGTTTGATTCAATGATGTCTGGAAAACCTATTATTTATGCAATGAGTGCGCCTAACAATTATATTGTTAAATATAATTGTGGAATTTCAGTTAAACCAGAAAGTGTTGAGGCTCTGGCAGAAGGCATTAAAGAATTGTATTTTATGCCCGCAGAGTTAAGAGAAAAGCTGGGAAGAAATGGAAAAGAAGCTGTAATTCGGAACTTCACATATGAAAAATTGAGTAAGAAATTTGCAAGATTATTTTAAATCAAAGGAGCACTTTTAATGATTAACGTAATAGGACTTGGTTATATTGGCTTTCCGACCGCATTAATGCTTGCATCACACGGCATTAGTGTTATTGGTACAGATTATAATAAAGAATTGGTAAATACTTTACAGACTGGACACACAACATTTAAAGAAAAGGGCCTTGATGAGCTTTTTAATGCTGCATTAAAAAATGGTATTAGATTTTCTACCGAATATCAAACTACAGATACATATATTGTATCAGTACCAACTCCATATGACAAATTTAGCAAGAAGGTTGACCCTGCTTATGTTATTGGAGCTGTAAAAGATGTTCTTAAAATATGCCCAGTTGGTGCGACAATAGTAATTGAATCTACTATATCTCCTGGAACAATTAATAAGCATATCCGGCCTGTAATTGAAGAAACAGGATTTAAGATTGGCAGGGATATTCATCTTGTACATGCACCTGAACGAATTATTCCGGGAAATATGGTATACGAGCTCCTTCATAATAACCGAACAATTGGTGCAGATGAAAAAGAAATAGGAGAGAGGGTCAAAGAAATTTATGCATCGTTTTGTCAAGGTGAAATCATTGTTACTGATATATTTACAGCTGAAATGACAAAAGTTGTTGAGAATACATTCCGAGCAGTTAATATTGCTTTTGCTAATGAACTGGCTAAGATATGCCGGCATGATAACATAGATGTATATGAAATTATTCGTATTTGTAATATGCATCCAAGAGTTAATATTTTGCAGCCAGGACCTGGGGTTGGTGGACACTGTATTTCTGTAGATCCTTGGTTTTTAGTAGGGGATTATCCATCTTTAGCTAAGGTTATTGATGAATCAATGAAGACTAATGATGCTATGCCTGCATTTGTTCTACACCGTATACATGATATTATGAGAGAAAACAAAATGAGAGATTTGTCACGGGTAGGACTGTATGGCTTGACTTATAAAGAAAATGTTGATGATATGCGAGAAAGTCCTACATTGCAACTTTTGGAGGATCAGGAAAGTCATCTCGGTGTACCATTAAAGGTTTATGATCCTTTAATAGAAAAAGATGTGGTAGCAAATCAATATCATAATTTAGAGAAATTTTTAAATGACATTGATTTTGTAGTGATTATGGTTGGCCATGATGAAATAAAGAATAATAATGATAAATTAAATGGAAAGATTGTTTTGGATACCAGAAATATAATTGAAGGATTGAATGTCTATAAACTGTAGGGTGACAGTATGAAAATTAAATATTTTTTGGTAATCGGGGAGTTAGTAGTAAAGTAATAAAAAGATGTGGTGAAAAGGATTTAATCGAGGCTTTTATGATCTTTGCATGGAATTTGACAGAGTGGCAGAACAATATCATAAGGTATGGAAAAATAACCAGAACAAATAATATATGAAAAGAACTGAGACAAACTGAAAAATGGAGTATCAATATAAAAAACAGTTAAGTACAAAAAGATGCTTTCAATTTGTATGTGTGATTTTTTTCTTGAATAGGATTATATCTACGAATATATTTGGAGATAATAGTGTTTTGAATAGTGTTTATGTATCTATATCGAAGCTATTGTCATTATATTATGTTATAAAATATTTTTATTTTTATACTCAAAAAAGAGGGATATTGATTAGAGATTTTAAATGTATTCTAGCGGTTGTGTTGTATTTTTTTGTTATTTTAATTTCCACGTTTAATAACGATGGAAATGTAAGAAGAATACTTATGACGGCATATCCGATTATTGGTACTATATGCTTTATTGATATTGAATCTCGTCACTATGGAAGAGAAATAGTATTAGCCTTTTTTCTGTTTTTTAATGTAATACTCTGTTGGAACTTTGCAGATATGGTGTTGGTAAGAAAGGTTCTGAAAACGGGAGCAACAGAACTTTTAATAGGAGGAAGAAATCAGCTTGCAATATTTTTGTCAATTTGTTTTGCCTCAACATTAGCATATATAGAATTAAATAGTTTAAAAAAAGGATATACGCAAAAGTATGTTTTTATAAAGTTAATTATACTAATGTCGGCAATATTTTCAGGCTCCGCAACATCAATTTTCGGCATTTTAGCTATCTACATATTATATATATTTAATTTTACTACAGCAAAAAGTAAAATCTTGAAACCAGCGATAATTGCTTTGGCGTATAGCGTGTTTTGGTTTTCGCTAATTGTATTTAGGATGCAGTATTTGGCTTCTGATTTGATTGTTAATACTCTGCATAAGGATTTGACATTATCTCACAGAACGATTATATGGGATAAAGCATTGGAAATGATAAGTGATAAACCGATATTGGGATATGGGATGTCAGATTCGGTAAATATTTTTACTGTGAATCATGATTATACAGGAAAAAATAACAATGTATGGACGACATTAAGTGGACACAATCAGATTCTTCAAATTTTATATTACGGTGGGATAGTATTATTATTGGCGTTTGTTTTTCTTTATTTTGTGAGCTGTGCCTCAGAAAGAAGAAAGAATCATCTGTTTTATATATACTTTCTTTCTGTTATTGCGGTTTTAATAGTTTGGATGACCGAGGTTCCCAGTGAGTATGCCATGTTTACGATGTTAGGAATGTGTTTTTATTCAGAGCGATTTGAAGGTAAAAAATATAATATATCATGAGTTGATATCTGTAGTGGTTCTAATTTACAGAGTAAAATATTTTAGTAAATCCACAATCCTTTAATGAAAAAATTCAATGGATAGATGTATTGTCAAGTGTACAGCATAAAGGGATTTGGACCGATTCAGATAAAAGAGATCAGGAAGAATAATAACTACTCGCATCAGTCATGATAAAATAAATAAAAAGTTGAAGAGCCATTATGATTTTGGAATATGTTTTACAGCATGTTGAAGAAACAAACGTATAAGAGGAGTATATGGGACTTAGATATGAAAATTTGTTTTGTAGCACCTGCTAATAATTATCACATAAAAAAGTGGTGTAAATGGTTTGTGGAAAGAGAACATGAAATACATGTTGTGTCTTTTATAAAAGATGATATTCCTGGAGTTACCGTTCATTTTGTGAATACAGGAGTTGGTGCGCAGGACAGTGATTCATCGAAGATTAAATATCTGCTTCATGCGAGAAAAGTAAGGAGAATATTAGATGATATTAAGGCAGATATAGTAAATGCCCATTATGCTACAAGCTATGGAACAGTAATGGCATTGTCAGGTTATACACCATATGTTCTTTCTGTGTGGGGATCAGATATCTACGATTTCCCACAAAAGAGTCCGATTCATAAAGCAATGCTGAAATTTAGCCTTATCAGAGCAAAATACCTTTTTTCCACGAGCCGGGCTATGGCTGATGAGGGCGCAAAATATACTAAAAAGAAGTTTGAGATCACACCTTTTGGTGTGGATATGGAGCTATTTAATCCAGGGAAGAGATACAGAGATGATAAAGATTTTGTTATTGGAACAGTCAAATCATTAACTCCAAAGTATGGAATTGATTATCTTCTCAAAGCGGTGGCCCTGATAGTACATGAACACAAAGAGATGCAGATAAAAGTGAGGATTGCTGGAAATGGATCACATGAGAAGGAATACAAAGAACTAGCAAAAGAGCTGGGGATATCAAGCACTGTAACATGGTTGGGACTTATTTCTCAGGAAAGAGCCGCAAAAGAATGGGCCAATATGGATTTAGGTGTAGTTTATTCAACTTTAAATTCAGAATCATTTGGTGTTTCTGCTGTTGAGTCTCAGGCATGTGCTACTCCTGTAATTATTTCGGATATACCAGGATTAATGGAAGCTACACTTCCGGGTGAGACAAGCATAGTTGTTCCCCGTTGTAGTGAAAGCCTTTTGGCGGAGGCCATTTTTAAGGCGTATGAAGACAAAAAGGTAATGGTGGAAATGGGGCGTAGAGGAGAAAAGTTTGTGAGGCAAGAATACGAATTGAACAACTGCTTTATGAATATAGAGAACTTATATCGTGATTTCCAGAAGGCCGAAATGGATGGGGTAAATTAAAGTAGATTTACTACAAAATATATACGATTATCAAATTGTGTTCCTTGCTGCTCTGATTATTTCCCAGTTAAGGAACAATAAATGGGCTATGAGGTTAATTACAGATGTTTCATAAAATTAGTAAGAGTTTATTTTCCTGAATATAGTAATTACTATGTTAATCAAAGCGTTATACAGACTGCGTTTGGAATATGGATAATGTTGTTTGTAATATCATTGGCTTTTATTTCAATTATTTTAAACGATTAGGTTTGTATTTTATATCATTTGTTTCGTCCTTTTTTATTATTGCAGAAAACAAATTTGGAATGGAAAATATCGTTTCTTTTATTATGCGGGAGTTACAGTTTCGTTTACAGGATTTTATTTGCTAAGTATGGTTACTGGAACAATGTTAAAGTATAGTACAGTACATTTATCTGCAAGCGGAGATAGACATGGAAAAAATTAGTGTTGTTGTACCAATTTACAAAGTCGAATCATACTTGAAGGAATGTATGGATTCTATCCTTGCACAGTCTTATAAGAATCTTGAGATCATTTTTGTGGATGATGGCTCACCTGATAATTGCCCACAGCTTTGTGATCAATATGCGGCATATGACAATCGGGTAAAAGTAATTCATAAAGTGAATGGTGGATTATCGGATGCCAGGAATGCCGGAATTGGGTGTGCAACTGGAGATTATATTACGTTTGTGGACAGTGATGATTTTATTAAAAAGAATATGATAGAGTACCTTTTTAATAAACTACATGAATATGATGCTGATATCGCCTTTTGTCAGAGAGTAAATGTGGATGAATCCGGCGCTATTTTATCGGATGGAAAGACGTTTAAAGATTCTGTTGTTCGAGGGCAGCAGGAGTGTATGCATCAATTTCTTACAAATCCAAATATGGATACGGTAGCCTGGGGAAAGCTGTATAAGATTACTTTATTCAATGATGTTAGATATCCGGTTGGAAAATACCATGAAGATGTTTACACGACATACAAGCTAGTAGCTAAAAGCAGTTGTATTGTTACTTGCTCGGAAGGGATGTACTGTTACAGGCTTAGGCCCGAAAGCATTACATCGACAAGTTTTAAATTAAAACATCTGGATATAATTGAAGCAAACAAGGAGAGATCAGAGTTTATGAAAGAACATTTTCCTATGTTAACCACGTTTGCTAATGCTGGGATAGTCTATGCGACAAACCAGTGTGCACTCCGATTGGCAAAACATAAAGGCCCTTTGATAGAAAACAGAACCAAAAAAGATATTGGCGAGGAACTTCAGCAATATTATAGAATGTATGAACTGGATTTCCTGAAAGGTTCTAGCGGAACTCTTGCAAAGATATTTTCTCTGGCGGCATTTATTAACCTAAGGTTTGTAATTTGGGTTATTGGGATTAAGTATAGGTGATAGACATGAAAATGTTCCTTACTGCTGTTAAAGACAGACTACAAGATAGAATAAATTTCAAGAATAGAAGCCGGCTTACCAATCTGACACCAACAATAATCACCAGTAATTGTACAGGTGGGTTCTTATATCATTGGTTAGGTTTGGAGTTTAGAAGTCCTTTTATTAATCTTTACATGACACCTGAGGATTTCCTTACCGCCATGGAGCATTTTGAGGAATTTATGCATACAGAAATTTATGAAGGCGAAGGGAAAGACTATCCAATAGGAATCGGTGCATATAATACTAAAATTCACTTTATGCACTATAAGACTTTTAAAGATGCAGTGGCTAAGTGGAAATCCAGGACACAGCGAATGGATGTAGAAAATATGGGTATCTCTCTCACAAATTGGAATGGTATTACTAAGGAGCTTGTTCGGTTTGACAAGCTGCCATTCAGAAATAAAGTGGTCTTCACTGATGAAGAATTCCCGGAAATTGAAAGTGTTTTTTGCATAAAAGGCTATGATTGTAAGAATGGCAAAAATGGAAACATCTATGCTACTCAAACAATAACAGGGAAGCGGTACATTGATCAGTTTGATTATGTGGAATGGATAAACAGCTTTAAAAAGTAATCCTCAAGAAAATATGGAGGACAGAATGATACCTAAAGTGATTCATTACTGTTGGTTTGGAAGAAATCCTTTGCCTGATATGGCTTTGAAGTGTATTGATTCATGGAAACAGTATTGCCCTGATTATGAAATTGTTGAGTGGAATGAGGATAATTTTGATCTTGACTATTTTCCATATGTCAGAGAAGCTTACGAAGCCAGAAAATGGGCATTTGTATCAGATGTAGCCAGATTATACGCTCTTGTTACAGTAGGTGGAATTTACATGGATACGGATGTGGAAGTGATAAGACCTTTGGATGATTTACTTATCTATGATGCTGTATCAGGATTTGAAAGTGAGAAAAGGATACCCACAGGGTTAATGGGGAGTTGTGCAAAGCAAGAGCTGTTTATGGAGTTTCTGGATGATTATAAAAATATTCACTTTAAGAGACATGATGGAAGGCTTGATCTGACAACTAATGTAACTAGAATAACAGATCACTGTTTGAAGTATGGATTGCAATTAAATAACTCAATACAGACTATTAAGGGATTTACATTGCTGCCTTATGATTATTTATGCCCTAAGAATTTTGAAAACGGAGAGCTGAAGATTACAGGTAACACGTTTTGTATCCACCATTTTGACGGCTCCTGGCATAGTGAAGAGGAGATTTTTGCTAACAGGCTTGCAGTAAAGATGGAAAAGGTGCCAGGGGGCTCTTATCTTGCAAAGTTGATAGGGATAATAAAGTATAGAGGGGTTCAAGTCGCAGTGAGTGAAGCTTTAGGCTGGATTGAAAGAATGTAGATACAAAGGTACGATTTTGATCTTATCGCAATATTAGATATATGGCGTGAATATAGGTAAAGCATCTCTGTGATAACATTATGTTTAGGCCGGAATAAAAGATTCAGATGCTGTAGCTTGTAGGGAAAGTAAGAGCAAATTTGGGAAAGGTAGCTTTGGAGGTTACTATAAAAATGAATGTTGGCATAATGACATGGTTTCAATATCACAATTATGGAACGGCTCTTCAAGTTGTTGCCCTGTCAAGAAAGATTAACAATTTTGGACATGATGCATATGTCATAAGTTATATTACTATTGTTAATCCTATTATAAAAAGTGATGAAAGCCTTACGAGTCAAGTTGCCAGAACATTCCTTCAGAGATTGAAAAATCATTTTTATTATGAGTATCACGAAAGCAAGCGAGAGCTTAGATTCGATCAGTTTTTAACGAATAATTTAAGGTTTACAGACAGATGCGAAACATTGGGTGATTTTGAGCATCTTAACGGCAGCTTAGATGCATTTGTTTGTGGCAGTGATCAGATATGGAGTCCTCCGAACTTTAACCCAAGATACTTCCTTGATTTTGTATATGATGAAAACAGAATGATTGCTTATGCGCCCAGTGTCGGTATTCTGGATGTGAGCAATGAAAATATACGCAGACGGATTTCGGAGAATATTTCCAGATTTAAATATATCTCAACAAGGGAAAAAGCCGGATCAGATTTGTTATCTGAATTGACGGGACAGATGATAGAAACAGTTCTTGATCCCACTCTCTTGTTGACACAGGATGAATGGCATGCTTATGAGTCAGATTATGATACAGGAAGCAAGTCATATCTGTTGGCGTATATGCTTGGTAAAAGGGAAGAGTACTGGAAGACAGTGAAAAAAATTGCAGGCTATTTAAAGCTTGAACTTCGCATTATTCCTTGCCATGAAAAGGATATAAAAAGGAAAGGTTGTATTAAAGAACCTATAGGCCCGGCAGATTTTCTTAAGCTGATCTGTAATGCGGACTATATATGTACGGACTCATTTCATGGAACATTATTTTCCATAAATTATAACAAACCGTTTACGGTGTTTGAGAGGTTCAGGAAAAATGACAGCTTAAACCAGAATTCACGTATCTACAATATTCTGGAAATGCTGGGACTTGAGGAGCGTCTGTATCAAAATAAACAAGATAATTATAAAACAAGAATTGACTATAATGGAGCCAATCAAAAGCTTGAAAACGCTCGCAATCACTCATTATCTTTTTTAGGAAAAAGCCTTGCATCTGTACAGAGCTACTCAGAGCAGGTACATCTTCCTGGGAATTTATTTTTTGATAATAAGCTTTGCTGTGGATGTGGAGCTTGTGAGGTAAGTTGTCCGACAGATGCTATTCATATTGCCCTTGATACAGACGGGTTCTATACAGCGAGTGTAAACCATGAGAAGTGTATTTCATGTGGTAAATGCGGTCAAGTATGTCCATATTTAAATATTGGTGATATTCCTAAAATTGAGGAAGGTAATCTTTTCTCATACAAGGACAAAGAAGATATAGTTCTCATGCATTCATCAAGTGGCGGTGCTGCATTTAAGATGGCAGCAATTCTATTAAATAAGAATTATTCTATTGCAGGTTGTACTTATAACAAGAATGAGCACGTTGCACAGCATATTGTTGTTACACCAGATACAAAAGATAAATTAACGCTTCTACAGGGAAGCAAGTATATACAGAGTAAATTTTATGATTGCATGAGGTTGATGAAAAACTTCAAGGAACCGATAGCTGTCTTTGGCACGCCTTGCCAGATTGCGGGCGTGAAGAATATCATTGGAAAGCGCAATGATGTACTTCTGATTGATTTGATTTGTCATGGTGTGCCCTCATATGGCAGCTATGAAAAGTACCTGCAATATCTGTCGGCATCCAAAGGTCTGAAAATTGGAAATGATTTTGAGACAATCTTCCGGTTTAAACCAAGTGGGTGGAGAGATAGATATATATATAGCGGTAATTCCGAAAATCATATAGTTCAACATCAGTCTAAGGATCCATATTTCCTTATGTTTGAACACGGCTTTTGTTATTCGAAGGGATGCTACGAATGTCCATGGCGAAATAAGAGTGCAGCGGATATAAGGCTGGGTGACTATTGGGGAGATAAATTTATATCTGATACCACAGGTGTCAGCATGGTATGCGCTCTTACGGAAAAAGGCTGGGATTTTGTTAGTCAGATAGAAGGCATGACGTTTGAAAATATAAGAGACTACACGACATGTCAGCAGATGACTAATTTTGCCAGACCTGTATTTTGGGAAGAACTAGTAAGTGAATTGAATTCCGGCTCCAGGGCTCTTGAGGATATTCTTGAAGAGTATGTTATACCGTTTGAAAAGCGAAGAATGTTTGGCAGAGTATACAGTAAAGTAGTAAAGAGGTTGCGCCGTAAGTAGGAGGCTAATATAAATTGCAGGAGAAAAGAAAGTATAGGGATTTGTCAAAGAATACCATATTATTTACGATAAACAGTTTTGGATCAAAGCTCATATCTTTTCTTCTTGTTCCATTATACACGTATGTTTTGAGTACAAACGATTATGGGACAGCAGACTTGATCACATCTACGGTTCAGTTGTTGGTTCCGGTGCTTACGCTGAATATACAAGATGCGGTTTTGCGATTTTCTCTGGATAAAGAATATGATAAGAGAGCTGTCATAAGCGTGGGAATAAAACATAACTTTATCGGTCTTATTCTGCTTTTGTTTGGAATCATAGCCGTAAGAGGGCTAAGAGTCCTGTCGCTGGACAACATATATATATACTTTTTGATTATGTCATTTATTTTGAATGGACTTCACAATTCGTTTTCTATGTATTTAAAAGCAAATGATAAAGTGTATGTGCTTGTTATAAGTGGCATTATTAATACACTGATCACCTGTGTGCTCAATATCCTTCTTCTTGTTACATTCAAGAACGGTATAACAGGCTATCTGATTGCAAATGTGGCTGGTATATTTATCGCTGTCTGCATTATGCTTATCTGTGGCGGAATATATAAGGAATTTCGGTTTAAAACAGAAAAAAAACTTAGTCAGGCGATGATTGGCTATGCACTTCCGCTAGTTATGAATTCTGTTGCATGGTGGATAAACAATGCTAGTGACAAATATATTCTTACATTCTTTTGTGGGATTGCTGTAAATGGTATTTTTTCTGTAGCCTACAAGATACCAACGATTCTTTCGACCATCCAGGGCGTATTTTATAATTCATGGTCCGTTTCAGCAATAACAGAATTTGATGAAAATGACAGCGATGGATTTATGGGAACTATGTATACGTTGTATAGCTGTATGTCAATTCTCGGATGCTCTGGGATTATGCTTTTGAATTATCCATTGGCAAGGATCTTGTATGCAAAAGGTTTTTTTGAAGCTTGGTACTATGTGCCTTTATTGCTTTTGGGAGCAACATTCAATGGTATCGCCTTATTTGAAGGATGTATGTTTACTGCTGTCAAAAAAACGAAGGAAGTATTCAGAACTACCTTGATTGGCGCCGTTGTAAATACGATAACGAATATAGTATTCATATGGCTGATCGGACCACTCGGAGCTGCCATTGCCACAATGCTGGGCTATTTTACCGTGTGGTTAATGCGCACGATTCATCTGCGTGGCATTGTTAAAATGAAGGTGAATTGGAAAACACAAATTTTAATAACCATAATCCTTTTTATTCAATCTGTTGTTGCATTGAAGCAGGGGATGGAAGCAATTCAGGCGATATGTCTGGTACTGATCTTTGTATTCCAATATTCATATATTAAGAGACTTTTGGTGAAAGTAAGAGAATTGATATTAAGAAGAAAATAATAATTGATAGATCGATCATTAGGAGAATCATATAATGAAGAAAGTAATGTTGGTCTTTGGCACCAGACCGGAAGCGATAAAGATGTGCCCACTGGTTAATGAATTAAAAATGAGGAAGGGAATTCAGACTTTAGTCTGTGTAACGGGTCAGCATAGACAAATGCTAGATCAGGTTCTGACGAATTTTTCTGTAGTTCCAGACTATGATCTCTCCATCATGAAACAAGGGCAGACGCTGTTTGATATCACTACGAACATCATGGAGAGGATTCGTGCTGTCTTAGAAGAAGTAAAGCCAGATGTAGTTCTTGTCCATGGGGATACCTCAACTACTTTCGTTACTGCTCTTGCATGTTTTTATTTGCAAATTCCGGTAGGCCACGTGGAGGCAGGGCTGCGTACTTACAATATCTATTCACCTTACCCGGAAGAGTTCAACCGGCAGGCTGTGGGCATCATTAGCAAATATAATTTTGCACCGACTGCTCTGGCAGCGCAGCACCTTATCCAGGAAGGCAAGGATCCTTCTACCATCTATGTCACAGGTAACACTGTCATAGATGCAATGCAGCACACGGTTCAGCCGAATTATAATCACCCAGAGCTTGATTGGGTCGGGGATGGTAAGTTGATCTTCATCACGGCGCATCGTAGAGAAAACTTGGGCGAGCCGATGCACCATATGTTCAGAGCCATCCGTCGTGTGTTTAACGAACATCCAGAGTGCAAAGCTGTGTATCCGATTCATATGAATCCGATAGTTCGTGAAGCCGCTGAAGCAGAGCTGGGAGATTGTGATCAGGTTCATATCATAGAACCAATGGAAGTGTTTGATTGTCACAACTTTGAAGCACGCTGCCATCTATGTCTGACTGATTCCGGTGGAATTCAGGAGGAGTGTCCATCTTATGGCCGGCCGGTTCTTGTAATGCGTGATACAACTGAACGGCCAGAAGGTGTGGATGCAGGAACACTACGAATTGTTGGTACGGACGAAGAAGTTATATATAAGAATTTTAAAGAACTGCTGGAAAACCAGGGGTTATACGATGCTATGTCACATGCATGTAACCCTTACGGTGATGGACATGCTTGTAAGCGTATTGCTGATATTTTAGAATTCGGTACATATGAGCCGTGGGTAGCTAAATAAGAAGGAAATCTCCGATTCGGAATGATTATCAAGTCAACTATTCCAGTGGGCTATACAGCAAAAGAGTGGGGGAGGGTAATAAAAGGATAAAGATTTAGGAGATTAGAGAGAAATTGTTACAATGATAATTTTGCATCAAAAACTTCTGTAACAGCAGACCGGATAGATTTTAAGGCATTGATGGAGAAGGCAGAGGAAGCAGGGAGACAGGGATAACACCGCTGATTGTCAGCATTCCGGTAAGCGGCAGATGGTATGACGGTATTATGAAAACATAAGGGAAATCTGCCAGAAATATCAGGTGGAGCTGGCAGATTTTTCGGACAAGGAATATGAGAAATATTTTTTAAAAGATATCATGCCTTCAGCCTCATTTCTTTTAATTTCTATTGCCCCTTAATGGAAAATAGGATATAATAATATACCATAACGTTCGGTTATATTAAATATAAAAATAAGGAATAGAAACAAAAGAGTGGAAAGGGTCTGAACATGAAAACAAAAAATCAATGGGCAAGTAAACTGGGATTTATAATGGCGACGGCCGGGGCGGCTATCGGCCTTGGAAACCTGTGGAAGTTTCCCTACCTTATGGGAAGAAACGGAGGATTTCCGTTTTTGATCGCATATCTGTTTTTTATTGTGATCCTGGGACTGCCGGTGATGATCACAGAGATGTCTCTGGGACGGAAGACCAGGCATGATCCGGTGCAGGCGTATAGGGATATTGATCCCCATGCAGGGATTGTAGGGATCTTCGGGGTTCTGGCCGCCTTTATCATCCTGTCCTATTACAGTGTAATCGGAGGATGGATCATAAAATATATAGTCAGTTATGGGACAACTATGGCGGCGCCGGCAGATTTTGACGGCTTTATCAGCAGTAGCGAGCCGGTACTGTGGCATTTTGTATTTATGGCCATTACCACAGGAGTCTGCTATTTCGGAATCAGCGGGATCGAGAAGGCCAGCAAGATTATGATGCCGCTTTTGTTTGTGCTTCTTCTGGTGATTATCGGGCGCAGCGTGACGCTGCCGGGAGCAGGCAAGGGACTGGCATTTATGTTTGCACCGGATTTTTCAAAGTTTACCTTAAATTCTGTCAGCGGAGCATTGGGACAGGTATTTTATTCTTTAAGTTTGTGTATGGGGATTACCATTACCTACGGAAGCTATTTGAGCGAGAAGGAAAATATCCCGCGCAGCTGCCTGTCTGTTGCAGGTTTGGATACGCTGATCGCAATTTTAGCTGGAATTGCCATATTCCCGGCGGTATTTGCCTTCAATCTGGAGCCTGGACAGGGGCCGGGACTGATTTTTGGAACATTGCCCAAGGTATTTTCCGCTATCGCCGGAGGCAGTATTTTTGCCTGCCTGTTTTTTATTCTGGTATTTTTTGCGGCGGTTACCAGTGCTATCGCCCTTTTGGAGGTGTCGGTATCTTTTGCCATTGATACCATGAAATTGTCGAGAAAAAAGGCGACATTGATGATTGGAACGGCTATTTTTCTTCTGGGGATTCCCAGTGCGCTGTCTTTCGGCGCGTTAGGACAGGTTCAGATTCTGAATTACAGTGTGTTTGATTTTGTGGGAATGCTTACGGATAATATTCTTCTTCCTTTAGGAGGTCTTACTATGTGCTATTATGTAGGGTGGAAATGGCATCCGGAATATCTGGTGGATGAAATTGAACGGGACGGTTTTCCATTTAAGGTGAAAAAAATGTGGATTGTCTGTATCCGGTATCTGACCCCGATTCTGGTGGGAATTGTGACTCTGACAGGCTTTTATAATATTTATCAGGTTGTATTTTAAAGAGAGGCATCAAGGCAGCTTCTGTGTTTACACACAGCAAAAACCGGCGACGTTTCCTATATATGATTGCATGATTTGTGAGAATAAGCACATACTGATAGTAAGAAAGAAAAGGGCTGTTATGTTCTGCCAGTGTCTGGCGGATGGCGGCGCTGAAGCTCAGGAGGTTTATTTTATGGAAATTAATAAAGATGCGTACAATGCATATGTAAAAGAAATAACCCCTACAAACCCTACCTGGAAAAATATCTTATGTGCTTTTGTTACAGGAGGAGCAATCTGTACAGTGGGACAGGTGATACTAAACTGGCTGCAGTCTTACGGGCTGGATGAGAAGGCGGCGGGGGCATGGAATCTGTTGGCGCTGATTTTGGGGAGTATTGTGCTGACCGGGTTTAATGTGTATCCAAAGATTGTGAAATGGGGAGGCGCCGGCGCGCTGGTGCCTATTACCGGATTCGCCAATTCAGTGGTGGCGCCGGCGATTGAGTATAAGGCGGAGGGACAAATTTTCGGAATAGGCTGCAAAATATTCACAATTGCTGGGCCGGTGATACTTTATGGGATATTGAGCAGTTGGGTGTTGGGAGTGATTTATTGGGTTGGAGGGGTGATGGGGGGTATTTGAGGAATAGATAGGAAAGTAAAAATTTAATTTCTTAATTGGTTGTATGAGCAGGATGATGGATGAAATAATTCATTAGCCTGCTTTTTTAATGTCTTGGGATACAGAAGAATTACTAATAGAGAGTTTGCTTTATATTTCGTGTAATAGATCGATGAATTTAGACGGTTTTAGGTAATGCTTAAACTGGTGTCAACAATATTTTACGAATGGAGAAAGTTTATATGAATAAAAGAAGTACGGAAAGAATTCCATATGGATTTATGAAACATGAAAGGTATGGTGTGTTGGTAATGAATAGTGAAAAAATACAGGTAGTAAAGTTGATGTTCAGCCTATGTCTTGATGGGATGAGCGTGGGGCAGATAAAGGAAGTTATAGAATCTCAGAGAATTGAGTATCCGGCTAAATATAAGAGGGATAAGATGGTAGGATGGTCTTTGGCAGAAATAAGAAAGATATTGTCTGATCCAATTTATGGAAATGAGAGGTACAGTGCTATAGCTAAGGAAGAATTAGAAATAGCAAGACGAATGTTGACGCTAAATACA
>CAJUEJ010000034.1:30323-41482 GCA_910585435.1 uncultured Hungatella sp. | reverse complement strand
ATTTTGGAGGGTTTGTCAAGTAGTTTTTCAAAAAAAGTGGGTGATTTTTGAAAAACAGGTTCTGAAAGCCCTGTGAAATAAGGGCTGAAGATTCCGAGAAGTTATGGCAGAGAAAGAGAGGATGTGTTTGAGGAATATGAATACCCCCGGAATAGAAACAGAGCGATTGCTGTTAAGACCGTTTGCCAGAGAAGACATGGAGGCATTGTTCTTCATCTTTAAAGATGAGGAGGTCAACACCTACCTGCCATGGTTTCCTCTTAAAAATATGGAGGAGGCACAGCGTTTTTTTGAAGAGCGGTATGAGAAGGCTTATAGGCAGTCTCAGGCCTACAGATATGCAGTCTGTCTGAAAGCGGATAATGTTCCTATTGGCTATGTGAATGTCAGTATGGAAGACAGCTATGATTTCGGCTATGGGCTTCGGAAGGAGTTCTGGCACAAGGGGATCATAACTGAGGCAGGGCAGGCGGTGATTGGGCAGATTAAGAAGGATGGTATTCCCTATGTAACTGCGACCCACGACGTGAAGAATGTCCCCAGCGGCCAGGTGATGAAGCGTCTGGGCATGACATACCAGTATTCCTATGAGGAACAGTGGCAGCCCAAGGATTTCCCTGTTATCTTCCGGATGTATCAGCTGAATTTGAACGGAGAGAGGGATTTTGTATACAGAAAGTACTGGGAGATGTCCAGGGTACATTTTGTTGAGGATGTATAACAGACTAGATATTAAAAACAAGGGGGCTGTCGGACAGCCCCCTTCCACGATTTTTAAAAATACCTTGTAAATCAACTGGTCTCCTAGAATTCTCTCATAGCCGGGTTGTACTTTAATTCCAGGAAGGAGTTAAAGTCTTTATTGTACATCTTCTCCAAATCGGCACCGTAGCCTACCACCATCTGAGGCTGCTCTGCTGCATAAAATTTCAATGCTTCCTGAGTATGCTTTTCGCTTAAGCTGATGCAGGTCATAGTCTTTGATTTGCTGAACAGACGCATCTCACTTACACTGTTCCTGCCGGTGCGGGAATAATAATATCCCCAGACAATATCTTTATTGTTCACAATCTTGGCTTTGTTGCCGCTCATGTATACGGTCCACCGTTTTCCAAGCCATACATCAGAGGAGATGGGGTGGGCCTGGCTGAAGTCCTGTTCAATCTCTGCCAGGGAAACAGATCCGTTCTGCTGCAGGAAATTCTGTATATTCTTCATAAATGCGTTGCTGAAAAGGCCGATGGCACTGAGGATGGCAAACAGGACAAGGCCGGCAGCACATGCCATCAGAACCCAGAATAAAGGAGCGTTCATGCCGCCGATATTTTTCGTATCCAGCTCATACAGATAGAACTTATCGATATCCGTTTCCGTGATGCCTAATTCTGCCATGGCGCTTCGGAAATACCGCTCTGTCTGGGCATCCATCGGATTCCACACACCGGTAATCGTAACCGGATCCGGCGGGGCTACGGTTCCTGTCTCATCATTTAAGTAATCAAATGCCTTTATGATTTTAGATTCCATCTCGCTCTGTCTGCTCTTGTCCAGATACACACTGTAAAAATACCAGACAGATTCCTGGTTTTCATAATCAGCTACAGACTGGAGAACCACATAGCTGTATCCGTTGACGCTGGTGGTGCTGCCGCCGTATTTTCTTTTCGTGGTGGTCTTGTGTTCTATGTAGTCATACAGGAATGTCTCCGCATCGATGGTGACATATTTGCCGTCATAAATTGCAGGATCTGCCGTAATGTCCATTTTGGTCGGGCCGGTAATCACATCAAATATGGCGAATTTTGTGATAAACAACAGTGCAACTACACCGATGACCGAAAAGATGACTCTTAGTATGTTGGATTTTTTAGCTTTTTTTCTGAGTGTTTCTACCATAATGCTCCCCCTTGGTTAAATAAAATGTTGTTCTTCTATTATAATCCAAGTTTAGATTAATATCTACAGGTTCTGCCATAATTTTTTATTTTTTTTTCACTCATTTTAAGACAGACAGCGCAGTATATGCGGGATATGAAAGAAAGTCTTGCAATATTTGCTATTCGGTTGATTTTTTTGAAATAGCAGTTATAATGCAGATTGAACCATGTGCCAAAGGGCATATCATTATGAGAGAAGGAGCCAGACCAGGAATGAAAAAACATTATGAAAAAATGATAAGGGATACGGAAAAGAGAGTGGGCCGCCTTATGCGTGTTCAGATAAAGGATCAGGGAAAGGATCACGGAGGATTCTATGATGAAAAAGGCATTGCCCAGCCTAAGTTTGCCCTTTACTGTGTGACGTCAGCCATCGCGGTGTATTGCAATAAGGATTCTGTGCTGTATCGGGATCCGGCAGTCTACACCATGATTTGCGAGGGGCTCCAGTATGCCCTTCGCTGGCAGCATGAGAACGGGCTGTTTGATTTTATTACCTGCAATTTTATGTCCACGCCTGATACGGCCTTCTGTATTAAAAGGATACTGCCTGCATTTAAGTATCTGAAGGAAAACCGTACTTCCAGGGAAGAGGAGGCTATGTATCAGGCTCTTATGACTATCATAAAGCAGGGGGCAAAAGGCCTTATAAAAGGTGGCTTTCATACGCCCAACCACCGCTGGGCCATTGCCTCCATGCTGATGGAGTGCGGGAAGCTGTTTGAAGACCAAGCCATGATAAACAGGGCTGATGGGTATCTTCTGGAAGGGATCGACTGCAACGAAGACGGAGAATATGCAGAGAAATCGGCCGGGAATTACAACAGGATAAATAATGACGCCATGATTTCTCTGGGGCATACCACAGGGGACCGGCAGTATTTTGAGTATGCGGCGCGGAATCTTCGGATGATGCTGACCTATATTGAGCCGGACGGAAATATATTTACAGGCAATTCCACACGATGGGATAATGGCCTTAAGATATATCCGACGGATTATTATACGGAATATCTGGAAATGGGGATTGAACTGGATATCCCGGAGTTTTTGGATATGGCAAACTATATCTTCTCTTTGGTGGAGGAGAAACATATGGAAGCTCCCGACCAGCTGATCCACTATATGAATCATCCCCAGTGGATTGAACGGGAGCATACAGGCCTGTGGAAGCAGACGCCGTACAACCGTTTTTATAAAGAATCCGGCATTGCGCGGGTTCACAGACAGGGCTTTACTTATACGGTTATGAAGGAGAAAACCGGCTTTCTTCACCTGTCCACAGAGAGCATGGAGTTGCTTTTGAAGCTGGGAGGAGGATATTTTGAACACCGGGGCTTCCAGGCCAAATCCATGGACAAGGCCCCGGACGGAAGCTTTCATCTGGAACAGACCATGGAAGGGTGGTATTATCTTCCGTTTAAAGAGAAACAGGATACCAGTGATTGGTGGAAGATGGAAAACCAGAAGAGAGAGAAGGTTATGGGGCCGGATCTGCATCTGCAGGCTGATATCAGGGAAATCGAGGATGGTGTGGAGGTCTGCCTGAAGGTGACAGGAGTGGAGAAAGCGCCTTTCCGGGTTGAGATAGCAGTAAGCGGGGCAGAAACAGTAAGAGGCGGCCAGTTTGAACTGAAGGCAGAGCCGGGCAGGTCTATGATTTTAAAAGAAGGGACGGCTGCATTTTTAAACAATACGGAAAGCATAGAGGTAGGGCCCGGGTTTGGAACCCACCGTTTTACAGCCGGCAATTTCGGAAGCGAGGATGTATCTGCCTGTGGGTTTACTGTTTATTTTACGGACTATACGGAGTTTGAGCATACGTTCAGGATACGTGTGGGGCAGAGGAATGGATTTTAACAGACGGAGGAAATAAACATGGATTTTCGGTATGAGATCGGCTGTGATGAGGCTATTAGCCGCTGGCATGTAACAGCCATGGAGAGGGAAGCTTTTGCATCGCCTAAAAAAGCATTTCAGGCAGAGGTAAACCTGGAGGAATCCTATGTGCAGGTAATCTATCCGGTTCGTGAAGAATTTTTAAGGCAGAACCGGATCGGACAGGTTAAAAGATATGACGGAGCGTATGAGAACCTGTATTTTCCTTTTGAAAATAACCGGGTGGATTTGTCTACATTTATCCACACGCCCCATCATATCTGGGTTCATGCCATGACAGGGATATGGGTGGAAGAGGCAGGGGATTATCCCTTTGAGCTTTACACCTGCGGAGGCGTGAAAATCTGGGTGAACGGGCAGTATGCAGAATGCTTTGCCCCTTATACCAGGAATATTGCCAGCAAAAAAAGTATGGCCCTTCCTTTTCAGGCAGGCTATAATGAGATAAAGGTCTACGCAGATGAGCTGGCGGAGAGGGATGTATTTTTCTATTTTGAATTCCGGTATAAAGGGACAAAGCCTCTTACAGGGACCGTGGAGGTTAAGGAGGATCCTGAAGTGATACGGCAGGCGGAAGACTTCCTGTATTCCTGCTATTTTGAAAGGGATATGTATACAGAGGGGGAGGCGCGGCTCTGCTATGACCCCGGGCTGTTAAAGGAGGATACGCCTTTATACGTTACCTCTGTCTCATCCGGCAGCGGAGGGCAGCACAACGGCGATATATATCATCAGCTTACGGCCAGGAAGGATCAGGACTATCTGGTATACTGTGATACGGATCAGAGCAAAATCAGGATGTCCAATGTATATCTCTGCATGGACGCAGGGCCTTACCGGATCAGCCGCAGGCTGTTTGTGGGGATTATTCCATTAAAAACTGTCACCATGGAGCCTGCAAAAACCATCAGGGAGCGGAAGCGCCAGGCCCTTTCCTTCCTTCACGCCCATGGGGAGACAGGCATGCAGACGGTTATTTCTTCTCTGGAAATGGAAGGGGCCATGGACGAGAAAGCAAAAGCAGCCCTTGCTATGTGCCTGAAGAAGATTGAGGCCAGAGAAGACTGTGCTGATTTTTCCCTGGCTCCTATGGCTATTTTACTGCAGCGTTACAGGGATAAGCTGACTGACAGAGAGAAAGAGCGGATTCACCAGGCTGTCTTGCATTTCAGGTACTGGATCGACGAGCCGGGGGATGACGTGATGTGGTATTTCAGCGAGAACCATGCGTTTTTATTCCACATTTCCCAGTATCTGTGGGGGTATCAGTATCCGGAGGATATCTTTACGGAAAGCGGACGTACAGGGGCAGAGCAGATGAAGTACGGAAGACAGCGGCTTAAGGAGTGGTTTGATATTTTCTTTTCCTATGGCTATGCAGAATGGAACTCAGCCACTTACATACCTGTGGATTTCATCGGATTCTTTACGCTGTATCTGTGTGCGCCGGATCAGGAGATTCAAACCATGGCTAAGAAGGCTCTGGACTTTTCCATGCGGATCGTGGCCTACAATACCTTTGGCAGCGTCATGAATTCTACCTACGGGCGGGTTTATGAGAATACCATTAAGACCAGGCTTCAGGTGGAGACAAACTTTATAAACTGGATTTCTTATGGAACCGGCTATCTCACCTTTTTCGGAAACTCGGCACACCTGTTTGCAATCAGCGATTATGAGCCGGAGGACTTCGGGGCAGAGTGCAGTGTGAGGGAAGGAGAGGGACTGACCCAGGAAATCGATCAGGGGATCCTGCGGCTGAAAATAGATACGTACCGGACAAAAGACTATCTTACAGCGGCAGTCCGGCGCTTCAAACCTTTCCGCCACGGACACCAGCAGCATCTGATGAATGTGGCATTTGGTGAACACCGTGGGGCGCTGTTTTATGTAAACCATCCGGGGGAGCGGCTGTTCAGCGGTGAAAACCGCCCCAGCTACTGGGCCGGCAATGGTACCATGCCGTGGATCGAGCGGTATAAAAATGTGACGGTTATGCTGTTTGACATTGATATCCATGAACTGGTTCACAGGATCCATGCCTATGCGCCTGTCTATGAATATGATGAATATCAGCTGGGGGAAAGGGATTTTTTTGCTAGGACGGAGGACGGATATCTGTGGGCATGGTTTTCTAATCCGGTAGAGCTTACCAAAAAGGGCGCCAATACAGGAAAAGAACTGGTTTCTTATGGGCTTAAGCACGGGGTGATTATAAAATGTGCATCCAGGTCAGAATTTGGCAGCTTTCAGGCGTTTAAGGAGGAGATGGAACGTGTAAAACCAGAGTGGGACGGAGAAAAAAGCCTGTGGTTTACAGATCCTCAGTATGGAAGCTTCCGGGTGGAGAATGCTGACAGATTTGTGCTGAATGGGGAGGAGATTCCCTACAGGCCTCAGAACGGGTTTGCCCTCACCCGGGAATCTCTGGTGACAGTATAAGCGAAAGGAGAAGAGTATGTACAGGATAGGAATCGATCTTGGCGGAACGACTGTAAAAGCCGGCATCGTAGATGAGGCTTACAGGATTATAAGGTCAGGCTCTGTGCCCACCGTATCGGAGAAAGGCGCCGGGGCTCTAGTTAAGGATATGGCGGATTTGGTGCGTCAGCTTATAGAGGATGCAGGGATCACCTGGGAGGAGATACAGTCTGCAGGCCTTGGCGTGCCGGGGACGGCCAACAAGGAAACGGGGATGATGGAGTATGCCAACAATCTGTGTTTTGAGAATGAGGCCTTGATCCCCCTTTTAGAGTCTCATTTTCATAAGCCGGTTTTCTTTACCAATGATGCCAATGCGGCTGCGTGGGGGGAGTTTATAGCCGGCTGCGGCAAGGGGGCCAGATCCTTGATAATGGTAACCCTGGGTACGGGAATCGGCGGCGGAATCATCATAAACGGGGAGCTGTATGAAGGTTGTAATTATGCGGCCGGCGAGTTCGGACATTTTACTATCCAGTGTGAAGGGCTGCCCTGTAACTGTGGAAGGAAGGGCTGCTTTGAAACGTATGCTTCGGCCACGGCTTTGAAGCGTATGGCCCGGGAGGCCATGGAAAAGGACAGTGAAAAGAAAAGCATTTTGTGGGAGATGTGCGGACAGGATATAGAGAATGCGGGAGGTGCCATGATTTTCAGGGCTGCAAAGGAAAAGGATCCCACAGCTGTGGAAGTCAGGGAGAAATATCTGCATTATTTAAGCATCGGAATTACGGATATTATCAATATTTTTCAGCCGGAGATACTGTGTATCGGTGGCGGGGTCAGCAACGCCGGGGACGATCTTTTAAAGCCTCTCTGCCGGCTGACGGATGAGAAAATCTATACAAGGACGTCCAAGATAAAGACGGAAATAAAGATTGCCTCTCTTGGAAATGATGCGGGAATCATAGGGGCGGCTTTCTTAAAATAGCAGAAGTAACCAAATTTGTCCCGGGACATAAGATATAATAAGCCAAGCATATGAAAATGGCATGGCTGCTTTAGAACTCAGAAAGGAGAAGCTTATGTTTCCGGATGAATTTGATAGATATGAAAGCTTAGAGGATTTGGAAGATGCAAGGGAAGAAGAAATCGATTTAGAGGAGGAAGACTGCCAGGTATCTGTAATGCAGTGCTGCGGGAATTCGTGCTGCGGCAACTGCTGCGTAGGGCCCATGGGCCCCAGAGGGCCAAGGGGGCCTATGGGATATCCGGGGCCCAGAGGATTTCAGGGGCCTATGGGAATGCCAGGGCCTGCAGGCCCCATGGGGCCCCAGGGACCTCAGGGAGCAGGACTTGAGACAGTAATCCCGTTTGTGGAGGGAACTCCTTACAGGGCCGGGACCATGGTGTTCTATAATGGGGCACTGTATCAGGTGGCAAGGGATAATCCAGTGGGAATTCCGGGAGTTTCTCCTGATTTCCTTCTGGTGACTGCCGCAGGCCCCACCGGTCCCCAGGGACCTGCAGGGGCAAACGGTGCGGTCGGTCCTCAGGGACCTATCGGCCCGCAGGGCCCGGCAGGAGCGACAGGAGCGACAGGAGCCGTAGGCCCGACCGGCCCACAGGGCCCGGCAGGAGCAACGGGAGCGACAGGAGCCGTAGGCCCGACCGGCCCGCAGGGCCCGGCAGGAGCAACGGGAGCAACAGGAGCAACGGGAGCGACAGGAGCCGCAGGCCCGACTGGCCCACAGGGCCCGGCAGGAGCAACGGGAGCTGCAGGCCCGACCGGCCCACAGGGCCCGGCAGGAGCAACGGGAGCAACAGGAGCGACAGGAGCCGCAGGCCCGACTGGCCCGCAGGGCCCGGCAGGAGCAACGGGAGCGACAGGAGCCGCAGGTCCGACCGGCCCGCAGGGTCCGGCAGGAGCAACGGGAGCGACAGGAGCTGCAGGCCCGACCGGCCCACAGGGCCCGGCAGGAGCGACAGGAGCCGTAGGCCCAACAGGCCCACAGGGCCCGGCAGGAGCAACAGGAGCGACAGGAGCCGTAGGCCCGACTGGCCCACAGGGCCCGGCAGGAGCGACGGGAGCAACAGGAGCCGCAGGTCCGACTGGCCCACAGGGCCCGGCAGGAGCAACGGGAGCGACAGGAGCTGCAGGCCCGACTGGCCCACAGGGCCCGGCAGGAGCGACAGGAGCCGCAGGCCCCACAGGCCCGACCGGCCCACAGGGCCCGGCAGGAGCAGCCGGAGCTGCAGGCCCCACAGGCCCCACCGGTCCTACCGGCCCAGCAGCCGGATTGGCAGCATACGGTGGCCTGTACAGTACCGTTCCCCAGTCCCTTAACCTTGTGGTAGGAGGTACGACACAGATTCCTCTTCCAACCAACGCGCCGTCAGAAGGCGTGACTTACACGCCGGCCAACAGTATTACGGTCACAAATGCCGGCACCTATGAGATTAATTACAACACTACCCTGACAGCGGCAGTGGCAACAACAGTCACATTTGCTGTGAGAGTCAACGGGACGAATGTACCCAGCGCCACGATTTCCAGGGCTTTGACAGTAGGAACCAGCTCTCTGTTCAACGGAAGCACGGTTGTGAGCCTGACGGCCGGCAGCGTCGTGGATATGGCTCTCTCCGCACTCCTGGCAGTAGGGATAACTCTTGGCAGCGGCCTCAATGCCCTGCTCTCGATTAAAAAACTGGATTAAGATAAAAAGCGGCGGAAGGATTCGGCTGAACGATTTCCTTCCGCCGCCTCTTTCCCTCACAGTCCTATGGAAAAATGAACAGACAAGACGGAGGCATTTATGAAGGTTGTTGTGTATGGAATTTGTAAAAATGAGGCCCGGTTTGTGGAGCGGTGGGTTACATCCATGTCCGAGGCAGATGAGATTGTGGTATTGGATACAGGCTCCGGGGATGACACGGCAGACCGCCTGAAAGCCCGGGGAGTGAAGGTGGTGACGGAAACCATCGTGCCATGGAGATTTGACAGGGCCCGCAACCGCTCCCTGGAGCTGGTGCCAGAGGATGCGGATATCTGTGTCTGCACGGATCTGGATGAGGTGTTTGAGCCCGGGTGGAGAAAGCATCTGGAGGAAGCGTGGAGGCCCGGGACGGGCCAGGCCAGATACCGGTATACCTGGAGCTTTACAGAGGAGGGCAGGGAGGGAGTCGTATTCTGGATTGAAAAGGCCCACCGGCGCCATGGCTATCAGTGGGTCCATCCGGTTCATGAGGTGCTTAAATGGACAGGGGAAGAAAGCCCGGGCATCATGGTGACAGCCCAGGGGGTGCAGCTCAACCATTTTCCCGATAATACAAAGTCCCGGGGCCAGTATCTGCCTCTTTTGGAAATGTCTGTGGAAGAAGATCCAGAGGATGACCGGAACATGCACTATCTTGGCCGCGAATATATGTACAGGGGAAGATGGGATGAATGTATCCAGACTTTGAAACGGCACCTGGATATGCCGTCAGCCAGATGGGAAGACGAACGGGCCGCATCCATGCGTTATATCGCAAAAGCATACAGGATGAAGGGACAGCAGGAGGAGGCGAGAAAATGGTATCTGAGAGCCATCCTCCAGGCTCCTCACTTAAGAGAGCCTTATATGGATCTGGCATATGCTCTCTACGAGGAAAAACAGTGGGAGGGCGTTCTCTATTTTACGGACTGCGCTTTAAGGATTGTGGATCGGCCTAAAACCTATATCTGCGAGGCCGCATCCTGGGGCAGCCTTCCCCATGATTTGAGAGCCATGGCCTTTTTCCACACAGGGCGATATTCAGAAGCCCTGAAAGAGGAGGAGAAAGGGGCCGCTCTGGAGCCTGGCAACGATAGGTTTCTAAAGAACATTGATATCATAAAAGAAAAACTTCAGGAACAGTCCGGGCGCAGGCAGTGAAAGCAGCAATCCGGCGCCCAAGCGTGGCTGCGACGGTCGCTTTAGCCACATAATTCCTTTCCGCCGCAGTACGTCCCCAGGTCGCTTTTGGCTTTATAGGACGGAATTTGGTATAAAAAAACAGGGCACCGGCTGCGGCGGTGCCCCAAAAGGGAAGACAATATTTTAAAAAGCAGCGTCATTTTCTACGGTAAGAATCTGCAGGGCGGGGAACTGATAGGCAAGGCCGATGATATACAAGGTATACGTTCCTCCAACCATAATATTCAAAGTTGTGGAATCCATAATGGCAATGCGTGTATTGCTGCATTCCACATAAGTGTCACCCATGATTACAGAGCTGCCTGCCGGACACGGCAGGGATTCTGAGACAGAAGCACGGTATGAACCCCGGCCAAAAGCCCTGTAATCGGTGACATCAAGCTGGCTCACATTCTGGAAGATGCGTCCATTGCCTGACAAAAAGACATCTACAGGGCCGCTGTTGGGAGACAGGTTCACCACCCGGACACAGCCGGAGTTTCTGTAGCTGCAGGGAGAGTCTGTAAGGGTAAACAGGGAAATGCCGGAGCCGTCGTTTATGATGGAGACAGTGTAGGATGTCTGGCTGGCAAAATTCAGATATCTCCTGAACAAAATGGCCCCTGTCTGTGAGTTGGTAACCGTTACCAGGGTATTCTGGCTGCCGCAGTCCCGGTAATAAGGGGTAAAGCTTCCAAAGCGCATGTTGTTGATGACTGTACGGTTTCCAAGTGTGATATTTACCGCAGGCTGGTTGACAGCCCCGTGGAGAAAACGCACGCTGGCACAGCCGTTGCCGGAACAGCCGGGGCCATGGCAGCAGTTGAAGCACGGAGTAAATCCCGGCATAATCACAATGGAGTTATTTCCCGAATTGCTTCCCGAACCGCTTGGCGGCCCCCAGGAAGGTGTGTCAGGGGAAATCGGAGCAGATCGGAAGAGCGTCGTGTAGGGAAAGAGTGTTCAG
>CAJUEJ010000034.1:0-30313 GCA_910585435.1 uncultured Hungatella sp. | reverse complement strand
GGCCCACAGGAAGGTGTGTCAGGGGAAATCGGAGCAAATCCAGGGGAATTGTCGCCTGGAGGCGGTCCCCAGGAAGGCGTGTCAGGGGAAATCGGAGCAAATCCGGGGGAATTGTCGCCTGGAGGCGGCCCCCAGGAAGGCGTGTCAGGGGAAATCGGAGCAAATCCAGGGGAATTATCGCCTGGAGGCGGTCCCCAGGAAGGCGTATCGGGAGAAATCGGAGCAAATCCAGGGTCCGAGGTTTCTGTCGTATGAACCACATTTGCCGTATCCTGAACAGGAGAGGCAGCATTTAATCCGTTTTTGTCAATATACATTAAGATTTCCTTTCTGTTTGATTGCTCATGCAAACGGTATACTATATCATATAACAGATGGGGGCCTTAATGTGACAGAAAAAAATATTTTTCACCGGGACAGGGAGGAAGTGGCGGCGCCTGCCTTGCCCAGTCTGCGGAATTCCGTGGGTGTGCAGCCGCATCTGCTTTTAAAGAACCGGTTAAAGTGGCACAGGTTCTGGAAGCCAGATGCATAAGCCACCTGCTTGATGGTCATGGCATCATTGTCCAGAAGATATTTTACCCGGGCAAGCCTGGCATTGAGAAGCTCGTCCACAGGGGAGGCATGAAAATACAGATTGTAATAATGGTAGAGCTGGCTTTTTCCCATATTGGTCTGCCGGCACATCTGTTCCAGGCTCCAGGGACGATCGCTGTGTTCCAGCATCTGCTCCCTCAGCACAAAAAGCTCAGGATAATACCGCCCCTGCTGTCTCGGATGAGACAGCGGCTGGCTGCGCCTTAAGTGAAGAAGAAGCTGGCGCACCAGCAGATCCTCCATCTCCCCGGAATGCTCCAGACCGTTTAAATATTCCCTCTGGATGATTTTTAAAATATCATTCAGCTCTTTTACACAGTCTGGATAAAAGATTTTATTTTTTATAAGGCCGTACTCATCCGGCAGGGAATCTTCACAGGTAAAATGGACAAAGCTGTTTAAGAATTCGCCGGCTGCCTGGTAGTGCTGGGGATGGCCGGGAGTATACAGGATACAGGCCCCTGCCTCTGCCTGAACCTCCTCCCTGTCAGAAAAATAAAATACCATAGGGCAGAGCACCAGAAGAAACAGCCAGGAGGTTGTGCCAAAAGGACGGAAAATCCGGTCTCTGTCAGGGTTGCGGAAGTCATAGCCGCAGTAGGGAATCGTGATCATCGTATCACCTCCTATGTAAACAGACTACTAAAAACCGGAAGAAAAGTCAATAGTACAAGACTTTATATCATTTTCATAAAAAAGGAGGATGATATAATAAAAACAAAAGGGCAAAACCAATGTCATTAAGTTTCGTTTTGACTGTTTGCGAAATCGTAAAAAGGCCGCCTGAGGAGGGAATCAAACGCTAACTGAATGACATTGGGGGGCAAAACATATATCAGGAGGAATGGAAGATGAAACATACAAAACTGTATATTGACAGACACATGATCGTCAGCAAGGTGGACAAACGTATCTACGGTTCCTTTATTGAGCATTTGGGGAGAGCCGTATACGAGGGGATCTATCAGCCGGGGCAGAAAACTGCAGATGAGCAGGGCTTCAGGCAGGATGTAATTGATTTGGTAAAGGGGCTGGGGGTTCCGGTGGTCCGCTATCCAGGGGGGAATTTTGTGTCCGGCTACAACTGGGAGGACGGCGTCGGACTAAAGGACAAGCGTCCGGAGAAGCTGGAGCTGGCCTGGCAGGTGGTGGAAAGCAATGCATTTGGTTTAAATGAATTTGCAGACTGGGCGAAAAAGGCAGATACTTCCGTGATGATGGCTGTGAACCTGGGAACCAGAGGCGTGGACGATGCCCGCAATATTGTAGAATACTGCAATGTGGCTGACGGCGGCTATTACAGCAGCTTAAGAAAGCAGCACGGCTATGAGAAGCCGCACAATATTAAGCTGTGGTGCCTGGGCAATGAGATGGACGGCAAATGGCAGATCAGCCACAAGACAGCGCAGGAGTACGGACGGCTGGCCTCCGAGACAGGACGGGTGATGAAATACGTGGATCCAGACATTGAACTGGTTGCCTGCGGAAGTGCTTCCCTGTATATGGACACCTTTGGAGCATGGGAAGATACGGTTCTGTCAGAGTGCTATGATGAAGCGGATTATCTGTCCCTGCATCAGTATTACGGCAATCAGGACAACAATACCCCTGACTTTTTAGCCAGCACTGTGGCCATGGACCGGTTTATATCCTCCGTGGTTTCCATCTGTGATGCTGTGAAGGCGAAAAAGAGGAAGAAAAAAACCATCCATCTGTCCTTTGACGAGTGGAATGTGTGGTACCACTCCAATGAGCAGGATAAGAAGCTGGAGAAATGGTGCAGGGCGCCTCATCAGCTGGAGGATGTGTATAATTTTGAGGATGCCCTTCTGGTAGCCGGCATGATGATCACCCTGCTGCGCCACGCAGACAGAGTAAAGATCGCCTGCCTGGCACAGCTGGTAAATGTGATCGCGCCTATTATGACCTCTGATACGGGAGCCTGGAAGCAGACGATCTACTATCCCTTTGAGGCAATCAGCCGGTATGGCAGAGGAACAGTTCTTCATACAGTTGTAGATGCGCCTGTCTATGAAAGCGCCCATGGGGATGCTCCATATGTGGACAGTGTCTGCCTGATGGATGAGGAGGCTGATACGCTGACGATTTTTGCGGTCAATAAGGATTTGGAAGAGGAGATGGAGCTTTCCGTGGATCTTCGCCAGTTTGAGGGATATACGGTGAAGGAACACTGGATGCTGGCCCATGAGGATTTGAAGGCGGTAAATACAGAGGAAAATCCGGATAATGTGGTTTTGCAGGCAGGAAATAATGTGAAGCTGGACGGCGGTATCATGACCGCAGTGTTAAAGGATAAAAGCTTCCATGTGATTCGGCTTGGAAAATAGGAAAAGGGGACTGTCGCAATACAGATTTTGCGGCAGTCCTCGTTTTTTTGAAAGCTTCAGCTAAAAAACTGTGATTTTTAAGGGACAGGCGATTTTTTACGACATCTTTCCGCCAGCACTTGCCATGCCCTACGATACATGTTAGAATTAGGAAACATCAGGGACGTAGCGTAAAGAAACTGGGAAAGTACATCAGGATCAAGAGGGAGGAAGCCTGTGATGGGGAACGGACAGTACAGATACAGAGGTATTTCCCTGGAGGGCCTTCCTGTAAAAGGGATCATAGAGGCAGCTGATGAATATGAGGCGGTGGCCAAGCTCAGGCAGACCTGCCGGATCGTGACAAAGATTACTCCTGTAAGAAAACTATCCGCCATTTTATCCATGGAAATCGGATCCAGGCGTGCAGGCTTTCAGGAGCTGTCCATGCTGGCTTCCCGGTTTTCTTCCATTCTCCGTTCAGGAATTCCGCTGGTGAAATGTGTGGAATTAATCGGCCGGCAGACAGAGAACAGGAAGATGAAAAGGATTTTAAAAGAGGCCCGGATCCATGTGTCGGCCGGGTGGAGCCTTGGGGACAGTCTGCAGAAGGCAGATCCGGAGGCATTTCCCGGCATGTTCCTTGAGACGGTCCGGGCAGGAGAAGCTTCCGGCACGCTGGAGCAGGCGTTTGATAATCTGGCATCCTATTATGAACGGCAGGACGAGATAAGAAGAAAGATTTCCGCTGCCATGACCTACCCGTCTTTTGTGCTGGCGGCTGCAGTCCTGGTGGTTATGATTGTTATGGTTAAGGTAATCCCTGCTTTGACCAGTGTATTTTCGGAGCTGGACGGGGAGCTTCCTCTTTCTACAAAAATATTGATCGGTATCTCGGATTTCTTCCGGGGCTATCTGCTTCACGGAATCATCGCGGCTTTGGCAGCGGTGGTTTTGTCTTTGTGCTATGTGAGGACAGAGAAGGGGCGGGTGCTGTGGAACAGGATGAAGCTGAAAAGCCCTGTATTTGGCAAAATCAGGATGCTCAGGGCCTGCGGGCAGTTTGCCCACACCATGTCCGCCATGCTTTCCTCAGGAATGACTTTGCCCCAGGCCCTGAATGTGACGGCCAGGACGCTGGAAAATTATATGCTGGCAAAGGAGACAGTCCGCATATCCCGAAGGGTGTGGGAAGGATGGTCTTTAGGGGATTCCATGAGAGACGCAGACGGTTTTCCAGATGTGTTAAAGGAAGTGTGCGCTCTTGGCGAGGAATCAGGAGAACTGGAAAAGATGCTTGGAAACATCGGAGATTATTTTGACAAACAGGCTGACTATGCACAGAAAAAGATGACAGCCAGATTGGAGCCTGCGCTCTTAACTGCCCTGGCGGTTTTGACAGGGTTTATTGTTATTTCCATCTACATGCCGCTTTTTACCATGTATGGACTGTTGTGAAAATGCAAAATTGGGAGGAAAAAGATTTGTGTGACAAAAGAAGAGATGAAAAAGACGACAGAAGGAATAAAGGCTTTACATTGGCTGAAATGCTGGTGGTAGTGGCAATCATAGCGATTTTGGTGGCTATCCCCATTCCTGTTTTTACCAGCAGAATGGAGAAGGCCAGGGAGGCATCGGATATTTCCAATATGCGATCCGCCAAATCCGCGGTTATCATGGAGTATCTGGACGGCAGCATAGATTTTGACGGAAAGGGAAGCGCAGGCCCGTATTACTACAATCCGTCCAAAGGAACCCTGGAGGAAAATCCGGAGGACGCCCTTCCTGCCTACGGACAGGGAACAGAGCGGATTGACGGCGGGATGGAGTTTGACGGTTACAATGAGACAGGGCTGGACGGAGAGGTAATCGGAACAGAGGCGAAGGACAGAATCATAAGGATTACAGTCAGGGAAGAGACGAGAAAGAGCAGCTCGCCGGATTCGGGAATTATCATAGAAATGGAGTGGGTGGATCCGTAAGTGAAAATTTTTTGACGGACAGATTGGTTGAAAAATCGGCAGGTTTAAGGTATAATGTGTTCCATCATTATTAGGGATAGAAAGGGAAAAAACCAAGAGAAATGTACCAGGAAATTGATTTAGACAGAATAGATATTAATGTGGAACCACCTATAGAGGAACCGGACAGACAATACTATTTCATGGCCAGATGCCGGCAGTGGGTTCAGGCGTTTGAGAGAAAGAACGGGCGCCGCCCAAGGGCATGTATTCAGACCTTCGGGTGCCAGATGAATGCCAGGGACTCGGAGAAGCTTTTGGGAATCTTAGAGCGGATAGGATTTGAGGAGACGGAGGACGAGCACGGGGATTTTGTCCTTTACAATACATGCACAGTCCGGGAGAATGCCAATCTGAGGGTGTACGGGCGGCTGGGATATTTAAACACCCTAAAAAAGAAGAATCCCTCCATGCTTATCGCCCTGTGCGGCTGCATGATGCAGGAGCAGGAGGTTATAGACAAGATAAAGAAAAGCTACCGCTTCGTGGATATTATTTTCGGAACCCACAATATTTTTAAGCTGGCGGAGCTGCTTTATGACAGGCTGGAGCAGAAAGCCATGGTGGTGGATGTGTGGGAAAGCACGGACCGGATCGTGGAGGAGCTGCCCACAGAGCGGAAGTATCCCTTTAAGTCCGGTGTAAACATTATGTTCGGCTGCAACAATTTCTGCAGCTACTGTATCGTTCCCTATGTGAGGGGGAGGGAGCGGAGCCGGAACCCGGAGGATATAGCAGAGGAGATCCGGCGGTTGGCAGCGGACGGCGTGGTGGAGGTTATGCTCCTGGGGCAGAATGTAAATTCTTACGGGAAGAATCTGGAGAATCCCATTTCCTTTGCCCAGCTGCTTAAGCTGGTTTCGGAGGTGGAGGGGATTGAGAGAATCCGTTTTATGACCTCCCATCCCAAGGATCTGTCAGATGAATTGATTGAAGCCATGAGAACGCTTCCAAAGGTATGCCCGCACCTCCATCTGCCTCTGCAGTCAGGCAGCAGCAAGATTCTGAAGGATATGAACCGCAGGTATACAAAGGAGCAGTATCTTATGCTGGTGGACAAGATCCGGCAGGCAGTGCCGGATATTTCCCTGACAACGGACATTATCGTAGGATTTCCGGGGGAGACGGAGGAGGACTTTGAAGAGACCCTGGATGTGGTTCGCACCGTGGGCTTTGACAGCGCCTTTACCTTTATCTATTCTAAAAGGACAGGGACTCAGGCAGCTAGGATGGAGAACCAGGTGCCGGAGGATGTTGTAAAAGAACGGTTTGACCGGCTGCTGGGGGAAGTGCAGCAAATCTCAGCCAGAGTCTGCGCCCGTCATCTTCATACCGTCCAGAAAGTGCTGGCGGAGGAACCGGACAGCCACGGGCCAGGGTATCTGACCGGACGGCTGGGCAACAATACCATCGTTCATTTTCCGGGAGATACGTCTCTTATCGGAACCATTGTGGATGTGTATCTGGAGGAATCAAAGGGATTCTACTATATGGGGCGGCAGGTTTGACAAATGATGAAAAGAGAGGTTACCGATGTGACAGCAGGATTATCGCCGATGATGACCCACTATCTGGAGACGAAGAAACAGTATCCGGATTGCATCCTGTTTTACAGGCTGGGGGATTTTTATGAGATGTTTTTTGAGGATGCCCTGACTGCATCCAGGGAATTGGAGATTACACTGACCGGCAAAGAATGCGGATTGGAAGAAAGGGCTCCCATGTGCGGAGTCCCTTATCATGCTGTGGATTCCTATCTGTACAAGCTGGTGCAGAAAGGATATAAGGTGGCTATTGCCGAGCAGATGGAGGACCCGAAGCAGGCCAAGGGCCTGGTAAAGCGGGAGGTTATCCGGGTGGTGACGCCGGGAACCATCACCAGCAGCCAGGCATTGGATGAGAAAAAGAACAATTTCCTTATGGGAATCGTGTACATAGGGGATATGTTCGGCATTTCCATCTGCGATATCACCACAGGGGATTATCTGGTGACAGAGGTGGAGGGGGAGAGAAGCCTTTTAGACGAGATCCACAAATTTGCTCCCTCGGAGATTATCTGCAACGAGGCTTTTTATATGTCCAGCGTGGATTTGGAGGACTTGAAAAACCGGTATCATGTGGCTATATCCTCTCTTGACAACCACTATTTTTCGGATGAGTCCTGCCGGAAGGTGTTAAAAGAGCATTTCCGGGTAAACAGCCTGGACGGGCTGGGGCTTCAGGATTATGATGCCGGTGTGATTGCGGCCGGGGCCGTGATGGAGTATCTGTATCAGACCCAGAAAACCTCCATGTCCCACATCGTCACCCTGACGCCTTATACCACGGGGCAGTTTATGGTGATTGATACGTCTACCAGAAGGAATCTGGAGCTGGTGGAGACCCTGCGGGAAAAACAGCGCAGAGGCTCCCTTCTGTGGGTGCTGGACAAGACGAAAACCGCCATGGGCGCCAGGCTGATGCGGAATTTTATCGAACAGCCTCTGATTCACAGGGAGGAGATTCTGGCCAGGCAGAATGCCATAGAAGAGCTGAACATGAGCTACATATCCAGGGAAGAGTTAAGGGAATATTTAAATCCGGTGTACGATCTGGAACGTCTCATCGGCCGGATCAGCTATCGGTCAGCCAATCCCAGGGATCTGATTGCATTTAAAAACTCCCTGGAAATGCTCCCCCATATCAAAGCCATCCTGGAGGAGTTTAACAGTCCTGTGTTAAAGGAAATCTGGCAGGATCTGGATCCGTTGGAGGATTTGTGCCAGTTAATCGGGGATGCCATTGTGGAGGATCCGCCGATTCTTACCAGGGAAGGCGGGATGATCAAAGAGGGGTACCATGAGGAGGCTGACAGGCTGCGCCACGCCAAGACGGAGGGAACCACCTGGCTGGCACAGCTGGAGGCCAGGGAACGGGACAAGACAGGGATTAAGAATCTGAAGATCAAGTATAATAAGGTGTTCGGGTATTATCTGGAGGTAACCAACTCTTTTAAGGAGCTGGTTCCGGAGTATTTTGTCAGGAAGCAGACCCTGGCCAATGCGGAGCGCTATACCACCTCAGAATTAAAGGAGCTGGAGGATGTGATCCTGGGGGCGGAGGACAAGCTGTTTTCTCTGGAATATGATCTGTTCTGCCAGGTGAGAGACAGGATCGGAGGGGAGGTAGGCAGGATACAGACCACGGCCAAGGCCATCGCGGCTCTGGATGTGTTCTGCTCCCTGTCTTTGGTGGCTACCAGGAATAATTATGTGAAGCCCAGGATCAACGAGAAGGGCAGCATCCATATTAAAAACGGGCGCCATCCGGTGGTGGAGCTGATGTTAAAGGACAGCCTGTTTGTAGCCAATGACACGGTTCTGGACAATAATAAGAACCGGATTTCCATCATTACCGGCCCCAATATGGCCGGGAAATCCACCTATATGCGGCAGACGGCGCTGATCGTGCTGATGGCCCAGATCGGAAGCTTTGTCCCGGCGGACGGGGCGGATATCGGAGTGTGCGACCGGATCTTTACCAGAGTGGGGGCTTCGGATGATTTGGCGTCAGGGCAGAGTACATTTATGGTGGAGATGACAGAGGTGGCCAATATCCTGCGGAACGCCACCAGGAGCAGCCTGATTATCCTGGATGAAATCGGGAGGGGAACCAGTACCTTTGACGGGCTGAGCATCGCCTGGGCGGTGGCAGAGTATATCAGCAATACCAAGGTTTTGGGGGCCAAGACCTTGTTTGCCACCCATTATCATGAGCTGACAGAGCTGGAAGGCACCATGAGCGGGGTTACCAACTACTGTATTGCCGTGAAGGAGCAGGGGGATGATATTGTGTTCCTTCGAAAGATTGTGAAGGGCGGGGCGGATAAGAGCTACGGGATTCAGGTTGCCAAGCTGGCAGGAGTGCCGGAGCCGGTGATTGTGAGGGCGAAAGAGCTGGTGGAGGAGCTTAGCAGTGCGGATATTACGGCCAAGGCCAGGGAGATAGCGGAGGCTTCTTCCAATGTTACCCAAAGGAAGACAGTGACGAAGCCAGATGAGGTGGATCTGAATCAGATGACTATCTTTGATACGGTGAAGAACGAGGATATTATACAGGAGCTGGAGGGGATTCAGATTAATGAGATTACGCCGGTGGAGGCGCTTAATATATTGAGCAGGCTGCAGAGTAAGCTTCGGAACAGGTGGTGAGATGTCTGTTTTGAGGTAGGTGGTGAGAGGTTCGTTTCAGGGCAGGTGAGGTGGTGAGAGGTCTGCTTTGGGGTAGGTGGCGGGAGGTCCGCTTCGGAGTGATGGTAAAACATCTTCCGACGCGCTCTCGCTCAGGTTTCCACGTAGCGGTACTAGGGCTGTAAAGGACACAGCCCAAGGACCGACGTGAAAAATGGTCGTCAGATGTTTTACCATCACTCCGAAGCTACGTTGCTGGCATTGGCAAGGATGTCTTCGCTACACCGAATTTCTTTTAAAATCAGTAACTCGTTGTCGGTATAGGCAAGGGAGGAGAGGCAGGATGGCGCATATTGCGGTTTTGGATCAGGGTACCATCAATAAGATTGCAGCCGGGGAAGTGATTGAGAGGCCGGCTTCTGTGGTGAAGGAGCTGCTGGAGAATGCCATTGACGCAAAGGCTACGGCGGTGACGGTGGAGATCCGGGACGGAGGGATCTCGTTTATCAGGGTGACGGATAATGGCGGGGGGATCGCTAAGGAGGAGGTTCCTACAGCGTTTCTGCGCCATTCTACCAGCAAGATTCAGTCGGCGGAGGATCTGTTTACGGTGGCTTCCCTGGGGTTTAGGGGGGAGGCGCTGTCCAGTATTGCGGCTGTGGCTCAGGTGGAGCTAATTACCAAGACGCAGGAGCAGATTTCGGGTGTCAGGTACCAGATTGAGGGCGGGAAGGAGAGGGCTCTGGAGGAGATCGGGGCGCCGGACGGGACTACATTTCTGGTGAGGAATCTGTTTTACAATACGCCGGTCAGGCAGAAGTTTTTGAAGACAGCCCAGACGGAGGGGGCCCATGTGGCAGCTCTTGTGGAGAAGATCGCCATGTCCCGGCCGGATATATCGATCCGGTTCATTCAGAATAATCAGAATAAGCTTCATACCTCGGGCAACCATAATCTGAAGGATATTATCTATACGGTGTTTGGCAGGGAGATTGCGGCTAATCTGCTGCCTGTGTGGTGGCAGGAGGAGGTTCTGCAGATTCACGGATTCGCAGGAAAGCCGGTGATAGCCAGAAGCAACCGGAATTTTGAGAACTATTATATTAACGGAAGATATGTGCGCAGTGGCCTGGTGGCCAGGGCTATTGAGGAGGCGTACAGGCCTTATATGATGCAGCATAAATATCCTTTTGTGATGCTGCATCTGACGGTGGAGCCGGAGTATCTGGATGTAAATGTACACCCTACTAAGATGGAGCTGCGGTTTCGGGATGAGGAGAGAATCTACCGGATGATTTATCATGCACTCAGCGATGCCCTGTCCCAGAAGGAGCTGATTCCTCAGGTCAGCCTGGAAGAAAAAAGGGATGTGGCAAGGCAGGAGAGAGAAGAGAGGAAAGCCCCGCATCCGGAGCCTTTTGAGGTAAGGCGGAGACGGGAGTATGAGGAAGGACGGGGGAAAGGAGAGGCCCAGGAAGACAGGAGGCCTCAGGAATTTTCCAGAGGCCAGGCTGAGGCTGGAGGACAGTCAGGAGCCGGAGGCGAAAGTAAATCTGCGTATGAGATAAAGCCGGTTTATGAGAGGATTGCAGAGAGTAGAAAGTCCTGGGATGGGGCAGCGTCAGAGGAACCCTTAAGGAGAGGAAGGGCAGAGGAAAACAGAGAAACGCAGGAGTACGCAAAGACAGAGGAAAACAGAAGTGTGCAGGAGCGCGCAAGGACAGAGGAAAGCAAAAGAGCACAGGGGTACGGAAGGACAGAGGAAAGCAAAAGAGCGCAGGAGTACGGAAGGACAGAGGAAAGCAGAAGCACACAGGAGAATGGAAGGACAGAGGAAGGAAGAATAGTACAGGAGCGCAGAAGAACAGAAGAAGACAGAAAAGCAGAAGAGGAGAGCAGAGGGAGAGAAAACAGGGAAGAGGCACAGGCAGCACAGATGACAGAAGCACCGGGGGCTGCTGGAAAAGGGAATGGGCTGCCGGAGGATGACAGGCAGACCCAACAGCAGATGGATTTGTTTGAAGCTAAGCTTTTGGAGCCTGGGAGCCGTCTTCGCCACAAACTCATAGGGCAGCTGTTTGATACGTACTGGCTGGTGGAATTTGACAATAATTTATATATTATTGATCAGCATGCTGCCCATGAGAAGGTTCTGTATGAACAGAATATGGCCTCTTTAAAGACCAGGGAATTTACCTCTCAGATGGTAAGCCCTCCTGTGATTTTGACGTTAACCAGGGAGGAGCAGATTCTGTTGGAGAAATATAAGAAATATTTCACGGACATGGGGTTTGAGATTGAGCCTTTCGGTGACAGAGAGTATGCCCTCCGGGCAGTTCCGGACAATCTGTTTTCCATAGCCAAAAAGGAGCTTTTCATGGAAATCCTGGACAATCTGTCGGATGATATTTTAAAGGGAAGCCCGGATATGATTTATGAAAAGGTAGCCGGCATGTCCTGCAAGGCGGCGGTAAAGGGGAATCACAGAATGTCTTGTGCGGAAGCGGATCATCTCATTGACCAGCTTCTGAAGCTCGAGAACCCATACGCCTGCCCTCACGGCCGCCCCACCATCATATCCATGAGCAAATACGAGCTGGAAAAGAAGTTTAAGAGAATTGTGTGATGAAAGGAAGGAAACAGGAATGGGAACCCTTGATTTTGATGCCATGCAGAAGATGCAGAGACAGCTTCACGAAAAATATCTGGAAAAATGGGGCCCGTTGTCTCCGCAGCTGGGCCGGGAGCTTTTGCTGTGGATGATGGGGGAAGCCGGCGAAGTGGGGGATATTATCAAGAAAAATGGAGACGCCTCTATTGTGGAGGACGAAAAGATCCACCATGATTTTGTGGAAGAAATGTGTGACGTTTTAATGTATTTTAATGATGTTATGCTCTGCTATTCCATTTCCCCGGAGGAGCTGGCGAAAACCTATGAGGAAAAGCATAACAGAAATATGAACCGCTGGTAGGAGGAGGTTTGATATGGCTCATCCCCTCATCGTGTTGACCGGGCCTACGGCAGCAGGGAAAACAGAGCTTTCTGTCAACCTTGCCAGGGCAGTAGACGGGGAAATTATCAGTGCCGATTCCATGCAGGTATACCGCCATATGGATATCGGATCTGCCAAGATAACAAGGCAGGAGATGGACGGGGTACCCCACCATCTGATTGATGTGCTGGAACCGACAGAGGAATTCAATGTGGTGATATTCCAGAAGATAGCCAGAAAGGCCATAAAAGAAATCTATGGGCGCGGCCGCATACCCATTGTGGCAGGAGGCACCGGATTTTATATTCAGGCGCTGGCCTATGACATTGATTTTACGGAAAATAAGGACGATCCTGCTGTGCGCAGAGAGCTGGAGCAGACAGCCAAAGAAAAAGGAGCAGAATACCTTCACCAGATGCTAAAGGAAGTGGATCCTGTCTCTGCAGAACAGATCCATGCCAACAACATAAAAAGAGTTGTCCGCGCCATTGAGTTTTACAGGCAGACAGGGACAAAAATCTCAGAACACAACCAGGCCGAGAGGCAGAAAAAAACGCCTTATGATCTGTTTTACTACGTTTTAAATATGGAAAGGCAGGCTTTGTATGAGCGGATCGATAAACGGGTGGATCAGATGCTTGATGACGGCCTGGTGGAGGAAGTAAAAAGGCTGGCGGCCATGGGCTGCACCCGGGATATGGTGTCCATGCAGGGGCTCGGATACAAGGAAATCCTGGATTACCTGGACGGGCAGTGCAGCCTTTCGGAGGCTGTCTACACGATAAAACGAGACACAAGGCATTTTGCCAAAAGGCAGATCACCTGGTTTAAGAGGGAAAAAGATGTGAGATGGCTGAATCTGTGGGAGCTGGGAGGCAGCCGGGAGAAAGTGCTTGATCATATCCTTTCAGAATTGAAGCTTTACAGAGACATGTTCCCATGCTAAAATAGGCGGCAGGCATTTATGGATCGGGAGTGTATATGCCAAGGGAAGGCAGGAGATAAAGTCATGATTGAATTGGAAAATATGTATCAGTGCCTGGGAATCAGCCCCCAGGTATTTAACTTTGGAAAAAAGATAGAGACATCTTTAAAAGAACGTTTTGAGGCCATTGATGCCCGGGCGGAATACAATCAGATGAAGGTATTGAAGGCCATGCAGGAGAATAGGGTCAGCGATATACATTTTGCAGCCACCACAGGCTACGGGTACAACGACCTGGGAAGGGATACGCTGGAGCAGGTGTATGCCAGCGTATTCCACAGTGAAAGTGCCCTGGTGCGCCCCCAGCTTATCAGCGGAACCCATGCCCTCCACATAGCCTTATCAGGAAATCTGCGGCCGGGAGATGAGCTTTTGTCCCCGGCGGGAAAGCCCTATGATACCCTGGAGGAGGTCATAGGGATTCGGGATTCTGTCGGATCCCTGAAGGAGTACGGTGTTATCTACCGGCAGGTGGATCTTCTCCCTGACGGAACCTTTGACTACGAAAATATACGAAAGGCCATCAGCCAGAAGACAAAGCTGGTGACGATCCAGCGCTCGAAAGGGTATGATACCAGGCCTACATTTTCTGTGAAGCAGATTGGAGAGCTGATAGCTTTCGTTAAAAACATAAAACCGGATGTTATCTGTATGGTAGATAACTGCTACGGCGAATTTGTAGAGACCATAGAGCCGTCGGATGTGGGAGCGGATATGACGGTAGGGTCTCTTATCAAGAATCCGGGCGGCGGCCTGGCTCCTATAGGAGGGTATATTGCAGGGAGAAAGGACTGTGTGGATAGGGCGTCTTACCGCTTAAGCGCCCCGGGCCTGGGGAAGGAAGTGGGGGCAAGCCTGGGACTTAACCAGTCTCTTTTCCAGGGATTGTTTCTGGCGCCTACTGTGGTGGCAGGGGCTTTAAAGGGGGCGATTTTTGCCGCCAATGTGTATGAGAGGCTGGGATTTTTTGTGGTGCCTGACAGCAGGGAGGAGAGGCATGACATTATACAGGCGGTTTCTTTTGGAAAGCCGGAAGCACTTATCGCCTTCTGCCAGGGGATTCAGGCGGCAGCTCCTGTGGACAGCTTTGTCAGCCCGGAGCCGTGGGATATGCCAGGGTATGACGCGCCGGTTATTATGGCGGCTGGGGCTTTTGTGCAGGGGTCTTCCATTGAACTGAGTGCCGACGGGCCTTTGAAGCCGCCGTACGCTGCTTACTTCCAGGGAGGTTTGACTTGGTATCATGCGAAATTGGGGATTCTTATGTCGCTGCAGAAGTTGATGGAGGAGAAGATCGTGACGCTGTAGAGAGGGGGAACCGAGGGGGACGCTCCGGAAAGAGTTTCCCTCAGCTTGCGGGTTTCGGAGCCAGAAACTCTAACCTTCCGTAAATCTGCTAAAAGCAGGGACAAAAATCCGAACTCGCTTCGCTCAGACATGCGGATTTTTGCCCCTAACGCAGATTCCCGGAAGCTAAGAGTTTCTAAGTCTCCTGCAAATGCAAGCTGATGAAAACTCTTTCCGGAGCTGGCTGCCTCTATGCCAAAGTATAAAAGCGGGGATGGCCCCTCGGCCAGGAAGTAATCAAAATCATAGGGGACATGTAACAGACCAGCAGGAAATCCAAAACACAGGGACATGTAAGCCAACCAGTAAGTAGCTTAACCACGAAAACATTCAGCCTGCTTCAATACCCTACCCCCCGCAGGGGCGTATATTTTCGTCAGTAAAGTACCCCAAACTGCGTACATCAGCTTGCCGATAAAGTAGCTTCGGGGAGAGGGTATACTGTCTGAAGACCATTTTTCACGTCGGTACTTAGGTTGTGTCTTTTACAACCTTAGTACCGCTACGTGGAAACCTGAGCGAGAGCGCGTCTGAAGACAGTATACCCTCTCCCCGGAGCGGACCTTTAAGAAAGCCCTTAAAGAAAGCCCCTACCAAATCTAAGCAAACCATACTGCCCCCCAACCGCCCCTGCCCCCATCCACAAAATTATTATAGTTTTATAAAATCAGTATACACAATCCCCCAGTTGTGCTAAACTAAAAGGAAAGTATTTCCATCCCCTTTGTGTCACTTGGAGAGTTATGCAAGGAGGAGCCATGGAGCGAAAAACTATGAAAGATATCCCTGTAAATGACCGCCCGTATGAGAAGTGTGTCAGGACAGGGCCGGAAAATTTAAGTGATGAGGAATTGCTGTCTATTATTATCCGAACTGGCAGCAGGCAGTACAACTCTTTGGAGACAGCCAGGCAGATTTTGACGTTAGGTTATCCACGAGACGGGATATTGGGCTTGTGCCATCTGTCTCTTCAGGAGCTTACAAGCATTAACGGTATCGGGACTGTGAAGGGAATCCAGCTTTTGTGCATCGGGGAGCTGTCCCGGCGTATCAGCAAGCGTTTTGCCGTATCTGAGATAGCCTGTTTCCAGAATCCTGAGGCGGTGGCGCAGTATTATATGGAAGATATGCGCCATATGGAGCAGGAACAGCTTTTTGCCATGTTTCTGGATACTAAGCAGGGACTGATAAAAGATGTTATGATTTCCAAGGGAACTGTGAATGCATCCATCGCGTCGCCCAGGGAAATATTTGTGGAGGCTTTAAAACACCGTGCCGTAGGAGTTATCCTGGCTCACAACCATCCAAGTGGGGATCCGACTCCCAGCAGGGAGGATTGTCTGCTGACAAAACGGGTCAAGGAGGCCGGCTCTCTTATCGGGATTCAGCTGTTGGATCACGTGGTGATCGGGGATAATTCTTACAGCAGTTTTAAAAAAGAAGGAATGTTATAGATGGGATCGAAATATAATCGTTATGTACTGGTAATTCTTACCATTTTTTGTGTTGTATTAATCGGGGTTACCTCTTTTTCTGATGGCTGGCTGACTCCTCTCAGAACCGGGGTGGGATATGTGCTGATCCCTATTCAGACCGGGGTAAACAAGGTGGGGGTCATGATCTATGATGAGCTGGCTGATTATACCAAATTAAAGACGGCATTGGATGAAAACAGAAGGCTTAAGGAGGAGATTGACCGTCTGACAGAGGAGAATAACCGTCTGTCAGCGGAGCAGTTTGAATTGCAGCGGTTAAGAGAGCTGTATGAGCTGGATCAGGAATATATGCAGTATGAGAAGACAGCAGCCAGGGTGATTGCCAATGATTCCGGAGACTGGTTTCAGGTATTCAGGGTGGACAAAGGCTCTGCTGACGGGGTCTCTGTAGGCAACAATGTGATGGCAGGCGGCGGCCTGGTGGGAATCGTCACAGATGTGGGGGCCCATTATGCCACGATCCGCTCTATCATCGATGATTCCAGCCGGGTAGGGGCCATGGCTATTCAATCAGGGGATACCTGCATCGTGGGAGGGGATCTGACTTTATATGTGGAGGGCCGCCTTCGGATTTCCAATATTCAGAAGGGGGCTGACGTAAAAGACGGGGATCGGATTGTCACCTCCAATATCAGCTCCAAGTTTCTGCCGGGGATCCTTATAGGCTATGCCACGGATATTACCCTTGACAACAACCAGCTGACAAGCTCCGGCTATCTGATTCCTGCGGCCCAGTTCCACAATCTTCAGGAGGTGCTGATCATCACGGAAGTAAAAGAAGACGGGAATTCATCTGACGATTGACGTAAGGAGACGAAGGGAAGAACAGCATGAGCATAAGCATGAAATTTAAACGTGCGGTGATTAACCTTGGATTGATTATCATTGCATTTACCATACAAAACTGTGTGTTTCCTCTGATCCCTTTTTTGTCTGCCTCCCCCAACCTGCTTTTGATTCTTACCTTTTCCTTCGGTTTTATCGAAGGGCAGAGGGCAGGGATGTGGTATGGGGTGCTGGCCGGGCTTTTGCTGGATTTGTTTTACAGTGGCCCTTTCGGATTCTATACCTTGTTTTATATCTATGTAGGGTATATTAACGGGATATGTACACAGTACTATTACGAAGATTATATAACCCTTCCTCTTATTTTAAGTGTATTAAATGAGCTGGCGTACAACATGTATATCTATGTATTCCGCTTTTTAATCCGGGGGAGATTAAATTTCCTTTATTTTTTCCGGCATTTGATGATTCCGGAGATTATTTTCACTGTTGTTACCACACTTCTTCTTTACCGGCTGATTCTGTTTATCAACCGCAAATTAAAGGAGTTTGAGAGTAGGAGAGATACAACCATTGTTTAGAGATATTTTAGAGATTGTGAAAGAATTTTTAGGGAGGGTAATCGGATCCAGGATTTTTGCCCTGGCCATAATCTTTACAGCTATGTTCGGGGTTCTGGTGGCCAAGCTGTTTGATATGCAGATCGTAAACGGCGAACATTATTTAACCACTTATGTTTCCAAAATTCAGAAAACCGTTTACACGCCTGGTACCAGAGGCAATATCTATGACTGCAACGGCAAAATACTGGCTTACAATCAGCTGGCCTACTCGGTGACCATTCAGGATACAGGCGCATATCGCAACAATCAAAGCAGGAATCTGATGCTTTATAAGCTGATTAAGATTTTGGACAAGCACGGGGAGGCAGTGGAAGGAAAGCTGGAGATCGGTATGGATGAGAACGGGGATCTTGTGTATACCACTTCGTCAGAGGCAGCAAGAAAACGTTTTTTAAGGGATTTTTATGGTCTGACTTCCGTGGATCTTCTGGATGATGAGAAGGGAAAATATCCTTCTAACGTGACAGCGGCGGAGGTATTTGACCAGCTGCGGGGGGAGAAAAGATACGCCCTGGACATGTTAAAGGATGACAAGGGGAACCCTTTGATTCTGTCGGATGAGGAGGCTTTGCAGATTGCCACAATCCGGTATACCATGTCCACAACTGAGTACCAGAAATACGAGAGTACTACGGTTTCCTCCAATATTTCTGAGAATACGGTGACAGAAATCCAGGAGAATCTGGCGGATTTACAGGGGGTGGGCATTGAAGAGTCTACAGTCCGGGTCTACAATGACAGTGTCTATTTTGCTCCTATTATCGGATATACGGGAAAGGTGCAGTCAGACCAGCTGGAGGATCTGAAAAAAATTGACGAAAGCTATGATGCCAGCGATATCGTAGGAAGAATCGGCATAGAGGCCTCCATGGAGCAGGAGCTTCAGGGAAAAAAGGGAGTGCGCAATCTGTATGTGGATATTAAAGGCAGGATCCTGATGGAGGATGAGAACGGGACAGAGCCGGTGGCCGGCAATGATATCTACATGACCATCGACTCGGATCTGCAGATCGGCATCTATCATCTGCTGGAGCAGCAGCTGGCAGGTATTCTGGTAGGGCGTCTGGTTAACAGGGACGTAACAGAGCAGGAAAACCGGGACTCCAGCAAGAAAAAGATTCCCATTAAGGATGCCTATTACCAGTTAATTAATAATAATGTACTCTCTCTAAAGCATATGGAGGAAGACGAGGCAGGAGATATTGAGAAACAGATTTATCAGAAATTCTTAGGGGAGAGGGAGCGGATCCTGGAGGAGATAAGGCGCCAGCTTTTCGATCCGGCGGCTCCTGCCATGTCCCAGCTTCCGGAAGACATGAATTCCTATATGTATTATATCTACACGTTTCTGTCGGATGAGACGGTGGGGATCATTCAGAGGGACAAGATTGACAAGGAAAGCAGCGAGGCCCAGGGCTGGAGGGACGAGACCATCAGCCTCCGGGACTATCTCTACAGCGGAATCGCCGGCAACTGGGTGGATACCACCAAGCTGGAGATTTCCAGCCGGTATTCCAACGCGGACGACAGCTTTCAGGCCATCGTGGACTTTATCATAGAAGAATTAAGGGAAGATACAAAGTTTACCAAGAGAATTTACCGGTATCTGGTGGATCAGGATGTGGTCACAGGCAGGGAACTGTGCCTGGCCCTCTATTCTCAGGGGGTTCTGGACTATGACGGGGATCAGGTGGCGCTTCTTGCGGCCAACGGCAATGAGTATGCCTACACCTTCCTGCTGGAGCAGATCTCCAAAATTGCCATTACACCGGCTCAGCTGGCTTTGGACCCCTGTACGGCAGGGTGTACGGTAACAGATATCAATACAGGAAAGGTGAAAGCACTGGTGACATATCCCAGCTATGACAACAACCTGCTTTCCGGGACTGTGGATGCGGCGTATTACAGCAAATTAAATAATGACATGTCGCTGCCTCTCTACAACAATGCAACCCAGGTTCTGAAGGCTCCCGGATCTACCTTTAAGCCTATTACGGCGGTGGCGGCTCTGGAGGAGGGGGTTATCACCACAACGGATGAGATAGATTCCACCGGTATCTATGAGGAGATTTCCCTTCCTATCCGCTGCTGGATCTACCCGGGAAAGCATGGGAAGCTGAATGTGGTGGGAGGAATCCAGAATTCCTGCAACTATGTGTTTGCGGAGCTGGCCCACCGCCTGTCTACAGACGAAAACGGTGTCTATAACACGGAGAGAGGCCTGGAGACCATCCGGGAATATGCTACCATGTTCGGCCTGGATCACCCGTCCGGCATAGAGATTTCGGAAAATCAGCCTACCTTGTCTACGGAGGATCCGGAGCGTTCGGCTATGGGGCAGGGAACCAACTCCTATACCAATGTCCAGATGTCCAGGTATGTCACGGCTCTGGCTAACCGGGGAAATGTGTTTGAGCTGAGCCTGATTGACAAGATCACGTCATCCGACGGCACGGTGATCGATGACAGCATGCCGGAGATATCCAATCATGTGGATATCAAGGAAGAGACATGGGACGCGGTCCAGACAGGCATGCGCCAGGTGGTTACCAACTCATCCATATTCAGGGATCTGGAGGTGGAGATCGCAGGAAAGACAGGTACCGCCCAGGAGAACACCAGGGCTAACCACGCGTGGTTTATCTCCTACGGCCCTTATTCCCGCCCGGAGATCAGCGTGACAGTCAATATCCCTTACGGATATACCTCTGCCAATGCTGCCATGGTTGCAAAGAATGTATACCGGCTGTACTATGGATATACGGATCTGGATTATATTTTAAATACCGGTGCCCTTCAGGCATCAAATGTAGTGATTGGAGATTAAGGCATATCTGAATATATGCCGCCTGATCGGCGGCGGGAGTTATAAAGAAAAAGGGGTGAGATGTGATGAAGAGTACTGTGGTAATCAAGGGAAATAAATACGGGATGACCGTTATTTTAGACCCGGAGGTTCCATTTGAAAAGCTTCTTTTGGATATTGCCACAAAATTTGAGGAGAGTACCAAATTCTGGGGCTCCGCACAGATGACACTGACATTGGCCGGAAGGCCCCTGACTCCCGAACAGGAATTTGCTGTTGTCAATGTGATTACACAGAATTCCCAGGTGGAGATTCTGTGCCTGGTGGATCAGGATGCCAACCGGATCAAGCGGTGTGAAAAGGCTCTGAATGAGAAGCTTTTGGAGCTGTCTGCCACCACAGGCCAGTTCTTTAGGGGAACTCTAAGGGCCGGCGAGCAGCTGGAGTCAGAGACCAGCATTGTGGTCATCGGAGATGTGGAGAAAGGCGCCAAGGTAACTGCCAGGGGCAATGTGGTGGTGCTTGGCAATCTCTGTGGTACGGTGACAGCCGGGGCGGCGGGCAATGAAGACATGGTGATTGTGGCCCTGGAACTGGCGCCTGTCCAGCTGAAAATCGGGGATGTGGTCAGCCAGTTTTCCCAGAAGGGAAAGCGCCTGGGAAAGGGCCCTATGACGGTTTCTGTCGAAAACGGGGCTATGAGTATAAAAACCATGAAAAAGGGCTTTTTTGATTTATTAAAATTTAATTAACACTGGAAATATTGTGAAATATAAGGTACAATAGTACTGTTAGGGATTGTGACAGCAAATTCATGTATGCTGTTACCAGGAATATATTGTAGGAGGAACAAAGACATGAGTGAAGTCATTGTTATTACCTCCGGAAAAGGCGGGGTGGGTAAAACCACAACTTCTGCCAATCTTGGAACCGGCCTGGCTATGTTGGGAAAACGGGTGGTCATGATCGATACGGATATTGGCCTTCGGAACTTAGACGTAGTCATGGGTCTGGAGAACCGGATCGTCTACAATCTTGTGGATGTGGTGGAAGGAAACTGCAGAATGAAGCAGGCCCTGATAAGAGACAAAAGATATCCCAATCTGTACTTGCTTCCCTCGGCCCAGACCAGGGATAAGACAGCAGTGAATCCCGAACAGATGATAAAGCTGATTGAAGATTTACGAGACGATTTTGACTACATTCTGCTGGATTGTCCGGCAGGAATCGAACAGGGATTTAAAAATGCCATCGCCGGCGCCGACAGGGCTGTGGTGGTGACAACGCCTGAGGTATCTGCCATCCGGGATGCGGACCGCATCATCGGGCTTTTGGAGAATCAGGATATGGCGGGGATCCATCTGATTATCAACCGTGTCCGTCTGGATATGGTGAGAAAAGGCGATATGATGTCTGTGGACGATGTGGTGGACATTCTGGCGGTGCCACTTTTGGGAGCTATTCCTGATGATGAATCCATTGTGATTTCCACCAATCAGGGAGAGCCGCTGGCAGGGATGGATACTCCGGCCGGACAGGCTTACATGGATATCTGCAAGCGGCTTTTAGGAGAGGATATCCCCCTTCTCATACCCAATGTAACCCGGAACCTGTTTTCCAAGCTGACCGGTTTTTTGAAACGGGCATAGGAGGGATGCCATGGACCGGATTCTTGGCTTGCGAAAGAGGCGGTCAGGAGAGGTGGCCAGGAAACGCCTGAAGCTTCTTCTGGTGGTGGACAAGACGGGATGTTCTCCGGAACTTTTAGAGATGCTTAAGAGTGATATATGCCGTGTCATATCAAGGTACTTAGAAGTAGAACCAGGGAAAATGGAGGTGGGAATCCGAAAGACTTCCTTTTGCGGCTCTGAAGATACGATACCAGCCCTTTATGCATACATACCAATACACAGCCTGATATACAAGGGGATGCTTTGATGAGTTTTTTTGATTACAGTTTTCGGAACTATAATTTTCGTATATTGCTTTATATGCTTATGTTAAGCGGGATTGGTGTGCTGGCAATCGGAAGCGCTACCAACCAGGACAGTTCCATGATCAACAAGCAGATTATGGGAATCTGTGTGGGACTGGCCCTGGCTGTAGGCTTATCTCTGATTGACTACAGCAGGCTGCTTTCCATGAGCCTTGCAATTTACGGAGGGTGTCTGGGACTTCTGGCCGCAGTGCTTTTTATGGGAATCAGACGCAACAATGCCACACGCTGGCTGGTGCTGCCGGTTATCGGGCAGATTCAGCCTGCAGAGTTTGTAAAGATCGGTTTAATCTTATTCTTTTCCTGGTATTTTAATAAATATCAGGAAAAGATTAACAAAGTTTCCGTGCTGGGATTTGCAGCGCTTTTGTTCGCGGTTCCGGCGGTTATGATTCTTGAACAGCCTAATCTGTCCACAACCCTGGTAACCACTGTGATCATCGCTTCAGTTGTTTTCTGCTCAGGAGTCAGCTACAAGTGGATCCTGGGAGTCCTGGCAGTGGTGGTTCCCGGTGTGGCGCTGTTCATCTATCTGCTTCAGTTTGAGATGATTCATTTTCTCAGAGGATATCAGGCTACCAGGATTCTGGCCTGGATCAATCCTCAGAAGTATGCGGAAGCATACTGGCAGCAGGAAAATTCGATTATGGCCATTGGCTCCGGCCAGCTATGGGGAAAAGGATTAAATAATACGCAGATCGCTTCCGTAAAGAACGGGAATTTTCTTTCGGAGGAGCAGACTGATTTTATATTTGCCATAATCGGAGAGGAGATGGGGTTTGTAGGTTCTATGGTGGTACTGGCGCTGTTTCTTCTTTTGATATATGAATGTTTGATGATGGCTTACCGGGCAAAGGATTTGGCAGGAAAGCTTATCTGTGTTGGAATGGGAACGCTTCTGGCATTTCAGAGCTTTGCCAACGTAGCTGTTGCGACGGCTATTTTTCCCAACACAGGCCTGCCGCTGCCTTTTGTCAGTTATGGCGTCAGTTCCTTGCTGAGTATTTATCTCGGCATGGGAGTGGTATTAAATGTAGGACTACAACGTAAAAACAACAACTAATGAAGGGGGAAGACGAATGAACGTTGGTTTAATTGCTCACGATTCTAAAAAGAAGCTGATGCAGAACTTTTGTATCGCTTACCGGGGAATCCTCAGCAAGAATTCACTTTATGCCACAGGTACAACAGGAAGGTTAATAGAAGAAGTTACAAATTTAAATATTCACAAATATTTATCCGGCCATCTGGGGGGAGAACAGCAGATGTGCACGGATATTGAGCAGGATCAGCTGGACCTTGTGATTTTTTTAAGGGAACCGGTTTCTCCAAAGAGGACAGAGCCGGATGGAAGCAGTATCATCCGGGTTTGCGATGTGCATAATATACCCGTTGCCACCAACCTGGCTACGGCAGAATTGCTGGTGAAAGCCATGGAACGGGGAGATTTGGAATGGCGCGAAATGTACAAATAAAAGGAATAAAGATGATTTGCTGCCTGACTGCAGGCATGTTCCTGTGTGGCTGCAGCGGAAGGGCAGCCAAGCTGGAACACCCCTATTCTTTTGAGGAACGAGAGTTTCCCATAGAAGCGGAGGAGGCTGAGAGAGAGCATGAGGCGCTGTTTGCGTCTGATTTGTGTGTGGTAAACGATGAAGGGGAGTTTAACCCTGCGGATACCACCTCAGAGGCGGCGGCGCTTTTCGATATATCCGGACAGCAGGTCCTGTACAGCAAGAATGCTTTTGAGCAGCTGTATCCGGCCAGTATCACAAAGGTTATGACACTTCTTCTGGCAGTGAAATACGGGAATCTGTCAGATTCTGTTACAGTGACGGAAGAAGCCATGATTACAGAGGCAGGAGCTACCCTGGCAGGATTAAAGCCGGGAGATACGTTTACATTGGAGCAGCTTTTGTATGGACTGATGCTGCCTTCCGGCAATGATGCGGGATCCGCCATTGCCATTCACATGGCGGGAAGCATAGAGGCTTTTGCCGATATGATGAATGAGGAGGCACAAAAGCTTGGGGCGACAGGGACTCATTTTATGAATCCCCATGGGCTGACGGACGAGAATCACTATACCACGGCTTATGATCTGTATCTGATTTTTAATGAGGCGCTGAAGTATCAGAAGTTCCGGGATGTTACCAGGGCCACGGCCTATACGGCAAACTATGTGGACGGGGCCGGCAGCCAGATGACAAAGACCTGGGAGGGCGGCAACTGGTATATGGTTGGGCAGAGGGAGACTCCGGAGGGGCTGGTTGTCTTTTCCGGAAAGACCGGGACCACCCAGGCGGCAGGGTACTGCCTTATCATGGCTTCCAGGGATCAGGAGAACAAGGAGTATATTTCTGTTGTGTTAAAAGCTCCCAGCAGACCGGGCCTATATGATAATATGACAAAGATAATTACTAAAATTGTCGATTAGTGATTGCCTTTTCTATTTATTTATACTATAATTAAAGAAAAACGAATGGACTTTTCATACAAAACCAATAAACTCAAGGAGGGCATGTTATTATGGTGCAGATTATAGCAGGAAAAAAGGGAAAAGGAAAAACAAAACATCTGTTGGACAAAGCAAATGCAGTGATCAAAGAAGCTGAGGGGTCCATCGTATATCTGGATAAAAGTTCCAAGCATATGTATGAGCTGAATAATAAGATTCGTCTCATTAATGTGAAGGGATTTGATATTACCGATAGTTCAGGGTTTATTGGATTTGTTTGCGGGATTATTTCACAGGATCACGACCTGGAGGTTATGTTTTTGGACAGCTTTTTGAAGCTGGCCTGCCTGGAGGGACAGGATATTTCCGAGACGATTGCAGAGCTGGAGACCATTGGGAACAAGTTCCATGTGACCTTTGTCTTAAGTGTTTCCATGGATGCAGACGAGCTTCCTGAGAATGCCAGGAAGGATGTTATTATTTCTTTATAAGAATTCAGGGATGGTGACCGCCTGGGTGCCGGAGAGAACGGTGCCCGGACGGTTTTTGTGTTGGGATGCAAAATATGCGCCGAGAAGAAAGGAGTTAGTATGAGAATGCTGGATTTGGGAGAAGAGCTTAGGGGGAATACTTACCCTGGGAGAGGGATTGTCATCGGCAGGACACCGGACGGGAAGAAGGCGGTGACAGCCTATTTTATTATGGGGAGAAGCGAGAACAGCAGGAACCGGGTGTTTGTGGAGGAAGGAGAGGGGATACGGACCCAGGCCTTTGACCCGGCAAAGCTTACGGATCCCAGCCTGGTGATCTATGCGCCTGTCAGGGTTTTGGGGAATAAGACCATTGTGACCAATGGGGATCAGACGGATACGATCTATGAGGGGATGGACAGGCAGCTGACCTTTGAGCAGACGCTGCGGGCCAGGGAGTTTGAGCCGGACGGGCCTAACTATACCCCCAGGATTTCCGGCATTATGCACATTGAGAACGGAAAGTACAATTATGCCATGTCCATTTTAAAGAGCAATAATGGAAGTCCCAGGGCCTGCAATCGTTTTACTTTTGCCTATGAGAATCCGGAGGCGGGAGAGGGGCATTTTATCCATACATATATGGGGGACGGGAATCCACTGCCAAGCTTTGAAGGGGAGCCTAAGCTGGTGGGGATTTTGGATTCCATAGAGGAGTTTACGAAGATGCTGTGGACAAATCTGAATGAGGAGAACAAGGTGTCTCTGTTTGTGCGGTATATTGATATTGCCGGGGGAACATATGAGACCAGGATTGTGAACAAGAACCAGAAGTAAGGGTGACATGGCTTAAAAGCTTTGGGTCGCTTATAAAGACAGATAAGGAATTTTTTGAGAATATATGGTGAGCACTCCCGGAAACTCCCTTACACCTGGATTTGGGGCTGAGTTTTCCCCGGAAGCGCCGGGGAGTATGACAAAAATCATCTCACAAATCCGGGCGCAGAGAGTTTCCGAGACCGCTCATGGTATGAAACGGAGGAAAAATATGAAGGAACTGGAATTAAAGTACGGATGTAATCCGAATCAGAAGCCGTCTAAGATATTTATGAATGAGGGGAAGGAGCTGCCTATCACCGTACTTAGCGGCAGGCCGGGGTACATTAATTTTCTGGATGCTTTTAACGGGTGGCAGCTGGTGAGAGAGCTGAAGGCGGCCACAGGGCTTCCGGCAGCAGCGTCATTTAAACATGTGTCTCCGGCAGGGGCGGCAGTGGGGCTTCCTCTGGATGAGACCCTGGCGAAGATTTACTGGGTGGAGGATATGGGTGAACTGTCTCCACTGGCCTGTGCCTATGCCAGGGCCAGGGGAGCAGACAGAATGTCTTCTTTCGGCGATTTTATTGCTCTGTCAGATGTGTGTGATGTGGATACGGCCAGGATTATTAAGCGGGAAGTGTCAGACGGAGTCATCGCCCCTGGGTATGAGCCGGAGGCCCTGGAGATTTTGAAGGGGAAGAAAAACGGCAATTACTGTGTGATCCAGATGGATGAGTCCTATGTTCCGGAAACTCTGGAACACAAGGAGGTTTTTGGCATCGTGTTTGAGCAGGGAAGAAATGAGCTGGATATAAATGAAGCGCTTCTGGCCAATGTGGTCACCAAGAACAAGGAGATTCCTGAGGGGGCTAAGAGGGATCTGCTGATTTCCCTTATTACTTTAAAATATACCCAGTCCAATTCTGTGTGCTATGCAAAGGACGGACAGGCTATCGGCATCGGCGCCGGGCAGCAGTCCAGGGTTCACTGTACCAGGCTTGCAGGAAACAAGGCGGACAACTGGTTTCTGCGTCAGGCGCCTCAGGTGCTGTCCCTCCAGTTTGTGGACAACATAAAGAGAGCGGACAGGGACAATGCCATTGACGTGTACATCGGCGAGGAATATATGGATGTGCTGGCAGAGGGCGTGTGGGAGAAAACCTTTAAGGTGAAGCCGCCTGTATTTACCAGGGAAGAAAAGAGAGCATGGCTGGATCAGATGAAGGGAGTTTCCCTTGGATCTGACGCATTTTTCCCGTTTGGGGACAATATTGAGAGAGCGTATAAGAGCGGGGTGGAGTATATTGCCGAGCCAGGCGGCTCTGTAAGGGATGATCAGGTGATCGAGACCTGTGACAAATATCATATGGCTATGGCCTTTACAGGAATCAGGCTGTTCCATCACTGATGTTTTATGCCGTCCCGGTTTACGCTTACGCTGTCCTCATCGGAGGAATTGTTGATACGAAAATAGTATAAGCTGCATAGAAAGGTGTAAAAGCACTTTGAAAGCCACCGAAGCATAAACTTTAATTAAGTTTAGCTTTTAGGTGGCTTTCTTTGAAAACCTTTCTCAAACCTCTGACGGCCCGTGAGGAGCGGGAATGCCTGGAACGCTTAAAAGAGGGCGACCAGGAAGCCAAAATGGCATTGATCGAACATAATATGCGTCTGGTTGCCCATGTGGCAAAAAAATATCAATATACGGATTATGAAACTGAGGATCTGCTTTCTGTAGGGACAATCGGGCTTATCAAAGCAGTAAATACATTTAACGTGGACAGAGGCTCCCGCCTGGCCACATATGCGGCAAAGTGCGTGGAGAACGAAATACTGATGCTTCTCAGAGCCCACAAAAAGTATTCCAGGGAGGTGTCCCTCTATGAACCTATCGGAGTGGATAAGGACGGAGAGACAGTCAGCCTGGTGGATGTGGTGGAAGCGGAAAACAGAAATACCCTGGATGAACTGATTCTTGACCAGGATGTGAAGGAACTGTATGAGGTATTCAGAAAATGCCTAAGGCCCAATGAACAGACCGTGGTGCAGATGCGGTACGGGCTGTTTGGAGGAAAGGAATATACACAGAGAGAAATTGCCCAGGTTATGGGGATTTCACGGTCTTATGTGTCAAGGATTGAGAAAAAGGCGGTGGAGAAATTGCGGGTGGGGATGGAGTGCGCGGGGTAAGGATAAGATGAGACGGCATGTCATGAAATGGGGCAAAATCTGTAAAACAGTATGTGGCTGGCTGGATTTTGCCCCATTTCTATTCATGTATTGCTTTTTGCGTATAAATTGCATATAATGAAAAAAGTTAATCTTCAGGAAAATATATTGGCAGGTGTTGTGACTCAATTATAGTTTTTAATATTATGAATGTGATTAAGTGAGAACAATTTGCGATTGAAGTATACAGAAAGGTAGTTTGGCTTATGGCGAAAAAGAATAGGAATGATCAGATTTCCACCCCTTACGAATATGTGGAAGAGATGTTGGATCGAATAGGATATGTTAAAAATCTGGTAGGTAAAACTATTCTGGAAAATTCGTGTGGTCAGGGAAATATACTTGTGCCGATAGTTAATAGATATATTAAAGATGCAAAGATACAGGGTTTATCTGATGAACATATTGCAGAAAGGCTGTCCCAAGATATCATAGGTTTTGAAATTAATCAGGGACAAAGGACAAAATGTATTGAATCTCTAGACAAAATCTGTAGTTCCAGCGGAATAGAGAATGTACGGTGGAATATAATGAATCAGGATTTTTTGACCTATAACGTAAGTGAAATCAAAGCATCATTTATTGTTGGAAATCCTCCTTATATAACATATCATGATATGACAGAGGAAGAGAGAGTATATCTCAAGGAACATTATGAAGTGTGTAAAAAAGGAAGGTTTGATTATTGTTATGCTTTTATAGAGGCAAGTATAAAAGCATTAAAATCGGATGGAAAGATGATTTACCTGATTCCTTTTAGTATTTTTCGAAACAGATATGCGAAAGAACTACGCAAATTTATAGTTGATGGTATGACAGGAGTAGTTGACTTAAGCGGAGAAAAGGTTTTTCCAGGTATTACTTGTACTGTTTCGTAATCCTTAAAATATACTGGTATGTAAAATCAATTCCACTACAAGTCAGATTTTCACATAGATGAGGCGGATCATTTTCTGAAAAACCGGAAGGACGCAGTTCAAGGCATCTTAAGGATCCAAATGTTTTTTCAAAGGCAGACGCAAAATTGTAACAGGCAGATACGGTTTCATCTTCTGACTTTCCCAGCTCGTGAAGATAAATCCCTATGAACATAAGCGAACCTTCCACCAAACCACATTGCGCCCTATATCCGCCTGCGCCATGCAGTCCAACTGCAGACCAAATTGTTTGCGGCTCAATGGTAATTTCAAATAGTTCGCTCAAACAGACGAGTGCTGTCCTTGCACAATTTATATCTTTCTTCCAGTACAAATCATGTACCCGATTTGTTATGTATTCGTTCATTAGAACACCTTTTCCCAAGAGAATTTATCGTCTGGATTATAGCATAAGTTCAGCTGTAATTCAATTCCCGGAAAGAAACTTGAAAAGAAACTTTTCATTCAGCCTTCCACCCGTTCGATTTGTATGCTACAATAAATTTTAAAGCCATATAAGCATACGGAGTGAGTATAGATAGAACCTATGCTCCGGTGCGGAGCGCGGAGACATTCTGCATTGAGTTTGACCTGGAGTGCCGCTATTCCTTGGACAAGCACGATGCGGGTACAGCTCAAGCACTCCTTAGCGTTTGGTCCTACAGTGCTGCCATTCCCCGGACAAGCACGATGCGGGTGCAGAGGAACACATCTTTGCCCTTCGTGGGACAGATGCCAGGTCTGCAACACCATATTCTATCCACGCCATGAAGGAGGACACTGATTATGTACGAACTTATCCAGGTTTCAGAGCGGAGCTATTACATCCAAAGTCCAGCGAAGATGGGGCTGGTACGGCTGAACGGGCAGGATGTTTGCCTGATTGACAGCGGCAACGATAAGGACGCGGGACGCAAAGTCCGTCAGCTTTTGGACGCCAACAGCTGGCACCTTACCGCCATCTACAACACCCACTCCAACGCTGATCACATCGGCGGCAACAGGTATTTGCAGGGCCAGACCGGGTGTAAAATCTACGCGCCGGGGATTGACTGTGCCTTTACCCGCTACCCTGTTCTGGAACCGTCCTTTTTGTATGGCGGCTATCCGTGTAAGGAGCTGCGGCACAAATTTCTCATGGCGCAGGAGAGCGACGCCCAGGAGTTGACGAAGGAATGTCTGCCGGAAGGCTTTGAGATCATCCCTCTGCCAGGACACTTCTTTGATATGGTGGGCTTTCGGACGCCTGATGATGTGGTCTATCTGGCGGACTG
>CAJUEJ010000033.1 GCA_910585435.1 uncultured Hungatella sp. | reverse complement strand
ACCTGCAGTGACCGAACATATAGAATTTTGGGAAAAGAACTTCCCGATTCATAGAACTACTATAACAAATCTTTACGAAAAACACAAGCACATTTTCTTAAGCTGGCTTTATCCGCCTCCTGCCCCATAAGGTTCTGCCCCAAACGGGGCAAAACCAACGTTTCACCGATTATCCCCCCTCCAAATATTTTATGCCGTCCCCATGATACCTCTTCCGTATCACCACCGTACTGACAACATCTGCCACAGCCAAAAGCTGCAGCACATAATGAATCCCTGACGGCCTGTTACCTTCTTCCAAATACTTCCGCAGATACTTTATGTAACAAATCCCCACACAGCCGCTCTGAAAAACCAAGGTACAGGTATAGACAACCGGAATAGGCACCAACAGAATCAGAATCCCTCTGGACCCTCCAACCAGGATAAACCACACAACAACACTGTATAGAAAATTAATGACAAAAAACGGAATCGACCTAAGCTTCAGCAGCGTCCACCCCTGAAACAACCTTTCCCACTGTTCCTTTTTATACGTCACCACCGCCATACCCACACAGACCCAGCCTATAATCTGAACAGCGAAAACCTCCAGAAGGTAACACAAAAACAGACCGATTCCCACCCCGTTCCAGCCCTCATCGATACAGGAAACCACAATCCCCACAGGAACGGCGATGCTGAAAAGCAGATGCACATACATAGACCACAGAAATACCCTTGCTGATTTCATGATTTCCCCCTTCTCTTTCACATAGAATGCCTCTGCTTAAAGCTTAACACAAAAAGGCCCTTGCATCAAGTCAAAGGCCCTTCCTGCCGCTGAATTTTCCAGCATTGTTCCATCTCACTCATATCCTGATATATCCTGCTGCATCCGGTCCTGCAGCTTCCGCAGTCCATGTCATGGCCTTTTTTATCACCGCCTTCTTATCACTGCCTTTTATCACTGCCTTTTTCACCGCCTTCTTATCACCGCCCGAACCCCGTCCTCCAGATTCTCCAGCGTCAGCTCCAGATTATGAAGCCCCAGAATCTTCCTGGTGAGAAACAGTCCCATTCCCATATGCCTATCCTTTCTGTTCCGGCTTTTATCCCCGCTGTAAAACAGGTCAAAGGCATGCTCCATGTCCTCCCCGGTCATAGTATTCCCCGTATTCTCAACCACGCACCGTTCCTTTTCTATCCTTACCTTAATTCTGCCGCCTGCCACATTATAATCCACTGCATTGCACAGCAGATTCCAGACCGCCTTTTCCAGATATTCCCTGTCCCCCTTTACCAGGAAATCCTCCTCTGTCTCCATCTCCACAGAAAGCCCCTTCTCCTGAATCATAGGCTCAAACCTGGCGGCCTGTTCTCGAAACACTTCCCCCAAAGCCACCGGTTCCTCCCCCAGGACCAGCTCCTGGGAGTCCAGCTTGGACACCTCAATCATCTTCTCCACCAGCCGGTCCATCTCCTCTGTCTGGCCGATAATCTGTGTCAGGTAATACTCCCTCTTTTCCTCCATGGTATGCTCCATCAGGTTCTCCGCAAAATTCCGGATAACTGCCAGAGGCGTTTTCAGCTCATGGGCCATGGCGTTGGTAAAATCTCTTCTGGTCTCCTCCAGAGCCGCCTGTTTCTCATAGGTCTTTTTGAAAGCCCAGACGATTTTCACCATACATGCAGCAGTCATCACCAGTCCTGCCAGATATACATACTTCATATACTTTACAGCCTCAAGCCAGGGAAGGCTTTCCATGCGGATTACCATATAGCAGAAGGGGTCTCCTATCATCCCCACCTGCAGCTTATAGTTTCCCCTGTACCAGAGCCCGTCGCTGTCAATCACAAGAGGCGGCTCCTCCACCACCCCTTCCCAGGAAAATTCCTCATATTCCGGAAAATCCTGAAGATACGGGCTGCTGTTCCACCGTTTCCAGCTGTTCAGAGAGCCTGTATAAGCATTCAGATAAGGCAACCCGGCATAGGTGTTGGAAACAATTCCGTTTTTCACTGTTCTGGCATCCACAGACGGATTGGTCCACTGCCATACAATCCTGCTGTCTGTCTCATAAAACTCCTTGGGTTCCCCGGTCTCCTCCCCTGTCTCATAGTCCACCATCACATTGGTCTCTATGGAGTGATAGCCTCCCCTCAGCGGGTCCTCATACCGCTCCTCCCCCATATCCTTTTCCTCTGTCCAGGTAATCTCCTGGACATAGATTTCCCACAGCTCCCCCTTCTCATCCGGCGAAGTTCTGATAGAAAAACGGTATTTTCCCGGAAATTCAGGGCTTCTCAGACAGGCTTCCTCCCATATATAGCCTGCCAGCTCCTCCACCTCCCCGGCAGACAGATAATCTTCCAGCCTGTAGGAAACCAGTTCCCGTATCTTGCTTCCCTCATAAACCACATGGCCTCCGCCCACCTCATTCCTGGTCCGCGCCAGCAGATGCCCCTCCCTGTCATAAAACCCTACGGAAATCTGAAGTTCATCGCTGCCTATGCGCCACAGACAGTCATTGGCCTCCGTCTGATAGAAATGCCTGCGGCTGTCCTCACTACCCCAGCCTTCCTCCTCCATGGCAAACTCCTTGTCAGAAATCCGGCCCATAACATAGCTTGCAGCCTCCTGGAATCTTCTGTCATAATCCTCCGTAAACTTTTCCTTCACCAGCCAGGTTGCCAGCCCCATGGTCAGCACATACACCACGCCAAAGCCTAAAGCAACCGGTTTCCAAAATCCTTTTTTCTTAGTGTTCCTCATTTTCCCACCTCCAGACGATACCCGGATTTGCGCACAGTCTCAATGGTACAGCCGCAGGAGCCTATGGCCTTGCGCAGCTTCTTGATGTGATTGTCAACCACACGCTGATTTCCGTCAAACTCATAGCCCCAGAAACGGATTAACAGCTGCTCCCTGTTAAAGATTCGGCCCGGATTCTCAAGGAAGAACAAAAGCATGTCATACTCTTTCGGAGGAAGAGATAAAAGCTGGCTTCCTCTCCACACCTGGCGTTTTCTCACATCCGCTTTTAAATCCCCAGCCTCAAGAAAAACCCCCTCTCCCCCTGCCTTTCCCATAACCCTTCCTGTCAGAGCCATGGCCTTGGCGTACAATACCGGAAGAGAAAAAGGCTTGGTCACATAATCGTCTGCTCCCAGAGAATAGCCGTTTAACTTATCCTCCTCCAGCACACGGGCCGTAATAAAAATAATGGGCACGTCGCTTTCCTCCCTTATCTTCCGGCACAGGGAAAATCCATCCATCCCAGGCATCATCACATCCATAAGAATCAGATGAAAGCTCTCCCTTTCCAGCACTGCCAAAGCCCCCAGCCCGTTCTCCTCTGTCCATACCTTCCAGCCCTTGCCGGTAAAATAATCGGCGGCCGCCTCCCCAAGCAGAGCATCATCCTCCACGATTAAAAGCTTCTGTCCCAAAAAACGTTCTTCCATCTGCGCTCTCCGTTATCCTATTTGTTGATGGTTTCACTTTACCACTCCAATATATCCTTTTTGTATCCTTTTACCACACTCCTTTAGAAATCAAAACAGCCGTACAGGATTTCTCTTCCCATACGGCCTGTGTCTGGACTCTTCCTAGTACTGACTTGCGGAAATAACGGTGAATTAAGTGCCTGATGTCTGCGTCATCTGTGCGTCTGCAAAGCGACGGCGTAGTGGTGCCTACGTCTAGCTTTGCAGGCGTGCAGAGGGCGTAGGCAGCGGATGCTTAATTCACTGGAATTTCCGCAAGGCAGTACTAGCCTGATGCCGGCCAGACTTAATAATTCTCTGCGCTCACCTCAAAATAGCTCTGGGGATGATTGCAGGTGGGACATACTTCCGGCGCCTTGGTTCCCACTGCAATGTGTCCGCAGTTGCGGCACTCCCACACCTTCACCTCACTCTTGGCAAAAACTTGTGCTGTCTCCACATTTTTCAAAAGGGCACGGTATCTCTCCTCATGATGCTTCTCAATGGCCCCTACCAGACGGAATTTAGCCGCCAGCTCCGGGAATCCCTCTTCCTCGGCAGTCTTTGCAAAGCCCTCATACATGTCGGTCCACTCGTAGTTCTCGCCGTCAGCCGCAGCCGCCAGATTCTGGCTGGTATTCCCGATTCCGCTTAACTCCTTGAACCACATCTTGGCATGCTCTTTCTCATTGTCCGCGGTCTTTAAAAACAGGGAAGAAATCTGCTCATACCCTTCCTTTTTCGCCACGGAAGCAAAGTATGTATACTTGTTCCGTGCCTGGGACTCCCCGGCAAATGCTGCCTCCAGATTCTTCTCTGTCTGTGTTCCTGCGTATTTGTTCATGATAATTCCTCCCCTTTATTCATTATTTTTAGTAACAGTTCAGATAACCCCTGAACTGTTACTATTTTTAACCATATTCCTCTCCCTGCACCGGGGACAGATATAGAACACCCTTAAATCATAGGACAGAATACTTTCCCCCAGCTGCTCCTCCAGATTTTCTGTCAAATCCTGAAAAGATATATCCGACAATCTGCCGCATTCCCTGCATACCAAATGGTCGTGCCTCTGAATCTTATCGTACCGGTCCGGCTGTCCCTCTACAGATATTCTCCGAATCCTTCCCTCTCTGCAGAGCCCGTTTACATTGTTATATACCGTAGCCAAAACCACTTTAGGCTCTTCCTTTTTTAATTCAAGAAAAATCTGCTCCGCCGTCATATGCGTCCGGGACTGGGAGATTAACTTCCATATTCTCTCTGCATACCGGGTCACATTCTCACCCTCTTTTAGAATTATTCTAATTTTAAACCATATTTATTTCCTTGTCAACCGGTAATCGGTTTATAATCGTAATTTACATGACAAAATAGGGTTGCTTTTCTCCTGCTATTGCGTATAATATATCTGTAAAACGCTTTACAGTGTGCGCCAGAGAAACATTGTTTACCAGCCTCCGGTGCGAGCCGGAAGCTTTCTTTCATAAACCGTCTGGTAACGATGGGGAGGTACTGTTATCATTCCACCCTCACCGGTGCAGCATAACCAAGTGCAGCATCCCTAGGTCTCCCTATCTCATCATGGCTTTCAGCTGCCTGGCAGCAGGCAGCTCTTGTCAATGCTCCCACATCAATATAAGGAATATGCTCCTGCCCAATGTCATTAAGACAATCGCTTCTATGACAAAGGAAAAAGCCCACCTGCCATATCAAAACAAACAGGTGAGCTTTTTTCTATATTAAAATTTTTTCATAGACATAATACCACTTTAAGCCATACAATTCTCCTAGTCCCAAATCAATCGTCCCACGATATAAAAATCCGCAGCTTTCATATAAATGTATCGCTGAATAATTTTTCTCATACACATCAAGCCGCACTGCTCCTACTCCATTTTCTCTGCCCATGCTGCACGCATAATCAAGAAGCGCCGTTCCTACTCCCATTCTAAAAAAATCCGGATGGACTGCCAATACATGAATCACATATACATTGTCCCCAGGTATTTCTTTAGGCCATTTTACTTGGTTGTAAACTTCTCCTTGCTCATGAAGATAAATTACACTTCCTGCCAACTGCCCATCTATCTCAGCTACATATAACCAGCCTTTCCCAAATCCTTCCTGTGCATCTGCCTTAGTTGGATAAATTCCGCGTATCCATCTAGGATGATTTTCATGAGTTTCCAGATAATCATGAAGTCCTTCATACAGCATGGCAACTCGTTCCACATCTTTTTCTTCTGCAATTCTAACCTTTATTTCCATATTTTCTATATTTCCTCTCCAAATCCCCTGTCACTGCTTACTTAAACGATTGTCCAAAAATCATCCATCACCTTGCTCGGTTAATTCCAATTTGTTGCCTGCAATGTAATTTATAAGCCCGTTTTTAGTGAGTACACAACTTTTTTCTTACCTCATTTGCGATTTGGTACATCCAAATATACATATCATCTGGCTTTAGCGATAACAAACGACTTTTATTAAAAATAACCTTGTCGCCAACTCTCTGAAATAAGGAGTGAAATGGTTCGTAGTTCAGTGATTCTAAGCTCTCAACAGACAACCATTCGTCTATGGTATATTCCTCTTTAGTAATTAACTTTATCAGTGATTCATAGTTGGATTTTTGCACAAAGTCTAACTGGTTATAAAAATCCGACATAACACATAATTTGCGATTGATTTCATTCCAAAGTTTCTCCATACATTGTTGTCTGTCAATAAGACTCTGTAAAGAGAAGTCTCCTGTGTTCATAGCTCCCAGAAGCAGTGTATCCCAGTCATCAGGTTTCCACAACAGGCTTCTGCTCATATGAACAAGCCATTTATCGTGAGGAATATATTCTTTATTTGCAATGAACAACGCACTAATCAATGGCTTGATTGCACTATTGAAAACATAGTGTCCTTGTAATATATCCTGCCTGTGTATCCATATATCCCCAGCTAGTTTATAACTCCAGTAAGCGCTCCATAATAGACCACTGGCTCTTGAAATATCAACAGGAGGAGAAATTTTTTTACTTATATAATCTGCCATTTTGCCCTCGGGGTCATATAGAATCTTTGCATATGATAAATCCCATTGTTCAACGAAACCAAGCTCTCTTTTTAGTTCCTCTTGATAATTAACTGATTTGATATCATATAAATATCCATCAATCATTGTGATTCCAAGTGCAAATGGACATCTACCCTCTTTATGCTCCAAAAAGCTCGTTTGGTTTAAGTATATAACTACATCAATTTCTGAAAGAAAATCACCGTACCCTCTTGACAATCCCCCATCTAAAATTATACCAACCACACCTTTTAGGCTAGTAAATTTATCAAGCGATTTATGAAGGGCACCTAATAATTCACTGACAATATTTTCACTGTTCAAATTAACATATGGTCTTTTCATTTTTATCCCCTGTTTTAATTCAGATTCTCCCTTTTAAGATTAGGGTTGCTGACGCTCTTTTTTCTAAATCCTTCGTCAAAGTGCCAAGACGGGAAGTTATCCATAATTGATGACTCCACGATAAATTTGAAGTTGTCTTCTACAAAACTTTTCTGAAAAACAATTCCATAGGTTGGTCAAATGGCGTATGATTAAATACCAATCCACCACAATCAATATACCCAAGTTTTCTATATAAATGTTGTGCTTCCTCATCAGCCTGTGTTGAAATCAAAGTCATCTTATAACCCTGCTGTTTCATATCATTTTCCCAAAAAGCAAGTGCCTGTGAAGCAAATCCCTTGTTTCTATATTTTTACATAACAAAAATAAAGTTCAAAAAAGGAAGATTATCCCACAAAACACTATAATGCATCATGGCCATCGGAACATCTTTTTCCAACATTATATAACCTGTTTTTGTATAAACACGTTTCTTATACTCCGTATCATTAACATGCTTATCAATACTCATCACAAAATTCTTATCTTGTTTCTCCATAAATTTCACTGTCATCCCGTTACTCCTACTGTTATTTAACTAATATTTCTTCTACAATCTCGATTTATTACTCTGAATTGTATCATAAGTTTCCAGCAAATTCAATACAACTCTCTCTTACATATAATGTATAATGTTTATTATTCAGTACTAGTGCCTTGATCGCATTATATCTGGCGAAACTCCGCAGGACAGCGTGCCCCGCTTTATCGGGCATATTTGTTCATCTGCAAGGCGGATTTTCGACGGCGTAGCGGTGGCTACGGCTAGAAAATCCAACGCAGCAGATGGGCAAATAGACAAGGAGGTTTGGCTGAATATAATGTGGTCAAGACACTAGTATCTTAAAAAGTGATTTAAGATTTTACAAAAAAACGCATATAAAAACAATGGAGAATTAAAATTTTGAATTCACCACTTGACAATGTGACAAAAAACTTGTGACGCCCGACGAACTTTCTGTCATGGATGGGGCAAGTGTATTTTACAGGTGCACGGCGTGTGTCGTTCTTTTCGGATAAATTCGATATAATGATAGAAGCGTCAAAAGGTCTTTTGCCGCTTCTCATGATACGGATTGCCGTCATTGAAAATGGGTATGTTGACAGGAATACTGAGGACAGCATAAAACAGCGGCTTATCGTTGTCTTGTTCAAGTTCCATTTAAATATAATTATACCATAGTTTATACAATTCCAAAAGCAGAATATTTTTTTGTATATTTGTATATCATACAGCGGTGTCATATGCAGTTGGTTATATCCCTTAGGCGCGCCGGAGTGAACCACAAAGCTGTCTGCCCTTGGGTTGTGTGGGATAGAAGCCGCTGTTCCGTCCACTGCCAGAATCCGGAATCCGTGGAAGGTTTCACTGTCAAAGCACTCCTCATTGAACCCCATGAAAATGTCACGGAATGCCTTGGCTGGAATCTGTGCCCGGCGCTGTGATAAAGCGGAGGCTGACACATCGCATCCTGCCCTATGGAGCTCTTTGGCAAGGGAGCCGCCCTCCGCTCCGATTAAAATTTGAATCGTATCCCTAATTGACAGTTTGCTTTTTCGAAGGGATTGCTCTTTTCTGTATGCCTTCGCTACACGATTGATTACGTGGCTGTTCTTTATTTTTCAAATCGCCATAGGGAAACAGGCCATAATTATCTAATATCCAGCCCTGGGACAGATTCAAGAATTCATAGTCTTCTACAAAACCATCAATCAGAGAATTGCCTTTCATTCCGTTCTGGGCCTCACGAAGCTGGGCAGGCATATGATAGGGAATGGCCTTTTGCTGTATCAGGCGGCGGAACCCTTCCGAGGCGGAAAATTCCATATAATATCTTTTTATCATGGAAAGCAGCTGCTCATATTCTCCGCTGATTTCTTCCGTGTAAAGCTCCACTGTCATATTATTTTTTTCCGATTCCTGCCGGATATAAGTCATCCAGGAAATCATGCCCATAACCATCAGAGGAATGGTTACCAGAACCGCAAGCCGTACAAACACCTTGTCAAGAACCATTTTTTTCTTCATAGTATTTTCTATTTTAATATGGAAGGAAAACCGTTGTAAATAATCATTATACGTCCTGTTTTCCTGTGAAAATCCCTTAGAATCAAGGATTTACGGTATGGAATTATCATTTTGTTGCCACTTTTTTGTACCCCTGGGGCAGGCCCTTTCCTTCCCGGCCGCAGGAAGGCTGCAAAGGTAACCGTTGAGATACTCCCGAAGGGCTGCCAGCAAAGAACCTGTCTCACCGGTGGAGCAAATCCAGCACCGCATACGTCCTGCGTCCCAGCTCATCGGAAATCTGCACCGGGCATGCCCTCTCCTCCACCTCTTTGGGAAGCTGGTACAAATCAATCACCTCCAGCCCTTTCCCCTCATAATACTTTCTTAAATACTCTTTCCCTGCATGAAGGCTGCTGCACAGCAGATAGTTTCGGTGCATTTTCTGCTTCACATGCATTTCCTTTGCAATATTGTCAATCCAGCTGACAAAGGTCTTCAGATTGTAATCATTTAAAGAATACCCCACAAACAAAAACACGTGTCCGATAAGCAGGTATTTTAAAAACGTCTCCATGAGACGGTGGGTCTCCGAATACTGGAGATAATCGTCTTCCTTAAACACCATCTTCTCCGGCTGCCGGATATCCCCGTGAAGCTTTAAAAGATAGTGAGCGGAAATCCCCGTAAGCAAATCCCTGTCCTCCCGGACTATCTGGTAATCCCTGGCAATCTGGTCCAGCAGGGTATCGAAATTGGTTGTCACAATGTGCTTGGGCCGCAGGGTCACAATCAGATAATCCAGAAGGTTAGGCTGGCAGTCCGTAGGTATCATGGAGCTTAAAAGGGAATAGTAGGCGCTGTGTCCCTCGCTCTCATCCATACAGTAGTAATACTGCGGAATCCGGATATACTCCTCTGTTGCCAGACGCCCCTCCATAGGATAATCAATTTCCTTGGCAAAAGCCTGAACAATCTGTCCCCAGCTGGGAAGGCCGGAATTCTTGGACACCCCTGCCCCTACGAAAATCACCAGCTTTTCCTTTTGCAGGGCATAGGATAAATCGTCAATCATCTCATAAAACGTCATGGCAGCCTCCTGTTATTTTTCATGCACTCCCAAAGACCTTTTGTGTCTGATTCCGCAAGGTGACTTCAAGAGCGGGTCTCCATTTCCTTCTGTGCTGTCACAATTATAAAATATTTTCTGCTTTTGGGCAATAGGAGTTATTATAAGAGGCAGAGTCTGATTTCCCCCAGCATATACCCGGCATACTCCGCCGCCGTCTCTTCATCCGTCTCCATCTCTTCCCCGGACTCATAACAGGCCAGCGCCTTCTGAATCAGAGTGTGATACCTTTCAGGAACCGCCTTAAGCCCCCAAAAGCCGCCGGACTCCTTGGACAAAATCAGATTTTCCTTCACATAACCAAGGGCCCGGCAAAGGTTAAGAATCACATACACCGGCTCCCGGCCAATAGTTTCCTGTGCATCTTTTATATCATTCCAGATACTGTCCACATAGTCGTCTTTTGACACCGGGCCGAACACCTGGGAAACCGCCTGGCCGTACAATACAATCCCGCAATGATTGATGATTGCCACATGGGCCGCCAGGTCCTTGTCCGTCCCCTTCATATTCTCCACATAATCATCCGGATTTTCCCGAAACCATTTCAGATGCATATTGGAAAAATGAAGCTCAAACGGGGTAGGATACACAAAGGGCCTGCAATTTTCCTGAAGAACAACGCTTAATTCCATTCCCTTTGGAGGCGCCTCCTCATTTAACCGGACCACCGCCTCCATAAACTTACGTTTGTCTTCCTTTGCCACGGGGTGTTCCACAACCAGCAGCAAATCCAAATCACTTTTCTCCGGGTTAAAGCACCCCATAGCCGCCGAACCGTGAAGATAAATCCCCTTCAGGTTATCCCCCAGTATTTTCCTGCTCATCTCTGTAAAATCATTTATCAAACCGCTTATCCTCTTTATCTTCCTCCACATATTCCTCCTCTTCTTGTCCTTCCGGCTTCCTTTCCTCTCCCTGCCACAGCACTCTTTTCCGGTTTTCTTCCCTCTTCCTGCCACAGCACTCTTTTCCGGTTTTCTTCCCTCTCCCTGCCACAGCACTCTTTTCCGGTTTTCTTCCCTTTTCCTGTCCATAGCTGCTCTTTTCCAGTTCCCTCTCCTTCTCCCTATGGAATCCCCTTTTCCGCCCTGGCTGAAAGCTCCCCTCTGTTCCATCTATCACCTATTTACACATTCCATCATATAGTACACTATACCTGCACAGGTTCGCATCCGTCCCAAAAAAGACAGCTTCCCGGAAGAACCATGTGCATCCTTTCAGGGACAAGGTATGATAAAACTCAAAAAGGAAGTGCGGTATTATGAAAATATGCCTGGATGCCGGCCATTACGGCAAATACAACCAAAGCCCCTGCAACGGGGCATACTACGAATCCGACATGACATGGAAGCTCCATCTGTTACTAAAGCACCATCTGGAAGCCTATGGAATCCAGGTGGTGACAACACGAAAGAATCAGGAGACAGACCGAAAGCTGTACGACAGAGGCGCCGCCGCCAAAGGATGCAGTCTTTTTATCTCCCTCCACTCCAATGCAGCCCAAAAAGAATCCATCGATTACCCGGTCTCCTACTGTGCCGTCAACGGCAGTGCAGACAACATCGGAATGGTACTGGCAGAGTGTGTGGAGCAGGTCATGAATACGGTACAGAAAGCCAGGATTGAACACCGGGCCGGAAAAAACGGAGACTATTACGGTGTCCTGAGAGGCGCCACAGCCGCAGAGGTTCCCGGCCTCATATTAGAACACTCCTTCCATACCAATCCGGCTGCCACAGAATGGCTTTTATCAGAGTCCAACCTGGACAAACTGGCAAAAGCGGAAGCCGAAGCCATTGCAAAATTTTACGGCATCAGCTCTTCCGGCAATGCCCCTGAGGAAGAAGGATTCGTCCTGGCTTCTGACAAGAAACGCTGGCAATATCAGTTTCAGGACGGTTCTTACGCTGCCCAGGGCTGGCACTGGCTGACAGAAAAAAACGGAGGTACCTCCGGATGGTATCTGTTTGACAAAGACGGTTATATGCTGACCGGATATCAGACGGCAGCCGACGGCCGGAATTTCTTCCTCTGCCCCACGCCGGGCATCTCTGAAGGCCAGTGTATGGTGACTGACGACCAGGGACAGTTAAAAATCGCAGAATACGACATGGATGCCAGGAAATACATTATTTAACCCCATAAACAGCGCTGTAAAATGGCAGCAGCAACGCTGCAGGGGCTGCCGCAGACCTTCCTGTCTGCGGCAGCCCCCTGCTGATTAGAAAATATTACGCCCTCAGAATCTTTTCCATAGCTTTCCCCTTGGCCAGCTCATCCACCAGCTTGTCCAAATACCTGATTTTCTGCATCAGAGGGTCCTCAATGTCCTCCACCCTGACTCCGCACACAGTCCCCTTAATCATAGAACAGGCAGGATTCATGGAGGGAGCCTGTTCAAAAAATGTTCCGTAATCCACATCCTTTTCCAGCTGCTTTTTAAGCCCCTGTTCATCATAGCCTGTGAGCCAGAAAATGACCCTGTCCACCTCTTCCTTTGTCCTGTTTTTTCTCTCTGCCTTCTGGACAAGCAGAGGATAGACTTTTGACAGTTTCATGGCAAATACTTTTTTATTTTCCATGGTTTTCCTTTCTGAATCGTTATCCTTCTGTCTGTAAACGCAGGCGTTCAGGTAACCGTTCAGACAACACCTGCCTCCTAGTCCATCGTTTTGCAAATAACTACACCAATCACTTGCAAGAAATCTCTGAATATCCGGCCCGGGAAAGCACCTCCAGAGCTTTGGAAAAATTCTCTCTCTTTGTGAAAACATAGTCCGTATCAAAGGTGGACACGGCAAATATGCTGATGCCCTGCTGTGCCAGAAGCCCGGCTATCTCTGCCAGTATCCCCACCAGGGAAAAATCCAGAATCCCCTGCATCCGGAAGGCTCTCCATCCGTCCTCCCGTTCCAGAACATTATCCGGCACACTCTCTGTCCGGCATACCAGAGAGTTCTCCCTGTCTGTTTTCCCTATAAAACAAAATTCATCCTCCAGACAGACCTTACGGTAGTCCCTGACCTTGCACACCGTAAAATCAAAATTCAGCGCTTCTATCTCCACTTTGCTGCCTCCATTTTTCTGTTCCAGCGGTTTCGGAAACTCTCTGTGAGAAAACGCACAGCTATCTCAGCAAATCAATGCCGGAGGCTTCTCCCTGAATCATAAACGCCTGCCCGGCAAGGTAGGCGGACCTGGCCTGTCTTATCCTGGCTCCCTCCGGTGTTTCCTCCTGTGCCTGGTTCCCCTCCTGGGAATCCAGGTCTGGGTCCTGCTCTTCCTTTTCCCTGGCCCATCTGGCTTCCTCATCTAAAATCGCTCTCATGATGGTTCCCTCTTCACAGGCATCATCTGTGGATTCCTCCGGTATCTCCTCCTTCTTATCCTCCGCCTCTTCTGCAGGCACCTTATATTCCGCAGCCTTTGCGGCTGTCTCTATCATGTCTCCTGCTGCCAGCTTCTCCCTCCGGATTTCCTGGAGCGAAACGGATTCCATGTCAAAAGCAAGATCAAAGGAGTTTCCTTTTTCCTGCTTTTCCTGCTTTTCCTGCCCCTCAGGCTTTTTGACCCCTTCCGGAAGCTGTTCATAGTCTGAGCTTTCCATAAACTCATGCATGGCATCATCAAGGGCAGCTGCCTTATAATGCTCCATTTTATACAGCTCCTTCTTCTTCTCCGCGGAAAGGCCAGTGTCATTTCTGACAGCATTGAGACGCCGGACTGCTGCCGCTGCATAGTCTGCTTTCAGCTGCTCCACCTCATCCTTTGTCTTACAGGATGCCAGCGCCTTCTCATAGGCATCCCGTTCCCTGTTGATGATTTTCGCCTTTTGGTACATGGCCCGGTCATGGTTTTTTAAATACAGCATCTCCTCACCGCTAAGCTTTTTTCCGGCAGTCAACTTTAACTCGATATCAGCCTCCATCTGGCTGGAATGGTCATATTGGGGATAGCGGATTTCGTCCGCCTTCTTCTGAAAGGCTTTGGAAGCAGAGTCCTCGCCTTCTCCGGTACTGCCCGGGGCGTAATCCTTTTCCTCCTGTCTCTCCTTCCATCTGACAGCCATCTCCATATTTTTTACGTAGGAGTTTAAGGAAGTAACCATCATAATGCCCATATAAAATTCCCCTTTCGCACGTACCCTTTCCGTCTCTTTGCGCTTCTTATGTTATATATCGTCAGGTTTTCCTCAGAAAACAAGGGGAATTTATCTTTTCTTATATAAAATTATCTGCGGCTCCCTTCTCTCATATTATTCAAGCCAGCAAAGATACCATTGGACTTATCCTTTGTCCTGCAGTTCAAATCCTCCTGATTTTAATTCTATCGGAACCAAAGACAGCAATTTCCACCCTTGATGAATCTGGTTTCTGTTTCAAAAGAGCAAGGACTGCCATCTCCGTTCTCCCAAACAAAACCGGAAGAAACAGGAAGAAATGAGAAAGAAAAGATTGTTAAAAGAAAGAGTTCATGATAGACTAAACATAGCAGTTATTATCGATATGACTTTGTTTAGGTGCAGCAGCTTAACAATACATCATATAAGTATCAAAGGAGTGATAATATGATAGTAAAATTACTGATAAAGAAACGTAAAGAAATCACATTGACATTGATTTTAATATATATCATGTCACTTTTGATTTTGAAACCATGTGAATTGTCATTTTATATTTGTTCAATAGCGCTAGTTGTCTGCCTATCCATATATAGATTGTGGTATCATAGACAACGTATAAAAGAGTAATCGTTTTGAATGAACTTCCAGTTGGTCGGAATATTGATAGGCGCTTTTGCTATAGATGTTAGAGATGGCGTTGACACCGAAGCGATATTTTCCGATTTTGTCGGTATTCAAATAAGTGGCGTCGCTACTAATGAATAACTCAGTTTATTTCCGGTCTTGTTATCCAATATTTCATACTATGTTATGGTAGAAATTATTTATATGATGATATTAATCGCATATGTATTTTTAGCCCTGATTGTTCCAGCATCAGCTATAAAATGGCTCATTTCAATCAGTGTATTTTTCTTAATGCATATTTTGTTGGGCATGATGGAATGTGTTACGCAAATGTATTTGACCTTTTGGAAGGATAAGAGATAATTTGTATCTGACAATGAATGATTTTATACTGAATTGATACATGCTATGGAGGAAAAGATGAAAACTGGCATCAAAAAGCAAGAGGTAAAATTTATTGTGACTGACGAATATAGGGAATGGATTTCTTTGATTAAAGACAGGATTTGAAAACGATGCGGCTATGGTATCGCTTTTATGCAGAAGCTGTAAATGGTCTACAAGTTGTAGACGAATTGAGGTCTGATGATATTTTCCGGCTGATAACAACAATTCCATGGGGACATAATCAGCGTATTATTTTTAAATGTAAAGATGTGCGTGAAGCTGTTTTTTATGTCCAGTATACTTTGGAAAATAATTGGAGCCGAGATGTATTGGAACATCAGATTGAAAGTGGGTTATATGAGCGTAAGGGAAAAGCCATTACGAATTTTAAGGATAAACTTCCCACCAATGCTTCTGATTTGGCTATACAGACATTAAAAGATCCATATAGTTTCGATTTTTTAACAATGCGAGATGATTATGATGAAAAAGAATTGGAAGATGCTCTGGTAAATCAAATTTCACAGTTTCTGTTGGAGCTGGGAACAGGTTTTTCCTATGTGGGGCGTCAGGTTCAGTTACAGGTTGGAGAGCGTGAATTTTATATTGATTTACTGTTTTACCACATAAAACTTCATTGTTATGTTGTAGTAGAACTTAAAACAAAGAGATTTGAACCGGAGTATGTTGGAAAATTGAATTTTTACGTTACATCAGTAAATAAACAATTAACAGGAAATGGCGATAATCCGGCGATAGGTTTGCTTATTTGCAAGGATAAGGATAATGTTGTGGCGGAATATTCTTTGGAAGAAGTTTCTCAACCGATTGGTATTGCAGGGTATGAATTAAGCAATGCGCTCAGCAAAGAATATCAGCGCAGTCTTCCTACAATAGAAATGTTGGAGTCTGAAGTCGCCAAAATGACGGATACAAAATAGTCTGCAAGTTGTAGACTGTTTTGTATCCATGCTATTTGGCACTAAACTGTCAGAATTCTAATAACTCTTCCGCATCTATCCACATCTTCACGGACACCCCCTTGCACAATTTTCCAATATTCTTATGTTATATATTATCAGGTTTTCCTCAGAAAACAAGGGGAATTTATCTTTTCTTATATAAAATTATCTGCGGCTCTGCTCCGCCGCATCCGTATTCACATACCAGAAGCCATGCTTCATCCGCCACAATACCCATGCATCGCTCACTGCCGGGGATTTCAATTTGATTCCCCCAATACACCTTGCTGTCTTCCAGCAATCTGACAGACAATCCATTGGGCAGAGGATACTCTAAATTCACATAAAAACCGTTCAGCAGATTCAAATCCTTCACATGGAGCCCCTTGATTCCAAGAGCATTGAATTCCTCAATCAGCTCTTCTTTCGCACATTTAAACTCCTGAGGGCCACCTCTTTTAATACATTCCGCTGCCACACAGCTTCCGCCAAAGGGACGCCCCTCTGTCTCCCTGCAGCCGCCGCATTCCTCTCTTCTGCCGCATTCCCGGCAGCAGTCACTTCCGCAAATTGACAACATATGGTACCTCCATCCCATTCTCTCCTGTAGCTTCTCCCTCACAATCTCCCCCTGTATTTTACTGCCTTCACCAGGCAGTATTACTCTCCAAACAGCGGAGTCGACAAATACCGGTCTCCTGTATCAGGAAGCAGCACCACGATGGTTTTGCCTTCATTTTCAGGCCTCTTAGCCAGTTCCACGGCGGCAAATGCGGCAGCCCCGGAGGATATGCCCACCAGGACGCCTTCCCTCCGCCCAATCAGCCGACCGGTTTCATAGGCATCCTCATTGGAAACCGTGATAATCTCATCATAGATTTCCGTATTCAGCACATCCGGAACAAACCCGGCGCCGATGCCCTGGATTCCGTGAGAGCCTGAGGCGCCGCCGGAAAGAACCGGAGACAGAGCCGGCTCCACTGCCACCACCTGAATGCCGGGGTTCTGTTTCTTCAGATACTCTCCCACACCGGTGATGGTTCCTCCCGTGCCTACTCCTGCCACGAAAATGTCAACCTGACCGTCCGTATCCTCATAAATTTCCGGTCCGGTATGCTCAAAATGCGCCTTCGGATTAGCCGGATTTACAAACTGCCCTGCAATAAAGCTGCCTGGGATTTCTTTCACCAGCTCTTCCGCCCTGGCAATAGCGCCCTTCATCCCCTTGCTTCCTTCTGTCAGCACCAGTTCTGCCCCGTATGCTTTCATAATCTGGCGGCGCTCCACAGACATGGTCTCCGGCATGGTGATTATCAGCCGGTATCCCTTTGCCGCCGCCACGGCTGCCAATCCGATTCCTGTATTCCCTGATGTAGGTTCAATGATGACCGAATCCTTTGTAAGCTTGCCGCTGGCCTCCGCCTCCTCAATCATGGCTTTCCCCACACGGTCTTTTACAGAACCGGCCGGATTAAAATACTCCAGCTTCGCCAGCACTCTGGCCTTCAGCCCTAGCGCTTTCTCAATATGTGTGAGCTCCAAAAGGGGCGTTCTGCCAATCAGCTGGTCGGCACTGGTATAAATATTCGACATTTCAAATTCCTCCTTGTATAATATGCTATATTTTACCTGAAAAAAACTCTGTTGTATACCTTACTGACACAATTTCTCATGGTATCATCCATATTTGTTACTGTCCACAGGGTAATGTCAATTAGATAACACTTACCCCTCTACGATAACGCAGCCGGGTGAGGGACTTATGTTGTTGTCTCCAGGGTACTTGAAGACCATCGGTACTTAGGCGCTGTCTTTTGGCGCCTTATGTACCGCTATGCTCTTCACGTAGCGCGAGCGTGCCCGGGAGACAACAACATAAGTTCCTCACTCGGCGGACCTTAACTAAGCGACATTGCCTGTGAACCCATATTTTATTCTACGGCGGCAAAACCAAGCTCCAGATCCTCAAGAATATCGTCAATATGCTCCGTCCCGATGGAAAGACGGATGGTATTGGGCCGGATGCCCTGCTCCTTAAGTTCCTGAGCGGTCAGCTGGGAATGGGTGGTGGTAGCAGGATGAATCACAAGGCTCTTCACATCCGCCACATTTGCCAGCAGAGAAAATATCTTTAAATGGTCAATAAACTGATGGGCTTCCTCCTGGCCGCCTTTTATCTCGAACGTGAAAATAGATGCCCCGCCGTGAGGAAAATATCTCTGGTACAGTTCATGGTCTGGATGGTCCGGCAGAGAGGGGTGATTCACCCGCGCCACCTTAGGATGACGGGAAAGGAACTCCACAACCTTTTTCGTATTTTCCGCGTGACGGTCCAGACGAAGGGAAAGTGTCTCCACTCCCTGTAAAAGCAGAAACGCGTTAAAAGGAGAAATGGCTGCCCCCGTATCCCGAAGCAGAATGGCCCGGATGTAAGTCACAAAGGCCGCCGGCCCTGCCGCATCTGCAAAGGAGACTCCGTGATAGCTGGGATTGGGTTGGGCGATGGCGCCGTATTTTTTACCGGCCTTCCAGTCAAACTTACCGGAATCCACGATAATGCCCCCTAACGTGGTGCCGTGGCCTCCGATAAATTTAGTGGCGGAGTGAACCACAATATCCGCGCCGTGTTCTATGGGGCGAATCAGATAGGGAGTGCCGAAGGTATTGTCAATTACCAGCGGCAGGCCGTGGGAATGGGCGATTGCGGCAATGGCATCTATATCCGGAATATCGCTGTTGGGATTGCCCAGGGTCTCCAGATAAACCGCCCGGGTATCCGGCCGGATGGCAGCCTCCACCTCCTTTAAATTATGAGCATCTACAAATGTAGTGGTGATTCCATAATGAGGCAGAGTATGCTCCAGAAGATTGTAGCTGCCGCCGTATATGGTCTTCTGTGCAACAATATGGCCTCCGTCCTGAGCCAGGGCCTGAAGGGTGTATGTAATCGCCGCCGCTCCCGACGCCAGAGCCAGAGCAGCCACACCGCCCTCCAGGGCCGCCATCCTTTTTTCCAGAACCTCCTGGGTGGAATTGGTCAAACGTCCGTAAATGTTGCCTGCATCTGCCAGGCCGAACCGTGCCGCCGCATGGGCGCAGTTGCGGAATACATAAGAAGTGGTCTGATAAATCGGTACCGCCCTGGAATCTGTGGCCGGGTCAGGCTCTTCCTGTCCTACATGAAGCTGAAGCGTTTCAAATCTGTAATTGCTCATAATGTTCTCTCCTTTGTCCTGCATCGTAATAATATGGCTGAAACCTTCGATTTAAGAAGTATCCTGCCCATGCCTGTAACACAAACATAGGCCTGCAATAAAAAAACCGGAAGCTTTCATCTAAGTCTAAGCTTCCGGGCTTTTCCATTTTAATATGACTTTTTGTCAGATGCCTGCACAGTCAAACACTTCATGTCTTGTCTGGCTTACATTTCATAAAGGTAAACCAGATAAAACATCAAATATGCCTGTGGGTCTGCAAAGCAATGGTGTAGTAATGCCTACATCCAGCTTTACAGGCTTGCAGAGGGCGGAAACAGCGAATACTGAATCCACTTTAATTTCCGCAAGACACTGGCCATATCATATGCCCGGGAGACTGGCATTCGACAACACCACATGCTATTATCTGTCACAGCCATACGATAAACCGTCATGATTCTACCTCCCGGACTCTGGATAAACACATCCATTTTGTTCTTCTCAAATCTGATGCTGACATCATACACCTATTTTCCTACTATGTCAATAGGTTTATTAAAAATCCCCTCGCTCCGAAACCATCTCATAGCCTGCCGCCTCTATCCTGCGCTCCAGGCATTCCAGACACTGGGCGGATTCCTCTCCGGTACAAATCTTATTGTCATACAGCTCATACTTTTTCCTGTCTCTCACTGGAGATAAATTAGGCATCACTACGTTGGCTCCTGCGGCCAGCCCCTTCTCTCTTCCAAGAGGGTCCAGAGTCCCCAGCGCCGTGGTGGCTGGAAGAAGCACTCTGGGAAGCAGAAGGCGGATAACCGACAGGAGGTATAGGGTCAGCTCCACACTTCCTGCCGGTTCCCCGGCAAAGCAGGTATCGTGATGAGGGATAAAGGGGCCTACTCCCGCCATCTCCGGCTGAAGCTCCTGGAGAAACATAAGGTCCTCTGCCAGTGTCTCCATGGTCTGTCCCGGACTGCCTGTCATCATGCCTGCACCGGTCTGATAGCCTAATGCCTTTAAGTCATAAAGGCACTGTCTGCGGTGTGCAAGGCTCATGGACAGGGGATGAAGCAGCCGGTAATGGGCCTCATCTGCCGTTTCGTGGCGCAGAAGATACCGGTCCGCCCCTGCCTCCCGAAACAGGCGGTAGCTCTCATAAGACTTTTCTCCCAGAGAAAGGGTCAGGGCGCAGTCCGGATATGTTTCCTTTATTTTCCGGATGATTCCCACCATCTTCTCATCCGTATAAAAAGGGTCCTCTCCGCCCTGAAGCACAAAGGTGCGAAAGCCCAGCCTGTGCCCTTCCTCGCAGCATCCCAGGATTTCTTCCTCTGTAAGGCGGTAACGTACCGCATGGGAATTGCCTTTGCGGATTCCGCAGTAATAGCAATTATTTTTACAGTAGTTGGTAAATTCAATCAGCCCCCTGGTAAAGACCTTGAGTCCGTAATGCCTCTTCCTGACTTTTACGGCCTCCTCCCTCAAAAGCTCCGTCCAAGCCCTGTCTCCATAGCCGGAAAGGATTTCCAGAAAATCCTCCTTTGACATAGGCTGATTGCCAATCAATTTTTCCACTGCCTTCCTTATCATGATTCCTGCCTTCCTAAATCCGTGTCTTTTCTGCTTCCGCAGCTCTTTCCGCCGCTCAATCAGCACCTTCCCTGCTTCCACAACTCTTTCTGCTGTCCAATCAGCACCTTCCCTGCTTCCGCAGCTCTTTCCCACTGCCCAGCAGACATCTCCCCTCTGCCGGCCGCCTCTACTCTGCCTTCCAAATCAGCCCTTCGATGTCCACATCATTTTCAATCATCCCGTTATCCTTCATAAAAACAACGGTTTTTTTCATGGCTTCTATATCAGAATCCCGGATTGTCATGTCAAAATCATACATGGGATACATTTCCTTCACCGCATCTATAGTCAGCTCCGTTTCCTCTGCCGCAGCCTCCATAGCAGCATCCTGGTTTTCATTGATAAACGTAAGGACCTGCTTCTGTGCCTCCAGGAAAGCTTTTGCCTCCTCAGGATGGCTGTCAAGATAGTCACCGCTGGCAGCCACTACGATGGTGGCCTCTGTCAGGCCCGTTCCGTCTGTAATCACCGGGAATCCGTCCTTCTCCATGTTGTAGGCCACCGGCCCTGCCAGCAGTGCCGCATCCACGCTTCCTCCTGCCAGGGCTGCCTGGGAATCTGGAATTCCCATGGACATAAATTCAATGTCATTTTCCGTCATCCCTGCCTCTGCCAGATATGCCACCAAAAGCTCATGGAGAATGGTGCCCTTGGGGCCGGCCACCTTTTTCCCTCTCAAATCCTCTGCAGACTGGATGGAATCGTCTCTTCCAAACAGCTTGAAGGCCTTGGGAGACCGGCTGTAGGTGCTGATAATCTTGATGTCCGCATCATTGGAAGCCGCCAGAATCACAGAGGTAGCGCCTACGGCATAGAGAAACTGAATATCTCCGGAAGCCAGAGCCTGGGTCTGCTCCGGCCCTGTGGTCAAATCTGAGTATTCCACGCCGTACCCCAGTTCCCTGAATCTCTCCGCAAAAATCCCCTGGTCCTTCTCCACGATGGATGGAACATTCAAAGGCGATTTCACATAGGTCACGGCAATGGCTCCCTTTTCCTCCGCCAGAATGGATGCCGTCATATCCTTCGCCGGCTCCGTATTGTTTTCTGTCTCCCCACTGTTTTTGCCGGCTGTTTTATTCTCCTCACCGCTTCCGTCTTCTGCCTCAGCCTCTCCCCCAGCCTGCGTATTCCCGGCCTGTGCCTGGGTGGTTCCCTCGCCGCTGTTTTGTCCTTTACATCCTGCCAGGGATGCCGCTGCCAATGCCAGTGTAAGTGTCAGTGCAAGTATTCTTTTTTTCATTAATGGTTTCCTCCAATTCCCGTTTTAATCCAATCATCTCCCCGGACAGCAAATCTCTGGGAAAGGCCAGGGTCTCCAGATGGTACTCTCTCCCGCAGATTCCGTCTTCCAGAACCACAATATGAGTTCCTATTGTCAAAGCCTCCTCGATACTGTGGGTCACAAAGAGAATTCCTTTTTTTTGTATTCTGTAAATATTTAAAAGCTCCTGCTGCATCTGCGCCCTGGTAAAATAGTCCAGGGCTGCAAAGGGTTCATCCATCAGAAGATACCCAGGCTCATAGGCCAGGGCCCTTGCCAGGGCCACCCTCTGCCGCATTCCGCCGGAAAGCTGAGAAGGCCGCGCCTTCTCAAATCCGGTGAGGCCGGTCAGTGTAAGAAGCTGTTTCAGCCTCTCCTCCTCTGTGCCGTCCCGTCCCTTTTTCTGTACCCCAAATAAAATATTCTTCTCCACGGTCAGCCAGGGCATCAGCCTGGGCTCCTGAAAAATAACCCCTGTTTTGTGGCTGTTCTGACAGTCCGAATCATGGTTTTCACAATCTCCCCACCGAATGCTCCCTCCATCCGCCTTCTCAAGCCCGGCCACCAGCCTTAAAAGCGTGGTCTTGCCGCAGCCGCTTCTTCCCAAAACCACGGTGATCCCATGGTCCTCTGTCTCCAGATTCAGCCCCTTAAGAACCGGAAGAAAATGGCCGGACACCTGATACCCTTTCTTTAAATCTGTAATTTTCATTCCCTGCCGCCAGCCTCCCATATATCCGCCACCCTGCCGATAACCAGAGAAAATAATTTATCACACAGAATCCCCACCGTTCCGATGGTCAGGATTCCGGCAATAACCTTGTCAGACCTGGACATCTGCTGGGCATCCAGAATCAGATATCCCAGCCCGCTTGCCGCCGCGATCATCTCCGCACCGATGATGGCCCTCCAGCTGTACCCAAGCCCGATGCGCATCCCCACCAGAATATCCGGAACCGCAGAAGGCAGGATAATACGGCAGAAGCTCTGCCAGCTGCTCAGTCCAAACACCATTCCCACCTCCAGAAGATTCCTGCTTCCAGATACAAACCCTTTCCGGATATTCAGATACATGGGAAAAAAGGAGGCCAGCACAATGATAATAATTTTTGATGTCTCCCCGATTCCAAACCACAGAATCAAAAGGGCAATCAGGCTGATGGGCGGGACATTTCTCATAAACTCCAGAAAGCCTCCGTAATACTCCTCTATAGAAGGTTTCTGGCTGACTACTATGCCTCCGGCCATAGCCATGGCAAAGGCGATAAAAAAACCTTCCGCCACCCGCTTAAAGCTGACTCCGATATGCTTAAAAAGGACACCGCTGTCTGCCATTCCTGCCAGAGCCTTTATGACCTTTACAGGCGGCGGAAGCACATAGGCACTCCAGATCCCTGTCTTTGCCGCTGCCTCCCACACTGCCAGAAGCAAAAGGATTCCGGCCGCGGTTTTTATTCCCCGGCGCAGGCTGTTTTTTCCTTCCCTGTCACTCATTTTTTTAATTCCTTTCCGGAACCGCGGCACTCCTCTCCTTATCCTCCAGAAGAGCAGCAATGTCCGGGAAAGGAGCCAGACTGCGTTTTAAAATCCCGTGGATATGGGCAATCAGGATTCCGTAGTTTGTCATGGCCTTTCCCTGATCCTTTGCACAGGACAGGCGGTGTTTCATCTCCCGCTCATTTAACATACAGCCGCCGCAGTGTACAATCAGCTTATAGGGCGTCAGATCCTCCTCAAATCCGGTTCCGGATGTGTAGGAAAACTCCAGTTTTTTTCCTGTAAAGCTCTGTATCCACCCAGGCAGCTTCACAGTCCCGATATCGTTGCACTGCCGGTGGTGGGTACAGCCCTCGCTAATCAGGATTTTATCCCCATTTTGAAGCTGATCAAGAACACGTACCCCTTCTATTACCTGTTTCAGATTCCCCTTATACCGTGCAAAAATAATGGAAAACGAGGTAAGCAAAATATCCTCTGGCACAATGGCAGACACCATGCCGAATGCCTGGCTGTCTGTAATCACAAGAGCCGGCTTCTCCCCCAGCCTTTCCAACGTTTGTTTAAGCTCCGTTTCCCGGGTCGTCACACAGATACAGCCGTGATCCAGAAGAGCCCGGATAGTCTGCTGCTGAGGCAGGATCAGACGTCCCTTGGGAGCCGCTTTGTCAATAGGCGTTACCAGAACCACCAGATCCCCAGGCTTTACCAGCCCTTCCAGAAGATCCTTTTCCTCTGCCTCAGAGTTCATGGATGCAAGGCGATCCTTCAGCTCCTGAATTCCAACTCCTGTTTTTGAGCTGACATATAAATCCAGATCCCGCTTTCTTTTGCCTGCCCCTTTTGATCCGGCTGGAACGTCTGTCAGAAGATCCGCCTTGTGGTGTACTACCACATAGGGCACCTGTTTCTCCTGAAACAGATCCAACATCCTCTGATCCTCCTTCGTCTCTCCCACAGATGCATCCACCACCAGCACGGCAATATCCGTCTTATTTAACACCTGACGGCTCTTTTTTACTCTCTGGCTGCCCAGTTCTCCCTCATCGTCGATCCCAGGAGTATCCACCATCATCACCGGTCCCAGAGGCAAAAGCTCCATGGTCTTGTACACCGGATCCGTGGTCGTTCCCTTCACATCCGAAACCACAGAAAGCTCCTGACCGGTAACCGCATTCATCAAGCTGGACTTTCCTGCATTCCGTCTCCCAAAAAAGCCGATATGAACCCGCTGCGCCGCCGGCGTCTGATTCAATGCCATCTAAATATCCTCCCCTTTCCCATACACAGTTTCACACATGAACAAAGAATTTCTATGAAATAAAAAATGCACCCTCAAAAAGGATGCACCAATCAACATATTCCGGGCACGAAAATAAAGCCATAAGCCCATGCTCCTGTCTGCTTCCACCTCGGAATCTCCTTGTGTCAGTGCATAATTTTTACTTTCTCTCCTGTTCTTTGTGTAAGGATCACCCGCCACGCAGTTATCAGGAATCTTTATTATTTTACTTTCAGTACCGGGAAATGTCAAGAGTTATTATATTGTGAAATACTGCATCTAACTTTGCCAATAAAATATGCATTGCACTATCTACAGCCATATCATAAGACTTATTAACTTGCACAAATGCCATATCAATCACCTTCTTCCTAATTTGTATTATCATATCACATTTTCACCTGCAGATCTATGAATTTAAACTAAAAATCCTGTAAAAAATCGATTACTTATGTCTTCTTCTCTTTATTCACCACATAAATCCCCACGCACACCAGAACAAGCGCCGCCAGCGTATTCCTGTTAAGCGCCTGCCTGCTTTCCCCCAGAAAAACAGCGGACAAAATCACTCCGAACATCGGATTCATGAACCCGAAAACAGCCACACGGCTGATAGGATTGTACTTTAAAAGCACGCCCCACAGGGTATAGGCAATGGCCGACAGAATCCCCATATAGAAAAGAAGCACAAAAGCCGAAGGCCCCACCGCACCTGCCAGGGAGCCTCCACAGACTGCGCCTGCCAAAAGAAGCAGCGCCCCGCCTGCCATAAACTGGTAGCCGGACAGGGTAACCACATCAAACCTCTTTGCATGTTTTTTAATCAGCGCTCCGGAAAGGGCATAAAAAATCTGGGCTGTCAGCACAAAGCCCTCTCCCAAAAGAGAGAATGTAAATCCATCCTCCCAGCCTCCGCCTCCCAGATTCACAGTGACAATACCCAGAAATCCCAGGACACAACCGGCGATCTTGCGCATATCCAGCTTTTCATACCTGAAAATCAAGCTGGCACACAAGATGGAGAAAAATACATTGGTTCCCCCGATAATGGCGCTGTGAACACCGCTGGCGTGGGACAGTCCCACATAGTAAAACAGATACTGAAGAGCCGTCTGGGACAAAGCCAGGCTTCCGATAGCCATACCTGCCCCTTTCGGCGGCAGAATCCACCGGCCGTTTACCAGGCTGTGATACCCGATTACCAGCACCCCGGCCAGCAGAAAGCGGACTCCCGCAAACATCAGGATGGAGGCTGTATCCGATGCTTCGATCTGGAACAGACGGTACCCGATCTTTATGGCCGGCGCCGCGCTGCCCCATAAAAAGCAGCAGAGCCCTGCTGCCAAAAGCACGATTCTCATATCTGTTAAATCTATTTTCTTCTTCATATTCCCCTGCCTTTTTCCTGCTCCTTACCATGTACTCTCAGAATCTCACCCCACCTGCCCCTGTGGCTGATTTTCCGTACCATTGCAGGAAATCCCCCACATCCGGCAGAATATCCCTGCAATATCCTCGGCACTCTCCTTGGCCCCGTTTTGAATCCATACCATCGCCGTGTTGTACAAAGCGCCTATATACATGTAAATCTGATACTTTTCAATAGAGTTGTTGGGCATGCTCCCTGCCACCTGTTCATGAAACCAATTTAACTGTTCCAGCAATATGGAACCATATCCAAACTGGTACAGATCCAGCACAAAATCACCATATTTCTTTAAATATCGAAACCCTCTGCATACATTCTCATACGTATAATAATCATCCTCATCACAGTCAATAGCATTCCAGTACTGTTCCAGCACATCCTCAATCAGCGTGATAAGCACATCCTCCTTGGAATCGTAATTCCGGTAAAAGGAGACCCTGGCAACCCCCGCTGTCTGAATCAGCTCTGAAATTGTAATGTGGGAAAAGCTTTTTTTATGCATCAGCTCTAAAAGGGCCCTGGCGATATGGCCCTTCACCCGCAGATTTGCCTCTTTCCGCTTATCCATCGTCACCCTCCGGCTTCCATCTGAAACAATATGGCCTGTTTTGTATCACATGAGGATCTTGTTGAATCCCCTTTTATATGATACAGTTGTTTCACATTATTTTATCATACTTCACTATTTTGTCAATTCCAAGGAGATTTTTATGAAAACAGCGATTGTAACCGATACAAACAGCGGGCTCACCGTAGAAAAAGGCAGGGAACAGGGTATCTATGTACTTCCCATGCCTGTTATCGTAGAAGAGCAAAATTATCTGGAAGGTGTCAATATCACCAACCAGCAGCTATACCAGGCCATGGTGGATGACAGAGAATTGTCCTCCTCCCAGCCCTCTCCCGGGGATGTAACAGATCTTTGGGACAGGGTTCTAAACGACGGCTATGAGGAGCTGGTCTATATCCCCATGTCCAGCGGGCTCAGCGGTTCCTGCTACAACGCCATGCAGCTTGCCTCCGAATACGATTCCAGGGTATGGGTGGTGGACAATCACCGGATTTCCGTTACCCTTATGGAATCGGTCCTGGATGGAAAATACCTTGCCGACAGAGGGCTGACTGCCTCCGAGATAAAAAAGCGGCTTGAGGCCAATGCCTATCAGGCCAGCATCTATGTGACTGTCAACTCCTTAAAATATCTTAAAAAAAGCGGGCGCATCACCCCTTCCGCCGCAGCCATTGCCAATGTGCTGAACATAAAACCAGTACTTACCATCCAGGGTGAGAAGCTGGATTCCTACGCCAAGGTCCGGGGAACCAGGCAGAGCGAGAAAAAAATGATCGAGGCCCTTAAGGCGGATCTGTCAGCTCGTTTTTCTGACATTCCATCTAAACGGCTGCGGATCGGAACGGCCGGAACCTTTGAAAAGGAGGAGGAGGCCAGCCGCTGGCTGGATATGGTACAGGCCGCTTTTCCGGAAAGCTCAGTCTATTACCTTCCTCTTTCCTGCAGCATCGCCTGCCACGTAGGGATAAACGCTGCCGGAATCGGAGTGTCTGTCATTGAAGAGAGGGACTGACCTTCACGGCATTGGGATAAATCCTTTCCATCCGCTGGTCGCCGAACCTTTCGTCCATCCGCTCCTGCCAGCTGTATTGAGCCGGTACTCCCCGGCTTCTCTCATCCTTTCGTATGAGGGCCATGGCGGATACGAAGATATTGCAGCTCATAAACAGGAGCATAATCCATGTCACAATGGTTCCCGCCTTTTTGGGAATCCTTTCGATCCGGGAGGCAATCACCGGATAAATCCCCTTAAACCATACCACTGCTGCGATTCCCCAGAAAAAGCAGTACAAAAGGTTGATTCTGCCTCCCAGGTTAAAGGGTATCTCACTGTAATCCCAGAAAATCGTCCCAAACACCAGCTCTGTGAAGACGCTGCACAGATACTCATAAGCCCCTCCCAAGGCGGTTCCCATAAAAAACAGGAACCGGTCAGACTTATCTCTGTATTTGTACAGCAGAACCGTCACCAGGGCCACTGCCAGTCCCCACACAATGCTGAAGGGCCCCCACACCACGCTGCTGCGGCTCATCCACACGCCTGCTGTGATACGGCAGAAAATCGTCTCCGTAATATCCCCCAGAAATGCACCGATGAAAAACAGCCACACCACCTTATAAAAGCTGCACCCGGAGGCAAATCCCTTTTTGGCCCTTGCCCTGGCTTTTTCTGCCAGCCTTTTTGGATACGCATTCTCAATCCGCCGGTTCACCAGGCGGTACACCCTTTGCCCCAGCCTTCTGCTTACCTCTGCAAACCAGAAATCAATCTTTTCCCAGCTCTGTGTCTTCCTTTCCTTCCCTGACAAAATAATCACTGTAGCCAGGATATCAATCACCAGGCAGACTGCAAGGCACCAGACAATTCCCTTCCCAAAGGGCTTTGGAATCAGATGAAACGCCTTAAGCCACAGACTATTGCCCCATTTAAGAGCCGCCATTCCAAGGACGCCCCACAAAACTGACATGGAGAAACAGATATACCCGTCAAGATTCCACCTGTTTTTCGAGTAATCCCACCATTTTTCATGGTACATCCACTCCAGCAGATGCCCGGCAACCCATTCTGCCACCGTGGCCAGAATGGCAGCGCCGATAAACAGCCAGAAGCCTGTTAGTTCTTTGCAGACTACAGTCAGTATCACCAGTACAATACCATACAAAACACAGAAAGGCCCGTTGACCAGCCCCCTGTTTACAAATCTTTTGCGCTTCAGCGCCGCAAGCACAGTCTCCAGCACCCACCCGCTGAAGGATCCGGCAAGAAACAGCCACAGTATTTCATAAGAAGTCATAGATTTTTATTTCCCTTCATCTCCCGGTCCGATTAATATCCCAGATTTTCTCCCACCAGAACCACCTTTATCCTGCCGGCTGGCTTACAGCCTCTGGTGATCACCAGCTGGCTGCAGATACAGTCATCCTTGCGGCAGTCACCGCAGGTTCCGGACTGCCTGCAAGGCGTGTTACCTGGAAAACGCTGGGCATTGACAGGGGCCGCCGTATGGCGCACACGGGAAATCCCATCCTCAAGGCTGTGAACCAGCTTATTCATGCCTGCAATCACAATCACAGTGTCAGGCCCGAAGCAAAGAGCCGCAACCCGGTTGCCCACACCGTCCATATTTACAAGCTGCCCGTCTTCTGTAATGGCATTGGTTCCCATGAGAAATACATCCGCCAGAAGGCATTGCTTCTCCATCTCCACAAATTCCGCCTTGTCAGCCGCCCTGTCCCTGTCAATCACCTGGTAATCGCCCTGGCGCAGGCTGTTCTTTAACCCAAGCTCTGTCACACTGGCGCTTCCTCCCCAGCCCACCTGACTTCCCTCCGGTATCAGGGAGAGGGCTGTTTCCAGTGCTTCCTCCCTGGTAGCCGCAAAATATCCTTCCATATGCCGCGACCTGAGGGCCTTTATCACCCTCTCCGCCGCCAGATAATCCCGTTTCTCCCTCGGTGTCTTGTCTGCAAAATCCTTGTTCATTCTATTTCCTCCTAATTTTAATGAATTGGCACCTGCCACGCAGTGGGAGCGATTGCGGTTATGAGACTGGCGTCTCACAAACGCTCCTCCTAATTTTAATGAATCGGCACCCTCTGCTTTGCAGCTGATTTTCACGTTGTCTCAGGCCTGGCTTTCCCATAACGGCACACATTCTCATAATGCCCGTCTCTGTGCACCTTGCTTTTACAGGTGGCCTCCTGTTTAAACCCGCAGGTCTCAAACAGCCTCCGGGAGGCCCTGTTATTCTCCAGAATATTGGAATATAAACGCTTCAGGCCCATTTCACCAAAGGCATAAGAGACCAGCGTATTTACCGCATCCCGGCCAAAGCCTCTGCCCCGGGCGGATTTTATAAGCTTTATGTAAATCTCCCCTGTCCCGTTTCTCCTATCCACATCAGACAGTATTATAATTCCCAGTCCGATTTCCGGCCGTTCTTTATCCGCGATAATGCTGCGCAGATTACCGGCAGACTCCGGCAGGGCGCGGAACCAGTTCATCTGATGAGTATAGGAGGAAGGGCCGGAATAGCCTCCCGTCATTTTTGCCATTTCCGGAACCTGGATTAAATGAAGCAGCATCTCCTTATCCTGTTCCTCAATCGCCCGAAGAATCACCTTATTTCCTGCAATGTTCATATCTCCTCCCCTGCCCTGAATCAGATACTACCATCTTATCTATTTATGTCATTTCCTGTCAAGTATTACTTTAAAATTCCGCCGCCGTTCAGGCGGCATAAATTCAGGTATGCCCAGTGTGCCCGCCAAACGAAAACAGGTCAGCAAAGCATGGCCATCTGCTTTGCTGACCCTGGAAGATATATTCATTTAAATCCATGAATTACCTTTATGTACCCTGGAATGGCTCCCCATCACCACTCAAACAATGCCTTTCCTTTCAGGCGCAGAATCGCCTCAATAAAGAAGTAGTCGCCATAGATAATAGGTACCTCTGTGTTGGTGCCATCAGGATCATGGTAGAAGAAGGTTCCGCCGGTTGTGATGGCATCCTCATCCGGATCCCAGTTGGCAAACTTCTCGTCACAGGCCCTAAGAATGCGGCAGGCCGCTTCGGTATAGAACCGGGCCTCATTTTCCTCCACATGGCCGGCAATCTCCAAAAGCCCGCAGGCAGTACACAGCGCGGCGGTGGAATCATATTTTAACGGCTGGGCCGGCTGGCGGTAATCCACCAAAGGCAGCCAGTCATTGACAGCCATGTTGGCGATGCAGTAGTGGGCACACTGCTTGGCAGTATTAAGGAAGGATTCGTCTCCTGTGTGGCGGTAGCTTAGCGCAAAGCCGTACACTGCCCAGGACTGTCCGCGGCTCCAGGATGATCCCTGTTTATAGCCCTGTCCTCCCGGGTTGGTAAGGTACTCGCCGCTGTCCGGGTCAAAGGCCACAATGTGGTTGCAGCTTCCGTCCGGCCGGACAACATATTGCTGTGCAGTCCTGGCATGATTGACTGCAATCTTCTTGAAACGCGGGTCCTTAGTCTCTTCCGATGCCCAGTACAGCAGAGGGATATTCATCATACAGTCAATGATCATCCAGCCCCGGACGTCGCCGCCCCCAAAGTTTTTAGCCATTTTTTCCATAGAGTCAGGCCAGGCACGGATAAATTTGCCGTCCAGATTGTAACGGGATGCCAGAAGGCTGGCAGCCAAAAGGCCTCTCCGGCGGGCTTCCTGATCCCCGGTCTTGCGGTAGTTGGCCACAGAGGACAGTAAAAACAAAAATCCCACATCGTGATCCACCGTCTCAGCGCTTCTGAGCAGCACATCCAGCCTCTCCTCTACGCCGACCGCAGCCTTTCTGTAATCCTCATCCCCGGTAGCCTCATACATCTGCCACAGCATTCCCGGCCAGAAGCCATTGGTCCAGAAGCCTACATGGGTGCTGCCGTCCGGCTTTTTCCCCCAAGGAGTCTCTGTGATGTCATGGTACCTGCCGTCATTGCCTGTCGTATAGGGGATATTGGTGCCTACCCGGGCACACTGGGCCTTCATCTTAGCCAGCAGCTTGTCATAGGCCGCATCCAGCCATTCCTGATTGGAGCATCTGACAGTCTTTTCCTCCATTTTGGATCCTCCTTATCTGAGCCTGATTTGAATACATATCATGGCCATAATTTTTTACTGTGTACAGTATAACATGATTTTTTTTAATTTTCCAGTTATATTGCCAAATTACCCCTGTGAATTCCATATTTTTTCGTCAAAACAGCACAAAAACGCCTGTTCCCTGAGCAAAACCCGAAGGCACTTGCCAGAGAGACAGGCTTTACCGTTATATTTCTAAATCTGAAGTGTATTGGACGGCGCAAAGCAGGTATGATCCCTGCAGACATAAAAAGTCGTCCGGTTATTTAGCAGGGGATACTCCCTGTTTTCTGAGACTGCAATCACATTGGCCAGCAGCGGAAGCTGTCCTTTTATACCTTCCAAATCCCTGGCATCCTTCACGGCAACCACAATGTGAGGCGGCGGATTATCATAGAGCAGCTTTGCAGTCAGAAACATGCTATAGCCCATGGGATACTCCCGGGCCCGGGCAGACATATACTGAATCTGCTTTTTGGCAAGCTGTCCGTATCCTGCTCTCCCTGTCAGCTGATACAGCCTTACAAGATTATATGCCATGACAGAGTTCCCGCTTGGAACTGCCCCGTCATAGCTTTCCTTGGGATTGACAAACAGCTCCTTGCTGTCCCGGTCTGAAAGATAAAAACCGCCGTTTTCATTATCCAGAAAGCATCTTACTGCCTCCTGGCAAAACTGCTCCGCTTTATCCAAATATTCTCTGTCCAGGGTGGAATGATACAGTTCTGTCAATGCTGCCGTATAAAACCCGTAATCATCCAGAAAGCTGTTATCCGAGGTTTTTCCATCACGCCAGCTTGTGTAAAGCCGGAGTCCCCGGCACAGATTCTTTTCAATAAATTTCTGGGCAGCTACGGCAACCTGAAGATATTTTTCATCTCCTGAAACCCTGAAGAGTACAGACAGGGCTCCTATCATCATAGAATTCCATGAGGTCAGAATCTTGTCATCCAGGTGCAGCTTTGAACGTTCCTTCCGGTAGCGGTACAGCTTCTCCATGTCATCGCCAAATTCCCCGTTTAAATCATTGCTTTTCAGAAGGTTGGGAATGTTGACACCCTCAAAATTGCCGTCTTTAGTAATATCAAAGGTATCTGAAAATGCTTTCCCCCGCTCTTCCCCCAAAACCGCAAGTATCTCTGAACGGGCAAATGTATAATATTTTCCTTCCACCCCCTGGCTGTCCGCATCCTGGGCGCTGTAAAAGCCTCCCTCCGGCGAGGTCAGCTCGCGGCATACGTACAGGGCTGTCTTCCGGGCCGTATCCAGATATACAGATTTTTTTGTCAGAGCATACGCCCAGGCATAGACTGTCAGCAGCAGCCCATTATCATACAGCATTTTTTCAAAATGAGGCGCAAGAAAATATCTGTCTGTGGAGTATCTGGAAAATCCATAGCCGATCTGATCAAAGATACCGCCCTTTCGCATCTGTAAAAGGGTTTTCTCTGCCATCTCCAGCCCGGCCGGATCCTCCTTTTGTTTCCCGTACAGCATCAGAAACAGAAGGTTGTGGGGTACAGGAAATTTAGGCGCTGCCCCGAATCCCCCGTATACACGATCAAAGCTTTCCTGAAACATTCTCATTGCTTTTTCAATAAGCCGGGGTTCCTCTGCCTCCTCCCCTACAGGCTCTGCCTGCCTCAGACTGGTTACTATTTTCTCAGCCGAATGAAGAAGCGCATCTCGGCTGCTGCCCCACAGGCCGGCTATTTCATGGAGCAGATCGGAAAATCCTGGCCTTCCATACTGGGATCGTACCGGAAAATATGTGCCTGCCAGAAAAGGCTTCTTATCACACGTCATAAAAATACTCATGGGCCAGCCGCCGCTTCCGGTAAAGGCCTGGCACACAGACATGTATACACTGTCAATATCAGGCCGTTCCTCACGGTCTACTTTTACAGAGATAAAATACTGGTTGAGAATTTCAGCCACAGCCTCATTTTCAAAGCTTTCATGGGCCATAACATGGCACCAGTGACAAGTACTGTAGCCGATACTTAAAAAAACCGGCTTCTCCTCTTTTCTGGCCTTCTCAAAGGCCTCCTCACACCACGGATACCAGTCCACAGGGTTTTCTGCATGCTGCAAAAGATACGGGCTCGTCTCATTTTTCAGATGATTACTCATGTTATCTTCCTTTCTTATCCTTAGTATGCTTATAGAGTCTGGTATTATGCAAGGATAAAAAAGACAGCCTCTGTTCCATGATGCACCGGATTGTTCTCTGTCAGACCATCATGACAAGCCCACACTGTGTTCGCGTCCTCAGATCGCGTTTTTGTTTCATAGGACGCTATCTCTCCATTCTCCCCATTATTTTCACATACCCTGCCGTTTTATCCCTCATAAGCCTCATCCCTTCTTCCAGGTTTTCTAGAGAAAATCTGTGGGAAATCAAGCTTTCCGGGGAAATCCCCCCTTTAGCCAGTTGTCCCAGCACATAGTTCCAGTCGTCCTCCGGCTCATGAAGAAAAGAGGAGTTCCAGGTTCCGGTCACCGTCACCTGATTCCTCAGAATCCTCCAGTAGATATCCTTCTCCAGGGTCATATCTGAATAAGGATTCCCCACCAGCGTCACTCTTCCTGCCGGAGCTGCGCTTTTTACTGCCAGGCTGCAGGTCTCATTCCTTCCCACGCATTCAAAAAACAGGTCAACGCCAGCCCCGTCTGTCCGTTCCATAAGCCACTCGTATGGATCCTGATCTTTGCTGGCGCAGTACTCCTCTTTTTTCAGCCCCAGCTTCAGGGCCGTCTCCTTCTGTATTTTTTTGTTCCCGATGCCATAGACATGCTCAAATCCTTCTCCTTTGAGAAACATCAGAAGAAGCAGGCCAATGGTTCCAAGGCCGCATACCCCTATGATTTCAGAATGGCGGTCTTTCACAGCTAAAGACAGCCCCGGCATCATCTGCCTCATAGCATGAACAGCCACGGCCATGGGCTCCAGCATTGCCGCTTCCTCAAAACCTGCCTGTTCTGGAAGAGGAAGCAGATTCCACTCCGGAACCACGGCATACTCTGCAAAACCGCCGTCCCTTCGGGATCCCAGATAGCTGTAATTCCGGCACATCTCGTACTGCCTTTTCCGACATGGGCCGCATTGCCTGCATGGAATCAGCGGGAATATGCCTACCCGCTGGCCCAGCCATCTTCTGTCTGCTTCTTTTCCAAGCTCCACCACTCTCCCCGAAAACTCATGTCCTGGAATCAGTGGATGGGTGTGGGCGCCTGTGCGGTATATTCTGGGAATATCGGATCCGCAGATTCCCGCTGCCTTTACCTCCACCAGCACTTCCCCTGTCCCTGGCGACGGCATCGGCACATCCTCCAGGTATAATTCATTGATACCATGCAAAACCCATGCTTTCATAAACGTCTCCTTTACATTTCCTGGACAAGCTTTTGAAACCTTTCCAGATCCGCCCTGGTGGTAATTTTAAAATTTCCCTCGTCTCCCGGAATCATGGCGATATCCATGCCGGCCATAATTGCCGGCTCTGTGGAACCGTTGATTTTCAGAATCCTGTCCGGCAAAAGCCGCCTGTTGGCTTCATAATATTTCCCCAGAAGGAACACCTCCGGCGCCTGTCCTGCATAGATAGTCCTCCGATCCAGCAGCTTATCCACACACCATCCCTTCTCACTGTAATACACTGTATCCTTCATGGGAAGAACCGGCATGGCCCCGTCATGGCCGGCGGCTCCATGAAAGCAATCCTCAATCTGCTTTGCAGAAAGCAGAGGTCTGGCTGCATCATGGATCAGCACATAGTCCTGATCTTTTCCGTAAACCCGTATTTTCTCCAGCCCGTTCCAGATAGACAGCTGCCTGTTGGCTCCCGGAAGGGAAAAGCCCCGGAATTTACTGTCCCACAGGCCTTTGCCGATCACCTGCCAGGCCCCGCGGGCCACTTCCTCCTGCCACTCAGGAGAAGCCACAATCTGTACCCCGTCAATCCTTTCATGTACAAACAAACTTTCTATACAGTAGGAAAATACCGGCCGGCCGGATACCTTCCTGTACTGTTTCGGAATCTCTCCCCCTATACGGGTTCCGCAGCCTCCAGATAAAAGCAATGCAATATTCACGTCTTATGCGTCCCTTCTGTTTCATCCTCTAATAAACAAAATTTTGCCTGCAAAATTACTTCTATTCCCCTTACTACTATTTCATCTTTCTGTCATTTAGGAAATCTATAAATTTTTCTCTTTTTACTAATGCTCTGGCTTTTACAGTTTTAGCCGGAAAAGTCAGAGCATAGCATTTATAAAATACATTTTCTACACAATATTCGGTTATTAATTTTCGGTTGAAATCTCATCCATGAAGATTTCGAAAAATTTTAACATTACTCATCGTCTATTTCAATATCAGAATCATGATCGTCACTGGCATCAGAGGCAACCACCTGAGGTATAGTCAGGTTGAGAAAGAAATCAGGCGCAGTTCCAGTAATCGTGGCCGCTGCTGCAGGGCCGGCGTCTCCTGTTGCTCCTACTGTGCCCTGCAAACCTACTGCTCCTGTGTCTCCTGCTGTGCCTTCTTATGCCAATGGTACAAATTCCGCTTCCAGTTCCTGTATGTCACTTTCAAGCAATTCTGGAAAATATTCACTGATTTCATCTACTGTTATTTTTCCTTTTCGCAGCATAAGAGCAGCCTTTTCCCTTGCCAAATCATACTTTTCACTTCGAACAAAAGATTTCATAATCTGCTCTTCATCAAACAAACTCATCATAATTGTCACAACCTCCTTTTCTCTGCTTTCCAGATATTCCCTCAATATATTTCTGTCTTTACAGATACAGATAGTTTCAGTAACCGCCTGCTTAGTCATGCCATGTAGTTTGATCTGCTCATTATACACCTTGCAAAAAATAATATATTGATTTATGATGTCATCCTTGTCACTTTCATAGATAACTTTTGCTTTGATATCAATATCTATCTCTGCGCCGCCAAAAAATTCTTTTGACAAAGACAGTATACCAGGCTTTTCCCCTGCGCTCCTGTATAGATAATGTATAGCTCCGGCTTTGGTATTCTGACCTTTTTACTCTTATATAAATTTTGACAAGTCCGCTCAAAATATTCGTGATAACTCTGTGCCAGATACAGCAATATTCTAAGCAAAATATTAACCGTCCAGGTTGACTGAGCTTCTATCAGTATCAACAATCGATTATTAGCAATAAACCCCAGGTCGTTATACAAGTTATCTGTCAATACATTTTCTATCGTGATATCGGTTAATGAGTTTTCCGTTGCTGTAATATCTTCCGGGTGGAGTGTCCTATATAGCTTCAGCAGATAATGCTTATTTTGAAAAAGATCTACAAATACACTGTTTTTTGCAGTGCGCTTTGCTTTGACATCCTGAATCAGTATTGCCTGCCTTGTTTTATCTTGCACCTTATCACCTCTGTTTCTCACATTTCATTGCAGTAAATGAATCATTCTTCCTACATTTCCATTATACAAAACATAGCTTCCATTTACAATAAAATATGTATTAAATTCTGTTGCCATAAACAAAGGCTCCTGAGGAAACCCCCAGAAGCCCTTATCTTTCTTTTTCAGTTTTGCTGCTTTTTCAAATCTTAATCTTCAACGCTGACGATCTCTCTCTTGTTATACAAGCTACAGGCCCTTTATAAGCCCTCAAATCTTGTCAAAGCCCTATTTTATCAATGTTCTGGGGAATTCTTTATTTTTGTATTTTACCATATCTTTTCATATTTTTCCATGCTTTTCGGAAAATCTTTCGGAAAAAAGGCTTTCCGAAAAGCTATAACCATATTTATGTATCAAAAGTTTAATATTACTAAACAAATTCAAACCTTACATTTTTCTTAAGCGTCCTCATTCACCTTCTCAATAACCGTACAATTCCATCTGGCTGCATACTTCTCCATGTCCTCTTCTATTCCATCATTGGTAGCATGTACATAGTATTGCAGTGTAATATTAATGTTGCTGTGTCCGGCAATGAATTGTAGAGTTTGAGGAGATATACCACTCTCCGCCATCCTTGTCAATCCTGTATGACGCAGGCTGTGAGCTGACAAATGGGGCAGTAATTCAGCCGCCCTGTTTTCCTTTATTGCCTTTGCAAGTTCGACTTTATTGTAGCTCCCCACAATCCGGTCCAAAAGACGGTTGACGCTGTTGGGGGTCATCGGCTTTCCTGTTGAAGTAACAAACAGAAAGTTTCTACAGCCATCAATCTCAACATCTCCCACTATGTCACGCACATACTGGGCATATTCTATCTGTTCGTTAAGACACCTCTCAATTTCCGGATCTTTAAAATACAGATATCGGATACCGTTTTTCGTTTTTGGCTTGTGTATGATAAAACGTGTTTTTGGTTCTCCATGCAGCTTTTTATAAATAAGCTGATGTTTTAGATCCAGTCTCTTCGTTTCAAAGTTCAGCTCATCCTCAGTCATACCAAGACATTCGCCAATTCTTAAGCCAAAATACACCGTACAGTTAATAAGATTATAATATCCTGTAAAAAGTCTCCTCGTGTGATCCAGAAAAACCTTCTGCTGCCTTTTGGATAACGCAATTTTTTCTTTCTGCTCCGTTTCAATGACATCTCTCATTACAAGCGTACAAGGATTATAATTAATCCACCGTGAATCTATGGCAAGCCGAAAACTGGGGGATATAAAATTGTTGATTAGGCATATCGTGTTTTTGGAAAGGTTTTTTTCTTCAATCAACTCATTATAGAAGTTTGCAACATGGATTTTTAATACATTCGCAAAATTCATGTGACCAAACCAGCTATCCACAATATATCTTTCATAGTTGCCCCAGTAACCTGTTAATGTTGTCTTTTCAATCGTTTTCTTGCCATTCAGATACACTCTTATCAAATCACTGACCGTTGTAATTTTTGATCTTGAAGTGATTTTACTGTCCTTTTCTGCCTGCAAAATTACTTCCAGTTTCCGCAGTTCGTCTAACGAAGTAGCCGTTTTTGTGCTGGTCTTTCCAAATATATCCTTATATTTGTACTCATAGCTGTTTTTTGACTCGTAATAATATTCTCCTGGATAAAGAATATTTCCATATATATCTTTTCGCAGCGTGGCCTTTTTCCCTTTTTTGGGTGTTGATTTTTTCTTAGTTTTCATAAGTTATCTTTACAGAAGGTATCTTTAAGAGATACTTACTTCTATTCCTCCTTCCAGATTAAACAGAGACGGATAATTTATAAAAACCACATACAGACCGGATTTGTTAAGGCTCCTCATAACTATTATATCACCTTTCTGTCATTTAGGAAATCTATAAATTTCTCTCTTTTTACCAATCGCTTTGCTCCGACCATCAACACGAATTCACAAGTCGATTTATCGACCAATTCTCGTATACGTCCTTGTCCGATATTAGTCAGCTCAGCAGCTTCCTCAATGGTCAAAAGGGCTTTGTGATAAATCGGAACTTTTTCTTTCTCTTTCATGACTTCACCTCCTTCCAAGCTTCCAAATCACAGAATAGTCCGATTAGATACTTAAAATTTCTCTTTTGATAGAACACATAAGCCGATCCCATTTACCTGTAATATTGCCATATGTCACGGCATAGGCCCGATCCATAAGAATCATAATAAGGGACTAAATTCCGGCCTTGGCACAAGCAAGAAATTGCATTTTTAATCAGGCTCATAGGTCATCCTTAAAAGTATGGGCTGAAATATCAATAATTTGGTTTTGAAAGAAAGGATTGTCATGTATTACACATCAAAGCTTAATTGGCACAATTGGCCTGAAAAGCTTATCCGCAAACTCCATAAATTTTATATTGTTCCCTTTTGTTGGTATACTGAAAGGACTAATTTATATGGAGGTATCGTATGTACGGTGTAGAAGGTTCAAAACATTGGGCGCAGGATATCATTTACCGCGTGTTAAGCGATGGAAAATATCATACTTTTGATGAAATATTCCTTGAAATCACTGAAAAAGAAGAATTGGAAATAACAAGATTTAACCTAAGTGTAGTCATAAGCCGCCTAAGAAAAAAGCGTGGTGATATTATCCAATACAAATATGGTGTCTTTAAATTGGATAAAAATTCTCATGCCTGCTAACTAACATAGGGCTGGTCATTCTTTGATTAGCCCTTATCTATTCTTATCTTCCTTTCGTGACCCTAAATATACCTATCAGCTGCAGGATACTATCTTCTTATCAATTAAATGATATCTGTTCTTCAGCAGACGATATTATTGCGCCAAAACATTTTCATCTCATAAAAAACATATTCCAGTCCTTCCAGAATAATTTTCGATTATTTTTACTTCCTAACAACCACAGCCGTTTTTACTGTCATACTGAGCAAACGATATATTACCAGCTTTCATTAAATAGGCTTTTAAATAATCCATATTCATACTTTTTATCATGAAATTCCCCTTTCTCTTATTCCTATAGTATCTTTCATTAGAATTATGGTTTTGGATTATTGGAATAAAGGGATATAATACACCTTTTCTACCAAAAAATTATAAAACCGCCAAGGTGTCAAATCTCACCAAGGCGGTTTCATTTTAAATATTAAGTTTATATTCCTCAATCACACAAGTATGACCTTTCTTTTTGTCATAACTGATTCCTACCAAAAGGATCTTCCCTATATATCCTTCCAGCCAGTCTGCATACTGTTTGTCTTTAATCTGAGCGATAGCTCCTTTGGCGGACTGATTCCATTTCAATTCCACCACCAGAGCCGGTCTGTCCATATCCCGTTTTGGCAGGTACACCACATCCGCAAATCCTTTTCCCGATGGCAGTTCCAGAAGTGGATTCATATAATAAGCTTTTGTGCTGTAATAGGCCATTAGAACTGTGCAGGTAAGGGAATTCTCATTGTTGTATTTGAGCATAGAGGACGTCTCATTGTGAATCGCGGCCACTCCCTGGGCAACGGCTTCCCCATCCAATTCCTAGGTGCTTTGAAGCAGTCCATCCGAACGCTTCAGCGCCTGTACCAGCCCGTCCCATCCTCCTGCTTTGACGGACCTCATAAACTCTCTGGCAATCTCCTGGTTCGGGATAAATACTTCTGACGTCTTTTCATCAAAGGACAAATATCCAAGGTGCAGCAACAACGTAAGCACATCATCCTTGCTTTTAAAGGTGGTCATATCATTTTGGCTGGTAGACGGATCGATTTCACAGCGCACATCACTAAGCATGCCGATCACAGATTCCTTTAACCCATCAAAATTCATGTCTATATAAATCTTCAAGGCCTCATATGTCTCCGTCCCGGTCCAATAACTCCGAAAACTTTTGCTGTCCATCAGTTCCGTTACAGCCTGGGGATTATAAATATGAAAATCTCCAATCAGATAACCGTCATACCACCTCTTTGTTTCTTCATAGTCTATGCCATACTTCCCGCAAAGAATTTCTACTTCCTCTTCCGTGAAACCAAAATATTCAGCAAAAGGCCCTGGATTCAGCATAGAAAATTCCTTAAAAATATTAATAGCTGTGCCCCCCAGGGAGCCTTCTCTTCTGCCTCCGGCAGAATTCACCTTGTGTTCCCCATATTTCTTAATAGGAAGTATCCCGGTCATATATGCCAGTTCTACATATTCCGCGCCTTTAAAAAGTCCTCGTAGGAAATCCAGATAATCTTTTTGTATCTCCTGCCGTTCTTTCGCAAACCGGAACACACAGTCCCATTCATCAATAATAAATATAAATCCTTCTTTCATATGGGCATAGATCTGTCCCAACACGCCAGGAAGACCATATTGATCCGCGACAAAACAACCGCCATATTCTGCTTCCAGTTCCCGGATCACTGCTTCCTGTATCTTGTCGATAAAAATATCAAGATGGGATTCATCAAAGAGGAAACGCTGAATATCCAGCCGTATTACATTATGCCGGTTTAAATGTG
>CAJUEJ010000032.1 GCA_910585435.1 uncultured Hungatella sp. | reverse complement strand
TCAGGTTCAAGGGTCGAAGGTTTACCTTCCTCTCAGCCTGTCACACAAGCTCCCCCGCTGTTTTGTTTTTTTCATTATAAACCACACACCATCTTGTGTCAAGGGCGGCCTCTTATACACTTACATCCAGATTCTCCCCTGTCTGTGCCGCTGCCGCCGCTATCTCTCCAAACTCGTTATAGCTCCCATCGGCTAAGGTGTCCGCCGCTGCCGTGGAAGATACCTCGTCTGTCTGGGCTTGGTATCTGCCCTCCTCACTGATCTCTACAGAATCATAAACAGCATCCTCCCACTGCCCCTGTCCTGCCTCGATCTGTTTTTCCTGCTCCTCTCTCTCTTCCTTCCGTGCCTGAATCAGCTCTTCCTGCAGCAGCTTTTCCTGCCGTTTGGCCTCCTTGGCGTCCGCTTTCATCCCCTCACTGGTTTTCTCACTGTAGGCTTCCGCCTGATCCGTCAGCCCGGCCGCATATCCCAGGGCACGCTTCATCTTCTCCGTATCGCCCTTGCTCTCAGCTTCCTTTGCCACACTCATAGGAGTCGCCACCATCTGTATACTGGCGCTGGCCCCGGTCAGGCCCTCCATCGTCTTTACATTCATCCTGAGACCTCCTTCTTGCTAATATGTTCTCCCACAATCTCTCCGGCGCTGATCCCCTGCCATATTCACATCTGTCAGAAAATCATGCGCAAAATCAGTTACAAAGAGACTTAATTTTTATATCGGCAAAAATATTTTCCTGCCTCAGGATATGTCATAAACAGACGAGAAAATGTCGTGAATGTCTCCCTCCCTTCTCTGTCCTCAGTCAGGAAAAAGCATTTTCTTCCGATACTGCCCCGGTGTCATCTGGGACGCCTGCCGGAAGACACGGATAAAATAGCTGCTGCTGGAAAAACCGGACTGCTGGGCCACCAGCTCCATGTCCCCGTCTGTCTCAGCCAGCAGCTTTTTTGCCCTCTCTACCCGGACCGCCATAAGGTAATCCGAAAAATTCCTTGCAAAATGCTTCTGAAAATAGGCGCTGAAATACTTAGGCGACATATGGAATTCCTTCCCCATATCCTGAAGGGAAACCGGCTCATCACAGTGTTTTTCAATATACCGGGCGATCCTTAGACGTACGTCCATCTGCCCCGATTCCTTCTGCCTGCGGACGGCCAGACTGTCCCTGTACATGTAATAATAAAACCGCAGAAGGCCAGCCTTGATTCCCAGCCATGCCCCTGCCCCGCCCTCTTCATACAGATCATATATCTCCTGAAAAACCGGTATAACCTGCTTTACTGTCCGGTCAGGGAGACAGGAGCAGATACAGATGCTCCCCTCTGCCAAAGGCTTTATGTAAAGCTCCTGGGCCTCATCCTCCTGGTCTGCCTGAAACCAGGACATAGGAAAGAGAAATGCCAGATACGTACAGTCCTGTGTCAGGGCCTTCATCCCGTGAAGCTCACAGGGATTTATATAAAAGATGTCTCCCTGCTTTCCTTCGTACAGGCTTTCATTGATCATCAGGGAAAGCCTCCCTTTTTGTATCCAGAGGATCTCCGCCGTCTCCTGCCAGTGGTACGGCACGTCGATTTTCCCATTTGCATCCTGCATCCTGTAAATTTTCAGAGGGTGCTGGGATGTCCCCTGTTTTCTGTTCTCCCGAAGCTCCTGTCTCATCTGCCGTCTCCTTTCGCCTTTTTGGCGGCAAGCTTTAAGGCACTCTGCCTTTTTAGTGTTATGATATGGATATTTTAATATATATCATGGATATTTTACAACAACTTTCTGTTTTTGTGGGATATACTTCAATTTAGAAAGAAATGATTCTCAGAAATCGGAGGAATGTGCGATGAAACACTGGTTAGAAGAAAGCGTTTTTTATGAGATTTATCCCCAGAGCTTTAACGATTTAAACGGAGACGGCATCGGCGATATTCCAGGCATCACAGAAAAGCTGGATTACATAAAGGCGTTAGGGTGCAACGCCCTGTGGCTGAATCCCTGCTATCTGTCTCCCTTCGGCGATGCGGGATACGATGTGGCGGATTACTGTCAGGTGGCGCCCCGCTATGGCACCAATGAGGATCTGTTCCGGTTGTTTGAGGAGGTGCACAAAAGGGACATGCACATTATCCTGGATTTTGTTCCCGGCCATACCTCTGTAGAGCATCCCTGGTTTAAGGAGTCCTGCAAGGCAGAGCCTAACCCCTACTGGGGCAGATACATCTGGAGTGACAGCATCTGGACAGATGTGGCGGATTATGACGGGATCACCGGCTCCCTCCGGGGCCTTTACCCCCGCAACGGCTGTGTGGCAGTCAACTTCTTTTCCAACCAGCCGGCCTTAAACTATGGCTTCGCCCATCCCACAGAAAGCTGGCAGAGCGCCGTCGATTCCCCGGAAGCCCTGGGAACAAGACAGGCTATGAAGGATGCCATGGCCTTCTGGCTGTCCAAAGGCTGCGACGGCTTCCGTGTAGATATGGCAGGATCCCTGGTAAAAAATGATACGGACAGCGTGGAAACCATCCGGCTGTGGCAGGATATCCGGGGCTTTTTAGATAAAACCTATCCCAATGCCGTGCTGATCTCCGAGTGGGGCGAACCGGACAAATCCCTGATGGGCGGGTTCCACATGGATTTCCTTCTTCACTTCGGCCCCTCCCACTATATGGATCTGTTCCGGTGCCAGCATCCCTATTTCAGCCGGGAGGGCAAGGGAGACGCCTCCCTTTTCGTGGAAACCTACAAGAAAAACTATGAGCTGACAAAGCAGAAGGGCATGATCTGCATCCCCTCCGGCAACCATGACATGGACCGTATCCGCAAATACTTAGACTGTGAAGAGCTGAAGCTGGTATATGCCTTCCTGCTTTCCATGCCCGGCGTGCCCTTTTTATATTACGGAGATGAGATCGGCATGCGTCATCTGGAGCTGAACTCTGTAGAGGGCGGGTACGGACGCACCGGAGCCAGGACACCGATGCAGTGGAACAACGGGAAAAACTATGGCTTCTCAGACGGGGAAGAAGAAACGCTCTACACGGTTCAGGATTCATCCCCTGACGCGCCGGTTGTGTCTGAAGAGATGGCAAGAGAAAATTCCCTGTGGCATGAAATCCAGAAGCTTATAAAGCTGCGCCGAAGCTATCCGTCTTTATGTGCATCGGGAACCATCGAATTTGTCTATTGTGAGCCAAACAGCTATCCGCTGGTATATCTTCGCTCTGACAAAGAGCAGCGGATTCTTGTGGCAATCAATCCTTCCCAAAAGGCTGCCCTTTGCCCATGTCCTTATGAAGGCAAAGAGATCCTGTACAGCCTTGGAGAACCTATAAAAATAGAGAACCAGACCCTCTGCCTGCCAGGGCAAAGTGCTGGATTTGTGTTGGTGTGATGATTCCAGGAAGGCTATGGAGGCTGTCCCAATGGACAGCCTTCCACTGCCCCAGGCCCATGCTGGCCTACTTCCCATAAATCGTCCCGTTCTCCCCGTGAATCGCCAGAAGCAGGGTTTCCCTTCCTTCGTTTAAAGAGCTTCTCTCCTCCCCTGTCTCCACTGTCCCGTAAAATGCCCACACAGGCACCAGCTTTCCTTTCCTCTCATAAGTCATGGGCATATCTTCATTCTGTCCTTCACACTCCAGATGGTAAGCCAGCTTTACATCCGTAACCGTAAGATACATATGGTTCTTTTTGCCCCCATAGGTTTCTGTCCCTGTATCCCCGTCAGCTTCCATATTTTTCATGCACTGTTCAAATATCTGGCTCACCGAAGAAAAGGGAAGCAGAAAATCCGTATATTCCCATGTTTTTCCCACCTGTTCCCGGCCGATATTTTTCACTACCAGAAGCCTTCCATCCTCCCTGTACAGAAACTCCACATACTGGGGATCCGCCTTCAAAAGGCCATGTCCCTGCCCCATGCTTGCCATGGGCAGCTCTCCAAATTTCCGGCTGTAGCGAAGCCGGACTCCATACTGTCCTGACAGAGCCCAGGAAAATTTGTCGCCGACAGAAAGCTGTCTCCACCAGGCACCTTCCAGAGTTAAATCCTCAAGGCCCAGCTTTTGAAGCAGCTGCCTTGCCTTCTCCTCCAGAACGGCCTGAAGTTCCCCTCTCTCTGCCTCTGACATGGGACACCCGGTAAGATCCCCAGGATCCCAGTCCCCGTTTCCTCCATCAGATATATCTGTGTCCAAAAGCCATATGACAGGCACATCCTGACCGCCTCCTGCCCCCATGCTTAGATTATATGCAAAATCCGGGGAATGAAAGGACATCCTCACGCCTCCCTCCCAGCTGTCCATAGGGATCCACTCCTGGATTCCCAGCTCCTGCCCTAAAATCTCTTTAAATGTCTCCAGCTCCTCCTCTGTATAGGCAGTGTATTCCACAGCCTTCAGGCTTATTCTGTCTGTTTCCGGAACCTCCACCTCCACATCCGCCGTGATGGTGATGTCCTCATTCTCAAAGCTTATCTCATATCTCTCCGGCACCTCTGCCTGCTCCCGTATAAGCACCAGCCGGTCTGCCTGCGTTTCTTCAGCCGGCATTTCCGTCTCATGTTCCTCCTGGCTTTCCAAAGCCTGCTCCTTCCTCTCTGTGACGATGGGGATATCTGTCTGCCTCACGCACCCGGACAGGACCAAAACACTTCCCCAGGCCGCTGCCACAGCCCATACCTTTCTTTTATCTCCCTGCCTTTTTTTCATCATCCTTACTCCTCTCCTGTTTCATGTCTCCAAATATGACGGTCACTTCCGTCCCCTCCCCCATACAGCTTTCTATCTCCAGCTCTCCGTGATGGGCCTGCACAATCCGCTCTGCCAGGGCAAGCCCCAGCCCGCTTCCCTGCTGCCTGCGGCTTCTTGACTTGTCTGCCATATAGAATGCCTTGGTTACATGGGGAAGGGCTTCTTTTGGAATCCCACTTCCATTGTCCCTGACACAGACACTTTGCCTCATTTCATCCAGTATCACCTGAATCCTTCCCCCTTCTTCCAGGGCCTTCAGGCTGTTGGAAATCAGGTTTCCAAACAGGCTGAGTAAAAGCAGGGGATCCCCCTGGACAACCATGGCCCCCTTCTCCTGGCTGTCAGGCTCTGTCACCATCTGAAGATGGATTCCATCTCTTCTCAATATCTGAAAATCCACGTTTTTCTCATCCAGCTTGTCCTTGTTCTCCTCATAGACACATTGTATCACTTCCTCCAGATCCACAGGCCTGGTTTCTATCTCCTGATTCTCATAGAGACCGATCAGCTGCTGCAGCTTCCCTGACATCTGGTTCAGCCGCCCTGCCGACCGGCAGATGGCTTCCAGGGACAGTTCCTTCTGCCTCTCAGTCAGCCGCACATGAAGCAGGGAATCCGCATACCCTAAAATATTGGTCAGAGGCGTCTTCATCTCATGGGCCATGGCTCCCAAAAGCAGCTCCAGATCCTCAATCTGCTGACGAATCTGATCCGACATACTGTTTAAGCTGTCCGAAAGCTCCTTCAGCTCATCCCTGGAGGTGAGTACTACCCTTCCGCTGAAATCCCCTTTCCGGATCTGCTCTGCCTGTGCCCGAAGCTTTTCCAGGGCCTTCAGCATATGGCTGGCGATGGCAGCCGCGCCTCCTGTGGACACTGCAAATACAAACAGGAACATGATCAGAAACCCTTTGGCCTGCTGTCTCCCCTCCTCCCAGGTAGATGTAATATCCTTCACTGACATAACCCAGAACCCCTGGGGATAGGGAAGCTGTTTTTTCATAAGCAAAAGGTAGGTCTCCCCCAGCTTCTGAACTGCATATGGATCTCCCAGGGCTTCCGGCGCAGCTATATCATACTCCGTCAGATTCTTTATACATGCCTGTCCCTCTAACAGGGCGTACCCTTTCTGGTAGCAGCGCTCAAACTGGTACTTCAGATAGGCATCCCTGGCTATCTCCCCCATGCTGTCCAGCTCTTCCTCTGTCCCTGTCTGGACAAATACCCTCTCTGCCAGCTCCAGCTTCTCCATCTCAGCAGCAGCAGCCTTCTCCACGCTGAAATTCATGTACTGGTTGACGGCAAATATGCCGCATATCCCCCACGCCAGAGACAAAACACCTGCCACCAGCCCGGTAATCTTAGTCCGTATCCTCATGGCCTTTTCTGCTCCTTTTTAAACTGTTCATCATCCTCAAACAGATAGCCTCCTTTTGGCACCGTGACAATGGCCTGGCAGGCCTTCAGTTTTTTTCGCAGCTTGGCCACATGGACATCTACCGTCCGTGACTCGCCTAAAAAATCCTCCCCCCACACCATATCTAAAAGCCGATCCCTGGGCAGCACTATATTCCGGTTTTGCATAAATACAGCCAGCAGCCGAAATTCCATAGGCTTTAAGCGAATCTCCCTTCCTCCCTCACAGACCTTTCTGCTTTTCATGTCCACAAGGAGATCACGGAAAGTAAGGAGGTTTTTTTTATTTCCTGTCCTCTCCAGAATTTTCTCCATGCGGACCAGCAGCTCCAGAATCTCAAAGGGCTTCACCATATAGTCCTCAGCCCCCATTTTAAGTCCCTGCACCTTGCTGGATACATCCCCTCTGGCTGTCAGGCAGAGTACAGGGATCCCGTGTTCCTTTAAAGGCCCTATGAGAGAAAACCCGTCTCTTTCCGGCAGCATCAGGTCTAAAAGTGCCAGATCATACTCCCTGCCTTCCCCTATATGCGCCTCTGCCTCCTGCCCGTCATACACGGCCTTTGTCTCATACCCTGCAGCCTCCAGATTCATGCAGATTAAATGAGAGATATCCCCGTCATCTTCAATTACCAGAATTTTATCCTTCATCCTCTGTCCCCCTTTTCTCCCTGTGCAGTCTATTATAACCGGCCCCCCGGGAAAAGTCTTTACCGATTTGTAAAATCCATTGAACGGTCAAAAATGGTATGCTATAATGCATACATTACTATAAAAAGGCGGTTTCTTCCTATGTCTTCTTCCTCAGATGCAAACAGTAAAAATGATTTTTCCCAGGGAAGTGTCATAAAAAATATTCTCAGCCTGGCCCTGCCCATGACCCTGGCCCAGTTAATCAATGTGCTTTACAATATTGTGGATCGGATCTACATCGGCCGGATCCCGGAGAACGCCACCCTGGCATTGACCGGCCTGGGGCTTTGCCTTCCCATTATCTCCATGGTCACTGCCTTTGCCAACCTGTTCGGCATGGGCGGCGCGCCTTTATGCTCCATTGAGCGGGGCAGAGGCAACGGGCAGGAGGCAGAGGCCATTATGGGAAATTCCTTCGTCATGATGGTTTTAAGCGGAGGGGTTCTCACCGTCCTGGGCCTTCTCTTTAAACGCCCCCTGCTGTATCTCTTCGGCGCATCCCAATATACCATGCCTTATGCAGATTCCTACATAACCATCTACCTTTTAGGCAGTATTTTTGTGATGACCGGGCTGGGAATGAACAGCTTTATCAATGCCCAGGGCTTCGGCAAAATCGGAATGCTGACCGTCCTTTTAGGCGCTGTGTCCAACCTTATTCTGGATCCGGTTTTTATCTTTGTCTTTAAGCTGGGAGTACAGGGGGCTGCCTGGGCCACCATCCTGTCCCAGGGCCTTTCCGCCCTCTGGATCCTTCGTTTCCTAACCGGAAGCCAGACGATTCTGAGGCTTCAGAAAAAGGATTTCCGCTTAAAGCGCCGGCGAATTCTTGCCATCATGGGCCTGGGGCTCTCCGGCTTTACCATGTCTGTCACCAACAGCCTGGTCCAGATCATGTACAATGCCTGCCTGGCCCTTTTCGGCGGCGATCTCTACGTGGGAATCATGACTGTGATCAACTCTGTCAGGGAGGTTATCTCCCTGCCTGTCAACGGGCTTACAGGCAGCGCCCAGCCTGTGATGGGCTTTAACTACGGGGCCGGGGAATATAAGCGGGTGAAGCAGGCTATTGTCTTCATGTCCGTGGTATCTGTCATCTACACCACTGCCATGTGGAGCCTGGTTCACGGCTTTCCCGGCTTCTTTATCCGCATCTTCAACCATGAGGGGGATCTGCTGGCAGCAGGTATTCCGGCCATGCGGATATACTATTTCGGATTTTTTATGATGTCTCTGCAGTTTGCAGGCCAGGCCGTGTTTGTAGCCCTGGGCAAATCCAAAAATGCCGTATTTTTCTCAGTCTTTAGGAAAGTTATCATCGTGATCCCGCTGATTGCCCTCCTTCCCGGCTTCTTCCATCTGGGTGTCAACGGCATCTTCATGGCAGAGCCCATCTCCAATTTCGCAGGAGGTCTGGCCTGCTTTTCAACCATGCTGATAACTGTCTGGCCGGAGCTTAACGGTAAAAAAAGGAACAAAAAAAATGCATAAACTATACGCTTGACAAACATTTTTACGATGCTATAATACTTGGTATAAAACGTTGACGAGAAGAGTAAGCAGTACAATGGCTCCAGAGAGGGATGAACAGGTGGAAGCATCCTGCCGGATTACTGTCTGAAGACCACCTCCGAGCGGCCTTAACAGGGCACGGTGATTCCGTTATCATCCAATAAAGCGGGTACGTATTAGTACCAAAAAGGGTGGAACCGCGAGCTATATGCCCGTCCCTTTCGGCAGGAAAGCCGGAAGGGACGGGCTTTTTGTATTACAAAAAGGGTAAGTTCATTAAACAAAAAGGAGAATGATTATGATTATTACACTGAAAGACGGATCTCAGAAAGAGTATCCCCAGTCCATGTCTGTCTATGAGATTGCAAAGGATATAAGCGACGGGCTGGCCAGAGCTGCCTGTGCAGGCGAGATAGACGGAAAGGTTGTGGATCTGAGAACCCTTGTGGACAGAGACTGCGGGCTGAACATTCTCACCTTCAGCGACGATGCCGGAAAAGCAGCCTACCGTCACACTACCTCTCACGTTCTGGCAGAGGCAGTAAAAAGACTTTATCCTGATGCCAAGCTGGCAATCGGGCCTTCCATCGACACCGGTTTTTACTATGATTTCGACTGCGGAAGCTTTACCAGGGAGGATCTGGACAAAATCGAGGATGAGATGAAAAAGATCATCAAAGAGGGACATGAGATCACAAGATTCACCCTGCCCCGCCAGGAAGCCATCCAGTTTATGAAAGAGAGAAACGAACCCTACAAGGTAGAGTTGATTGAAGATCTTCCGGAAGACTCTGTGATCTCCTTCTATGACCAGGGCGGTTTTGTAGATCTGTGCGCCGGCCCTCATCTGATGTCCACCAAAGGCATCAAGGCCTTCAAGCTGACCTCCTCCTCCATGGCTTACTGGAGAGGCGATTCCGACAAGGCCCGCCTTCAGAGAATCTACGGCACAGCCTACAACAAGAAAGAGGATCTGAAGGTCCATCTGGAGCAGATGGAGGATGCAAAGCGCCGGGATCACAACAAACTGGGCCGTGAGATGGAGCTGTTTACCACTGTTGATGTCATCGGACAGGGCCTTCCTCTCTTTACTCCCAAGGGAACCAAAATGATCATGAAGCTTCAGCGCTGGATCGAGGATCTGGAGGACAATGAGTGGGGTTATGTCCGCACCCGGACCCCTCTCATGGCCAAAAGCGATCTGTACAAGATTTCCGGCCACTGGGATCACTACAAAGACGGCATGTTTGTCCTTGGAGACGAAGAAAAGGATAAAGAAGTCTTTGCCCTGCGCCCCATGACCTGCCCCTTCCAGTATTATGTATATAAAAACACACCCAAATCCTACCGCGACCTTCCCTACCGCATGGGCGAGACTTCCACCCTGTTCAGAGCCGAGGATTCCGGTGAGATGCACGGCCTGACACGGGTCCGCCAGTTTACCATCTCCGAAGGCCATCTGGTCATCCGCCCGGATCAGGCGGAGGAAGAGCTGAAGGGCTGTCTGGATCTGGCCTACTATGTGCTGCATACCCTGGGGCTGGCAGAGGATGTAACCTTCCGTCTCTCCAAATGGGATCCAAACAATAAGAAAAAATATCTGGGGGACGACAATTACTGGGAGTCCACCCAGAATGCACTGCGGGAAGTATTGAAAGAAAAGAATCTGCCCTTTACAGAGGCTGATGGAGAAGCTGCCTTCTACGGCCCCAAGATCGATATCCAGGCGAAAAATGTATATGGCAAGGAAGACACCATGATTACCATCCAGTTAGACTGCGCCATCGCCGAGAATTTCGATATGACCTATGTGGACGCCAACGGCAACAAGGTCCGCCCGTACATTATTCACAGAACCTCTCTGGGATGCTACGAGAGAACCCTGGCCTGGCTGATTGAAAAATACGCCGGCAAGTTCCCCACCTGGCTGTGCCCAGAACAGGTGCGTATCCTTCCGATCTCCGAGAAATATATGGATTATGCTGACCAGGTGTACAAAGAGCTGAAGGCAAACGGAATCGACAGCACTGTAGACAGACGCTCCGAAAAAATCGGCTTCAAAATCCGGGAAGCCCGTATAGAAAAGCTTCCCTACATGCTGGTTGTGGGACAGCAGGAAGAGGCAGATCATACTGTATCTGTCAGAAGCAGATTCGCAGGAGACGAAGGGGTAAAGCCTCTTGCTCAGTTTATAGATGATATCTGCAGAGAAATCCGCACAAAAGAAATCCGCAAAGAATTACAGGAAGTGAAAGAATAAATCACAGGATTCTTTTAGCTTTTTAAACAGCAGGTAAATATAACAAGAAAAAATATTTTATCACCTTAACTTCTTTACAATCTTCTTTTCATATTGTATTATTATTTTATAGTTTTGTTTTTATAAAAAAAGGAGGTCACCATTATGCCAAGAGGTGAGAAAAAAGAAATTGTTTATACCGGCAAAGCTTTAAAACTTCATGAGAGAATCCAGAAACTGGAAGCAGATTTAAAAGCTTCCAAAGAAGAATTAAAGGTTGCTTACAAAGAGCAGATAAAAGCTGAGAGAGCTGCTGCCGCAAGAGAGAAAAAAGCTGCTGCCGTTGCCGCTAAAAAAGCTTTAAAAGAGAACAGAACAAAACTTTTGAAAGCCATCGAGGAATCTGGAAAATCACCGGAAGAGATTTTGACGCTTCTTCAGGATTCTCAGAATTAGGAATAAAAACGGCCGCTTGGATTTTAGTCTGAGCGGCCGATTTCTTTTCCTTTAATTACATCCTGTGAATATACATTCTGCTCATATACGTTTCCCCGTCTCCCCGCACCATGCACAGAAATTCCCAGCCATACCGCTCATAAAAAGAAGTATGATCTGTCAGCAGATACAGCGTATGGATTCCCTGTCTGTCCAAATCCCTGCACACGTAATCAAGAAGTGCGCCTGCGATTCCCCGCCGCCGCCGGTCTTCTTCCGTATACACTGCACAGACATTGGGAGCCAGATCCTTTCGGTCATGGTAATCATTTTCAATGACTCCCATGCCTCCGATAATCCGCGAACCCTCCACCGCCATATACCATTGGGGAACCGCTCCTTTTTTTGCCAGGCATTCCTCCATGCTGTCTTCATAGGCCTTCAACGGAATCCCCCACTTCTCATGGAACCACCTGGCCCCCTGTTCTTTCATCTTGGGACTATCCGCCAGCCGGATTATCTCATAGTCCACGTTTTCTCCTTATTTAACCAATGCTTTTTAATATGTACTCCCTGGTTCCCAGCCCGATCTTCTCCGCCTGCTCCAGGGTGGCCTTCCACTCGATATTGGGATTGGAATCCTTAAAATGATCGTGATGGCATTCCCAGCCCGGAGCCGCAAGATGCTCGCCTAACTGGCTGTCCGCAATAGGCTGGGCTTTCAGGCAGGCATCTGCACATGCCTGGTCAAGAGCCACCGGGTCAAAGCTGGCAAACATGCCGATATCCGGAAGAATAGGGGCATCATTTTCCCCGTGGCAGTCACAGTTAGGGCTGATATCCTGAACCAGAGAAATATGGAAGCAGGGACGTCCGTAGCAGACTGCCTGGGCATATTCCGCCATCTTCCGATCCAGCTCCTCATTGGCACTGTCATTGGGATTGTAAACCGCATCAAAGCTGCAGGCTCCGATGCACCGCCCGCACCCTTTGCATTTGTCATAGTCAATGACCGCTTTGTTCTCCACATAGGAGATGGCGTCGCTTCCGCATTCTTTGGCACATCTTCTGCAGCCCCGGCAAAGCTCCTCCTGGATCGCCGGTTTCCCGCTCTTGTGCTGCTCCATCTTCCCTGCCCGGCTTCCGCATCCCATGCCGATATTTTTGATTGCGCCGCCAAAGCCTGTAGCCTCATGGCCTTTAAAATGGCTCAGGCTGATAAATACATCCGCATCCATAATCGCCCGCCCGATCTTGGCTGTCTGGCAGTACTCCCCGTTTACCACCGGGATCTCCACCTCATCCGTTCCCCGAAGGCCGTCGCCGATGATAATCTGGCAGCCTGTAGTCACCGTGTTGAACCCGTTGAGATTGGCACAATCCATATGCTCCAGCGCATTCTTGCGGCTTCCCGGATACAGGGTATTGCAGTCTGTCAAAAAAGGCATCCCGCCCTGGTCTTTACACAGATCTGCTATGACCCTGGCATAATTAGGCCGCAGAAACGCCATGTTGCCAAGCTCGCCGAAATGCATCTTGATCGCCACAAATTTCCCTTCCATATCCAGGTCCTTTATGCCGGCTGCTATACACAAACGTCTTAGCTTATCCAACTGGCTTGTTCCTACCGGACAGCGGAAATCCGTGAAATAAACAACTGATTTATCCATCCTTTTCTCTCCCCTCGTTTTCTTTAAAAGATCTGCAATAGTATACTACATAAAGCTCACTCAAAGTCAAGCACTTTTATTATAAAAAGACTCCTTTCTGTAAGAACCGTTAAAAGTTCTCATCAAAAAGGAGTTGCTTTTTATTGAAGTAATTAATATGACAAATAACGAAAAAGCAGGGGAAGAGGGGCTCGAACCCCCATCTACGGTTTTGGAGACCGCTGCTCTACCATTGAACTATTCCCCTATGCCTCAACGACCTACTTATCATATCATGAATTTTTCATTCTGTCAACATTTTCAGACATAGTTTTTCTATTTTCAGCTTAAATTTTCTCACTGTTCTAACTCTTATTCTGCCGGCCGCAGCCCCGGAAATTTTTTAAACGTTTTCTTCTCCTCCTTCTCCCAGACCAAATCTTTATATCTGTAAATACTTAACACCACCCCAAGAAGAATATACACCGTAATCGTATGCACTTTTCCGTAAGAGAAAAACATCAGGCCGTTGGTGGAAGCCACATAGAACCCCAGATTATTAAACACAGTCCGCACTGTCTCCAGTGCCAGAAGCATCACACACCCAAGTCCCATCATCTGCCCCATCTGATTTTTCTGCCTCACAACTGCCAGAACCATCACATAGAAAAGTGCTGCCAGCCCTCCGCAGATACACAGCATCCGGATGATCCCCAGCTGGGTAGCCATCTGCAGGAAAATAAAATCATTGGGAATCCCGGCTATATTCTGCCACGGCAGCAGGCCTTTCTGGCTCAGGACAGCCGTACTGTTCCCCCTTAAGGAAAGATTGGACATTATCCTTCTGACTGTCATATTCAGGTACCCTTCCCTGTTATTTTCCACAAACAGGCTTTGGAGCCTGGTCAGCTGATAGGATCGCAGATTTCCCCATGCCGCCACACTTCCAAGAACCATTATGGAAAATGCTGCCGCAAACAGCCTCTTCCTGGTTACGGTTTTAAACCATCCTTTTCCGACTGCCATAAACAGCATTACAAGGCATACCAGAATTACGTCTATGGTGCCTCCGATTCCTCCGCCTATCCAGTTTCCTACAGGAAACAGGGCAGCTATCCAGATAAAGCCTTCCACAAGCCCCCTGTAACCGGTTCCCCTGTTTTTGTATAGAATCCCTCCGAACAGGGGAACAAACAGATATAAGAGGCATTTTAAATAGGGATATCCGCCGTTTACCATGGGGAACAGCACAAACCATGATCTGTTTCCATTTACCAGGTGCAGTCCCCCCATCTGGCAGACCATCAGAATCCCCAATAAAAGGATAAGTCCCCCCGCTCTGGAATGTCTTCCGATTCTGCTGTAGTCAAGAAAGCAGACCCCTGTCATGGCCCCCAGGCCAAGGAACGTGTAGATACACTGCCTGTAAAAATTCTCCCTGGATATGTTGGCCTGGGAATACTCCCTAAGCTCCTCCCCCAGGCCGTAAAAGCACATATACTGAAGGATAAGCCCTAGGATACTGAAGGCTGCAATCATACCAAAAAGGGGCCAGTTCATCTTGGGACGGTGGATTCGGTCCAGATCCACACCTACAGCCACCGGATCTCCCATCTGCCTCACCGCTGCCTCAACCGCTTTCTCCCGCTCCATCCCCTGGCTCTCATAGGCACAGGCCTGATCCGCAATATGGTTCTCAATCTCCTCTGCCGCCATTTTTCTGGCCATGGGATTACGGATCTGTTCTTTCAGCTTTCCCATATACGCTTCCGCCTCCGGGTACTGTCCCGGCTCCCTGCTGCACACAGCTGCTTCCTCCTGCTTCTCTCCCGGTTCTCTGCTGCACACAGCCGCCTCCTCCTGTTTCTCTCCCGGTTCCCTGCTGTACACAGCTGCTTCCTCCTGCTTCTCTCCCGGCTCCCTGCTGTACACAGCCGCTTTCCCCTGCTTCTGTCCCAGGCTCTCATTCGCAGGACAACCTTCCCTTGCCTTCTTAAAAATCCTACGCCATCTCATAAACCGCACCTCCCAGAACCTGCGACACTGCCTGCGAATAGTCACTCCACTCTTTTACCCGCTTCTTTAAATACCCTTTTCCCTCTCTGGTAATCTGATAATATTTCCTCATCTTCCCCTGAAATCCCTTTTCATAACAAGCCAGGAGCCCCTGAGCTTCCAGTCCGTGGAGCAGCGGATACAAAGTACCTGCCTTCAGCTCAAATACATCGCCTGACCGCTGACGCAGCGTCTCAATCATCTCATAGCCATACATCTCTTTTTCTGACAAAAGCTTAAGTATCAGCATGGACGTATTCCCTGACATCATAGCCTTATCTGAACCCATATGCCTCTTCCTCTCCTTCTTCTATGCATTTTCCCTCTCCGGGTGAACCTTACACCATCTCGTAAACACATAAATTCACTGGCAGCGTGTCTTCATTGGCATAAGCAGTTATATAGATTATCGATATATATCTTGTATCAATTATATATAGATAATCGATATATGTCAAGACCTTTTTCAGGCAGGATCAAAAAAAGGAATCCCGCCCCGCAGGATCCCCTGTCTTCTCTCACTGCTTATTCCCCTTCACCAAAACTGTAGCATAATAGCTGGCCTTCTCTGGCATTTCCTCCACAGAACCATAGATATGCTCATCCTCCATGCCGCAGTTCTCCACCATAACTGCCGCCAGCCCCTTCTCTTTCAATATCCGCTTTACCTCAGGCAATTTGGATCCAGCTTTCATGAGAATCCTGGTGCCCTCATATTCCATCCCCTCCTCAATGTCATAAGAAGAGGGAAGGATATGAATCTGTTCCTGGCGATCTGCCAGACTATCCCCAAGCCTGGCTGCTATGGCACAGAAGGAAGGCACTCCGCTGATAATCCGTGCATCATAGCCCTGTGCCGTCACGATCCGCTGGATATAAATATAGGTAGAATAAACCGCCGGATCCCCCAGAGTCAGATACGCCACATCCTTCCCGGCCTTCAAGCGCTCTGCAACCTGTCCGGCCGCCTCCTCATAGCTTCTCTTTAGCACCTGCCTGTCCTTTGTCATGGGGACAGGCAGGCTTAAGCATTCCTTTTTATCCAGATCCTTTATCATCTGCTCTGCAATCCTGTAGCTTACCCCATAATGCTTTTCCTCAGACGGGATGGCTATGACAGGACAACGCTCAATCGTCTCCACCGCAAGATACGTCATCAGCTTGGGATCTCCCGGCCCCACTCCCACACCATACAGTATTCCGTTCATACATGTCTCCTTTTCCAGCCTGTCTGTATCATCATCCTACATATCTGCGGGCGGCACAAGCTGTCTATATCCTTTCAGCCGGTCACGCAGCATCATCCTGCATATCTGGGGACCGTACACCTGTAAATTCACAGCACTGCGATGGCCTCCCTCACATTCCTGACCCCGATCAGCCGGATTTTATCCGTCCTTTTCATCTTATCCAGGCAAATCTGAGGCAGTATACATGCCTCAAACCCCAGCTTTACCGCCTCATTTACCCTCTGCTCCGCCAGAGAAACGGCGCGGACCTCCCCGGATAAGCCTACCTCCCCGAAGACGATGGTCTTCTCATCCACCGGCCGGTCCTTAAGGCTGGATACCAGCGCCATGATGATGGACAGATCCAGCGCCGGCTCATTCATCTTCATGCCTCCCGCAATGTTCACATAGGCATCGTACCGCCCCATCTCATAGTGGCACCGTTTCTCCAGAACTGCCATCAGAAGGTTAACCCGGTTGTAATCTGTACCTGCCGCAGTCCTTCTGGGAATTCCCAGATTGCTCTGTGTAACCAGGGCCTGAACCTCCAGAAGAATAGGCCTGGTGCCTTCCATGGCACAGGCCACCACCGCGCCGGACGCATCCTTTGGCCTTCCGTCCAGCATAAACTCTGAGGGATTTTCCACCTCCACAAGCCCCTGCTCCCGCATCTCAAAGACACCGATCTCATTGGTGGATCCAAAACGGTTTTTCACCCCCCGCAGAATCCTGTAGGATGCGTGCCGGTCACCTTCAAAATACAGTACTGTATCTACCATATGCTCCAGCACTCTGGGGCCGGCCACCACCCCTTCCTTGGTCACATGCCCAACGATAAAAATGGTAATCCCGCCTCCTTTGGCAATCTGCATCAGCAGATTGGTAGACTCCCTTACCTGGCTGACACTTCCCGGTGCAGAGGCCACCTCCTCCCTGAACATGGTCTGGATAGAGTCAATAATCACAATGTCCGGCTTTACCTCCTCTATGGTCTCTGCGATCACATCCAGGCTGGTCTCACACAAAAATAAAAGCTCCCCTGTCACAGTACCGATCCGGTTAGCCCGCAGCTTAATCTGTTTTAAGGATTCCTCCCCGGAGATGTAAAGCACCTTCCGGCCGACAGCCGCCAGATTCCGGCACACCTGCAAAAGCAGTGTGGACTTGCCGATACCAGGATCCCCGCCTACCAACACCAGGGAGCCTGCCACCACACCGCCGCCCAGGACCCGGTCCAGCTCTGCATATCCGGTGGTGACCCTGTCCTTCTCCTCAACGGAAATCTCCGACAGAAGGGAGGGCTTTGCCTTCTTTAAAGGCTTCAGCTTTCCGCTTACGGAATCCTTCTTTCCTGTCAGTTCCTCCACAAATGTATTCCACTGTCTGCACCCCGGGCACTGCCCCATCCATTTGGCAGACTCAAACCCGCACTCTTTACAGAAAAAAGCGGTGGTCTTTGCTTTCGCCATATTCCATTCTCCCTGCTATGTTATTACAGCTTTCTCTTTCACGTCGGTGTACAGTATAACACAGTTATGAAAATTGTTAAACTACTTATCCTTTAAAAATGTCAGCTTCCCTGTCTCCATCGCCGCTTCATACAGGGATATTTTAAAATTCAGCCTTTCAAGGGTCTCCTCCATCTGTCTCTTCTGCCCCATCAGCACTTCCCGCTGCCTTTTTAAAAGCTGCATCCTCTCTCCGAAAGTCGAATCCCCTATCTGAGACAGCTTTACGTATTCAATCATGGCTTCCACCGGCAGGCCGGCATTGCGCATGCATACTGCCAGCTCCACCCATTCCAGATCCTTTTCCATATAGTCACGGATGCCGCCGGCTGTACGGGTAACCCTTGGGATCATGCCTACCCGTTCATAGTACCGAAGCGTATCCTGGGTGACCCCATATTTCTCACTGACTTCTTTTATTGTCATCTGTCACTGCCTCCTTCTGCATATGGTTTCATTATATATCCTGGAGTTCACTACAGGTCAACAGAATTTTTTTCAGGGGTTGTTTTTCAATAGACACATATATATGTTATGTGGTATAATGTTAACAAACATTATGCCTGCTCCGGTTCCCATCTGACCCAAGGAAGGGCGCTTTTTAGGCGAACCGCGCACATCCTCCCAAACTGCCCGGAGGACAGGGCATAATCATCAAAGCGAATAGCACAACATTGCATTAGCAAAAACAGTAGGAGGGAATCATGAAAAGCATTCGCAGCAAAATCACCCTATGCCTGATGGCAACTGTCCTGATTGCTCTAATCGCAGTAGGGGCATCAAGCATCTCACTGAATTACAGAAGCACCATCGCCACAGTAGAGCAGATGATGAGCGAGACTGCAGGGCTGGCAGCCGAGCGCATCGAGCAGGAGCTGAGCGCCTACAAGAACGTAGCCATGGACACCGGCTGCATCCCGCAGCTGTCTGACCCGGACGTATCCGTGGAAGAAAAACAGGCTATTATCAACGAACGTGTCACCATGCACGGCTTCCAGCGAGGCAATATCATCGGGCCGGACGGCATCAGCATCTTTGACGGAAATGACTATTCAGACCGGGAATATGTTAAACAGGCCATGTCGGGAAATATCTATGTGTCGGAACCTCTCCGCAGCAAGATCACAGGAGAGCTGTCCATCATGGTGGCGGCCCCTCTCTATGCTGAGGGAATCCATAGTTCCGCCATCGCAGGCGTCGTCTATTTCGTACCGCCGGAGACATTTCTTAATACCATTGTCTCCTCTATCTCTGTTGCCCCAAGCTGCCGGTCCTACATGATCAACCGGGAGGGCGACACCATCGCCGATGTCACTCTGGATACCATTACCACCCAGAACATCGAAAACCAGGCGCAGAGCGATTCTTCTTTAAAAGAGCTGGCCAGCCTGCACAGGGATATGCGCCAGGGCGCCAGCGGTTTCGGAAGCTATCAAAGCTCTGACGGCCCGCGGTTCATGGCCTATGCCCCGGTAAACGGCACCGACGGCTGGAGCGTAGCAATCACCGCCCTTCAGAAAGACTATCTGGCCAATACATATTTTGGCATTATCATCAACCTGCTGGTAATTGCTGTTTCCATTTTAGCCTCCATTGCAGTGGCTCTTAAGCTGTCCAGCAATATCAGCGCACCTATGCACGCCTGTGCCCAGCGTATGAAGCTGCTGGTGGAGGGTGATTTAAAATCCCCCGTTCCCCAGGTCAGGGGACAGGATGAGACAGCGGAGCTGACCCGCTCCACCGCAGATATGGTAAGCGGCCTGAATATTATTATCAACGATATCAGCTATCTTCTCAATGAGATGGCCAATCAGAACTTTGATATCCAGTCCACTCACCGTGACTCCTATGTAGGTGAATTTCAGAACATCCTGCTGTCCATGCGCAATCTGAAGGTGGAACTGAGCAATACCATCCGCCAGATCGATACATCCGCAGGCCAGGTGTCCTCTGCCAGCGGCCAGGTGTCCACCGGCGCCCAGACACTGAGCCAGGGTTCCATCTCCCAGGCCAGCGCCGTGGAGGAGCTGGCAGCCACCATCAACGATATCTCCGAAAGCGCCAAGAAGACAGCCGGCGCTGCCGAAGAGGCCGGTCAGTTTGTAGAGCAGGCAGGAGCCCAGCTGGGAATCAGCGTGGAATATGTCAAGGATCTGAATACAGCCATGGAGAAGATCTCCACCTCCTCCGAAGAGATATCCAAGATTATTGCCTCTATTGAAAGCATCGCCTTCCAGACCAATATTCTGGCTCTGAACGCTGCCGTGGAAGCTGCCCGGGCAGGCTCCTCCGGCAAAGGCTTCGCAGTGGTTGCCGATGAGGTGCGCAATCTTGCATCCAAATCAGAGGAGGCTGCCAAGGCTACCAAGGAGCTGATTGAAAGCTCCGTCGCTTCTGTCAATGAGGGAAGCCAGGTAGTTAACAAAGTTACGCAGTCTCTGGAGAAGACCAACTCCATCGCCGGCAATGTCACCACCAAGATGAATATTGTGGTAGAAGCCGTGGAGAACCAGACCACCGCCATCACACAGGTTACGGAAGGCATCGATCAGATATCCTCCGTGGTGCAGACCAACAGCGCCACTGCACAGGAAAGCGCTGCAGCCAGCCAGGAGCTTTCTGCCGAAGCGGCCAGCTTAAAACGGCTGGTGGACGGTTTTACGCTTGCCAGAGATTAGTAAAACGCTGTACCAGACAGAAATAAAGCAGCAAATGGAAGCCATAAGGAATCTTCCGTTTGCTGCTTTATTTATTCCTTTTCAAAGACAGCAAAATCAAAGCTGCTGTCAGGAAACCCCATGGAGGTTACAACCATATACTGATTATCCCTTGTCAAATGGGTATAATCCTCATACTGCCACCATTTCCCATCATAAAAATGCTGTATAAATACAGATGCATTTCTCCCGTATCGTTCTGTGGGTATATAAACAACAATTTCCCCTGGCTCCTTTTTATCCGCAGAATACACCTTTGATACAGGCTCTTTTTTAGTTTCTCCCAGGTCAAGCCACGGATCCTCCCCGGCCGAAATCTGCAGATCCTCCCCGTCAGCCCTGTCAATACAGCAGAAAATCATCCCCTCACACTCCTGCAGTTCAAAACGGCACAGCTTTGCCTCCTCCCCATCAAAGGCAGCATAGGAACAGATATACATCCCATCCTCCTCTATATCAAAATCAAGGATCCCGCCTCTGCCATAGGTATGGCTGTATCCCTTCTCGTAGTCCTCCTGGCTTTTATAGGAAATCAAAACCGCCTTCATCCCATACGCTCTCATGTACTCCTGGAAAAATACGGCCGCGCCGGCATTATTTTCTTTTAAATCCGTGAAATCCTGATTCAGGCAGTCATCAATCCGCAGATTCACAGGATACTGTCTCAGCAGCTCTGTAAAGCTTCCCGCCTGGTAAAATTGGCTCAGAAGGTGATCCTGATGACATAAAGAAGAGGAATCCATCCCCCAGCCCTCCTCTTTATACTCCATATAAATATCATGGATCTCATACCCCAGCAGATCCCCGAAATACTCCCTGGCCTCTTCCATAATCAGGTCGTACTGATAATCATCCTGCCCTGCCCGGGTATCTCTTTCCCCGTTTATATGTACCCTGAATTCCTTATTCCCGTCGTTCATGGAAACCATCACATATCCATTGGCCCAGGAAAGGGGATCCTGGTCCCCTCGTTCTGTACACAACTGGACATCCCTGACATCAGGCGTGAAGCCATACTTTTCCTCCACATACATAACCGCATTCTTCCTGCCCAGCGCCTGGATCTCCCTCATTCGCTGTTTTTCCTCTCTCGAATAGCCGCAGGCACATAGAAAAAGCGATGCCATCACACACAGCAGGACCAATGGCAAGGTTCTATATAAGCCGCCATCCATCCCGTATCTCCCCCCCTGTCGTTCCTTTTTGACAGACGGTGTAAAGCCCTGCATAACCTGCAAAAGCTTTACACCTTCCATTCAGCGGTTCAAATCCGTTCCAGGTCAGGCTCTGGTCCCGCCTGCCACCCTTCCGGTTTTTCCATAAAAGGTTAAAAGATAAATCCCGCATAAGCCTACTGCTGCATAGATAATCCGGGATAACCAGATATTTCTGAAAATAAATTCCACCAGGTTAAATCCGAAAAATCCGATGAGCCCCCAGTTGATGGCTCCGATGATTCCAATTGTAAGCGCTATCCAATCTAACGTTTTGTTCATAAAGAAGACCTCCTGACTTTTAAACATCCTGTATAGATTCTCAGGATACAACTTCGGTATAAAGTCTTCCCTGATTTCAGAATATTATCCGCCGCGGCAAAAAATTTTTGATACTGTTTACAGCCGCCATAACCAAAAGAAAGATAACCACATCCGCCATAATTTTTTTCATAAGCGAAAAGAATGCCGGCCCGTTCCCATAGCAGAGCGGATGCCAGAGATAATCCATACAGTGTACGCACAAAAGGTACATGGAATTCTTTCCCAAAAATAAAACAGGCCGGACCATCTTCCCCAGCTTCAGGATCCGGATACTTACCCCGCATAAAAACAGGCTGCCTGCCGCCGCTGTAAAGAGGCATAAGGGATACAGAGGATACCTTCTCCAGGCCAGCTCCAGATACGTCCACCGGCCCGGATCCGGATACTCCGCCGCCAGGGTTGCCAGCCACAGGATACCCAAAACCGTCAGAAGCCTCCCGGTTCCCTTCTCCAGATCCACCCTCCGCAGAGAATCCCCCACATAGAAAAACGGAATCACAGCCAGTGTAATATCCAGGGAAAAGGGCAGCCACTGCAGCTTTCCCAGCCCAACCCCTGCCACGGACACTGCCATACATGCCGCCGCCAGCCCTTTCCCCCTGCATTTCATCTGAAGAAAATCATACAGGCTCCTGCCGAAAAACAATGCAAAAAAGAACCATGGCATCCCCATAGCCTCAATCCTGGCACCTCCGAAGATCCCGCTGTTCTCTATGTCCACCCCGCTTCCAAACACAAACGTACAAAAGAAGCCTTTCCAGTAAGAAGCCTCCACCAAAAGCCCCGGACTCTGCCACAGGGTCACCGCTGCCCTCATAAGATACACCGCTGCCAAAGGTATCAGAAGCTGCCTGGCCCCTCTTTTTACATTCCTTTGCCATGCCCTGCCGTCTTTGGAAGGCCGGAACGTCCTCCCGCTCAGTATAAAAAACAGGGGCATGTGAAAAGAAAATATAAGCGCCCGCAAAAGGCCGTCCACCCCATGCCCCACCATCACCAGCAAAATGCCTATTCCTCTGGCGCAGTCGATCCAGTCAATCCTCTTTCTTTCAGCCTCCATGTATCTTTTCCCTTCTGTCTTTGGCCTCTCTCCCTGTCATGTCTTATGCAAGAAGCTCATACACAATCATGGAAAAGGTCTCGATCCCGTCAACCAGCACTTTCTCATCGATATCAAATGTATTGGTGTGCTGCGGGGAAGCCATGTCTGTCATAGAACGCATGTACGTGGCCTTTCCGCCATGCTCCTGGACCCGGTTCATCATGAGGGAGATATCCTCGCTCCCCCAGTTCTGCGCATTTTTGCAGGAGCTGACCCGCAGATGAGGCAAAGTCCGCTGTACAATCCCGGCAATATCCTCCAGAAAATCCTCATCGCTGTGCTGCGATTCTGCAGACCCCTGCAAAACCATGTCACACCTGCATCCAGCCATTTTCGCCGCGCCCTCACAGATCTGCCTGGCCTGCTCATCCATGTACCGGTTGATCTCTGTGGTGTCTCCCCGCACCTCAAACTGGATCATTGCATAATCCGGCACCACATTCCTCCCGGTACCGCCCTGGATCTTTCCTACATTCACCCGGGTTATTCCTTTGCTGTGCCTGGGTATGGCCGTCAGATTCAACACCGCATTGGCCGCCGCCACAATGGCGCTTGATCCCTTCTCCGGAAATCCCCCTGCATGGGCTGCCTGTCCGTAAAAATGTGCATCATACTTGCTTGTAGCCAGAGACCCCCAGGTCCCGGGCGTCACATCCCCGTCATCCGGTCCCTTTGTAGGCGCCACATGGGTTCCCAGGAAATAGTCCACATCATCCAGATGCCCGTGTGCCACGATGGCCCTGGCTCCCTTTACCCCTTCCTCTCCCGGCTGAAAAATCAGCTTTATAGTACCGTGAAGGTGGCTTCGAAGCTTCATAAGCACCTCTGCCGTTCCCAGCCCGATAGCCCCGTGGGCATCATGGCCGCAGGCATGCATAACCCCGGCATTCCGGGAAGCGAACCCTTCCCTGAAGGGCCGGTGATCTTCTGTCTCTGCCTCAATCAGCCCCAGCGCGTCAATATCAAAACGCAGAGCCACCACAGGCCCTTCGCCGCACCGCAAAATCCCTATCACGCCTGTAAATCCCTGCTTCATATCCTCTGTTAGATACGCCTCTGGCGCTCCCTGCATCAGCACCTGACTGGCGTGAGCCTCCAGCTCTTCCTCAGAGGGCACACCGATTCTTGCGCTCTCCAGACAGACCTGCCGCCCGGTCAGCACCTCATATCCCAGCTCTGTCAGGGTTTTAGCGATAATCGCCGAAGTGCGCATCTCATACCAGGCCATCTCAGGAAAACGGTGAAAATCCCGCCTCCTCTCCCTGCTCTTTTCTCCCAGGCCGCCTGCAAGCCTTATGATTTCCTGCGCTGCCTCCCTCTCCTTTTGCTTCCCAATCATAGTTCCCCTCCTGTATCCCATTTCTTTAATAGTCCGCTGCCTTCAAACAATCCTATTGTATCACCATCCAGATCACATTGCCACCAATAAGCCTGAAAATAAAGTAGAAAAAAATAAAAATTTATAGTAAAATCAACCATAACAGTTACCGCCAACCTTATGAAACAAGGAGATCCTCTATGAAACCAGCACTTATCATCGGCTCCACCTGCGTGGACGTTATCATCAATCTGGACCATCTTCCAAGGACAGAAGAAAACCTTCACCCCACCTCCCAAACCATGGCCCTGGGAGGCTGCGCCTACAATGTTGCCTCCATCATGAGGCTGCTCCATGTGCCCCACACCTTCATAAGCCCGGTAGGCACCGGCGCTTACGGCGATTTCGTGGAAAATCATATGAAGAAGAACCGTATCCCTGTGACAGTCCGCGTTCCGGATCAGGAAAACGGCTGCTGTTACTGCCTGGTGGAGGCCACAGGCGAGCGGACCTTCCTCTCCCTTCACGGCGCTGAATACACCTTCCAAAAATCCTGGATGGACGCCTATCCTGCCTCAGACTACGGCTGGGCCTATGTCTGCGGCCTGGAGATCGAAGAGCCGACAGGCATACAGCTTATCGAATATCTAGAAGAGCACAGGCAGCTTTCAGTCTGTTATGCCCCAGGCCCCAGAGGCGTCAGCATCTCCCCGGAAAAGAACAGCCGCATGATGGGCCTCCATCCCCTTCTCCATATCAATGAGCAGGAGGCCTTTTCCCTAAGCGGCAAAAAAAATTATGAGGATGCCGCCTGGGCGCTCCGGCAGAAAACAGAAAACACGGTTATCATCACCCTGGGGGCCAGAGGGGCCTACTGTCTGGAAAAAAGCGGCAAAGCCTACACAGTGCCTTCTGTCCCTGTGACGAAAATCGGCGATACCATAGGAGCCGGTGACGCCCATATCGGAGCGATCCTTGCCTGCCTGACTATGGATCGCCCCCTTTTCCAGGCTGTCGCCTATGGCAACAAGGTCTCCGCCGCTGTAGTCAGCGTACACGGTGCTTCCCTGCCGCCTGATGCCCTGCCGCCTATGCCCTGATTTTCCAGCCCCTGTGCCTGACCGGTGAGAACCATGTCCCCAGGCATACCACGTCAAAGGCTGCCGCACAAAATCTCATGCGGCAGCCTTTCTGCTCATTCATTACACTGCATTTAAACAACACTCTTAAGCCCCAAAGTCTTTTCAATCACCAGCATAACCCCCAGCGTGATCACCATCAGAAGTGTGGCCAGCGCCGCTATGGTGGGGTCAAAATGATATTCCACATACGCCATCATTTCAATAGGCAGGACAGACACCCCTGCGCTGGTAAGAAACGCCGACAGGGACACATTGTTGAAGGAATTGATAATAGCCATAATACAGGCTGACACGATTCCTGATTTTATATTAGGCAGCACAATGTGGAAAAAGGTATACAGATTCCCGGCTCCAAGTATCCTTGCCGCCTCCTCCATGGAAAAATCAAAGTTTGCCAGACTGGAGGTCACCACCCGCATCACATAGGGAATAGACAAAATGGTGTGCCCGATCAAAAGGCTTGGCATAGCAGGAAGCTTGAAACGGTTTACCACATAACGAAGCATCACAAATCCCAGTACGATAACCGGGATCAGCACCGGCGAGAGGAAGAGGCTCTTGATAAACTCCTTGCCCTTAAAACGGTAGCGGTTCAGGGCATAGGCAGCCGGAAGGCCTAAAAGCAGGGCGATAAACGTCCCGCCGAAGGCGATAATAATACTGTTCTTCGCCGCACTTTTAAAAGTCTTCACCTTTAATATCTGTTCATACCACCGCAGTGTAAATCCCTCTCCCGGAAATTTCAGGTAGGTAGTATCACTGAAGGAAGCTGCCATAATCACCAAAAGGGGACCGATGAGAAAAATATACACCAGTACGGTAACAAATAATAAAGTCTTGCTCTTTTTCATAGGAAAACTCCTTTTACGTGGTAGTTAAAGGCCTGGGGATTTACTGTACGGAGAACAGCTCATTCCATTTGTCTGTCCAGGCGGCCTTGTTGGTATTGATCACTTCCCAGTCAGGAATCTGCAGGCTGTCGATCATCTCCTTGCCGTAGGTAAAGTTTGCAGCCTGCTCAGGAGTCAGCTCCACATCCGTACGCACCGGGGAGTCAACACCGTCCAGGGCTTCTGCCAGCTGTACCTCCTTGGAAATATAGAAATCGATAAATGCCTCTGCCAGCTCCTTGTTCTCACAGCCCTTTAAAATGTTCAGGGTATTGAAACCGCTGTAGGAGGCTTCCGACGGATCCACCCACACATAATCCTCAGAAGCGGATTTTGCCGCAGTATAGGAATAGTCAAGAAGCACTGCCACTGATATCTCTCCCTGATTCAGCATGGTGATGGTGTCATTGGCGCTGGTATACGTCTTCATTACATTGGGCTTTAATTCTTCCAGCTTTGCGAAAATAGCGTCGTCGTCAGCCCCCGGAGTCAGGCCTGCCATGTCGGCGATGGAGTAATAGAACAGAGGGCCGGAGGTTGTGGTAATATCCGGAATCGCGATCAGGCCTTCCAGCTCAGGATTCCACAGATCCGCCCAGGAGGTAATCTCAACAGGGCAGGTGGTGCTGTCATATACAATACCCAGACGGTTGAAGGTATAGGCCGGGCCGTACTCTGCGCCGAAAGGAGCCTTTGCGTTGTCATATAATGCGTCTAAGTTGGTCAGATGGCTGGAATCCAGGGACTCTACCAGGCCTTCCTCAATCAGATCCGCCACAAAGGCATCACCGATGATCACCACATCATAGCTTCCCGGCGCTTCCTTGATCTTGGTTACACGCTCTGCGTTCTTTCCACCTTCTACGATGAGCTCGCATCCGGTAGCTTCCATGAAGGGATCGTACACATTCTTCTGCAGCAGCTCTGCATTGAATGAGAAGGTAGATACAGTCAGCTTCTGGCCTTCAAAGCTTGGAAGCTCAGCGGCCGCCTGGGTGGTTTCCTCTGCCTCTGCTTTCGCTTCGGTCTCCTTCGCCTCGGTTGCCGCGGCAGCAGTTGTGGTCTCGGCAGCCGTCTGGGACTCACCGCCAGAGGAGCCGCCGCACCCTGCCAGGGAAGCAGTCATAGCTGCAGCCAGCAATACACATAAGGTTTTCTTTTTCATAATCGTCTCTCCTTTTCTTTATAGCAAAATGATTTTATTGGGAGTCAGGGATAAGGTCACCTGGTCTCCGCTTTTGTAAACACTTTCCTGATCCGTGCTGACCTCAAACTCTCCCACCTCTGTGCGGATGTTATACTGGTTGCGCTTGCCAAGAAATGTACTTACCATTATCTCTCCCTCTAACGGGTTAGGCAGCTGTAAGCCGCCTGGAACAATCTGGATGTCCTCCGGCCGGATACAGGCCTTAAAGGAATCCCCTTCTTTGTCATTCTCCACCTGGATTCTGCTTCCGTTGGAGGCCACATATATGCCTTTGGTCTCCGTCTTCTTTAAGTCTAAAAAGTTTTCAAAGCCTACGAAACGGGCGATAAACTCTGTCTTCGGATGATTGTATATGACAGAGGGTGCATCCATCTGTTCAATCACGCCGTGGTTCATGATAGCAACCTTGTCCGAGATGGCGAAACACTCCTCCTGGTCATGGGTCACATAGATAGCTGTAAAGCCGAATTTCTGCTGAAGGCGGCGGATCTCCACACGCATCTTCACCCGCAGCTTGGCGTCCAGATTGCTTAAAGGCTCATCTAAAAGAAGGAGATCCGGCTTAATCACCAGAGCTCTGGCCAAAGCCACCCTCTGTCTCTGGCCCCCTGACATCTCCTTGGGGAAGCGGTCCTCAAACCCTTTTAGATCCACGGTCTTTAACATCTCCATGACTTCCTTTTGAATCTGATCCTTCCCCATCTTCCGCATCTTCAGGCCGAACGCCACATTGTCAAACACAGTCATATGGGGAAACAGGGCATAGCTCTGGAATACAAAGCCAAAATTCCTTTTATTTAAAGGCACCTGGGTATAATCCTTTCCGTTAAAGATAAACTTTCCCGCCATGGGGCTGGAAAAGCCGGCAATCAGGCGGAGGGTTGTGGTTTTACCGCAGCCGCTGGAGCCTAACAGGGATACCAGTTCTCCTTTTTCCACCTGAAAATCCAGGTCCTTTAAGATTACATTTTTGTCATATCCTGCAGTGATGTTCTGCAATTCCAAAAGTGCCATAACGTTCTCCTTTATCTTAAATGGTGGGGTTCAGCTTCCGGCTGACCCCATTGATCCCGCTGGATACCAATATGGTAATCACGATCATCACCACAGCAACCACAGAAGCCTGTGTCCAGTCACCCAGAGACATGGCCTGCTGATAAATCATGGTTGCCAGTACTCTGGTGTCTGTTCCGCCTAATAGCTGGGGAGTGGTATACGCGGTCAGGCAGCCTGTAAATACCAGGACGCTTCCGGTTACAAGGCCCGGGATGCTTAAAGGAAGTACCACATACCGGAAGGAAGCGGCCTTTGAGGCCCCCAGGCTTCCGGCAGCCAGGTTCAGATCCTCCTGGATATTGTCCATCACGCCAATCAGCGAGAGGATCATCAGAGGAAGAAACAGCTGAATGAACCCTACCACCATGGAAAATTCATTGTACAGAAGGCTTATAGGCTTGGCTGTAAGGCCTGAACTGACTAAAAAGTTATTGACAAAGCCTTTTTTCCCCAGAATCACCATCCAGCTGAAGGAGCGGATCACAGGGCTGGTAAACATAGGGAATACAGCCAGGGCCATAAGGATTCCTTTGTTTTTTGAATATTTGGAAATATAGTAGGCTGTGGGGAAACCAAGGACTGCACAAACAAAGGTGCTGATAAGGCTCAGACGAATGCTGCGCCAAAAAACCTGTTTAAAATACGTACTCTCCAACAGGGAGAAATAGTTTTTCATGGAGAAGCTTCCACTTTCATTGAAAAAGGTTTTGAAAATCAGGGAAAACAGAGGGATCAGCATGAAAAAGGCCAGAAACAAACAGCCTGGCAGTATAAACAGCCAGTAAATCTTTGTCTTCTTCTCAAGCATCGGGGTCACCGACCTTTCTGTGGGAATTGATAGATATAAAATAGCATTGTTGTCATAAAATGTCAATACCCTCAGCGGACAAAGGGATACACACCCCTGGTCCGCTTAAGGGCAGGACGCTGTGGCCATGCAGACAGGTCAGCGCAATACATGGGCGGACTTTTGGGCACTTTCCCGGAAGGCTTTCATCTCTCCCTCTAACTGGCCCCGCAGGCTCTTAAGGTTCTGCCTGGTCAGGCGGTGATTCTCCACCAGCCTCCTGCCGTCTACCCAGACGCTGTGTACGTTGGAGGCATTGGCTGCGTATACGATGGCTGCGTATGGATCGTACACAGGGAACATATTGACGGCAGAGGTGTCTATCAATACAAGGTCTGCCTTTTTTCCCGGCTCCAGGGAGCCAATCTGATTTTCTGAGCCCAGGACAGCGGCTCCGCCCATGGTGGCAAGCTCTGCCAGCTCTTCTGTGGGGAACAGGCTGCGGTCATGGTATTTGGTTTTCTGGCAGCAGGCGGCCATGCGCAGCTGGGTAAACAGATCCAGGGTGTTCCCAGAGGAGGGGCCGTCGGATCCGATTCCCACAGTCACCCCCTGCTCCCGCATCTCCTTTACCGGGCAGATCCCTTTCCCTGCCTTTGTGTTTGCCACGACACAGTGGGCTACCTTGGTGCCGGTTTCTGCCAGAAGGCGGATGTCCTCAGAGGTGACATGGATGCAGTGGGCCCCGATGGTACCAGGGCCCAGCACGCCTAAATCATAGAGAAACCGGACAGGCGTCTTTTGGTAGGTCTGTCTGAAATAGTCCATCTCATAGTCCATCTCGCTTACGTGCAGGGAGCAGAGCGCGTCGAATTCCCGGGCCAGATCCCAGGCTGCCTTCAGCATTTCAGGAGAGTTGGTGTTGGTGGCATGGGGCGCCACAAAGGGATGAATACGGCTGTGGCCCCTCCAGTCTGTCAAAAGCTTTCTGCACAGCTTTAGCCCTCCGTAGGGCTCTTTGCTGTCGCAGGTTTCCTGGCCGATGACCGTCTCTCCCACCCAGGCGCGAATACCCATATGGTCGCAGGCCCTGGCTACTTCATCTTCAAAATAGTACATGTCAAGGACAGAGGTGACGCCGGACAGAAGAAGCTCTGCCACCCCGTATTGTGTGGCGGCATAGACCAGCTGCGGGGTCATGGCTTCCAGCTCCAGGGGAAACAGAAAACGCCTGAGACGGTCAGGGCAGTCATCCCCCAGGGATCGGAAAGGGACCATGGGGATATGGCAGTGCACATTTACCATGCCGGGCATGAGAATCCCCTGCTGCCCGTCCACCAGCATATCCGCCTCCTCCAGGCGTCCGTTTACCAGGACTTTTTTGTCTCCCTGCAGATCCTGGCAGGGGCCTGTCCCATATATTTTTTCTTCGTCAAACAGGATATAGCCGTCTGCATATACATTTTTTTCCTTGTCCATAGTCAGGACAGTACTGTGTTTTATTAATGTCTTCATCCTTTTTTCTCCTCCTGCCTGTCTCCCCTGCGGTTATAGAGAAACATCACCAGGGAAGCTGTCACAATCAGGGTATATCCTGCAAAGCTGAGCCGGTCCGGTATCTCACCGAATATCACATACCCCAGGATGGTTGCAAAAATAATCTGGGAATAATCGTAAATCGAAATCTTCTTTGCCGGCGCGTAGGTATAAGCCCTGGTGATGGCAAACTGGCCTCCTGCGGCACAGGTTCCCGCTAGCAGCAGGGTTCCCAGCTGAACCGGCGACATAGGGGTAAAATGAAACGCGGTCCACGGTATCACCACAAGACAGGAAAACAGGGAGAAATAAAATACAATCACAGGCCCCTTTACCCCCATAGTTCCCAGCCTGCGCACCATGGTGTAGGCGATCCCTGCCCCCAGACCTCCCAGGACGCCCACCATGGCAGGAACCCAGGGCGTATTCTCAAACCCTGGCTTTACCACAAACAGGCAGCCTGTAAAAGCCAGCCCCACACAGACTGCCTGGAAAAATGTAATCTTCTCCTTAAGCAGCAGATAGGAAAAAATAATGGCGAAGAAGGGCGACAGCTTGTTGAGGATGGAGGCGTCCGCCACCAGCAGATGGTCCACCGCATAAAAATTCCCCAGAATCCCAACGGTTCCAAACACACAGCGGACAGCCAGCGAAAGCCTGGCCTCCTTTTTCACATGCACAGACACATGATCTTTCCATATGACGGCCCCCGCCAGGATGGCTGCCACCAGATTTCTAAAAAAGCTTTTCTGAACAGACGGAATATCTCCCGCCAGCCTGACGAACACATTCATACAGGCAAAACAAAAGGCTGACAGAATAATCATCAGCACTCCCTGTATATACCTGTCCTGTTTCAAATCCTTCATGTCTCCTCCGTTTTATCAATTCTTTTGTGGAAATTCCTTTATACCAGCACGAAAGCCGGCAGGGTTAACATGTTTAAAAATTTATCAGAAACAGAACCCCGCCTGCTAAAAAGAATGCTATCATCCCGCCGTTTAAAATAACCGCCCCAAAAACCTCCCCGGCCGTAAGGGCTTTTCTTTCTTCCCGAAGAAAAATATCCTTCCGGTAATAAATAAGCAGGATAACCGCCGCGACCACATAGCCTATCATCACCATAAGCTGGCCGAATACAAGCATCAGCCCGGCTGTTCCCCATGCTTCAATCATATCCAGTAAAAACAGGGAAAGAAAGCTGCCGCAGAAGTTAATCATCATGTGAAGTCCAATGGTATAAAGGATACTCCCTGTTCTCAGATACACCCAGGCAAAGATAACACCCAGGGCAAAGGCATAAAAGAACTGGTAAAAATTCCCATGGGCCACACCGAAAATCAGCCCGGATACCAGCATGGAAACCACCTGCCCGTATCCGGCAATCCGGTCAAGAAGTATTTTCCTGAAGACCACCTCTTCCATAATCGGCCCCACAATCACCACAATAAGGAGAATCAGCCAGGGCTGCATATTGCTGATCATCGTATCCAGGCTGTTATCTATAGGCATTCCTGTAATCACCCTCAGGACAGCCGATATGGCCTGGCCCAGAATATTTCCCATGTACATGCATCCCATGCAGATGACGAAAATCCCTATATAGCGGCCTGGCCCTACAGGCTCCCTCCAGATCTGCTTCGCTTTGGGAAGCCTGCTCATAATCAGATATAAAAACAAGGTGGACAAGGGATACATAGCCAGCATGCTGGCCATCATCCACAGGTTCCATCCCAGCGCGCCCTCCGGCACCTCCAGGGTCCAGGCCACTGCCAGCTGACTGAGGGTCGAAACCACCAGATACACCACGTAAGCCACTCCCACGACCCGAAAACATCGTTTTAATCTTTTTCTCTCCTGCTTTCTGTTATCCCTATACTCCATCTTTCACACCTCTTATGCCAAAGAACCCTGCATCTTAAGATTGCTCTTTTGATGCAGGGTTTATGACTGTCTACTATACGCAGTATACTTATGCCTCTGCGCCTTCCAGCTTGGAAGCCCTTGCCTCCACCTCTTTCTTCTGCACATCCCCCGGCGCCTGCTCATAACGGCTGAATTCGTACTCATAGATACCGATACCGCCGGTCATGGAGCGGAGATCTGTATTGTATCCGAACAGCTCGGACATAGGAATATCCGCCTCGATGATCTGTTTGCCGTGGTGATCGGAATTCATACCCAGAACACGGCCTCTCCTGCGGTTTAAATCACCCATAATATCACCGGTAAACTTATCTGGAACAGTCACCTTAAGAGATGCGATAGGCTCCAAAAGAACCGGGCTTGCCTCCATAAATGCCTTCTTAAAGGCCAGGGTAGCCGCCATCTTAAATGCCAGCTCAGAAGAGTCAACCGGATGGTAGGAACCGTCTAAAAGTGTTGCCTTCACGCCTACTACCGGATAGGCAGCCAGCGGCCCCTTCAGTACACATTCCTGAATTCCCTTTTCCACTGCCGGGAAGTAGTTCTTGGGAACAGCGCCTCCGAACACCTTCTCTTCAAATGTATAAGCAGTCTCCAGATCCCCCAGAGGCTCAAAGGACATCTTTACGTCGCCGTACTGTCCGTGGCCGCCGCTCTGCTTCTTATATTTGCCCTGTGCCTCCACTTTCTTGCGGATGGTCTCACGGAACGCAAATTTAGGCTTGCTTAATTCCACTTCTACTTTATACCGGTTCAAAAGCTTGCTTACCACAACCTCCAGCTGCTGATCGCCGATACCGTAGAGCAGAGTCTGCCGGTTCTCCTTGTCGCTGACAGCCTTCAGGGTCAGATCCTCCTCCATCAGCTTGGCCAGGGCGCTGGCAACCTTGTCATCGTCGCCTTTTGTCTTGGTGGTGTAGCGCATATAGGTATAAGGAACAGAGGTTTTCGGTTTGTGATATACAATAGGGGCGGTACGCAATGCCAGCGTATCCCCTGTCTGGGTCACACTGAGCTTGGCCACAGCGCCGATATCGCCGGAATGAAGCTCCTTTAACTCGATCTGCTCTTTTCCTCTTAAGGTATAAACCTTTCCGATTCTCTCCTCTGTGTCTTTATTTACATTGTAGGAGGAAGAATCCGCTTTCAGGATACCGGTGCAGACCTTAACCAGAGAATATTTGCCGATAAACGGATCCACGATGGTCTTAAACACTCTCATGGACACGGATACGTCGTCATTGTACTTGGCCACAAAGCGCTCGCCGGTGGATACGTCCACACCGATGCACTCATAGTGATCCGGTGCCGGGAAATACTTATCCACTGCCTGGAGGAGCATCTTGGCACCCTGCCCGTTGATACCGGAGCCTAACATCACCGGTACGATGTTGCCGTCTATTACATGTTCCCGAAGCGCAGAGGAAATCTCCTCGTAGGTAAATTCCTCACCGGAGAAATAGCGCTCCATGTATTCCTCGCTGGTCTCCGCAACGGCTTCCATAAGAGCTTCGCGGCAGATATTTAAATTCTTCTGGGAATACTCAGGAATCTCGCATTCTTCATAATCGCTTAATGTAGTAAACTTTCTTCCCTTCATCTTTACTACATTTACAAATCCCACAAACTTTTCATTCTCACGGATAGGCAGATGGAACGGGGCGATCTTGCGTCCGAACCGGGTCTCCAGCTTCAGCACCAGTTCACGGTAGCTGGCATGATCGTCGTCCATGTTGGTCACAAAAATGATCCTGGGGAGATTGTACTGTTCGCACAGCTCCCATGCTTTTTCCGTACCTACTTCAATACCTGCTTTACAGTTTACCACAATAACGGCAGCGTCCGCCACGCTGACTGCCTCTTCTACCTCACCTACGAAATCGAAATAGCCAGGAGTATCTAAAAAATTAATTTTGATTGGCCCGTCTTCCCCCTTGTACTCAAGAGGCACCAGAGAAGTGGAGATGGAGAACTGTCTCTTGGTCTCTTCCTTATCATAATCGCTGATGGTGGATCCGTCCACAACAGTGCCCATTCTCTTGGTGACTCCGGTCATCAGGGCCATTGCTTCCACCAGGGTCGTCTTGCCTGCGCCGCCATGGCCTAGCAATACGACGTTACGGATTTGTTTGGTTCCATAAACGTTCATACAATATTCCTCCTAGTATTTAGATGAATCGGCACGCGCCGCTTTGGGGTCACCTGCCAAGCCGTCGGAACACATTCCGGTTGTGAAACTTATATTTCACAAGCGTTCCTCCTGTACTTAAATTTGCCTATGAGGATATTCTACTAAAAAATTCTGAATTTTACAAGCAATTTGTGAGATTTACATATTATTTTTCGTTTTGGTTTTGCAATTTCGGCTTTTGCCTTTGCCGGGGGGCAGGACATCTGGTTTTACGCCTTTTGGATTTTTGCTTTAAAGTGTCAAACTTTAAAGCACCAAAGCATTGACAATCTCCCCTCCTTGCTTTACAATGATGTGGATATAAATTTAAATATGCGAGGAAGATACCATGATTATTATTATGAAACCCAATGCTTCTTCGGAAGCTGTTGAAAAAGTTGCCATGCTGATTAAATCCAAAGGACTTCAGGTGCACCTGTCCAAAGGCGACGAGGTTACCATCGTCGGCGTGGTGGGCGATAAGACCAAGCTTCAGGGATCCAACATCGAGATTTCTGACGGGGTCGATAAAATTGTCAATGTGACGGAATCCTATAAGCTGGTGAACAAAAAGTTCCATCCGGAAAGCTCAGTGATCCCTGTGGGCAATACTTCTATCGGCCCGGACACCTTCACGGTCATGGCCGGCCCCTGTGCCATCGAAAACCATGACCAGCTTCTCCAGTCTGCGTATGCGGTGAAAAAAGCCGGGGCTGCCTTTCTCCGGGGCGGGGCCTACAAGCCCAGGACTTCGCCCTATTCCTTCCAGGGACTTGAGGAGGAAGGCCTTAAATATATGAAGGAGGCCAGAGAGGCAACCGGGCTTAACATTATCTGCGAGGTTACCAGCCTGCGGGCCATGGAGACGGCTGTAAAATATGTGGACATGCTGCAGATCGGCGCGCGGAATATGCAGAATTTTGAGCTTCTGAAGGAGGTAGGAAAATCCGGCATTCCTGTTTTATTGAAGAGAGGGCTGGCGGCTACCATTGACGAGTGGCTCAATGCGGCAGAATATATTATTTCCGAGGGAAATCCCCATATTGTGCTGTGCGAGCGGGGAATACGCACCTATGAAACAGCCACCAGAAACACGCTGGATATCAGCGCCATTCCTGTGATCCGGTCTAAAAGCCATCTGCCCATAATCGTGGATCCAAGCCACGCCACCGGTGTCCGGGCCTATGTGGAGCCTCTCTCAAAGGCAGCCGTGGCCGCAGGCGCCGACGGGCTGATGATCGAGGTGCATCCCTGCCCTGCCTGCGCCATGTCCGACGGGCCTCAGTCTCTGACCTTTGAACAGTTTGACAGGCTGATGGAAGATTTGAAGCCATATGTGGAATTAGCCGGGAGGAAATAAGTATGACAGTTTCTGCCGTTGCCTTTATTGGTCTTGGCCTTATAGGCGGCTCTGTCGCCAGAGGGCTCAAGCGTGCCCGGCCGGATATACGGATCATGGCCTACATGAGGACCCGCTCCAAGCTGGAACAGGCCCAAAAAGACGGGATCGTGGATGTGATTTTAGACGGAATCGGTGAGGAGCTTAAGGAATGCGATCTCATTTTCCTGTGTACGCCTGTGGAGTACAATGCACAGTATCTTTCTGCAGTCCTGCCCTATCTGAAGGATGGGGCCATTGTCACTGACGTGGGAAGCACCAAGACGGATATTCATGAACATGTAAAACGTCTGGGGATGGAATCCGCGTTTATCGGGGGACATCCTATGGCCGGATCGGAAAAAACAGGATATGAAAATTCCACGGATCATCTGCTGGAAAATGCCTACTATATCATTACGCCATCTGCCCTGTCTGGGGATGAGGCCGTCGGGCAGATGGTAAAGGTGGCAGAGATGATCGGAGCCATTCCCATTGTCCTGGACTACCGCCGCCATGATCAGATTACGGCGGCTATCAGCCATCTGCCCCATGTGATCGCTTCCACCCTGGTTAACCTGGTAAGGGATTCTGACTCTGAAGAGGGGATGATGAAGCAGCTGGCAGCCGGAGGATTTAAGGATATTACCAGGATCGCCTCGTCTTCTCCTGAGATGTGGGAGCAGATCTGTATGACCAACCGACAGAATCTGGCGGATATTCTCAGGGCGTACATTGACTGTCTTAAAAAAACCCTGGGGCAGTTGGAACAGGCGGATAATCAGGCCTTGTATGATCTGTTTGAGACTTCCAGAGCGTATCGCAACTCCATCTCTGACAAATCAAAGGGGGCCATTGTTCCGGAGTATTCGTTTACAGTGGATATCGCAGATGAGGTAGGGTCTATCTCCACCTTGTCTGTGATTCTGGCAGCCAAGGGCATCAGTATTAAGAATATCGGGATCAACCATAACAGGGAGCATGGGGAAGGGGCTCTTAGGATTTCATTTTATGAGAAGGATGCCATGGAGGCGGCATGGAGGTATCTGGAAAAGTATCATTATGAGCTGATGGAGTGACAGAAAGAGGAGGAATATATTGGGGATGAAATTTTCAAAGGTAAACGGGCTTCGGGGGGAGGTTTTGGTGCCTGGGGATAAATCCATTTCTCACCGGAGCGTTATGTTCGGATCCATTGCCAAGGGAACCACGGAAATCTATAATTATCTGCAGGGGGCGGACTGCCTGTCTACCATCTCCTGTTTTCGGAAAATGGGGATCCACATCGAGAATGAGGGGGATAAGGTCCTGGTTCACGGGAAGGGAATGCATGGGCTTAGAAGGCCGGAGGGTGTTCTGGACTGCGGGAACAGCGGGACTACGACACGGCTGATTTCCGGGATTCTGGCTGCCCAGGATTTTGACGTTACCTTGACAGGGGACGCTTCCATACAAAAAAGGCCTATGAAGCGGATCATGGAGCCTCTTTCTCTTATGGGGGCGGATATTACCAGTATTGGGGGAAACGGATGCGCACCCCTTCGGATCGTGGGAAAAGAGCTTCACGGGATTCATTATACTTCCAGGGTGGCGTCGGCCCAGGTAAAATCAGCCATTCTGCTGGCAGGGCTTTACGCAGACAAAGAGACCCAGGTGACGGAGCCTTATGTTTCCAGGAATCACAGCGAGATCCTGCTGAAGTATTTCGGGGCGGATGTAAAGACAGTGGATACCACTGCCGTGGTGCAGCCGGCGCAGGAGCTTTATGGGAATGTGGTCCGGGTGCCCGGGGATATTTCTTCTGCAGCATTTTTTATCTGCGCCGGGCTGATGGTGCCGGATTCGGAGATTCTGATTCGGAATGTGGGGATCAATCCTACCAGAAGCGGGATTCTTGAAGTCTGTAAGGCTATGGGGGCAGATCTTACGGTTGTCCATACATATGACGGGGACGGCGAGCCTGCGGCGGACATTCTGGTGAGAAGCTGTGCCCTTCACGGTACGGTTATTGAGGGGGCTGTGATTCCCGCTTTGATCGATGAGCTTCCTGTGATTGCCGCCATGGCCTGTTTTGCAGAAGGGGAGACAGTAATTAAGGATGCGACGGAACTGAAGGTGAAGGAATCCAACCGGCTGGAGGTTATGGTAACCAGCTTGCAGGCTATGGGGGCGGACGTGACCGGGACAGAGGACGGCATGATTATCCGGGGCAAAAAAAAGCTTCATGGAGCTGTTATTGACAGCCATCTGGATCACCGGATCGCCATGACATTTGCGGTTGCAGGGCTGTGTGCCGATGGAGAAACCCAGGTTTTAGGGGCAGAATGTGTCAATATTTCCTATCCTGCCTTTTACAGGGATTTGGAGCGGCTGGTAAAATAAGCTTTGTTTATAAAATTACGATTCCAGCCGATATTCTTTATAGAATTATTTTAATTTTCAGCCATGACCGGGGGAATCGTATGGAAAAGGTAAAACCAGACACACGGATTAACGGAGCTGCCGCCAGAACAGAGATGGTTCCGGATGCTCGAAAAGAGGCCGAAATACTGAAAGCCAAGGTCCAGCTTGAGGCGGGACAGATCTATATGGAAGAGGCCTCCAAGCAGATTGCCAAAATAAAGGAAAATCTGGAGCGGCAGCATGCCTCTTCTTCCAGAGAGCTGGAACACAGCGGGCGGGACACCGCGGATATCTCCGAGACCAGAAAATGGCACGGCTCAAGGCAAATCGACCCGGAAAATCCGGATTCGTCCTGGCGTCTGGAGATGGAGGCAGAAGCCTGGAATGCATTTCTCTCCTGGAAACCTGTGCCAGGCTTTTCGTTTGCTGCCCAGCTTCAGGATTTATCAGACAGATACCTTATCCTTCTTGAGGCAGTGTTAAAATATACCATGGGAGAAGCGCAGGCAGCGCAGATGGCCCGGCTGGATCTGGCGTTATCGGAGAATCTGAATCTGCTGATTGATTCGGATTTAAAGGAATTGACAGTTCTTTTGGAGGAAACAGGACAGGGCGATACCCTTTCAGGCATATTGGCCAGTGTGTATAAGCAGACTGCAGGGCAGTCTATTTCTCACAAGGAAGCCAGGGAGCTTTTTAACCGCTCCCGTTTTACTATGCCTCCTCCCTCCGGTTCTTTTTCAGGTACCGGCAGGGAAGGCAGCCGAATCGGTTCAGGCAGAAGCCAGGGGGCTTCCTTTCAGAGCACCTCCTCTAAGAATACGTCTTTCCAGAATGCTTCCTCTCAGGCTGCCGCCGCCAGATCGTCTTCTAAGGAAGGCATGATTTACCGGGCGTCGGGAGGAGGCAAGATTCAGCAAAGCAAGGGATTTGCGGCTCAGAAAAATCTGTGGGAGGGGCAGATCAGCCAGAGAAAAGCCGTTATCAGCAAAGCCAGGCAGGGAAACAGCCAGGGTATCTCCACATGGGGAGCCAAGCATTCTTATACGGGAAGAGAGCTGGCCCGGGCCAATCGGTTTGTCTCTCACATAAACGGAACCGGCGATCTGTTCAGGAATTCCGGCATTACCGCACAGAATGATGAGGTTTTAGGACTTCTTGCGGCGGTTACTTCTATGAAGGGACAGATTTATGCCGCAGAGACAGGGGAAAAAAGCTCCATCAACCTTCCCGTACAGAATGCCATCACAAAGATTATCGATCAATATATCCGTCAAAAAGCTGCTTCCAAAGTATACTACTATACAACCCATATATTTGAGAAGACGAAGAATCCTCAAAAGGCAATCGAAAGCGGCCTGGACTATGCCTACCGGCAGTTTAAGGAGAAACAGGCGGATCCTTCTTACCAGTCACAGGCCAGGTATTCCGGGCAGGCAGGGTTCTTTGTGCCGGTGGCAAATCAGAATGGAGAACGGGAGTTTCCCTTCGGCCTCAGGGTTTTGGAGGATAACTGGAAAGAGTTTTTACGCTCCATCGGAAAGGCCATGGACTCTTCTTTTATGCTGAAGCTGCAGAATGTAAGTCCGTGGGGAAGCCTTATGGATCCCGCCAGGCATAAGGCAGGGAGACGGGTGGATATTGAAAAATCCCTCCTTGTTGCAACCATTATTTTTATGATTGGGGCGATTCTTTATTTTGTGCTGTGGCCATAAAATAAGAGGCTGTTTGCAGGCAGCCTCTTTTGTGGTTTTCCATCTTTCATTTTCAACATAATACACTCATATAAGCATCGTCGTCCACCGGCTCCAGCCATTGGCTGGAGCCTTCTTGGGCAGGAACCTCAACTGCCAGATGAGAGAACCAGCTGTCAGGCGTTGCTCCATGCCAGTGTTTTACACCTGCCGGAATATTTACTACATCACCGGGGATTAACTCCTGTGCCTTTTTCCCCCACTCCTGATAATACCCACGGCCGCTGACACAGATGAGAATCTGCCCTCCCCCGCTTTTTGCGTGATGGATATGCCAGTTGTTACGGCAGCCAGGTTCAAAGGTCACATTAAAGATTCCCACCTGTTCCGTAGAAACCGGCGCCAGATAGCTCTGGCCGATAAAATACTGTGCATATGCATCATTGGGCTGTCCTATGGGAAACAGCATGGAAGCTGCATGTGCAGACTTTGCATCGTATTCGGAACATTCCTCTGCCCAGACTTCTTTGGCCATCCTGAATGCCGCCCACGCCTTGGGCCATCCGGCATAAAAGGCTGCATGGGTAAGTATTTCTGCTATTTCGGTTCTGGTAATCCCATTGTTTTTCGCACTCATCAGGTGGAACTGAAAAGAAGAATCCACCAGTCCCTGGGCCATCAGTGAAACCACTGTTACCAGCGAACGATCCCTCAAAGAGAGCTTATCTTCCCTGCTCCACACTTCTCCAAATAATATATCATCGTTTAACTGTGCAAATTTCGGGGCAAATTCACCTAGTGTGTCTCTGCCCGCAGTTTGTTTTACTGCCATTTTTGTCCTCCTTATGCTATCAATAACTTCTCGGAATCTCTCTTGCACCTGCCTTTGCAGCTGATTTTCCGTCCTATGCACTGGGGATTAATCAACGTACGTTCCACGTACGCCTCATAAATTTATGCATATAAGACAAAAAATCATCTCACAAAATCAGGCACAAAGTGACTCCGGGAGTACATATCAGATAATCCCACTATAAATCCATGCGAAGAAAATGGCAACTATTTATATATAATCCATTTTTATAGCTGAAACCTATAGAAAGTTGCAGGCTAAAAGGGATGGCTGGTGCAGCACCGCCAAGCTCTGAATGAGCAGATCCGACCATTACAGGAACATAAGCCATAGAAGATTAACAGGATTACAAATGCCGCAAATTAACGCGGTACTCCCGCAGATCATCTTCCTTCACAGTTTCGATGATTTTATCAAGGGACGCAGCAAGGGCCTCTTTATCCTCTGGCAGCGTTCCCTGAAACTGAAATGCGTTTGACGCACCTAAAGCGGCAAATTGGGTGGGGATTTCCAGGTTTTCAAGCAAAGTGCGGATTTCCTTGTATTTTTCGATCTCACGTTCCTCTTTCCACCTGCCGCGCCGGATTTCCTGGTATAGCTCCGAGTCTGGATAAATGGTCAGCATATTGACACCAATGAGCGTTGGGTGGAGCTGATTACAAATGCCGGCAGTTGCCTTTGCGCCAATCTCGCCACGGCCAGCGCCGGAAATACTCACCAAATAAAAGAAGCTGTAATGAATGCCGGCTTGATCTAACCGCTGGCATTGTTTCACAATATCAGCGGCGGCATAACCCTTATTCATAAATCCCAGGGCCTCATCATCGCCAGTTTCAATCCCGATTGTCAGGCCGTCATATCCAGCCCGATGCAGAGCCGCCAATTCTCCGTCTGATTTTGGCGAAATATCTGTAATCCTCGCAAAGCATCCAATGGTTTTAATCGAGGGAATATATTGCCGGATTAAGTCAGCGATTGCCATGAGCCGCTCGTATTTCAAGACAAAAGGATTCGCCCCGGTCAAAAAGGCCCTCCGGACGCGCTCAGGCCTGGATATTCCCTGCAAACGGGCCGTCAGTAGTGCAATAGGGTCTGTACTCCAAAGCTGTGCCTCCTGCAGGTCACTCTCCACATCTTCGAGAGGTGACATTCTGAATTTGAACGGCAAATCATTATAGAGCGTACAGAATTTACATTTGTGATGGGTACAGCCAGCTGTTACTTCAAGCAACAGCGAGGAAGCCTCATAGGGTGGCCTCCATATTGTTCCAGTGTAGTGCATAGTAGAACCTCCTTGTCTTTTTCGCCATTATATCATGGTACAGACAAAATAAAAGTACGGTACTTTTTTGTAGTACCTTGCTTTTTAACTGTAAAGACCATATAATGTTGTCAGGAGGTTATGAAAAATGAGGAAAACAGAAGCAGCTATTCAACGCTGCAAAACCATGTCAACGCTCCAAAAAATCTTAGGGGGCAAGTGGAAGCTTGAAATTCTTTACTATATTGCCTTTCATGACATCCATAGATTTGGAGCCTTGCGCCGCCAGCTTGGTGAAATTACAGAATCGTCCCTGACAAAACAGCTTCGGGAATTAGAAGCGGACGGCTTTCTGATCCGGCAGGATTTCAAAGAAATCCCACCGAGGGTAGAATATACCCTGTCTGCTTTAGGCCGGAGCTTTATGGATGTTATTGACTACATGAAAACCTGGGGCGATCAGAATTTGCCAGAAGAAAAATGACCTGTTTTACTCTGCTTTGAACGGCCGATAGAATAAACGAAAACTATCAGTATTGCCAGATGCAGAGAGATTGTTCTATTTAAAGCACCTGCTGCCAGAGCAGCATATTATTTTCAAACAGGC
>CAJUEJ010000031.1 GCA_910585435.1 uncultured Hungatella sp. | reverse complement strand
CGGATCCATCATATGTATAGGTGGATCTCAAACGAATATTGATGGCTCCCTCAGCATGGAATATTCAAGAGGATTGCTTTGTTTGGAAATACGGATCGGCACAGCGGATATGGGGACATAGAGATTTTCAATGAGAAGGGAGAGATTGTCCATAAGACCAGCATTGATTTCTACAGCGCTGTCCCGGACTGGGGGCTGCGGTATGTTTCTCCGACGCTGGAAAGGGGAAGCTACCGGTTAAAGCTGACTGTGACGGGGGAGAACAGCACATGCGTGACGAAAAACGGAACGCGATACGGAAGCGATGATTATTATATACGAATTACAGGGTGGGCATCAGAAGGGTTTTGAATTATCTGGGGGTTTTATCAATCAAAGCTATTTTGGGCATCGGATGATGTAGGCGGCTGCCTGCAGCCGCCTTTTTGGGTTCCGGCTTGCCGGACTTTTATTAGATTGTCATTGTCTCGATGACGCAGCTGTGCTTCTTATTTTTATCCTGCTTATCATAGTTTACGCCTACCAGCAGAATTTCTCCGGCATAGCCTTTCAGCGCCTGAGGATAGTCTCTGTCTTTAATCTGCTTAATGGCAGCGGCGGCAGACTTATCGTATTTCAGCTGGATTACAAGAGCGGGTTTTCTGACGGACGGCAACGGTAAAAAGACAACATCGGCAAAGCCGTGCCCTGCCGGTAATTCACGTATGATTTTGTAATCGTTTCTCGCACTGTAATATGCCAGGCTTATGGCACAGCTAAGGGAATTTTCGTCGCTGTAGGTTAGAATGGAAGCCACTTCTGTGTGAGCCTGGTCAAGGCCTCTGGCCACCTTTTCTTCGTCGCAGAGGAGGGTATCTTTTAAAAGCGTATCGGATGCCTTCAAAACCTTCATGACTTCCGCCCAGCCGCCGGTACTCATGGCGTTTTCAAATTCTCCCCGAATCTCTTTGTTGGGGATAAACGTTTCTTTTGTCTCCCAGTCATATCCAAGATAGCCCAGATGAATAAGCAGTGTCAGCACATCATCCTTTGTTTTGAAGGTGCGCATGTCATTCTGAAAGCTGAGGGTGTTTACTTTCACAGGTTCACCGCCAAGCATCCGTACAATATCAGAACGAAGGCCGTCGAAATCCATGTCCATATAGATTTTCAGCGCCTCGTAAGTTTCCGTGGCTGTCCAGTAATTGGAAAAACTGCCACATCTCATGGCGGCGACGACGGATCTGGGATTGTAAATGTGTTTAAACTGCCGGAACCGGTAACCGTCATACCAGTTGCTTGTCTGGGAAAAATCCATATGGAACCTCTGGCATAGCTCCACCACTTCTTTTTCCGTAAAACCGGTATATTCTTCAAACATGCTCTGGTCAGTCATAGAGTATTCCCAGAACATATTTAATGCGGAGTGCTGCCCGTATTTTTTTACGGGAAGGATGCCTGTCATATAAGCAAGGGCTACATAGGGCTGGTCCTTTAAAAGATTTCGCAGGAAATCGAGATATTGTTTCTGCAGGTCTTCGTTTGTCTGTCTTTCGCGGATGACACAATCCCACTCGTCAATCAGGAAAATGAATTTTTTCCCTGTTTTTGTATAGAGCTTCCTTAACGCATCAGAAAGCCCGGTGACAGGTTTTTTAAGAAATTCCCGGTATTCCTCATAAAATTCTTCCAGCACCTCTTTTTCAAGAAGGTCGGTAAGCCCTCCAGGGGCGGCTTCAATCAGGAATTGCTGCATATTGAGAAGAATCACATCGTGTTGGTTCAGATGGACAGGGAAGCTTTCCTCATGCTCTATGTTTTTTCCGGAAAACAGTGTTTTTGAATCGCAGCCGCGGCTGTAATAGGCGGCGAGCATTTCAAGGGCCATAGACTTTCCAAAGCGCCGCGGCCGGCTGACACAGATATATTTTTCCTTGGTACTCAGAAGGCTGTTGGTACAGGCAATCAGCCCGGTCTTGTCTACATAGATGCTGGAACGGATGGCTTCCTCAAAGCCGCCGTTACCCGGATTCAGATAAAATCCCATAGAATACCTCCTCTTTGTCCCTGCCTGTCACTCTGTTTATTTTAACACATTACATTGAAGGAGACAGGCGGAAAGAAAAAATAATGTAACTATTGACATTACAACAAAGACGTGATATAACTATTGATGTACCAATAAAAGTTACAACTAAAATCAAGGAGGAAATGAATATGGCAAATTTTAACAAGGTAAGTGTGGCATCCGATGCAAGAACAGAGCTTCATGATCTGCTTTCTCTGACAGGAGCAGAGGTGAGCCTCAATAATCTTCCGGCAGGAGCAGGGGTTCCTTTTGTTCATGCACATAAGAATAATGAAGAGATTTACGGGATTCTTGCCGGGAAGGGGAAGGCTGTGATAGACGGAGAGACGGTTGCACTTGCGGCCGGAGATTGGATCCGCATCTCTCCGGCGGCCAGGCGTCAGTTTTTTGCATCGGAAGACACGGCCATCAGCTTTGTCTGCATCCAGGTGAAAGAGAATTCCCTTGGGGCGTATACAAAGGAGGATGCCATCGTATAAGGCGATACTCACTGCCCGTCGTCGGCCTTGTCCAGTGCGGAGACAAACAGATATTTTCTCACAAGGAACAGGATAGCGATGGCAATGATTCCAACCAGCTCAAAATAAATAGGCATATGTTCAATGATCATCTCACGGGCCACAGAGAATAAAAGTACCTCAACGATGGAATCCAGGTCATGGCGGCACAGCATTTTTAAAAGCTCGATTCCGATGATTAAGTCAAACATCTTTTTTAAGAACTGGTTGAATTCTCCGTTTTCCACCAGCAGCTTCAGATCCACCGGTACATGGGCAAACATGATGATGAGAGCGATGATTACAATAAGCGCTACAAGAAGCTCCAGCAGCATGGCCGTGTTAAAGATAAAACTCTGCACATGGCGGGAGCTTTTATTTCCGGGGTGCTTCATGAAAAGTCCTCCTTATAGAATGGCTGGCACATGCCGCCTGTTAGTACTGCCTTGCGGAAATTCCAACTGTAAAGTTCTGACAGGCATGCACCATAAGCATGATTGGTAGTTAATAACAGTTTATCATAAGGACTGGATTCTTTCCAGGGTTAGTTTGCAATTATCGGCCCTAATCTGGGAATGGGGGATGAAAATAGGAGGAAACGCTGCGCAGTTGAGAGTGGTACAGCCAAGGGTTCTGAGATGTGAAACGGCAGCCTTGCGTGTTTGCGGCCCCCTGAGAATGGGAGTGCAAAACGGCAGGGCTGCCGTTCCTTCTTACAGTATAGCATGTGGCGGCAGGTTCGTAGATTTGCAAATTTCAGGCTGGCAGATCTGCAGGTAAACCTATGGTTCTTCTGTCGTTCGGAACCATATATGCTTTCTTACATTCTTATAAGTCCAAACATGTTACTTGTTACCATTATGCTTTTTCTGCTGCCTGCTGGAAAGAGAACAAAAATCTCTCTATCTGAGTCTGATAAAGCCGGGCGCCGGCTTGGTTGCCTGCCTGTTTCTGCATGGCGATATAGTCATTGTAGTATGACTCATAGTCTGTCCTGGAGTCTGCGCCGAAAACTCCTGTGGATGCCCACAGCGCAATAGGGTTTGCGTCATTCTTGCCGTTGATTCTGGACAGATGGGCGTTTAAAGCAATCATTTCCCCAGGGGATGCGTGACGGGGATCCACATCGTTCAGATGGACGACGGTTTCATAGGCTCTTCCGTCGGAATCGGTTCCCCAGATGACGGCAATGGGGTCATCCTCCGTTGAATCCTGGTGGTATCTTGCGTTTACCGTGCCTCCGTTTCCGCCTACGGAAGCCAGCATATCTTTGCTCCAGTGAAGCGTTCCCTTTTTCCCGTCGGATGTTTCAAAATTTAAAGTCATGCCCTTTTTGGGTGCGGCGGTTCGGGCACCGGGGGAAGGAGTTTCCTCCTGGGAGGCAAGTCCCGAAAAACCTCCTGTCAACAGAGATTTTGGGGAAGAGTACTTCAGATATCGGCCGTTTCCTGGTGCTGCCAGGTTTATGTTTCCCAACATTTTGATGCTCCTTTCTTTTCACTTTTCTGCTATATTCGTTTTGTGTCGTGTTCTTTGCAAATCTGAACCCCTTTTTTGCACAGTACCTGCCGCCAGGCTGTCGGCAGGATTTTAGTTGGCCGACGGGAGTATTATACACCAATCCGGAGATTTTGGAAATACATTTTTTATAACCTGTTGACTGACAGGTTATAATGGGTATGATACCACAAAAGGATGATGATTTTTTTATGACTGACGGCTATGAATTGATACAAAGGATAAGAAAACGGATTGCAGCCCTTCCGGCAGGCTATATTTGGGAGAGAATTTTGATACGGAGGACGATATTGCCTATCGGAACGTGGAACAATTTTTAAAACAACTGCCGGAAATTGTCCTTGAAAGCGGATTGGAGGAAGGCAGCCTGGGGATTTAGCAGCAGACGTCCCGGACATATTGTAACCGTTCAGACGGCTCATCTTCTTGCAGGAAAAAACGCCTGCAAGAAGCATCGGAGGTCCATCCGATGTGGAATTTGACATGAATTTGGGCTTACAAGCAAGCTTGACGTCCCAAATTCATGTCAAATTCCGCGTTGTCTGAACGGTTACAACATATTGACTTTACGGGAAGTTTGTGACAAAATAGAGCATTAGAAAGAAGGGAAAATATTATGACAAAGATTGATATTATCTCCGGCTTCCTGGGGGCCGGAAAAACTACGTTTATTAAGAAGCTTTTGGAGGAGGCCATCGCCGGGGAGCAGGTGGTGCTGATTGAGAATGAGTTCGGCGAGATTGGGATTGACGGAGGGTTTTTGAAGGACTCCGGAATCGAGATTCGGGAGATGAATTCGGGCTGCATCTGCTGTTCTCTGGTGGGGGATTTCGGAAAGTCTCTGGAGGAAGTGCTGACAAAGTACAAACCGGACAGAGTGATTATCGAGCCGTCAGGGGTTGGAAAGCTGTCTGATGTGATGAAAGCGGTCCGGGATGTGGCGGCAACGGTGGATGTGGCGTTAAACAGCGCGGTTACCGTTGTGGATGCTTCCAAGTGCAAGATGTATATGAAGAATTTCGGAGAGTTTTTCAACAATCAGGTGGAAAATGCCGGGACCATTGTGCTCAGCAGAACCGATGTGGCGGATGAAGCTAAGGTACAGAAGGCGGTGGAGATGTTGAGAGAGCATAATCAGGCGGCTTCTATTGTGACGACTCCCTGCAGCCAGCTTAGCGGAGCCCAGCTTCTGGAGATTATCGAGAAGCCGGATACTATGGCGGAGGATTTGATGAAAGAGGTGGAGGAGAGCCGGAAGCATGGGCATGAGCACTACCACCATGATGGGGAGGAGTGCGGCTGCGAGCATGAGCACCATCACCACGACCATGACGAGGAATGTGGCTGTGGGCATGAGCACCATCATCACCACGATGGAGAGGAATGCGGCTGTGAGCATGAGCATCATCACCACGATGGAGAGGAGTGCGGCTGCGAGCATGAGCATCATCACCACGATGGAGAGGAATGCGGCTGCGAGCATGAGCATCACCATCACGACCATGACGAGGAGTGCAGCTGCGGCTGTCATGACCACGACCATCACCACCATCATGCGGACGAGGTTTTCAGCAGCTGGGGTATGGAGAATGCGGCAGGCTGTGACAGGGCGAAGCTGGAAGAGATTCTGGATGAGCTTGCCAACGGAAACGCATACGGCGATGTTCTCCGGGCAAAGGGCATGATACCCAGCGAGGTTCCCGGAACATGGTACTATTTTGATTTGGTGCCGGATGAGTTTGAAATCCGGGAGGGAGCGCCGGATTACACGGGAAAAGTGTGCGTCATCGGCGCAAGGCTGAGAGAAGACGCGTTAAATAAAGCATTTGGCAGGAGTTGATAGAAGATGGGACCAATGATTGAGGATGATGTGATGCCGTTGTTTCTCATCAACGGATTTCTGGAGGCCGGGAAAACCCAGTTCCTCCAGTTTACCATGGAACAGGAATATTTTCAGGCGGAGGGGAAGACCCTTCTGATTGTCTGCGAAGAGGGGGATACGGAATATGACCCGGAGCTTTTAAGCAGAACCAGGACTTCCGTGGTCTATGTAGACAGCTTTGAGGAGCTGACCCCTGCCCGTCTGGAGGAGCTGGAGCTTCTGTACAATCCGGAGAGGGTGCTGATGGAGTGGAACGGCATGTGGAACCAGGATGAGCTGAAGCTTCCCAAGGACTGGACTATTTACCAGCAGGTGACCATCATAGACGGCTCCACCTTTGACTTGTACGTGAAAAACATGAAGCCTCTTCTGGGGGCTATGGTGCGTAACTCGGAGCTGATTATCTGCAACCGCTGTGATGATGTGGAGGATCTGGAAGGCTACCGCCGCACACTGCTTGCCATGAACAACCAGGCGGAGATTGTGTTTGAGGATGAGGAAGGGGAGATTACGGAGATATCGGAGGCAGACCTTCCTTATGACATGTCTGCGGACGTGATTGAGATTAAGCCGGAGGCCTACGGTATCTGGTATATTGACTGCATGGATAAGCCGGACCGCTACAGAGGAAAAGTGGTGGAGTTTACCGGAATGGTGTTAAAATCCAAGAATTTCCCCAAGAACTATTTTGTGCCCGGGCGGATGGCTATGACCTGCTGTGAGGCGGATATGACATTTTTAGGCTATGTGTGCAAGGCAAGGGAGGCCAGACTTTTAGAGACCAAACAGTGGGTGAAGGTCCGCGCCAGGATTGAATACGAGGAATGGCAGGATTACGGCGGCGTAGGGCCGGTGCTGTATGGAGAGTCTGTGGAGCAGACAGAGCCAATTAAAGAGATTGTGCAGTTCTAAAGCAAACCTCCATGCGCCCGGCAGCGGACGCACCACCACACATGAAAGTCCGGCAGGCGCACTGGGAATACCTGAATTGATGCCGCCTAACCGGCGGCGGACTTTTAAAGTAATTGCATACGGTAAATCATTACGTTCTGTGAACCATAATCATATGGGAAGCAGGACGTTTTTTCTGCCAAAATTTTACAGATATTGTAAATTTTTTCCATATTTTAATGGTATAATTGACAAAAGCGAAAGCGGACAGGGGGTATATGTTATGAATGCAGAGGAAAATATCATGAAAATCAGGAATCTGATTGCTGATATTGAAGATCAGCTTAAGCGCAGTCAGACGGTAAAGCTGTCCAAATCAACGGACTTTCCATTCAAGGGTGATATGGAAAAGTTTTTGAAGGAGGAGGCAACAGCTGAGAGTTACGTCATGGAACTTCTTGAGAAATATGGGAAAAGACGGTCTTCAGGAAAACCAGATACGGCATATTTTTACGCCAGGTGTAATCTGAGTGCGGCAGGCTGGTCCAATTTTAAATATGGTAAATATACAAAAGAAACACTTCTAAAGCTTATTCCCGGCTTAGAGTGTAACTTAGCTGAGGCAGAACGGATTCTGAATCTGGCGGGCTATCAGCTGACAGACGGCTTTACGGACAGACTGGTCCGAGCCGCTATCTTAAGCGGACACAACAATATCGATGATATGTTTGAAATTCTGGAATACTATTCAGAGCAATATCCCGACAAAGTTAAAAATTATTTAAAAGCGAAAAAGGATAAGGAAGACAGGGAAAGGCGGTGAAATCTGCAGATGGGTCTGCTGGGAAAAAGCAATGCGCCGGAAAGAGGCGGTGAACATAAAAAGCAAAGCTTTGGCAGGTGGAGGGAAGAGAAGGAGACGGAACTGGATGTAAAGCTGAGGCGGCTTTCCAAAAAGGAAAAGAGTAAACTTTCTAAACCGGATTTCGATAAAGATTTTTCAGAAATCAGGAAGAAAGAGGAACAGCAGCGCAGGGACAGGATTATATGGAAGGCATACTCCAACCATGGAGGCATCTATGATATATTGGCGGACATGGAACAGTTTATAGAACATCCCTCTGCAAATGCCCTTGATTTTGACGAAGAGGAAGGCTGCTATATGATTTTTATAACCCTCAGCAGCACCTTTCTGAAGAGAATGAACGTTTTATGTGATGATATGAGAGAACAATGCCGGCGAGGAGATAAGGCAGAAGGCCAGGAACTTCTGGATGTGAAGGAGCGGTTGGAGAAAAGGCACCGGGAGCTGGAAGAACAGAGAGAGGCAATATCAGGAAGATGCAGTGTGCAGGCTTTTCAGGAAGAACGGAGGGAGATACTGAAAATTCTTCCAAGGAACCGGATGGAACTTCTGCTAAAAGATTCAGGGATAAGAGAACGGCGGTATGAACAGAAATTGACGGATTTCAGTAAGAAATTAAGCAGATATGAGAGAAAACTGGATGAATGGATTGAGGCCGCCGAGACATATAACCGCCAGTTAGAGAAGTTTGAGGAACAATGCAGGCTTCAAAAATCCTACATGCCGAAGTACACGGCGCTTTATGAGCTGCTTGAAAAGCTCTGCAGGGCTGTGGATGCCGGAGGTGAATATGATATCCTTGCGGTACCGCCAACAGGGGAGGAGGAGCTTGACAATTATATAAAAGCGGCCAGGGAATTTGGCAGGTATATTTTTAACATTATGGAGGAGTACCGGTTATAACTGCCGGCAGAAAAGAGGATGGTATGGGAAAGGAACACGATGTACAGGCCAGGATTGATTATAAAAAGATTAAGGCGGTTATGGGATGGGATATTGGAGACGGTGATTCCGTGGCATTTGGACGGAGGATGGAAAAAGACGGGAAGCTGGAACCCTTATATCTCCATAAAAGCCGCGACCAGCAGGTTGAGAAAACTGCGGTAACCAGAACAGATAAGGGAAACATCATCATAGGAGAGGATGTGGCCAGACAAAAGGAGTTTGAGATAAACTTTAAACGTGCTCCGGGAAAATGGAACAACAAATCCGGTGCCATGAATATGGAGTACAAGCAGCTGATGTTCGATTATATCAGGGGCGTATCGGAGGCAATTCTGCAAAACAGTTCAAACAGGGACGGGACAATTCTCAAGACCGTTACGACTACGGATTCCAAGGGAAACAGACAATGGAAAAAGGATGAGGTGCTGCTGGTTGTGGGCTGTCCTGCTTCGGTCATCTGGAGGGGCGAGGAGATGCGCAGACAGTATGAAAAACTGATTTCAGAGGCTGTGGGAATCAGAAACGTGGTTGTTACGGAGGAGTCCCGGGCCGCTATCTTCTCATTGTTTGGAATGAAATCTCTCCGAAACAGGATTGACCTTCAGAAAGGTGTTTTGGTTATAGACTTAGGCTCTTCGACAGCAGACGCCACATACCTTCTTCCAGGAGAAAAGGCTGTGAATGTAAGCTGGGATTTGGGGGCCTCCAAAATAGAGTATGCCATGCTGGATTATATTCTGCACAGCCCCAAGGCTGAAAAGGAACTTGCAAAGATAGAAAAGCTGTACAATAAAAATAAAGTGATGATTGCCAGAGATTACTGCAGTCATGCGGTTTTTCAGCTGAGAAGGGATAAAGAAGACTTTTTTGGCGGAAAAATAGGTGAAAATGCAGCCCGGCAGAATATACACCTGTCTATGATCGATGAGGACGGAGATATGATTCTTGATGAGGACGGCGAGCCCCAGACCATTTCCATACCCTATAAAGTGACAGAAGAGATGATGGATTACGCGGTGAATCAGTATGAATTTGACGTTCAGAAAAATGGTGTTACCGTAAGCCAGGGCACCTGGAAACAGAACTGCAGGCGTTTCTTAGACGATATCAGACAGACCATGGAAAAAGAAAAGGTATCCGTGGGCACGATTGTCGTCACCGGCGGAGCCAGCAATATGCCGTTTACCCTTGAACTGTGCAGGAAGAAATTTTCTGACAGCTGGGTGACGCCATCGGATACTCCTTCCCACAGCGTTGTGAAGGGTCTTGTAACCATTGCTTATAATGAAGTGAAGGCTCCGGCTGTGCGCAGCAGAGTGACAGAGGATATTCTGCGTGCAGGAAAAGAGCATATTGATTCCATGATTGATAAGATTGCCTGCAGGCTTTCGGAGGAAGCCTATGATGATGCGGTTTCTGCCCTGGATTCCATGACGGCAGTCTGTGAGGATGACGGTTTCTTTGAAAAAATGGTGGATGGGGTCTGGTTTGACTCCAATGTGGGAGATATCACCGATACGGTTCAGAACGCCATTCAGAATTCCTTAAGCCGGAATACAATGGTCCAGATAAAATGCAGTGTGGACGAATGGACAAAAGCCGATCATTCCGAAATAATAAAACGTGTGAATAAGGCTTCTGTGGAGCTTTACGCAGACAAGGCCATTAGTGATATGATTAAGATTCACTTGTCTGATGTGAATACTATCAGTAAGAATGTGTCTCTGCCTGACATTTCCATGCCGGATGTGGCGGCTGATGCGAATTTTATCGGAGCGGTTGTGGGATGTATCTTGAGCGGGGTGCTATGGATTATTTTATCTCTTATTGCAGTTGCAGTTCCTATGCTGGCAGGCCTTCTCATAGGAGTCGGTTTTTTCGCCAGCAGCTACCTGATTGAAAAAATGCAGAAATATCGAAAAACACCGGTTTCGGATGGTTCCATCGCCAAGGCGGTCAGGAAGATGAAAAAAGAAAAGCAGAGCAAATTAGGGGAGATAAAAGAACCTTTAAAGACTGCGCTGTACGAGGCATTTACCCGATCGGATGCATACGGGCCGGATTTTGAAAAGTATTATAAGCTACTTACCGAAATCACCAACAAGGCCTTTGACAGAATTTTGTTAGAGACAGAAGATGGCAGGCAATGATGAAAAATAAAGGAGATATCCATCATGTACATAAAAGAAAATCTTGGTAAAACAGCAAATTTGATTGCTGATATTGAGCAACAGCTTCGGCACAGCCAAACCATAAGCCTGTCTAAACAGGCACCGCTTTCATTTCAGGATGATCTGGAAGAATTTTTAAAAGAACCTGCCAGGGAGCATCCGCCGGTAAAAAATTATGTAGGAGATCTTCTTAAAAAGTATGGAAAAAAGAGACGCCAGGGGAAGGTAGATGTGGAATATTTTTATAGCAGCTGTAACATCAGTCCGGGAACCTGGTATAACTTCCAAAATGGCAAATACACAAAAGAAACCCTGTTAAAAATCATCCATGGTCTGGAATGCAATCTGGAAGAAGCAGAAAAGATTTTAGACCTGGCAGATTATAAATTGTCAAATACCCATGAAGACAGAGTGGTCAGGGCTGCAATCATGAGCGGACACAACAATATTGATGATATGTACGTAATTTTGGATTACTATGCGAAACAATATCCGGGCCAGGTCAAAAATTATTTAAAAGATAAAAATTGAATCATATAGAAAGGAGCCCCAGGGATGTCAAATATAAAAAGAAGCGATGTGCAGGACCTGCGCATCGCAGAAGGCGCAGCAAATTTAGAAAAGGATAAAGCCATATGGAAGGCTTATTCAAAGCGGGGAGGTTTCTACGACAGCCTTCGGGATTTTTGCCAGGCAGTAAAAAAGCCGTCCGCAAATGCCTTTGATTACGATGAGCAGGAAGGTACCTATATGCTCTGCATCACGTTATATAATACAATCTGGAGGCGGATGAAAGCAGACATGGCAAAGCTTCAGGAAAGCCTTGCCCAGGCGGAACGGAAAAAAAAAGATTATGTTCCAGCCACCTATGAGAGAACCTGTACAAAGGCGGGGAAAACTTCTGTAAAAAACACTCTCTATGCTTCTCTTCGCCATATGATTGCGGATTTGTTTCTCCATAAGAAAAAAGAGACTGCTGCGGAGGAACAGTATGAGTGCAGGGAGACAGTATATGACCGCAGAGCATTGGAGCTGGCAGAGTATCAGATGAAGCATGCCAGGCTTTTCGATGTTCTGTCCAGTCTTATAAAGGAGATGGGAGAATGTCTGATGCCGGTCCGTGGGGAGAATCGACAGGCTCTGGAAGTCTATAAAGCTCAGTCCAAAGGAATCTGCCAAAAAATTGAGTCAGATATATTTTCACAGGAAAAATGGTTCCTATGAAAAAAATGGGGAGATAAAATATGTCAAAAATATTTCAAATGCAGTCGTTTCCGATTCTTAATGTTACAGACTTTTATAAACACTTTGATGTTTTGGATATGCTTCGGAACAAGGAGGCTTTGGGGCGCTTTGTAAAAGGCCATTTCCAATGGGGCAGCAGTAACCGCCATCATATTGATGTAATACTGGCTATGATAAATCCGGATATGTCTTTCCAGATGGCATGTGCTCAGGACTATTGGGGATTTGGCGGGGATGAGGATAATAAGGAAGAGTTTCCTGCATATGAGCGGCAGGCCAGGACAGCAGAGGCTGTTTATCAAAAGTATTCCGGGGAATGGAAGGATCAGGACAGTAAGATTATGATGCTGATTATCGCCGGACTTTTGCTGGCGGAGAAAGAGGAAAGCTGTCTGAATCAAATTTCGTGGGAACAATTAAAAAAAGCTTATGACGGTGCGAAAAAAGCTCCGTCTGTAAAGACCGGGGAGAATGAGGCGGTGGCGGAGATCTCCTTAACCGATCCGAAGAAATCGGTGATGCTTCACAGCTTTGACGGTGTCTATCGGTTCAAGATGGACACCTCTTTAAAACCGTCTTATGAGAAAAGGATGGAGACTTATATGATCCGGACGGATGCAGATGTAACATTGGAGATGACAGATCTTGCAACAGGCACTGCCAGGCAGAAGAAGCTTTCAGAGGGAGATAGGCTCCACTGCCTTGTTTTGGAGGGGAAGATTCTTAAACTTCTTCCTGACAGTGTTTCCAACGGCAGAAATACCATAACCAGAAGGAGGGACGGGATTTATATTAACGGCGTAAAACATCCGGAAATTCCTGCAGACGCATCTTCCTTCGCGGTAAGCGCGGATGAAGAGAACCCTCAATATATTTACGTGGAACAAGGTCATATTCACTATGGCAACTATGATGATTTCAATGGAAGGGGACGGGTGCCGGAGGAAATCGCGGTTATTTCTCAGGTGAGTATGAAGGGCAGTATGGCAATGATCCTGCGAAATGATGGTAAGTACTGGGATGGCAGGAAATTCTGTTGAGAAAGGAAGAATACGTGAAAAAGGAAGAATTCGTAATTAACAAGATTATCAGACAGATACGAAATGGTATGCTTTTACATAAACCGGTAATTTATCTTCAGACCTCGGAACTGGAGATTGTCCGAAGGGTCATAAATTCTGATGAGGTGGTGGTGCGGATGGCAAAATGCTCTGCGGATACCATAATGCCCTTCGCCAAGCTTTCCGATTATGAGGAAAATGCTTACCATAATGCTTTAAACAATGATAGAGTTATCAATATGCATAACTGTTCTCTGAAGGATCTGAGGACCAAGGCAGAAGTCTGCAAAGAATGGGAGAACTATGGAAGATTTACTTTTAATCAAAAAGCCAGGTATCCGATTCCTTCTCTGCTGGCTGTCCATGTGCGCAAAAATGCCGAACCTTATCCGGATTTTTCTGCCTTCGACGGGCTATTCCCGTTCATTGACCGCTACGGTCAGGAGACGGATGACAGCTGTGCCATCCGCTCTTCCCTGGTGCTGCTGTATGGGGAGGAGACAGAGCTTCCTGCCTGGCTGATGACATATTGCTATATTGTTCAGGAACCTTATCCGGACAGGGAAGAAATCGCTGAGGTTATCCGTAAAAAGGTCTCTCAGTCAGAGGAAATTTTCCTTAAGGAAGATGTAATCGAATCCTATGTGTCAGGTTTCCTTGGGAATACGTTGATTCAGGTGGAAAATACGGTGGACTATCTTCTGAATCTGCCTGATGATATGCTTACAGGAAGACCTACCATTGAAAATAAGGGGGAGGTCCAAAGGGTACTGGCCACATTAAAAGAACAGAATGTGAAACGTGTGGGGCTGTTGGAACTGCAGAAGGCAGATAAGGAAGAAAATCTGGGCGGAATGGCAGCATTTCACCGCTGGATGGAGAAAAATAAGAAAAGTATTCTGCAAAGTGATGATATTTTCCGTAAAACCGGTGCTGTCGGCCATAAAGGAATCCTCATGTGCGGAATCCCCGGCTGCGGAAAATCGGCCGCAGTCAATTTACTGGCAAAGGAGCTGGAGCTTCCTGTTCTTAAGATGGATATAGGCCGGCTTATGGGAGGGATTGTAGGGGAATCGGAACACAATATGCATCTGGCTCTCCGGCTTGCGGAGGCCATGGCTCCATGTATTCTGTACATAGACGAGATTGAAAAAGGGTTCAGCGGAAGCGACGGAAAAGGGGAAGATACCAGCGGTGTCACAAAAAGGATGTTCGGAATTCTTTTAAGCTGGATGCAGGATTGTACCAAGCCGGTGTACATGTTTGCCACAGCCAACAGCCTGGCCGGGATTCCCAAGGAATTTTTTCGAAGCGGCCGCTTTGATTCCCATTTTGCCCTGTATATGCCTACCCGGGAGGAATGTATTGATATCTTTAAAAAGAGAATGGAAAAGGCGGAGAAAACAGTTCGTACCTATGACAGAAACAGCCAGCTGTTTATGAAGCTATGTTATGATGACGAGAAGCTGGGCCTTGTGACAGACTATCTGCTGTATGAGGAAAACGGACAGAAGAAGGGCCGTTTTCTCACAGGTGCGGATATTACGAAGCTGGTAAATATGGCTCTCAGACAGTTTGCAGAAAGGAAAGGGGCCATCAGCCATACGGAATGGATCCAGGCGCTTAAGAAAGCGGCGGACGGGACTGCGGTGTACGGAGACGGGGAAGAGAATATGGACAGCATTGCGGTCTGTTACCTGAGGATGATGCGGCTGGGTTTTAAAGCTACCTCAGACCATTGCCTGTTTGAGCCAAAGGATTATTCTGTTACTTATGAGGAGGGAAAGCTCCTTCCCTCTGTTTCAAAAAAGGAAGCCGCTAAAACAGAATATGATCAGGTCCTTTATGATACCATACGTAACAAGATGCTGTTTTTAGCGAAGGAGCTGGAAGAGCATGCCATGACAGAATTGACCAGGTGACAGCTATGGATAAAAGAATCAGAAATCTAATTTGCGATATTGAAGAAGCACTTAACAAGATGCCCCGTTTATCTGCGGCTTCAGAGGGGGATATTCAAGAGACAGGGGGAGAATCGGCGGATGCTGGGTTGGATCATAGGTATCATTGCTGCTGCGGCAGTCATTACGACACTGGATCTTCTGGAAAACAATGAAATTTTTGATGACGACCATGAGACAGGAGCTGATACGGGCACAGGCGGTGCGTTTCCCTATGAGGGGATAGAAGCGTTGTCTATGGATATTCCGGTGGAGTTTACAAAAGAGGATGAAGCCAGGGCGGACATGGCGATTTGTGAGATAAAAGGTCTTCTGGGAAAGAAGCCGGTAAAGACTCTCTGTGAGATGGAGGCAGAGGACAGAATTGCTGCAGCCAAAGAACTGTACCGGCGTCTGTGTACCATTTTTTCTCTGGATATCCAGCTGGAATTTGGAGAGGGATGTAACGGAAATTGTGGATGCTATTGCAACTGTACAAAGAGTATGTGGCTGGATTATCGCTATCTGCTGTCAGACAAGGCGGAATATATTCGTATATTTTTAGACACGGTGATTCATGAACTGCGGCACGGGATGCAGTACCATTTTATAATGGACAGTGCATACAATGGCGTGGAGGAGGATTATCGCAGAAGGATGACTGCCAATCTTCATCCTTCTGTGTACGTGCCGTTCCAGGAGAAACCAGAACTGTACTATAAGCAGCTGTGCGAACGGGATGCCGCAGCTTATGCCGCCAGGGTGATGGAGAACCTGACAGGAGGAGAAGAAGAATGATTGAGAAAGCATTTATGACACTTTCTAATAAAAGGCTGAAGCGCTATTTACAGGATGAACTTGGATATTCGGAGAAAAAGGCCAGACAGACGATTTCGGCGCTGCGCAAGATGGAACCCTGTATTCTCGAAGCGTTTTTAATATGGTTTTACAGAGCCAAATTTCCCGGAAAGCCTTTATATGGCATCCATGTGAAAGCTCTGTGCGACAAACGGGGGCTTGATCCGGTGACGGCTTTTCTGACGGCAGACTGGGCTGCCAGAGAGCCCCAGGCTGCAAGGAAGGCCCTTTCCACAGGCCATGACACTTTGCGCTTCGGCCCGGAGGAAGAAAAGAATATTCAGGAAATAATGGAACAAAACAGATGGGAATTGAAAGAGCAGGAAATTACGGAAAATGAAGATGATTTAACAATAAACAGAGAGAAAAACTTTTAAGAATTTTGAAGAACATTTAACTCTTATGGCAGTAAAATAATCTCATAACAAATAACAGAGATAAACCTGAAGGAGGAACTATCATGAGAAAGTTTTATTTAACCGGAGAAGAGATGGACAGACTGGGAGAGGACACCAGGAAATTGATGGAAAAGGATAAGGCAGGCTGTGATACCCGCACCATACTTAAGGATATGTACTGTGATTTTTATCAGGATAAGACAGAGGATATCGGATATGTGATGGCAGATAAGGTGGTGGAACTGGTTGGCGAATATGAGCAGGAGGTTTTTAAAGCAAGGGAGAATCCGGATGTCTGGATGGATGAAAAGATCGAGAGTATTCTTGAGGGAAAAATCAGCTGTACGGAACGCTGCAACACCCTTTATAAGGTGAGGATGGGACTGACCGCTTTAGAAATCACCTCTTCCAAGAGCCAGGCAGAGGCAGACGCCTATGTGGACGAGCATTCCAATAAGGCTTTCACCAGTCAGGAGGCTACAAAAGAGCTGGAGCAGAAGCTGAAGGAGGAATTAAAAACGGCTCTTGGAAATAACGGATTCCTGGCTTCTGCGCTGGAAGCATATACGGAGAATGCCGGGGATACAAAAGAAGGCATAGAATACGCTGTGATTAAGTGCGGAGAGGATGCCGCAAAGTATAAGGCAATCCTGGCAATGAAGGCGTATCTGGAAACCGGAGAGGACGGATACTTAAAAGGTGTGATACCGGAGGAAGCCACCCTTAAAGATATTACCTACAGTGTCTGCGCCGGCATGGATACCCTCAGTGCCACAGCTGCTGTTGAGAGAGGCGAGATGGAAGAGAGTGCAGCCGCGGTGTTTATCCGTGCCATCGGGGTGGTGGTCGGGCTGGTAGCGGCTGTCAAGATATCCGCAACGCTGGGAGTACTGGCCGCGGCTGTGGCCGGAGGCGGATCCCTGTCTGTCCTTGGCGGGATCGTGGTGGCGGCAGCCAGCTTTGAGATTATGGCGAAGACGTTTATGAAGACCGGAGGAGAGATTGCAGACGGGGTCAGAGAGTTTGTCTGTTTTGGAGCAAAGTGTGTCAGCGTTGCAGGGCGTATGTTTTTGGCAGGAGTAAAGAAGCTGGCAGGAAGCATCCCTGGCTTATTCAAAAAGACAAAGACAGAGGATGCCGCTTTTGCAGAAGAGAATACTCTATATACGGAACCGGTTCAGGAGGGAGTGCCGGATGAGGAAAGCGAAGCTGTGTACACTTCCCCGGTTTTGGTATAACAGTATACAGGAGACAACGTATCATTATTTTACACAAGGAGGTATAGGTTTATGTCAAGTCGAAGCGTTATACATAAGTGGGCATTAGTCGGTGGTACAACAGCAGGGGCATTACCTGTAGGAGTTGATGCAATGGCACTGGCAGCAGAGGAAGTTTCTATGGTTGTTCAAATAGCGGGTTTATTCGGCAGATCTCTTTCGGAGGCCGCGGCTGAAGGCCTGATTGCAGCAAACCTGGGAGGACTTGTGGGAGGGACAATATTTGAAGCGGCCAATATTGGATATCCATTTACGATTCCGCTGAAGATTACAATTGCGGTTGGTGTGATTGAAACACTTGGGAATACTGCATATAGCTATTTTGAAAGATGCAGCGCAATTAGCGATTAAGTATTGCCCTTATAGCAGAAGAAGTTTTCGATTATTTCGAGAGAAATTATGGCAAGCCTGAATCATAGGAGGGGAAATTCTATATTGCCAGGGAAGGGATGGCTGAGATAAATCTACAATGTACTCTCGGAGTCTCTCTGTGCCTGATTTTGTGAGATGATTTTTTGTCAGATGTGCATAAATTTATGAGGCGTACGTGGAACGTACGTTGATTAATCCCCGGTGCATATGACGGAAAATCAGCCACAAAGGCAGGTGCAGGAGAGATTCCGAGAGTACATTGCATATAAACACAAGAGGTATTATATGGAGAACTATCTAAACCGAATCGTAGATATTTAATATTGCGGACTGGCTTTTGGAGAAGTAAACGGGCTATCTGTGATGATTTCCGGCTAAATTCTGCCGGCAGCCATGTCAAGCTGGCGGTAACTGGATAAAATGGGTGTAAAAATATTAAAAATCCCCAAGAAAATCAAAAATTCCTCTGGATTTTTTCATACTAATGCTTTAGAATGTTATTTCAGGGAAGCTAAAAACAGGATAAAAAGGAGAATTTCATGGTGGAAGCAATGTTAGATAAGTCCTATCTTCTGGCCGTGATGGAGAAGTTAATCAATACTCCCAGCCCGGTCAGTTATTATGAGGAGGTGAATCCTCTTCTGGAGGAGCTTGCCGGGGAGCTGGGATATCAGGTGGAGTTTGACAGGAAGAGAACCGGGTATATCAAGGTGAAGGGGAAGGATGAGACAAAGACCATCTGTGTAGGCGCCCATCTGGACACCCTGGGGCTGATGGTAAGAAAGATTGACAAGGACGGTAAAATCCGGGTCAGGAACCTGGGGGGAATCAATTACAACAACATTGAGGGAGAATCGGTGGTGATACATACCCGGGACGACAGGCGTTACACCGGAATCGTGTGGTGCCAGTCCCACTCGGTTCATGTGTTTGACGATGCCAAGACTCTTACCCGGGATGAGAAGAGCATGATTGTGGTTTTGGACGAGGATGTGCACTCTGAGAAGGAAGTGAAAGAGCTGGGAATCCAGCACGGGGACATTATCTCCCTGGAGCCTCATTTTACCGTTACGGACAATGGCTATATTAAGTCCAGGTTTATTGACGATAAGGCCTGCGCAGCCTGTGCGCTGGCGGTTCTTAAAGCTATGAAGGAGCAGGAGCTGGTGCCTTCCTGCAGCGTGTGGTTTGCATTTCCCCATTATGAGGAGATAGGACACGGCGGTTCCTATGTGCCGGAGGAGGTCAGCCAGTACATTGCCCTGGATATCGGTGTTCTGGGGCCGGACCATGCAGGCAGCGAGAAGAAGGTGTCCATCTGTGTGAAGGACAATTTCTCCCCTTATGACAGGGAACTGACAGACCGGCTGATAACCTGCGCCAGGGATGCCGGTGTTGATTTTGTGGAAGATGTGTTTTACCGCTACAGCACAGACGCCAATGCGGCGGTGCGTGCAGGGAACAATGTCCAGGCGGCCGCTTTCGGCATGGGTACCTTTTCCTCCCATGGCATGGAGAGGACCCACGTGCAGGCAGTCATGGATACGGCAAAGCTGTTAGCCGCTTTTATCTTATGATGTATTCTCGGAATCTCTTTTGCGGTTGAATCGCTGCGGCTTGGCAGATACAAAGAGACTCCGAAAATATATTATGATACGAGACGGTTAATATAGAAGAAAAAGAAATAAAATAAAAGTTAAAGGAGAAAAGAAAAGTGAAAAAAGTTTTATCCGCAATTTTGGCAGGAACTCTGGCTATGAGCCTGCTGGTGGGCTGCGGCGGAAGCGGCGGTTCCGATTCAGGCAATTCAGGAAATGGAGGCGGTGCAGGCGGTTCCGGCACGACCACCACTGCTGCAGCAGGAGGAGATTCCTCTTCAAATACCTCGACGGGGGGGCAGGAAATTACGATTGGTACCAGTACGGATTTGACCTCTCTGGATCCACATAATCACAATGATACCGTATCTGCTTATGCTACCAGACATATTTACAACAACCTGGTCCGCATGACAGAGGATAATGAATTCGTAGGCGACCTGGCGGAAAGCTGGGAGTACAAAGATGATGTGACAGTAGAATTTACCTTAAAAGAGGGCGTAAAGTTCCATGACGGTTCTGTGCTGACTGCTGAGGATGTAAAGTTTTCACTGGAAAGCCAGAAAGAGTCTGCAAAGGTTGGCCATCTGGTTTCTATGGTGGAATCCGTAGAGGTTGTAGATGACACTCATTTTATTATTCATCTGAACACTCCGTCCAACGCTTTGATTTCTTCTTTGAACCACTCCGGCTGTGCGATTTTCAGCAAAGCCCATGTGGAGAAGATTCTTGCAGAGGGTAAGAATATTGAGGATGAGCCTATGGGAACAGGTCCATACAAATTTGAGAACTGGACTCCAGGCGCTTCGTTCTCTTTAGTGAAAAACCCGGATTATTTTGACCCGGAACGTGCGGCTCAGAATGACAGGCTGATCTTCAAGGTGATTCCTGAGAACTCCGCAAGAACCATTGCTCTGGAGAACGGCGAGGTTGACCTTCTGGTCAACGTTCCCAGTACGGATGCTCAGAAAATCAGAGACAATGACAAGCTGGCTTTGGATGAGTATGTATCTACTCATGTTGAGTATTTTACGGTAAATCATTCAAAGGCTCCGTTTGATGATATAAGAGTAAGACAGGCACTGAGCTATGCAATCAATAAAGACGATATTGTTATCGCTTCCATGAACGGTGAGGCTTCTACCTTTGATAACTATATCGGTGCTGCTGCAATCGGTTATTATGATGTGGTGACAAAGTATGAATACAATCCGGAGAAGGCAAAAGAACTGCTGGCTGAGGCCGGAGTTGCCGACGGATTTACCTTTAACTGCTACGTGGCCGGCGCTACCCGTGCTACTTCTGCTACGGTTATTCAGGCAAACCTGGCTGAGCTGGGCATTACCATGAACATTGAGCAGATGGAGGCTTCCACCTTCTATGAGAAGACAGGAAACGGCGAGCATGACTCCTGCCTGGCAGGATGGGTTGCCAACGCTGAGCCGGACAATACCTACCGTCCGCTGTTTGTAAGTGCTGATACAGGTGCAGGCGGCAACCGTTCTTACTACAAGAATCCGGAAGTTGACAAGCTGGTTGACGATGCTTCCGTAAATCTTGACAAGGCTGCGGTTCAGAAGGATTATGAGACCATTCTTAAGACTCTGTCTGATGATGCGGTATGGGTGCCGCTGTATTCCCCAACAGGTATGCTGGCAAGACAGGCCGGACTGCAGGGTGTGACACCATCAGCCATTGGTATGCATGATTTCTATAGTGTTCACTATTAATTTTCAGGTTTTTATGGATACTGTAATGGCCTGGCCTTCCTGGCCAGGCTGTTACGGCAGCTTTTAGGTTTACATAGAAGGAGGAATTCGCCATGCATAAATACGTCATCAAACGTCTTATTATGTTAATCCCAGTTATAATCGGTGTCTCCTTCCTGGTTTTCTTTATTATGTCACTTGCACCGGGAGATACGGCGAGAACCATCCTCGGTGAGGACGCTCCGATTGAAGCGATAGAGGCTCTTAATGAAGAACTGGGGCTGAATGATCCGGTGTTGATCCGCTATGGCCGCTATATGCTGGGCCTGGCTCATGGAGACTTAGGAACTTCTTACAAATCAGGCCGCTCTGTATTCAGTGAGGTTATGTCCAGATTCCCGGATACGCTGAAGCTGGCCTTCTGGGGAATGGTATTTGCCATTGTGCTGTCCATTCCTATCGGTATTATCTCTGCTACCAAACAGTATTCCCTTATGGACAGTATCAGCATGGTGTTTGCCCTTTTAGGCGTTGCCACTCCCAACTTCTGGCTGGGACTTATGCTGATTATCGGTTTTTCCCTTCATTTACGATGGTTCCCGTCAGGCGGTTCGGAAGGATGGAGAGCATTGGTGCTTCCGGTGATTACCCTTGGAACCGGATGTATGGCCAATATTACCAGAACCACCCGGTCTTCCATGCTGGAGGTGATCCGCCAGGACTATATCCGTACGGCCAAGGCAAAAGGCGTGGGAAACAGAAGCGTTATCTACAAGCATGCTCTGAAAAATGCATTGATTCCGGTTGTGACAGTCATCGGACTTCAGTTCGGTTCTCTTTTAGGCGGCGCCGTTCTGACAGAGACGGTATTTTCCTGGCCGGGAATAGGAACTTACCTGGTGAACAGCATTAAGGCAAAGGATACCCCGGCTGTACTTGGCTGCGTGATTATTTTTTCCGTATGTTTCAGTATTGTAAACCTTTGTGTTGACATTTTGTATGCCTATATCGATCCGAGAATCAAATCGAAATATAAATAGGGGGGTGACAACGTGGAAAATAAGAAAGCAAAAAAACGCAGTATGGCTGCCGAGGTCTGGCAGCGTCTGGTTAAAAATAAAATGGCTATGGTGGGACTGGCAATTATTATTCTTCTGGCATTGGCCGCCATCTTTGCTGATGTAATCGCAGACTATGATACCAAGGTTGTCGCCCAGCACATCTCCGACCGTCTCCAGGGGCCCAGTGCCCAGCATTGGTTCGGGACAGATGAGTTCGGCAGGGATATTTTTGCCAGAATGATTCACGGCTCCAGAGTCTCCCTGGTGGTAGGCCTGATTTCCGTATCCGTGTCCCTGATTGCAGGGGGTACCCTGGGGGCGTTTGCCGGCTACTATGGCGGCAGGGTTGACAATGTGATTATGCGTATTATGGATATCTTCCTGGCGGTTCCCAGTATCCTGCTGGCAATCACCATTGTGGCTGCTCTGGGGACCAACCTGGTAAACGTGATGCTGGCCATCGGAATCTCCGGAACTCCCGGGTTTGCCCGGATTGTCCGTGCTGCGGTAATGAGTGTGAAGGATCAGGAGTTTGTGGAGGCTTCCAAAGCCATCGGAGCCAGCAATGCAACTATTATTTTCAGGGAGATTATTCCCAACTGCATGGCTCCTATTATTGTTCAGGCAACGTTGTCTGTGGCAGGCGCTATCTTGTCTACGGCTTCTTTAAGTTTCATTGGTTTAGGCGTTCAGCCGCCGGATCCGGAGTGGGGCGCCATGCTTTCCAGCGGGCGTGATTTCCTGCGTGATGCTGTGCATCTGACCTTATTCCCCGGCCTGGCTATTGTGGTTACCATTCTGGCGCTGAATCTGCTGGGTGACGGGCTTCGGGATGCCTTAGACCCAAGATTAAAACAGTAGGGAGGCAAAAACTATGGCAGACAATGAGGCGAAATATACGTTAGAGATAAAAGATTTACAGGTGAAATTTAAGACGGTGGACGGTGTGGTGGAAGCGGTCAACGGGATTGATTTGTCTATTGAAAAGGGGAAAACCCTGGGGCTGGTGGGAGAGACCGGTGCAGGGAAGACCACCACTGCTTTATCCATCCTTCGGCTGGTGCCGGATCCTCCGGGCGAGATTACGGGAGGCAGCATTACCCTGGAAGGGAAAGACCTGTTTGCTTACAGTGAGAAAGAGATGGAGACTATCCGAGGGGACCAGGTGTCCATGATATTCCAGGATCCTATGACTTCACTGAATCCTGTGATTACTGTGGGGGATCAGATTGCGGAGGTGATTCAGCTCCATGAGAAGATAGATGCAAAGAAGGCTATGGAGAAGGCGAAAGAGATGCTGGAGATGGTAGGCATCCCGGGGAACCGGGCGTCTGAGTATCCCCATCAGTTTTCCGGCGGCATGAAACAGAGGGTTATCATTGCCATGGCTCTGGTGTGCAATCCCCACCTTCTTATTGCGGATGAGCCTACCACGGCATTGGATGTGACCATTCAGGCCCAGGTGTTGGATCTGATGCAGAAGCTGAGAGAAAAGTACGGTACCTCCATGCTGATGATTACCCATGACCTGGGAATTGTGGCGGAGGTGTGCGATGATGTGAGCATTATGTATGCGGGACGGATTGTGGAGCATGGCACGCTGGAGGATATTTTTAACAATACCAGCCATCCGTATACGGAAGGGTTGTTCGGTTCCCTGCCTAACATTGAGGACAGGACTGCCGAGCTTAAGCCTATTCCGGGGCTGATGCCGGATCCTACCAATCTGCCCAAAGGCTGTGTGTTCCATCCGCGGTGCAAGTACTGCAAGGAGATATGCAAATCCCGGGTTCCGGTGATTACCAGGCTTTCAGACACCCACATTGTGTCCTGTCTGGCATATGAAGAGGGAACTGGCGTTACATTAGGAGGTGACAAGGCATGAGCGACGTTTTGTTGGAGGTAAAGAATCTGAAGAAATATTTTAACACTCCAAACGGAGTGCTTCATGCTGTGGATGATGTCAGCTTCAAGCTGGAGAGAGGAAAAACCCTGGGGGTGGTGGGGGAGTCAGGTTGCGGAAAGTCCACTACCGGACGGGCTATCTTAAGGCTTCATGAACCTACCAGCGGGGAAGTGATTTTCGAGGGAAAGGATATCACCAAAGTTTCCAGCCAGGAGATGCGCCACCTTCGCTCTCAGATGCAGATTATTTTCCAGGATCCTTTTGCTTCTTTGAATCCCAGGAAGACGGTCAGCGAGATTATCGGAGAGCCGCTGCGGCTTTACAAGGTTCACAAGAATAAGAAGGAGCAGGAAGACCATGTGCTGGAGCTGATGGAATTGGTAGGGTTGTCTGACCGGCTGGTGAATACCTATCCTCATGAGCTGGATGGGGGAAGGCGTCAGAGGATTGGGATTGCAAGGGCTTTGGCTATGAAACCGAAGTTTATTGTGTGCGACGAGCCGGTGTCTGCTCTGGATGTGTCGATTCAGGCGCAGATTCTGAATCTGCTTAAGAAGCTGCAGAGGGAATTGGGGCTTACTTATATTTTTATTACCCATGATTTGTCGGTGGTGAATTATTTTTCGGATGAGATTATGGTTATGTATCTGGGGAAGGTGGTGGAGCATACTACTTCGGAGCAGCTGTTTGCTCATCCGACCCATCCTTATACGAAAGCCCTTCTGTCGGCGATTCCGGTGCCCAGGTTGGGGGCGAAGCAGGAGAGGATATTGCTGAAGGGGGAGATTACTTCTCCGATTAATCCGAAACCGGGATGTCGGTTTGCGCCTAGGTGTGAGTATGCCAAGGATTGCTGCTTTGGGGAGACGCCGGAACTTAGGGAAAATGAGAAGGGGCATTTGGTGGCTTGTCATTTTGCGAAGGAGTTTTAAGAGGTCCGCCGGGAGAGGGACTTATGTTGTTTTCTCCTGGGCACGCTCGCGCTACGTGAAGAGCGTAGCGGTACATAAGGCGCTAAAAGACAGCGCCTAAGTACCGACGGTCTTCAAGTACCCTGGAGAAAACAACATAAGTCCCTCTCCCGGCTACGTTATCTCAGGAGGCAAATGTGAATACATTGCAGTGTATGAGAGTGTGTTTGGGGTGGGATGCCCTGTTTATACGGTTGCCTTTTGGGAGTTTTGCATCAATAGTTTAATAATGGAGATGGAGACATGATGGAATTTAAGATGGATAATCAGTTTATGCTGGACTGTTTGAAGGAGCTGATTGATACTCCAAGCCCGGTCAGTTATTATGAAGAGATTAACCCGGTGATTGAGAAATATGGGGCTATGTTTGACCTTCCCGTAACCTATGATAGGAAGCATACGGCTTATATTACACTGGATGGGGAGGACAACTCTAAGACGGTGATGGTAGGCGGGCATCTGGATACTCTGGGGATGGTGGTTCGGAGAATCGATGATGACGGGTGTATCCGTATCCGCCAGCTGGGGGGATTAAATTTCTGCAGTTTGGAGGGGGAGACGGTTCATGTGGTGACTAGAGAGGGGAAGAAGTATAGCGGGCTGATGGTCTGCCAGTCCCACTCGGTTCATGTGTTTGACGATGCCAGGACTCTGGAGAGGAATGAGACTAACATGTTAATCAGCCTGGATGAGGATGTCCACAGCAAGGAGGATGTGCTGGCCTTGGGAATTCGCCATGGGGATGTGATTTATCCGGAGCCTCGTTTTCAGTATACGGAGAAAGGGTTTATCAAGACCCGGTTTTTGGATGACAAGGCGGCGGTGGCGGCTATCTTTGGGATGGTGAAGTATTTGAAGGAGAATAATTTGAAGCCTAAGTACAGAACCCTTCTGGCGTTTCCGCATTATGAGGAAATCGGCCACGGCGGCTCTTATATTCCGCCGGAGGTGGAGGAGTTTGTGGCAATCGATATCGGGCTTATTGGGCCGGATTATGATGGGGATGAGCATAAGGTCAGTATCTGCTGCAAGGATTTTGCCACGCCTTATGACCGGGAGCTGACGACCAGGATTATCAATCAGGCGAAGAAGGCCGGGTGTGATTATGCGGTGGATATTTTCTATCGGTATGGGACGGATGGAAGTGCGGCATTAAAGAGCGGCAACAATGTGTATGCGGCGGCTTTTGGGATGGCGGTGTACGGAAGCCATGGGATTGAGAGAACCCATATGGATGGGGTTGAGAATACGGCCAAGCTGATTGCGGCTTATGTGCTGGATATCTGAGATAAAAATTAACAGGATATGGATTCTGGGATTGGATTCCAGGGAAAAGAAGGATAAAAAAACTTTTTTTCCCTGGGATTTTTTTATTCTGTTGTTATTCTTCTTCGTCTTTGGCAATGCCTCGAAGATGAAGATAGACGGTATTTTTGGAGATGCCCAGAGCTTTTGCCACATGGGAGACGGAATTTTTTATACGGAAGATTCCTTTCTCGTGGAGTATGCGGATTAATTCTTTGTTTTTATTTACTGCGGAAATATTGTTGTTGAACATTACCTGGCTGCGTGCATCGTTTATGGACTTGGCGAGGGCGTCGCTCATATCGCTGGCAAAGTATTCCTGCTCCATATCTTCGCTTCTGGTTCCGGTGAGGGAATCCAGAATTTCCGGAAATGGGGAGTCCAGATAAAGGTTGATGCAGAGAATTCCGATGACCCGGTTGTTCTCCCCCAGAATCGGAATTGTGGAGGATTTTAAATGCTCTCCCACCGGATTGACTGCCTTGTAGGAGGTGAATTCCTCTGTGGAGGAAAGGCCCTGGTCATGAATCCGTTTCAGCATGTTCAGGGCAAGGTCTGTAAGAGGGGCTCCGGCAGAGCGGCCGGAGTGGTATCCGTTCATAATCTTGACGACGGAATGGTTGTAATCCTCCAGGCTGTGGAGGCTGATTTCGTATACAGAGCCCAGATAGGTGGAAAGCCCTTCTATCATGGCGGCATAGGAGTCTAAGATTAATCGGTCTGTTTTGCTGTATTTCATGGTTTCCTCCCTGTTTCCTCTTCATATGGATACTTTATCATGGAGGAGGAGTTTTTTCAATGAAATAAATGGGGGTTTTTGAATGAATTATTTCATATTGACATTAATATATTTCATTCTATATAATAATGTTAAAGAACAGGGGGGGATGGTATGGACAATTTGAAGCCGGTTATTGCATCTGGTGAAGGTCTGGCAAGGCTTAAATGGGAATACGAGCAGGAGAGGATACCCTGCAGTGATTTACTCTGCTTCGGAACGGCTGATATGGATTACCGGTCTCCGGAGCCGGTTCTTTCTGCCCTCAGAGAGGTGATTGACAGGGGGCATCTTGGCTATCCTATGGTAACAGATGCGTATTATGATGCTATTCACCACTGGCTTTTACGTACTGCCTCGTGGGAGATAGACGCTCGTGCCTGTGTGGCACAGAATTCCGGAATCTATATGACGTCATGGAACATTCTGCAGATACTGACAAAGCCGGGGGATAAGGTGACTATTCTGACGCCGGTTCATTTCTGTTTCCGGGAAATGATTCATCTAAACGGCCGCAAGGCAATCGAATGTCCTCTTGTGTTAAAAGGGGATACTTATGAGATTGATTTTGAATCTCTGAAAGCCTGTCTGGCAAGCGGTTCCAAGGTTTTCTGGCTCTGCAATCCCCATAATCCTGTGGGACGGGCCTGGACAAGGGAGGAGCTGCAGAAGATAGCGGATCTCTGTATGGCCTATCAGGTGTACATTTTGTCAGATGATGTGTACTGTGGGTTGATGTTCCCGGGAAAGAGATATACACCTATTGCGTCCTTATCGAAGGAGGTGTCTTACCGTACGGTCACGCTGTATTCTACCAGCAAGACCTACAATACTGCAGGCCTCAGGCATGCCTTTCTGGTTGCGGAGAACCCGGAGATATACAAGCGGTACCGGGAAGCCCTGACGGCGATGAATTTGGATTATGGGCAGAACATTATGGGAATTGCGGCAGCTACCGCTGCATTCAATGAATGCGGCCCATGGCTTGCGGGACTGATGGATGAGATTGCTGCATACCACCGGTTTATCACGGAATATGTTGCAGCTTATATGCCGGAATGTAAGGTGATGAGGGCAGACGCTGCATATTTTGCCTGGATTGACATGAGAGCCCTGGGGATTCGTCCTCAGGTGTTAAGCTATCTTATTGAGCAGGAGGTGCATATAGTGGTGGAGAATGGCTGCACTCTGGGTAAAGGCGGAGCAGGATTCATCCGGTTTAATCTGGCTGCCTCTAAGGAGCATCTGCAGGAGGGAGCGGAGCGGTTACGGATTTTTTGCAGAAAGCATAAATCATAGATAAAGTCTTTCCGGCGGCAGACAGGAAGGGGCCGGGAAGAGGAAAGGAGAAGAGATGAGATACGATTTTGACACGACCTTGAATCACAGGGAAAACCATTCTTACCGCTGGGATATGCCGGGAATGCCAGAGGACGTCATTGGTATGGGAACTGCAGACCTGGATTTTTCCTGTGCCCCCTGTATCCGGGAGGCGCTGGTGCCTGTTGCACAGGAGAACTGCTACAATTACAGGCAGCACACAAAAGAGTACTATCAGGCGGTGATTGGCTGGTATCAGAGAAATTATGGGCTGGAGGTGGAAAAGGAGTGGCTCAGCAATGTGCCCAGCACCATCGGTGCGGTGCGGATGGCTCTTGGCATATTTGCAAAGCCGGGAGACGGGATTCTGGTGCAGACGCCGGTGTTTGGTCCCTTAACATGGGCTGTAGAGGGAGCCGGGCAGAGGCTGATTGCCAATCCCATGAAGCCGGTAAATGGACGGTATGAAATCGATTTTCAGGATTTTGAGGCAAAGATTAAGGAGCATCATCCTTCGATGTATTTGCTGGTAAATCCCCACAATCCTACTGGCCGGGTATATACCAGGGAAGAACTGGAGCGGCTGGTGGATATCTGTTATGCCAACCATGTGCGGATTATTTCGGATGAGGTCCACGGTCTGGTTCTCTATGGAAACCGTAAGCATATCCCCATTCTCGGGGTAAACCAGAAGGCCAAGAGCATCAGTATTCAGATTGTAAGCCTCAGCAAGGGATTTAATATTATGAGTCTGCCTCATGCCATCATCACGGTGGCGGAGCCTGAAATGAGAAAGGCCTGGATGAGCCAGATTCAGGCATACTCCTTCGGCTATGCTGTCAACAGCTTTGCCATTGCTGCTGTTACCTCCATTATGAAGGGACAGGCAGACGGATGGATGGAGGAACTGACGGCCTATTTGAGAAAGAATCTTCAGGAGATACTGGATTTTATAGAGGCTCATCATCTGCCCTTCATTCCCTATGTACCGGAGGGAAGCTTCCTTCTGTGGCTGGACTGCAGGAATGCAGGCATCGGCACCAGGCATCTGGACCGTTTCTTTATGGAGAAGGCCCATATTCATCTGGATGACGGAGAAGAGAACTTCGGGCCGGAAGGGGAAGGGTTTGTGCGAATCAATTTCGCTGTTACCAATCAGGTATTAAAAGAGGCTCTGGAGAGAATCAGGGCAGCTTTTCATGAGGCTCAGGCCATATAAAATTTACCAATGGAGGAAAGAAAAATGAGCGAGAAGAAGTCTCAAAAACGAAAAGAGATGACAGCCGGCCGTGCATTTGTAGGTTTTTTTGTACCGATTATGGTTTTGATTGTCTTGATTGCAATGGGCGCGGAGGTTACCATCGGAGCATTGGCAGCCTTGTTTGTGATGATTGGTTTCTGCTTCTATATGGGATATGACTGGTCCTATATCGATAAAGCCATGTCAGAAGGTGTACGGCAGATTGCAACGGCGGCCATGATTATGCTTTTGGTAGGCTGTATGGTAGCTGTGTGGATGTCATCCGGCACCATTCCTACGTTACTTTATTATGGTATGAAGATTATCACTCCCAATCTGTTTCTGCCAATCTGCTTTATCCTTCCGGCATTCATGGCAGTGTGTGCCGGTACCAGCTGGGGTGCCATCAGTACCATCGGCGTGGTTCTCTGCGGCATGGCAGAGGGGCTTGGAATTCCGGTTGCCATGGCAGCTGGAGCCGTGATTTCCGGAGCTTTCTTTGGAGATAAGATGAGCCCTCTTTCCGATACGACGCTGCTGGCTTCCTCTTCCTGTGAGGTGCCGTTGTTTACCCACATAAAATCCATGTGGTACACCACCATTCCCGGAACGGTTATCTGTCTTGTAATCTATACGATTCTGGGACTGCGTGCTTCCGGCAGTATTGATGTGGCTGCAGTCAGTGAGCTGTCCAACGGACTTTCTTCCAGCTTCCATATAAGCCTGCTTCACATCATCCCCGTTGTGCTGGTTCTGGTGCTGAGCGTCCGGCAGGTTCCTGCATTTATCGCCTTTGGCGTGGGAATCGGAAGCGGTATTCTCTGGTCCATGATTTTCCAGGGAAGAGGGTTTGTGGAGAATCTGGGATATATCATGAGCGGCTTCTCTATTGAAAGCGGTGTTGAAGCGGTGGATTCTCTGGTGAACAGAGGCGGCTTCTCCAGCATGCTTTCTTTAGTGGGGATTCTGCTGGTTCTTGGCATGTTAAGCGGCCTGTTCTCAGAGTCCAATGTGCTTACTGTTCTGGTCAATAAGCTTTCCAGAAAATTAAATACGCCGGGAACCATTCTTCTGGGGGTGTGGGTGTCCAGCCTGATTATATGCCTGATTGGCGGCCAGTATCCGGCCATTGCCATACCGGCAGTTGCATTTAAGGATGTATGCGACGATATGGATATCCACCGCTGCGTGCTGTCCCGTACGCTGGAGGATGTGGGTACCATGGTTGCGGCGGTTATTCCGTGGAGTGCATGGGTCATAGGCTATGGAGTTGTGCTTGGCGGCGTTACGGTCGGGCAGTTCATCCCCTTTACCTTCCTGCCTATGCTGTGTCCGATTATTACCATGATTCACAATTTCCTTGGAATCGGCCTGTTCCATAAAAATGACGAGGTGAAATACCGTCCGCTCTGGAGGAGAAAATAAGAATAAAAGGAACTGCACAAGAACCTATGGCTGTTGTGCAGTTCCTTTTTCGTTCATAGAAAATTGTGTTTTACTCCCAGAGCACCGGGGTAGGCCGGTTGGGGGAGAATACATCCTCGGCCCGGAACAGATCGTCCAGCCTTCTCTTGGAATTCCCTGTGGTATCGGTTCCTGCCACAATATCCTGCCACATACGGAAACCGTCTAAGTTGCGGCGGCCCTGTCTCATAAAGTCCGTACCAAACTGGATCCAGTATTGGTTGGAATCTACGTTGCAGAAGTACCGGAATCCTAAATCCCACAAGTACTGGAAACGCTTATTCTCATGGGTGTAAGGGTGCCAGTCGCCTACATCCGCACCGAAGGGAAAGAGAATGATATCTGTAGGGCCGATGAGGGATTTCACTTCATTTTCCCATTTGTTGGAATCAGCGATAAATTTTTCGTATTCTATATTGCCCAGATCCCGGTGTCCCCAGCTGTGGGAGGCCAGTTCCCAGCCGTTGTCCCGCAGACACTGTGCCACGGCGGCGGCATCCTGGCAGTCCTGATCAAAGGTAGGAGACGTGCTGTAGGAGGCAGCGGTGCGGTAACCTAAGATACCCTGATATCCGGTAAATGCGATGACGGCCCGGGCTCCTTTATAGGAAAAATCAGGATGCTCTTGTATAAAATCTTCCAGAATAGGAACCAGGTCATAGGATCCTGTGGAGATGCTTCCGTCATCCATCTTCATCTGGCAGGTTGGCTTTCCGTCTTCTCCGATAACCATGCGGTATGCGAAACCGTCTCCCTCCATGTAGTCGTAGTAGCATACATCGTCCTGGGACATGACGAAAGGCTGTTTGCCTTCCGGAAGGAGGATAGTCCCCCGTTCCATACGGGCTGTGCCGTCTTCTCCGATAACCTCATGGGCAATGTCATGAAGGCGAACCAGGACAAAACCTCTGTCATACATGGACTGGAGAATCTTCAGGAATTCGTCTCTGGTGGTCATAACCTGATTGTACCCCTTCTCATCCTCGTCGCCGTCAAATGCCTTGCTTTCATCCATCACAAGGGTGTGGAAAAATACATGGGTAATTTTATTTAAGTCAAATGGTTTCAGAGAATTCCGGATTTCTTCATACTGGGCGACGGCCTGGTCAACCTCAGGATCCGTTCCCAGATAGCCGGAATTTTGCAAAAGTTCAATGGCCCGGTCATAGTCATAGCACAGGGCAGCCTTCTCCGCTTCTACCAGAATCCCGTCAACCTCAGAAGTCAAATCAATGGATATGGCAGCAGAAGTCTCTTCGCCGGACTCCTGAATCACGGGTTCCCCTGCCTCGGTTCCAGGCTGGGGAGCCTGAGTTTCCTGGTTTTCCTGGCTGCCGGCCATGGAAGTGCCGGAACGATGCTTCTGGCCTTTTAACTGATTTTTTATGATAATAAACCCGGATCCCAGGACTAAAATCAGCAGAATACTTAAAAAGATAATCGGCAGCTTCTGCTGTAATCTTCTTTTTCTGCGCTGGGCCTGCCGGTGGTGATAGGCTTTCTGTGAATTATATGGCTTCATGGCATACCTCGATATCTGACAGTTTTTGTCGAACAATGTGATGGTATTTAGTATAACATAAGGGGGCTTGAAATGTAAATGCCTAAACACGAAAATATTCAGTTAATATTTGACACCAACCTGTAATATTTTTAATATTTTCCGTAAATAATCAGAATTGTGTTTGATAAACCTATTTTTTTAGGCAGATTTAAGCATTTCTTATCTACAAATAAGGGCGTAATTTATGAATAGACAGTATTGTGTAACTATTCGGCCCAGGATGTTATGTTTGCTGCCAAGTCTGCAAGAATACATAAAAATGGTTTTGGGGTTTATTCTCTGTTTCTGTTACCAGACATGGCATTGTCAAAAATCTCAGCCAGATATTCCTGCTTACCATACTCAAAACCGATTCTTCCTTCATAGGTAATGGAGTCGCAGGAGTCATTGGCAACAAACATCTGAAGAGTTTCACCGTCTTCACGGGTAAGGTTTAAAATCCCCACATAGGGGCAGGCAGACAGGCTTTCGTGTCCATCTACAGCCTGCTTTAAAAGCTGGGATAACCGGGCCAGCTTTTCCGGATCCAGAACTGTCTGAGACTGTACGCAGAATGTGAGGGTTCCGTCTTCTGAAGCGGTAAGATTGGGAAAATCCAGGGAGGCGCTGATAAGAGGAATATCAAACCATGTATCAGAAAAGCTGCCGTAATCCACACCCATAGCTTCTTCTATTTTATCAATAATAAGAGAGAAGACAGGCGGATTGTATTCCAGCCTGAACTGGCTCTCCCCTGTACTGGATTCGTCTTGGGATATGATGTAGCCGGCGCTGTTTTTGCTTCCCAAAAGCTCATAGGTGCTGCCCTCAATAGAAAATCTGGCTCCGGTAGTGCGGATGGAGGAATCCACTGTTCTCATATAATCAAGGATTTGGCCGTGGCTTTCAAAGCCGGTCTTTATTTCAGGCCCGGTTTGAGGCTTCTGTAGCAGCTGTTTTAAAGTGTCCGTATCCTTCTGGCTAAGTGCAATATAGCAGGAATATGGCTCGGAACAGAATTTTATCGTGTCCTGGTCCTGATAGAGAAAGCTGATGCAGGAATCGTTATTCCCCCTGTAGAAGGAAAGCCCTGGATGCTGGTTTAGAAAATCCAGCTGTAGTCTTCCGTTGTCGTCAAGAGCGTAGAGAAAGGCGGTGTCCCTGGCTGAATCGTAAGGGAAAAAGCAAAACATATCAAGCGCCTGTGCCGTGCTTCCGTTCTGGAAAATATTTATGGAGAGATTTGGAATCTGATACAGGAGGACAGGATCTATGGCTTCATTATAATATTCGATTTGGCAGACCTGTTCAGACCCTGTGCTGCCTCCGGTGTAGCCGACGGATAAACTGGAAAAGTCATCATATACCGGCGCATCTGTGCGCCGCAGAGCCAGATAATATTCTCTTCCCTTGCCGTCGGTCCGTCCGGCCACCTCATAATGGCCGTTTAGCAGCCGGGCCAGGGCGTCTGTCTGGCTGCTTTCCATGGGCTTGAAGGAAGAGTCCTTCAGATAGCTTTCCACTAAGACAGCGTAATCTTCGCTATCCCTCAACAGTTCCTGACTTACCATATCAGGATTTGGAAATACAAGAAATGCCTCTTCGGAATCCTCTTTTTCTGTGTCGGATTCTGAGGCGGATGAGGCTGCAGGGATAGATTCTGCGGACGAGGCAGACTCTGTCTTTGGGGGATGCTCGGTGGATGGATGGCAGCCCTGGACAGACAGGAAACATGTGAGTGCAGCTATGGTTAAAATGGTTTTTTTGTAATTTTTCATTCAGTAAATTCCTTTCTGTTTTGCATGATGCCTGTTTGGGGCAGGCTGAAAATATGCCTGTGAAGCTGATTGTTATGTATAGTTTATACTATCATAATTTTCTGATACTCTATATGTCCTTTCCCTTAATATTTCTTAAGGTTTTATTCCGTGATGGAATATAAAGGAGAGGATTGACCATACATTAGTATGAGAATTGGATTTGGAGGAAAGGGTGGAAGAGAAACATTTCACCCATACCTGTTTGTACCCAAAGGGTATGATATGCTGTGAAACATGCACAGAATGGAGGAAAGATGATGAGAAATGTAAAAGGCAGAATGGCCGCGTGGGCCGCCGCATGTTCTTTAGGGATGATGGCCTTGTTTCCTGTAAATTCCGGTGCGCAGACCGGTTTCCGGGCAGAACCTGGCTATAAAGAATTCATTCGGTATACGGAACCTGTCATCCAGGCCGACGGCGGTGTGGTGGAAGCGGCAGCCAGGGCAGGGACCGAGCTGGAAACGGAGAGTCAGGGGAACGGGACGCAGGGAACCGAAAACCAGGCGGCAGGGCAGGCCACAGGCCAGGAGACTACTCCGCAGGGAACTGTCTCCCAGGCTGCAGGACAGACAGCCGGCCCTGAAATCTCTTCTCCGTCAGCGATTTTAATGGAGGCATCTACAGGCCAGGTTATTTATGAGAAGAATGGGGATGAAAAGAGAAGTCCGGCCAGTATTACTAAGATTATGACATTGATTCTGATTTTTGATGCGCTGGAAAGCGGGAAGATACAGATGACGGATCAGGTAACGACCAGTGCCTACGCAAAGTCCATGGGGGGCTCCCAGGTATTTTTGGAGGAGGGAGAGGTACAGACGGTGGAGACACTGATTAAATGTATTGTAGTGGCTTCCGGAAACGATGCCAGTGTTGCCATGGCAGAATATATTGCCGGGGATGAGAAAACATTTGTGGATATGATGAATCAGAGGGCCCAGGGACTGGGGATGACCAATACTCATTTTGAGGATTGCTGCGGACTGACAGAATCACCGTCACATGTGACCTCTGCCAGAGACATTGCCATTATGTCCAGAGAGCTGATAAACCATTATCCTCAGATACATAATTATTCTACTATATGGATGGACACCATCACCCATGTGACGAAACAGGGAACTAAGGAATTCGGGCTGGCAAATACCAATAAGCTTTTGAAAATGGCTACTAATTATACGGTTACCGGCTTGAAGACAGGATCTACCTCTATCGCCAAGTACTGCCTGTCTGCCACGGCAGAAAAAGACGGAGTCCGTCTGATTGCGGCTGTTATGGCAGCCCCTGACTACAGAGTGCGGTTTGCGGATGCAAATACCCTTTTAAATTACGGATATGCCAACTGCAGAGTCTATGAGGATAAGGAACCGCCGATCCTTCCTATGATGACAGTAGATAATGGCGTGGAAGAACAGGTGCCGCTTCAATATGCAGGAGTCTTTTCTTACCTGGGACTAAAGGGGGAGGATTTTTCCAAGGTAGAGAGAAATCTGGTATTGGAGCCTTCTCTGACAGCGCCGGTGGAACTGGGACAGAAGGCAGGAATTTTGGAGTATTGGCTGAACGGGGAGAAGATAGGAGAGATTTCCGTAGTGACAGCCGGAAGCATGGAGGCAGCTTCTTACAGGGATTATTTTAAGAAGATGCTGAGAATATGGTACGACATGACAGGGAAAGACAGCCGGACAGATGGAGAAAAAGAGAGTAGAGAAGATTAGCAGCAGAGAAAACAAATTTATGCCAGAATCTTTCGCAGCATTGGCAGCAGAAAGATTCTGGCATTTTTTTCTATTTGGCTGCCTTTTCAGAGAACTCCGTGGTTACCAAATCCTCGTAAGGAACACGGGCGGGAAGCTCTCCGGCTTCCTCCAGGATGTTCTGGAGAAGCTCAAAGCTTTCTTTCTCAAAAACCGTATCTTCCTTCCAGGTATCCTGGGCTTTATACCGCTCTACAATTTTGGTAATATTCTCCAGAGGCGTTTCCTTGAACTGGGGCTGGATGACCTTGGCAATCTCCTCAGCGGAATGGGAGTTTACATAGTCTATGCCTTTCTGGATGGGATGGAACAAAGGATACTACTCTTTTATCTTGTCAATATCTGTCAGATTTATGCCTGCAAGATTCAGGATTGCTTTTAGAGATAAGTAGTCATCTTTTAAACTGGCATAGGTTTCGGTAGCATTTTCTTTTTTTGCAATTAACATATGTTTCTGAACCTTCTGGAATTGTTCGATGGCATCTTTTGCTGCTTTAAGAGGACTGGACATGCTTTTATCTCCTAAAAAAGAGTACGATTGTTACGTTTTTGATATATTTATTATATCAAAGGGAATTTTTTGTGTAAAGCATTTATTGCTGTGCATGCTGTTTTGGATGGAACAAAAAATTTAAAGGTTTGCGTTTTTTTACAGAATTCGTTATACTGAAGATAAGCAAAACATGTATTGGAAAGTGAAGCGTGGAAAACAGAGGCAGCTGTGGGAAGAAAGGAGTGGAAATCAGTGGCTGTACGGACTGTAGGGATAGGAAATCAGGATTTTGAAACAATACGGAAGAAAGATTGCTTTTATATTGATAAGACCGGATTTATTAAAGAGTGGTGGGAAAATATGGACACAGTAACACTTATAGCCCGTCCCAGACGCTTTGGAAAAACTTTGACGATGAATATGACGGAAAAGTTCTTTTCCGTCAGGTACGCAGGAAGAGGAGATTTATTTGAAGGGTTGAGAATATGGGACAGTGAGAAATTCAGAAAACTTCAGGGGACATATCCGGTGATTAGTTTATCCTTTGCCAATATTAAGGAAACCGATTATGGGACAGCACGAAGGAAAATCTGCCAGACATTATCGAATTTGTATTTGGAATATGAATATTTGCTGGATAGTGATGCAATGAGTGAGAGGGAAAGAAGCTTTTTTGAATCAGTATCAGAGAATATGGATGATACGGCAGCCACCATGGCGATTCATCAGCTCTCCCTTATCCTGTCGAAATATTACGGTGAAAAGGTTATTATTCTTCTGGATGAGTATGATACGCCTATGCAGGAGGCTTATGTAAACGGATACTGGGAAGAATTGGTGGCTTTTACCAGAAGTATGTTTAATGCTGCATTTAAGACCAATCCCTACCTGGAACGTGCAATTATGACAGGCATAACCAGAGTGAGCAGGGAATCCATTTTTTCTGACTTAAATAATCTGGAGGTGGTGACAACAACTTCGGAGAAATATGCGGACTGCTTTGGATTTACGGAGAAAGAGGTCTTTCAGGCTCTGGATGAATATGGCAGGTCAGAGGGAAAGGAAGAGGTAAAAAGGTGGTATGACGGCTTTACGTTCGGAAGCCATAAGGATATCTATAATCCCTGGTCTATCTTAAACTATCTGGATAAAGGAAAAGTGGCGCCTTACTGGGCCAATTCCAGCTCTAACAGCCTGGTTGGAAAATTAATCCGTGAAGGAAATAAAAATGTAAAGCAGGCCTTTGAACAGCTGATGCAGGGGAAAAACCTGGAGGCAGAAGAAATCGATGAACAGATTGTCTACAACCAGCTGTCGAAAAAGCGCAATGCCATCTGGAGTCTTTTGCTGGCAAGCGGATATTTGAAAGTAGTGGAGTGCCAGGTTGAGGAAAGTACCGGGCGGTGGTACTATACGCTGGCTTTGACGAACCGGGAAGTGCATCTTATGTTTGAGAATATGGTCCATGACTGGTTTGCAGAGTCTGATGATGTATACAATGATTTTATTAAGGCATTGCTTCTGGGAGATATGGATGCAATGAACGATTATATGAATCGAGTCAGCGAATTAACCTTCAGTTCTTTTGATACGGGAAAGAATCCGTCAAAATCAGAGCCTGAACGTTTCTATCATGGATTTGTTTTAGGACTGATGATAGAGCTGGCAGGAAGATATGTACTGACTTCCAACCGGGAAAGCGGTTTTGGAAGATATGATGTGATGCTGGAACCGCTGCGGCCGGAGGACGACGGAATTATTCTGGAGTTTAAAGTATTCCAGCCTGGGAAAGAAAAAGATTTGGCGGATACGGTAGCGCGGGCCTTGAAACAGATTGAGGAGAAAAAGTACGAGGATGCTCTGATTGCCAAAGGGGTTCCGAAGGAAAAAATCAGAAAATACGGATTTGCATTTTCAGGAAAACAAGTGCTGATAGATAGAGGACCGCTTTCATGAATCTCCGGCTGTTACGGCTTCTTAACACATCAAAGAGATTTTGTCCGGAAAAAAGCAGTAGGTTGATGGCAGGCTATGGGAAGAAAGGAGTGGAAATCAGTGGGTGTACGGACTGTAGGGATAGGAAATCAGGATTTTGAAACTATACGGAAGAAAAATTGCTTTTATATTGATAAGACCGGATTTATTAAAGAGTGGTGGGAAAATATGGACACAGTAACACTCATAGCCCGTCCCAGACGCTTTGGAAAAACTTTGACGATGAATATGACGGAGAAGTTCTTTTCCGTCAGGTACGCAGGAAGAGGAGATTTATTTGAGGGGCTGAGAATATGGGACAGTGAGAAGTTCAGAAAACTTCAGGGGACATATCCGGTGCTTTTTATCAGCTTTGCAGATGTGAAGGAAAACTCTTTTTTGCAGGCCAGAAAAAAATATGCAGCATTGTAAAGGAATTATACGGACAATACCGTTTTCTTTTAGACGGGGAATTATTAAGCGAAAGTGAGAAAAAGGATTTTCAGAGCATTTCCGTTCAGATGGAGGACTATCAGGTATCAGGTGCCATAAAAGCACTGGCTGGCTATCTGCTGCGTTATTACGGTAAAAAGGTTATTATTCTCCTGGACGAGTATGATACACCTATGCAGGAGGCCTATGTAAACGGATATTGGGACGAGATGGTGGCCTTTACCAGAAGCATGTTTAATGCCACATTTAAGACCAATCCCTACCTGGAACGTGCAGTTATGACAGGCATAACCAGAGTGAGCAGGGAGTCCATTTTTTCTGACTTAAATAATCTGGAGGTGGTGACAACAACTTCGGAGAAATATGCGGACTGCTTTGGATTTACGGAGAAAGAGGTCTTTCAGGCTCTGGATGAATATGGCAGGTCAGAGGGAAAGGAAGAGGTAAAAAGGTGGTATGACGGCTTTACGTTCGGAAGCCATAAGGATATCTATAATCCCTGGTCTATCTTAAACTATCTGGATAAAGGAAAAGTGGCGCCTTACTGGGCCAATTCCAGCTCTAACAGCCTGGTTGGAAAATTAATCCGTGAAGGAAATGTCTGCTTCTACCACGGTTTTGTTCTGGGACTGATGGTGGAGCTTTCCGGCAGATATATTCTGACCTCCAACCGGGAAAGCGGTTTTGGAAGATATGATGTGATGCTGGAGCCAAGAAGGACGGAGGACGACGGCATCATCCTGGAATTCAAGGTGCAGGATGCGGAGGATGAAAAAGAGCTGTCTGACACGGTGAAAGAGGCATTGGCCCAGATTGACAGGCAGAAATATGAGGCAATGCTTGTGGAGAAGGGGGTTCCAAGAGAGAAGATACGAAAATACGGGTTCGCATTCTCTGGAAAACGTGTGTTGATAGGATAAAATCAGTGTGGAGCTGTCAGATTTATTTGATGGCTCTGCATTTTTTTATTACGAATCCTTACAGTAGGTCTGTACACCTGTTACGTTGAATGTACGATGCGCCGGAATGCCGTTTTTGCATTCCATGTGCATCCCTGGAAGGTTCATAGTAAACCCACTTTTATTCATAGTGGTGTCGAGAAAGCGGCATGGGTGGTTTATTATAAAAAAATACGGCTGTTTTTACATTAAAATAAAGTAGATAAAACTTTCTGAAAGTGAATTCAATGAATTGGATATTAAATCCGGACAATCCGGTTTGAGCAGAAGCGAATATATACGAAGAAGTATATTCAATAATATTCCCGTTAACATGATTAACAGGCACCGTGCGGTACCTGTGGATTCAAAAAAATATTTCAGTTATTGTTTTAATGATGAAAAATCAGTTTAATAATTGCCCATGGAATTAGTAACCATCCAAGAAATAAAGCATAAAATACTCTGTTAAAGAGCAATGCACTCCCTGTTCCAATCATAACTTTGTTTGCCCAGATGGTCTTTCCAACTGCCCAATAACCTAAAAGCAAATAGATAATCAATGCCATAATATACCTCCCCTTAAATATGTGTTTTATTGAATATTCCCGTTTTTAAATTTCCCGTTGTATTTTACAGAGCCGTCTTCATTATACAAAGTCCCTTTCCCGTGGTATTTATTGTTTTTAAATTCCCCTTGATACTGGATTTTGCCATTGGGATAGTATGTAGTACCCTTTCCGCTTTTCGAATCATTTTTTGTATTGCCGTCATAATAAATCGGTCCATAGACAGAATTTTTGTTAATTAATTCATATAATTTTGTTGATTGGTTCATCTTGTAGTTAGGATGGTAAACCTTCTGACTTCCATTGGCTTTTCCTTTACTAAATTCTCCCTGAGAAAATACATTAGGCTGTATCACAGGATAATCGGTAATTACTAAACCATTTCCCCCTTCATATGTGGCAATATAATCAAAGGCATTGTCATCAATCGAAGACAATGACAGCTCATATTTTTTAAGACAGTATTCTTCGCGTATTGAATTGAATGTGTTTGAATCCTCCAATATGTCAAAATTTGTTATTGCGATTTCATCATTATTGTAGATAATACCATCTCCATTCAGCGCTCCGTCCTTATAGATTCCTTCCATATCGATTCCATTAAAACCAATCTCCATACCATAACCATTTAATTTTCCATCTTTAAAAGTGCCGGCAAGAACCGGAAGATAGCAATTAGGTAATTCGTAGGATTGAGGGCTGTTAACAATATCTGCCGGCAGTAAAATTACTCCCAAACCGTCAGGCCTTCCGTTTTTTATGCTTCCGAAATATTTATAAGTGCTTACATCCAAAGTCTGTTTGAATTCAATATCTTTCTTTACTTCAACATTAATGGTATTTTCATTTATAATCTTATTATTTAACTCTTGTACCTTTTTCAGTACCTTGTTTCGTTCAGTCGAGAAATCGTTTGGATACTGACAATTAAACATAGTATAGACAGACGGAAGTATTTCTTTTTTATTTTTTTGAGAGACCGATTTACTGCCGGATGATTTGGATACCTTCTGTTTTTCCGGTTTACGCTCTGATGTGCTGCTTTCGGATGTTTTAGACTTATCAGAAGTCTTAGGATACTGGCTGGCCGTGTCCAGCTGATGCTGAATTGTCAGGATATTTTCTTTTTCTATTTCTGAAAAAACGCTTTCATCAAAATCTTCCGGCTCAATGTATCCGTCATACCATTCTTGGGAATCAAACCACTCCTGTAATTCTTTATCCTTAAATTTTCTGCCGTGTCTGGCATAGATTTCATTTTTCGCATATCGCAGCTGTGTTGGAGTCATCCAGTCAATATCGGTATCTGTTAAATAGTCAGTACTGCTGTTTTCAATCAGAATATAGGGTTCTCTCATCGTGTCACTGTCATCATTGTAATAAGCGGGAGTACATGAAATCACAGGGGGGATTCGAACATATTGAATATGTGTTAACTCCGCTGCGAACGCACTGTCTGTAATGAGACAGCTTCCTGCTATTATAGCAAAGAATAGTTTTTTTACTTTCATAGTCAGGCATTCCTTTCTGCATTTTATAAAATATTTGTGAGGTGCTGTTGGTTTTTAATGAAAGAATTATAGCATAAATAATGCTTATAGGCAATATTTATTAATAATTTTAATCCTTGTAGTAAATTCAGTAATTTGATAATTGTCTATAAAATAAAGATAGGAGGGGCCTGTGATGCAAAATGTAGACTATGTAGAGCTTGGGAAGAGGATACGAAAGGCACGTAAAAAGCAGAACCTAACCCAGGAAGCGGCTGCTGAAAAATGCGATATTACGGCCGCTTACTATGGAAATATAGAGCGTGGCGATAAAAAGATGAGCGTGGAGACTCTGGCAAAGGTTTCTAAAGGGCTGAAAATATCTGCGGATATTCTTTTATTTGGGGATTCAGGGGATGAACTTGCCATTCATTTGGATGAAATTCATCGGGTAGTAGATGAAAAACAGATGGAGAAATATTTAACCGTGATGAAAGCAGTGGCAGGGATAATTGATAAATTGTAGATGAAAACGGGTCAGTCCTATGGGGCTGGCCTTTTAAGTTTTATTGATTTTTAAGCATATATTCTAAATATGAATGGCAGGAAGATATCAGCTTTGGGATGAATCTTCCTGCCATTTTAATGTTTTTATAACTTCTCGGAATCTCAATGAATGAGATTCTAACCGAAAATTGACAACTGAATATCGTGCAGGAAAAGAAAATTGAGAAAAATGGACATAAACATTGGACATAGCGGGTACTATGCCTTGAAAAATCTTATGGAATCGCTTAAGATATCATTATTAGGCGGTGAATCCTAATAATGATTCTTGAAATGCCCTGGTTGATGGCATTTCCCAGGCATCAAGATGTTGGAGCATCATGATGCCGTAGAGGCGGCAGTACCACATCTTTGTAGAGCGGT
>CAJUEJ010000030.1:9191-43358 GCA_910585435.1 uncultured Hungatella sp. | reverse complement strand
CCTGGCGCTTCAAAAGATTGATGAACACATAATTCTCATTCAGCGTTCCGTTAACAGCCGCCTCCGTAGTTCCTACCCTGTTTAAATAGTAGGCCGCAACCCCTGGGTCCATAAAGAAACATCGTCTTCCCGGCTTAAAATCCAGAAAGTCCATTTCAATAATCTTTCCGCAGAATCCGATAATCCCCGAATGGTACAGCCAGCTAATCGCCCGGTTGCAGGTTTCCTTTGACAAATTGCTGGAATAATTCTTCGTCACCAGCTTTTGCAGTTCTTCACTGACACTGTCCTCCTCCAGACCTTTCTTTTCCCGCAAAAGGATACGGCAGATACTTAAGAAAATATTAGTAAACACACTGATATCCGTAATATCCTTAAAATACCGCATGGATTCTTCCAAAAAAATCTGGATAATCCGCACCAGCTCCTTTCGGGCTGCCAGAACGTCCCGCCTTTCCAGATATGCTTCCACTACCTTCGGATAGCCGCCAATCTGGCAGTACTGGTCATAGGCCAGTCTCAGCCGGTCATACACCTCCGGGCAGTTGTCATCTGCCTCAGGCAAAGGAAGGTTTCTCCATGTCTGGCAAAGTTCCCCGTCCAGCGCCTCCAGAAATTCCTCAAAGGAAAGGGTATAAATCCGCAGCTTTGTAATGTCCCCGCTGGCATAGTGGAACTCCGGTTCCAGCACCCGTCCAAGGTAACTTCCCGTGACGATAAATCGTGCCTGAAACTGTCTGGTAAACTCTCTGATCCGGTTATAAATCTCTGAAGATTCCTGAATCTCATCAATGATAATCACCGTGTCCTCACAGTCCTGAAAGGAAGGTTCATATAGGCGGACCGCCTCATGAAGCGGAAACTCCGGCCGTCTGTTTCCCGGAACCCATTCCATTGCTTTCTGATAGCACTCCATAAACTGCTTTCCGGAAAGGTCAAACAGATTCATGTAGATTTTATGCTTGAAATTTTCATCCGCGAATTTATTGACTATATAGGTCTTTCCGGCCTGCCTGGCACCGCTTATCTCTAAGGTACTATGGCTTCTGTCACTCTTCCATTCCAGCATTCGGTCATATATGTTTCGTTTCAGATACATGGAACCGCACCTCCCATTACTGTCTTCCCTGCCTTAAGCCTGAGCAATTCCACTTTCGCCTGTTTACCACTGGTTCTCCGGCTGCTGTCCAATCGCTGTACTACTTTCATTGTACCAAAAAATTTCGGCATTCCTATCAATATTTTAAGAGAAGTGAAAAATCTTTTTTCTAAACCTTTCTATAGGGAAGCAGACTAACTTTCCTGCCTCCCCATAGTTCCATGCCTTTATTGTTCTCTTGATATACCAGGCCTAACCGTTAAATGTTGTCTATATGACTGTCAACCATCTACCTCTCCCGGCACACCAAGCCCAGCCACAATCAGATTTACCGCCAGCCGGAACCCATGCTGAAACATCCGGCAGCTCTCTGATGAAGTATACCCTGCCATCTTACAGCTGCATGCTTCAAACAGCTCCCACTGTTCATCGCTCAGTTTCTCTCTTAATACATCCTGAAGGCAGGTAATCTCTTTCAGCTTTTCATTGGAATCACCGATATCTGTCATGCAGTTTATTCCAATGTCCGCATTTCCATAATAAAGTTCTCTCAGGAAATCGTCTCCCACCTCTGCTGGCAGCACCACTGGAGCCTGCTTCCGGTTCAAAGCCTCTGTCATATCCTCCAACGCGCGAATCAATTTCGGAAGCTGGACTTCAAAAAACTTCTTTCCTCCATTTGTCTGATAAAATTCCATACCGTCTCTCCTCCCTACTCCTTGCCATCCATCTGTTTCGCAATCCGCACTGCCATCTGATAAGCTTCCTTCGCTTTGCCCTCCAATTTTACGGCAACCTCTATACAGCCGATCAGTTCCTTATTGATTGCAGTAAGACGGCCGCCATAAAAAACGCAGGCGTCATACAGTAACTCCAGCTCCGCTTCGCTGAACTCCACTGTCTTTACCCCTTTATATTCCTCTCCCATAAGTAAGCACATCCTTCCTTATACAAAGATAACTATCTCCCAGCTTCTCCAAAAAACCACTAAAAAAATCATGCTACCGCAGGCAGAGCCAGTTCCTGTTCCTTCTTCCGCTCTGTTTCCTGCTCCTCCTGCTTGATACGTTCCTCACATTCACCTGACAAGTTTTCGCTTACTAAACCGTCTCCCGGCAACCCCAAATTTCTGTCTCCCATTTCCGCACTTCTTACCGCCTCCATCAGATCTCTCTCCAGCACGTCCGCCAGCAGCTGTCCCTGCAAATGCCCGTGCCAGATCTTGGCCTTTTCCTCCCGCAGCTTCTTAAATTCCTCCACCCGAAGCCTGGAGCTTTCCTTTGCAAGCCGGTAATCTTCCAGAGTAAGCCGCTTCTGGATCTCCTCCTGCCATTTCCTTAAAAATACCACTGCGTCCTCCAGATCCTTATTCTGCCTATCTCCCACTGTCCGTTTCTGCCGGATTGTCCCGTCCGGCTCCACCTCCAGGGTATAATAAGGCTTGTCCGGTTCCTCCGCCTTCCGAAGAAACATGATATAAGACTCCCTGTTTTGAATCCGTTCATAGTAGATATCACTGGAATCGGCGCAGTGCCTTAAGGCCTGCCCTTCATACATGATATCCTCTACCTTCTCCGGCGCCACAATCCGGTACTTCCTATCCGCAAATTCAAACTTTTCTTTTACGAACTGGCAGATTTTATCAACATCCGGATATTTCTTAGTAACTTCCACTGCACGCATGGCAATCTCTTTATTCCCGCACAGCTCCACAGCCTCATCATGGCTCTCCAGCAGATTTCTGGGTTTGAAAAAAATCTCCCTGGTAATATCCCTTCTCAGCCTGAACGACATGGAAAGATAATCTGCCCAAGTGGAAAGAAGCTCTTTGGGCGGCCTTCCGGACAATTTGTGCTGTTTTTCCAGATAATTTTTAATCCGCACCATGCTCATCTGTTTCGATATAAAATCCAGGTCTTTCGGCTCAATCTGGTATCCGGAAAAATAGTCAATCACCGAATCCGGTATTTCTTTTCCCTGATGTTTCTCTAAAATCAGCCATTTCAGATACAGGCTCCCTCCGTCATGCTCTCTGAGCCGTTTCATCCGGTATCGGTCTATGCCAATGGATTTGGCAAAATCCGAAGACTCCCTGATCTCAAGTTCCGTCTTCCCATTGTAGACTTCCTCAGACAGCCGGAACAGGCCGCATTTTACCAGCCTCTCCAGATAAGGTTTCTTCCTTAAATGATACAAATACTGCTCCGGGTCAATCTGCTCTCTCTGTCTGGCAAACTGGGCCAGCCCCGTCCGTATAAGTCCCCAGCACTCCGGGTCCGGCAAGGAAATACCATACAACTGTCCCTCATACTTTTCTTTAAAATACTGCCAGTATGAACTAGGACGGTCATAGCTCAGACTGCTGGTTTCAATCCACCGGAAATCCCTCTTTTTGTATAACCCATAGTAGAAGGTTCTGGCTGCCAGGCCGTCTCCATAAATGACCCGCCTCTCTTCCTGGCAGATATAGTCCGGGTTTTCGTATTCCCCCTTCTTATAACAGCGCCATACCCGAAACTCCCGCAGCACCATTCCGTCCCGGCACTCCTGGAGCAGATAGACATACCGCTTATCGGTCCAGAAGCTGCCTGCCCGTCCCCTGGCCTTAAACTGGATTTTACGGCCGCAGACCGGGCACACGCCCTCTTTCTTGTGCCTGGGTTTTTCAATGGGAACCGCCTTCTCACACCAGCTGCAATACCCTTTCTGTTTCTTTTTCCTGGAGTAATCGTAGAACATGTAATTCTGCCCGATTCCCTCCTTGTCTACCCAGTGGTCCCAGTCCTTTGGCAATTCCGGAACCTGCTCCAGATACCGGTCCCAGGGGTCTGTCTGCTTTTTGTGCCTTTTTTGAAGCTGCTCCTCCCGTATCTTTCTCTGATATTCCAAAAGCCCCTTGTATCCGCCTTCCGAAACGCCCAGATACGTTTGCAGGATCTTGTTATCTTTGGGACCCATATATCGTTCCGTTCCCCAGAATGCGTGGGGCCAGTCCAGATAATCCACCTTGGCCCCTCTCCATTTCTCCAGAACAGAATCCCAGGTCACAAAGTCTCTGGCCTCCCTGTCTACAAATACCTGATACACAGGTCTATGGCTCCCTATGCGCAGGTCCCTTGTGAGAAACAGCGACACCTTCAGGATTCCCTTCTCCACCTGGCACCTCATAAAAAGCCCCCGGCTGAAGGATTCCTGATTATCATACTCATTTCTCTTTGGCACTTCCTTTTTTGCCATCTCCATGATCTGCCTTGTTGCATTTAAGCATTTCAGTTTCTTTAACTGTGATTTCTTCATGCTGGAATCGCTGCTCCTTTCTTTATGCTTTTCACTGGATTTCCGTGGACGTTATACCATGTGTCCGGCAAAATCTCCTTGCCGTCAACGATATAAAGCCCCATTTCCATTCCCTCTCTGCTTCCGCTTTTTTCTTTTACCATTCCAAGAACATCCCCCAGCTTCCCGCAGGCTCTTGGAGATTTTCCTCTCACAATCACAAAGCCTTCCTTTCCGGTTCCGCTTTCCTTACACACCCGCCGGTTATTCTCCCTGAGGGGATGATTCCAGATATAATTCAGGCTGTGGGCCACAAACTCCTCCAGGTTCAACCGCTTTACCAGCCGAAGCCTGGTACATGAGATTCTGCTGCCATTTTCATCATCATTGATATCCCCGGCTGCTACCACCAGATAGTAGACGGATTTCTCCATGGAGGGATAATAGGTCAGACAGTCCAGGGGATTTTCCGCACAGTGGAAGCCGTTCTCTCCGCACTTGGCCCTGGGCTCCTCATTCCAGCGGTCAGGGGCATACTGGAAACGGTTTCCTCTTGATGTGCAGGACAAATCCAGGTCAAATCCTTTATAGGCAAGTATCATCTCTTTACGCTCCTTTATCTTCTCCTTTTCATGCTTCCATACAAGGGTCCGCCTTGTATCCGTTTCTCTTTGAACATGATTGTTCTCTCATCATTCACCTATATCGCTGCCTTCCTTTAGGCCGCTGGTCCCATACTAAACATAGACACCTGCCCTTCAATCTGTCCTTTCTCTGAAGCGTTCGGCTCTGTCTCCGGTAAATCCTCTGTCTGGATATTCTCCGATAACGTATCCCCGGTTTCCCTTTTCTCTGCCAGACTCTTTTCCGAATCTGCCACATTGCCACTGGCACCGGCCTTTCCAGAAATCCCTGCCTCCGAACTCTTTTTTGATGTTTTAGAGGCTTTAGAAGTTTTTGAGGTTTTGGAAGCCCTCTTTTTAGAAGTTCCCCTACCCGCAGCCTTGTTTTCCTTTGGCTTATTCCGCTCCGCAAACTCCTTCTCTGTTTTTTTCCGCTTTTCTTCCAGGGCTGCTTTGTCGTCCAGAGTATAGTAGCTTTTCACCCACTCAAATACCTGGTCTGATACTACAGCCACCGCCGTGTTCTTTCTGGCTTTTTTCTGGTTTTCATCCAATAATCCGTAAGCCTGCTCCATTACATATTCAATACATCTCTGTAATGTCTTATGCTCCTGAAGCACAGATTCCTGAAAGCCTGGTTCGCTGCAACACTGGAGCAGATAACCGCCAATCACGTTGCCAAAAAGTGGATCATTCAGGATAAGCATTTCATCCATCAGTTTCGCTCTAGCCGTGTCATAGGTCTTCTGTGTCTCTCCTGTGTCAACAAGAAAATACCGCTTCCCCAGAAAAAATGCTTCAAAATCCTCATCCATTACCCGGTTCTTGTCTGCCAGTTCCTTTAGCTTTTCCCTCATTCCCAACCGCCGCAGCTCCGCTGCCATGCGGTTGACTTCATGGATATTTTCCATCTTATCAAAAATGCTTTTTGCCATGTTCATTCTCCCTGTTAATACAATTCCACCAGTGATTATTGTCCGCCATTACAATTTGGAAATCGGAAATGGCTGCCGCTAAAATGAAAACACCTCTGGTACAGCAGCCATTTTACAAAAAGCAAGGCTTAAAAAGGCCGGGAATTTGATTTCTTCCCAGCCTTTTAGCAGATCAGGCCGCAAGATCATTTTCCTGCTGCCCGTCCTCTCCATATCCCATTTCTATTTCCGGCAAGGCAGTCTCTCCTCCTGCTTCCAGGCCAGGTTCCATTCCTTCCTGCCCGGTTTCTATTTCATACTGCCCGTCTTCATACTGTCCGTCTGCTTCATATTGCCCTTCCGTTTCCTGCAGTCCTGGCTCCTGCGCTTCGTTTTCCGCCGAACCACCCTGGTTTTGAAGTTCCTGTCTCTCCTTGTCCTCCCGTTCCAGCAGCTCCAACAGCGCCAGCATAATTCCCCGGCACCAGGGATTCATCCACTTCTGGTTAAAGTCCTGGATATCCTTCACAATCCTCTCCCAGACCTCATCCGTGTATTCTCCCCCTGCATACTGCTTAAAAAAGCTATAACATTCCTTCATCACATCATTGTAGGGAACCTTTACCGCCTCATCCAGCCTGCCGATAAATGCCATGAGCAGCGGTTCATCCTGATACACGTCAATCAACGGCTCCAGTCCCAGAGGCTGTGTCCCGTTAAAAAACACGAACATGTCATTGAACAGGTTCCTTACCAACATCTGATAATCCATTCCTGTCTCCTTCCTATACGTTTTCTGATTCTTGTTCTCAGTTATTTCTCTACGTCTTATCTAGTTTCCTTTTATGGTATCAGACTCCATTCCCACCCGCCGCAGCTCCGCTGCCATGCGGTTGACTCCTTACACTTCTTTAGCTTCCTGCCTTCTAGTCAGAGGCTTTCGCTCTGTCAGGACGCCTTCTCCTCAAACAATGTAAACTGGCCGGACATATCTTTTTTGCCTTTCTGTCCGCTTTTGTTTCTCCTGGCTGCCTTCTGCTCCTTCTGCAAAACAGCCCTCCGGTACTTTGCCAGTTCTGCCAGAATCCCTTCCTGCCGTATCTCCTGCTTCATAAGAAGATACTGGTTCCGGCTGATCGCCTCCTCCAAGACCTTCCCATGTTCAAAAAACACCGCAGCCTTCTCCGTCTCCTTACTCTTACCTTTCTGCCCATTTATATAAGATTCCAGCCAGAGATAATCCGGTGAATTCCGGTACTGGTACAACGCCCTCTCTGCACCCTTTACCAAACTGTCCGTATCCGCCATATAATCTTTAGCAATCTCCGGCGGCAGCGGGGAATAATAGCTTTCCGGAAACCGGGACTCTTCAAGAGCTTCCTCAATCCGTTCCACCAGCCCCTTTATGGCAAGGCGAAGACGGTTTAAATACACCCCGTCTGTCTCCTTCCCCTCCGGGCAGCCCCTAACGTACCACTCATTCCAGCGGTCAAACAGCCCCTGAAGGCTCTCTCCCAGTTCCTTCTCCAGCTTCTGCCCTTCCTTCTCTGCCTTTTTCTCAGACTGCCCATGCCACAATCCGCAAGACAATGTCTCCAAATCCTCATCGCCAGCCAGAAAACCGCAGACAAATCCGCTGCCTTGGCCGCTGCACCCATAGCGGTACCGCCCTTTCAGGCGGCCCTCCATCACCTCTTTCCTTTCTTTTTCCAGATTCCTGCAGGTTCTGCATGAATGTTTCTCCACAAAGATCGGTGCCTCCTTCCTATGCCGCTGTCCCGGCCTTATCTCCAAACTCTAATTCCATTTGTCCGTCAATCTGTCTCTCCCTTTTCCCATTTCCATACATCCACCAGCAAAACACGCTCTCCCCGTCCTTCCAGCTACCCTTAGGTTTGCCCGAAGCCATGCGTGCCTCCACCATCCGGTCAAAGGCACGGATATAGGCCCTGGCATACTGGGGATAACGGGCAAATTCCCGTTCCCTGTTTTTCGTGCTTGCCAGAGGACATCCCAGACAGCCAAGCCTTTGAAACCCCAGGTCATACAGGACACAGTAAGGGAGACCATAGGTACGGATAAACCGCCACACTTCCTCTTCCGTCCAGTCGATAATGGGATTCAGCACACGTTTCCCCTTCTGGGCGCAGGTTTCCACCTGGCGGCGGGATTCTTCATTATCACAATTCAGGTAAATGGGATCTTTAGAAGTCAGAATTTCCAGACTGGTTCGTTGTTTTCGTTTCCTGCTCTCCTGCCAGCGGACTCCGGTTACGGTAAACGCTCCCTCACCCCCATGTTCCTTCAAGGCCTCACAACAGTAGCGGGCCCTTCTCAGAGGCGGGATCTGTTTCTTTACGATCAGCTCCCACATGGTAAGCTCCGGCTTTTCTACCTTCACCTCCGGATATTCCTTTCGGATAAACCGGACTAATTCCGGCGGGTCCACGGTTGTCAAATGGTAGTGGGCCGTAAATCTTACTCCGGCCATCTTTGCCAGCCAGTAGATTACCACACTGTCCTTTCCTCCGCTGAATGCCAGGTAATATCCCTCCGGCCGGTATCCCAGCGCTGTCTTCTCAAACATCCGAAATAGACTTATGGCCCTGGCAGTCTTTTTTGGCAGTTCATTTATGAATGTATATTGTTCCATTCTCTCCCGTCCTTTGCAAAAGTTATTCTGCTCTTGACGGAAAAGCCATACTTTGACGTGGGGCGCCTGTCGCAGCACGCCCGCCCCGTAGGGGCATGCATTATGGTATGCCCTATGGGTATACTTCCTTCGGTGTGTCTTTTTACGCCCCTTACCGTTCTTTTTCAAGGCCAGGACTCACAGCAGCCCTGCCTCTAAGGGACAACCCAGAGTTTTCCCCGGGAAATGAGGGAATGAAACCTTTCTAAATCTCAAACCGGATATTCGCAAAGGCCAATGGCTTGATCTCCAGAATGGTCACGTTGGAAATCATCCGGTACGGCCGTTTTGTGTTGTGATTCTCCACCCAGTTACTCATCTGCATTTCAATCTCTATGTATGCCTCCTCATGGTCCGGGTTCAGCAGCGCGTATTTCTTCGCTGTCCTCCCATTTCCCCTTATGGTCATGTAGGAATAGGAAACCTCATAAAGCGTGGCCCGGATTCCCCCGGAGAGGAACTGGGACGGGTGGAGCTTTTTTATAAACTCCCGGTACTCCTCTGTGGCCGGCAGCGTTCCTCCAATCCCGATCTCCTGAAAACAGGCTAAATCCGCATATTTATGGATGTGCACGGCTGCTCCTTTCCTGATAAGCTACGCCATTACAATCTGGTCGTTTTCGTAGTCATAGCGGTAAACGTGGTCGGAAAGCACCTCCCCCGGTTCCAATACCGACTGGTTGATACCACGGACCATTTCTGTCAGTTCATTCAGCTTATTCTCATCGCTGAGAGGCATTAAAAGGACCTCATCCACACTGCTTGGAAGAATCACTAAGTCTTTTCCGCACTTTGCGGCACATTCCTTTAACACCCCAGGATACAGCAAGACAGAAGCCCCATTTCTGGCCTGATGATTGGTCAGACAATACAAGGTTCCATCTCTCATTTTCTCCACAGGCGGCAGTATATCCTGAATCTCCGGTGTCATTTCTTCAACCATTACCAACAGGAATGCCGCCATCTGATCCATTTCGGAAAATCTGGCTGGCATTGTTTCAGGAGCGTTCCTTAATGCCTGCTGGTATAACTCCTGTGCTGTCACCTTCCATGTCTCCCTTAGAAACTCATTGACCGGAACCCTTGTTTCCATTCCGTCCCTTTCTTCCAGCCTCACATAAAAGGTAATGGAAAGGTCAAGAAAGGGGATATTGGGTCTGTCAAGGAGGAGCTCCTGGTTCAAACCGGTGTTGACCAGCTTAAACAGGAGTTTGTCTTTGCAGAAATCGTAATCCATGACCTGCGCTGCCCGTGTTTCCCCATAGTTCTCCACAAAATCGGAAAAGCAGCACATCCTTACAATTTCCTCAGCCATTTCTTCCAGAAAATCTTCCGATTCTTTTTCCGATATCTGGTTATAGAATCCATTTAGCAGCGCTGCCGGGGCAGTACCGCTGTCGCTCTCCTTTTTTACAGCCAGCCTGATTACCTCTGTCCCGTTGTTTCCCAGGCTTCGCTCCAGGTCCACCTCATAATGGTTCCCTGCCTTTTCCTGAACCCTGATCTTCATCTCCTCCGCGAATGTCTCCAGTGTCATGATTCACATTTCCTCCTTCACTTTTTAGGTTTCTCTTTACGGTCGAACTGTCACAGCCAAGAATGTCGGAAATCTCCTCTAAGCTGTATCCTTTTTTCTTTAACACATAAATTCTTTGGTTTCTTTCTGTCCTTCCTGGTGCTGCCGTCTGGTCTGGCGGCCTGCCTCTTGGTAAAGGACGGCCCCGGCTCTGTTGCCCTGGGCCATTGTCGTAGAGCCTTCGGGCTGTACTGGCGCCGACACCGTTTAAAATGGCGATAATCAGGCAGAAACAGCCGTCCATGTCGTATGATAGTGTCAAGATTTTTTCGCAAATTCAATTTTTGCCGTCAGGTAGCCGGTAGTTAGCCGGCTATGTTATCAGCTTCGTTCTGGATATCCAGCTCGGCTAGATGGTCCATATTCATGTAACGCTTGGCTCCCCATTGGGTGCCTGCCACATGACGAAGTCTGGCACATACAAGCATCAGAGCACTTTGTCCATCAGGGAAAGCGCCGATTGCTCTGGTTCGACGTTTTATTTCGCGGTTGAGCCTCTCAATGGTATTGTTAGTACGAATCCGACTCCAATGTTGAGTTGGGAAGTCCATGTATGTAAGAGTTTCTTCGATTCCGTCCTCGACCTTCTTGGCAGCGGAAGCAAGTTTCATTTCACGAAGTTTCTGAGCTACCTGCTCAGCTTTTTCGCGAGCTGCTTCCTTGCTTTCCTGCGCATGGATAGCTTTAAGCATCATAGCTACCGTTTTCATTTTATTACGAGGTGTTACTGAGAAGATATTTCTATAAAAGTGAACAGTGCAACGCTGATATTTAGCATCAGGGAAGACTTCTGGGATGGACTCAAGCATTCCAAGGCATTTGTCTCCAACGATAAGACGTACTCCTTTAAGACCGCGTTCTTTGAGCCATACGAAGAATTCTTTCCAGCTCTCACGATCTTCTTTCATGCCTTCAGCAGCACCAATAATTTCGCGGCAACCATCCTGATTAACGCCAATAGCAACCAGGATAGAGACATTTTGAACTTCGCCGCCCCAGCTACGCTTTAGGTAAACGCCATCAACATAGACGTAGGGATACTCGCCTTCCAGCTTTCTGGTACGCCATGTTTCGATGTGTTCATACGCTTTTTTATTGAGATTACTGATAGTACCGGGAGAAACTTTAGTTCCCCAGAGTGCTTCCGTGATGTCCTCTACACGGCGCACAGAAACACCTGCCAGATACATTTCAATAAGTGCTTCCTCAACGGAGCATTCACGACGGCGATAACGCTCAATGATGGCGGTCTCAAACTGAACACCTTTGAGCTTTGGAACTTTTAAGGTAACATCACCGGATGTAGTCTGGAAGTTTCGACTATAATGTCCAGAACGATAGCCTTTACGTTCGCCGGAACGCTCATACTTCTCAGCGTTAACGAGCTGCTCGGCCTCATGATCGAGCAGAGCATTGAGGGTTTCCTCGACACTGTTGCGTACTAAATCTTTCAATTCGTTATGGATAAGTTCCTGATTTAACTGTATAATGTTATCAGACATGGTTCTTAGCCTCCTTTGTGGGATTTTTGTGTGGTAACTTAATTCTACCAAACGGCTATAGACCATGTCTATTTTTTATGAAATTGAATTTGCGAAACTAATTATACGTCATCTGTCGTATACTCTGGTCGCTGAATTCTTTTCATTGGTCTTTTTTGTCTCCTCCTTTCCGGCGGGTTTTGCACGCAAAAAAGAGACATCGTTCCATTTTTTGTATGGGATGTCTCTCTGATCTGCGGCAAAATAGCCGCTGTTATTTGGTTTTCTTGAATGTTTATCAGACAGAAACAAACGTGTCTCTGGCTGAAACGTGGTGTCCAGGCTTAAGGAATCCTCCCTGCCCTGCGCTTCTGGCGTTTGGACCAGAACAAAAAGTGTGTGCGGTCTATGGACTGCATAAATCAACTTTCATGGTTATTTTAGTACTATATGTTGTGGTTGTCAATATTTTCCGAATATATATAGTGTTTCGAATAAAATACCTCCTATCATCTTCTATAAAGCATTCAACAGAAAATCCATCCTATAAACTACTCTCTTATTCCTGAATAGATTACTGCCTCATCTATTTTGTACATCAACATGCTTGCAAACATTAGGCGGCGCATGGCATCTCCCTTTTCTACTTCAATGTTGGCATGTGCCTTTGGATTACGGAGAGCAGACATTGCACCTGCAAGCATTTCCATGAACCCTTTTTGAGTATTCGCACCTGATTCAGTAGTACGATCACCAAATTCAATCAATGGAGCATTCAAAGAAAATACTGTTTTCATTGCAGCGTCACCATCCGGTACTTTATCATCTGGCCGCTTCTTGTGAAATAATTTTTTAACCCTATCATTGACTTCGATAAATGCGTCGCATGCTGCATTTGCATAGCTTCCATCCACATATAGCTTCTTCGATACACGCTTAATATCTGGATGAATAAGACTCCACCAATCTTCTTGTATATTTGTATTCTGCTCTTTCAAAATATCTAAAACTCCAATGGCTTGTCCAAGAGCAAACGGATTAATATAGATAACCCTAGTATTCCGATTAACAATATATTCATTAAAAAGTCTGTCCTTTATTTCAAGTAATCGGTTACCAAATAATGGTTGACCACTTTCGATGTCTTTAACAATCCAAACAATTTCTTCATGGATTTTAACTACATCTGAATTAGACACAGGAAAATTTAATGCATTTGGTCGATTCCCCAAATTCCGGAGCCAATTACAAAGTCTATCAATTCTATTTATATCCATTTTATCCCCTCTATTTCATAATATTTATCTTCCGCAATCTACACACTCTTTCATAATCTCCTAAATTGTTACCATCACTGTTATTTCACTTTATGCTCTATAATTCTCCACTTTCTCGACATCCTTTCTAAGCACATTTTCTAGCGAAGCCTTAATCCTTCCTAATTGCATTCGCTTTGTTCTACAAAAATCCTTCTGTTCAAGTCTTTCTATACAATTTAAAAAACTTTGCAAATATTCTCTTTCTTTTTCTATTATTTCATTAATGTAACCAGGTTTATAAATATCCAGAATACAACTATGGAAATAATGTATATCTTTTGTGCTTGAATTTTCAATTTGATTTATTAACAATTCCATATCTATTTTAGATATAAATTCTTTATCTCTGAATATATTACTTCTATTCCTGTTCACATAATCATGAAGTTCTTCTCCCCAGCCATTACAATGCTTCATAATTTCATTTAACAATTCAGTTGTTTTATCTTTAAACATGCTATCCATTAAGGAATTCAATTCCTTTAATATTTCTTCCTCCCGTTGATTCATTTTATCATCATCCTCAAAATAGTATCTTCCACCAAAACTGATAGCATGATCTAATTGCTGTAAATTTGAATGCATACTTTTTAAAAACTCTTCCATATAGTTAGAAGAAAATCCAATCTGTTCTAACCTTAAAAGCAGAAAAATCATTCTCTCATATTCACTAACCTCATATTTGTTTTCAGATAATTCTTTTAAAATTGTTTCCAAATATTTTTCAATTTCTTCATCATCGAGTAAGTACCAGGATCCTTCCAATTTATAAAATGATGTATCATACTTGTTATTGATGTATTGTTCCTCATACATTTTTAACATTCTTTCAACCCGGCACAAATCCAAATTTTCATATAAAACAAAGTCATCTACGAATCTAAAGGCTAATGGTGTAGCTAGAAGATCAGTTTTACTAAATTTCATATTTCCATATTCCTGTCTTTTTTCCCACTTAGCTTTATAAGTTCCCGCTTTATGGCATACACATATTTTAAAACAATTCCGAAGAATACTGCTAAAAAATTTCTCCTTCGCTTGATTATCTAATTGATATATAGCTTTATACAATACTTCTATTTTTGATAAAAAAAATTGAAATGTTCTTAAATTTTTGTGTTTAGATTCAGTCATGTACTGAACTAAAAATGATAAATCCGTTATCAATATATTCTTTAAATCAATATTAATGGAAGAACTGCGAATTAATGATTCAAAAATCTTCTCTAAATCCGGCGAATAATATAGCGTAGTTCCTATTAATTTTTCTCTCAACCTTTCATAAATTGCACTTTGACCAAATAAAACATTTGCCCTTTCCTCCAATTGTTCAATCGAAATAGGAGTTTCCTGATCATCCGGTTTCGATACAAATAAAGCTGAGATGTCATTTTTTTCTGTATTTGATGTCTTTCCAAATTCAATCTTATCACCATTAGCTGCTAGAAGGTACTGTATCCCCTTTACTTCTTCGCTTACACTTCTTCCTATTTCAAGTTGATTTGCAACCAAAATAACTTTCATTTTCTCATGTTCTACAAAAGAATTAATATAACCTAATACTTCGTTTATTGGACAGTCACATCGTTCTAAATCATCAAAAATCAATATACTATTCGTTATGGACAGAAAATTACTCATAACTTTGGAAAGTTCTTTACTATCTACCTCTATATCCTTAATAAATGGTTTAGCAATATCAAAAGCAATAGGTATCATTGACGATACAATACCTGCCCCGCCTCTTAAAAGTTTGCCTATCCTTCTATCCTTTTTTAAATATATTTCCATATATAATTGCTTTGATATATCATCTAAAGACTTTATACCATAAAGCGTAGTATATATTACATTCTTCTTTTTATATCCTTTAATTTTTTTTGCTTTCTTATCTTCATGTTCCTTTAATCTTTCTTCCAAAGTATGTGTTACAAAATATGTTTTTCCACATCCCCATTCCCCATCAATCATAACTGCATAATCATATAAATGTTCATCAACATATCTCTCTATTATCTCAATAATTGATTCATCTGTTAAATTGTTTGTCCCACTATCTACCATTTCTTCCCCGCTATTTATTTATATATTTTTTATTTAGAATGATTAATCACTCTATCTCCTTCTGATGAAAAAATTCTAAAAATTCACCCGGCTGGTATATCTCAATCAATGACTTTTCATAATCTTTTACATTCCTGGTAACAATACAATCCATTCCACAGCGAAGCGCAGTTTCGACCATAACTGCGTCCTCAAAATCAGTCATTCCTGAAGAAATTGCTTTCCGGCAATCAATCCCTGCTGTGTCTAACAGCTCAAACAGCATATACAGCCCACTCAATACCTTCCGTGTTTCCTTATCGCTGTGGAGATATTTATGGGTTAAATAATAAATATCCGTAGAGGCCTTTGCCGTGATAAATCCCTCAAACTGTCTGTTAGCAGCAAGAAGAAAGATTTCCTGTGCATTGTCCTTAAACGGAAGACGGGACTGCAGTGCGTCTATAATAATACAAGTATCAATCAAAGCTCTCATATTTTCCCCAGCCTTTCCTCACGGGCTTCCTCTAATGTCATTTCATCAGGAATAATCCCAAATAAGGATTTCGCCACATCCACACGGTCCTGGTAAGGATTAGAAAGTTTCGCCACTATTTTCCCATTCCGCGTAATATAAATATCTTCTTTTTCTGCCATAAGAAGATATTTCCCCAAATTCATCTTCAATTCTGTTGCTGTAATAGACACAAAATCACCTCTCATTCTTTCTGCCTTATTATAATTATACACATATCGAACGGTAATATCAACAAAATCGTGCGATTTTTTATCAATACCAAAAAACCTCCCCCGAATTTCCAAATCCAGGAGAGGCTTTCCATTCAAATCACCATACTTTTCTCAATCCATTCTTTGTTTCCTTCCCTTAACTCACTTTCCGCAGCCCATCACTTTCCCCATAAAACTGCACCAGATCCGCCACCTTCTGAATCTCCTTATTCAGAAGATGAAACAGATTCGCAAAGTTCCCGACCCGATTCTGCCTGAAAGCATACTCCATCTCAAACGCCCGGATATAAGAATCCGCCCGACAGAACATCACAAACATATCCCGATCGCTTAAAAACATCCTTACCTTCCTATGGCACACATAACTATCCTTCTTGCAATACCGCCCGCCATTGGCGTTTCTCACGGCAACCCCGGCCCCATTCTGAATCTCCACGTACCAGGGATAATTCCGTTTATTTCCCTTCTGGTCCACATCATACCGGGCGATCTGCAGCTTTGTCACAATGCTGTATCCCTTCTCATCCGGCTCCCCGAAAATCTTATCCTGGGAAAAGGCAAAATCAGGCAAATGACAGAACAACGCCGAATAGACATACCTGGCCTCCTCCGGGCTGATATTAGCATAAACGCTCACCGTCTTCTCCCCGGTGCCGCTGCTGTAATCCAGCATGTTCAGCCGGATCAGAGACCGCTCCCCCATTTCCGCCTTCTCCCCGGCCGCATGGATATGGGCCGGAAATAACTCAGACGCAGGTTTTAAGCTGTCCCACAATTCCAGCAGCGTCTTATCCGTCTTGCACACCGCGATCTGCCCGGATACCTCCTGTGACCAGTCTTTCTTCTCATTTTTCGCCATAAAGTCCTCCTATTCTATGTATCACCCAATGCCTTCCTATGTCCGCCAGCCTGTCCAGCCACCTTCCAGTTATAGAACCGCAGTTTTCCAGTCCCTGTCAGGCTCCCCGAAACATACGCTTTCCTTACCGGATATATCGCAAAAGCAGCGCCGCCAGCTTCTGCGGCATAGTTCTGAGGTCTGAGATATTTAAAAAACTGTCCCCGTAAATATCTTCAATCACCTTCCTATCATCCCCAATAGCCGCCGAAAACAGCGTAACTCCCATTTTGTGAAGCTCTTGTTTCGCCCTTCTCAAATCCTCTTTTGCCGCTTCCCCTCCGTAGTTAAACCCAGCAGGGCTTCCGTCCGAAATCAGGGTTAAGATTTTCACCTCTTCCTCCTGTTTGGCCAAATGTTTCCCCATAAACCGCAGGGCAAGGCCGTCCCGATTGCATTGGCAGCTTCCCATTCCCTGAATCCTCAAATGATCCTTCCCGTCCACGGAATCAAACTCAGCAAAAGAATACATGGCCACCCCTTCCCGGTAGCTGCCGCCAACAGACACACTACAAGTAGAATGTCCGTAAACCGTAATGGGAATTGACAGCGACCTGCAGAACTCATAAAGAACCAGAGCCGCCTTCCTGGCCTGTCCGATCCGGTCATCAATCATCATAGAACCGGAGTTATCCACCAGGACGCCAAAGGCAACAGAAAATCCCTCCTCCGGCAAAATCCTCTTTTCAAAAATCTTCCCATCCTGCCGGTAAAGGTTCCTTCTGCTTAACCGTTTCCCCATGTAAAGGCCGGACATGACTCCCCCTTCCTTCCGGATCAGAATCTCCTCCACCGTCTGCCTCAAACGGCCGGCAGTCTTTTTAATTTCCGGTTCAATCGTTTTATATCCAGCCTCCATATCAGGCGTAATCTCCAGTTCCCGGTAAACCCTGATAGGAACGCCTTTGTGGATTCCCTCAGGAGACAATTCCTCCGCCTCAACTTCCAAATGCTTCTTTAACTTTATCTCCGCCTTCTTTCCATAAGCCTCCTCTGCTGCTTTGTTCAGGATTTCCAAAAGATCCCTGCTGATCTCTCCGGTTCTGATACCGCCTCCCCGTCCAGGCAGGCCGACCTCTCCGCCCTGTTCTTCATTGCAATCATCCCCTTCACCCTGAGCAGCCAGCTGCCCAAGCCGAAGCAGAACGATGTGGGAAGGCGCTTTTGAACTGTCATTCCCATTCTTGCCGTTTTCTCCATTTTCGCCACTATCACTGTTTTCATCTTCTCCTTCTTTCTCCTTGTCTGCCTCTCCCTGGTCTTCCTGAGAGCCGCCGTCTTCCGCCTCTGAACGTTTTCCCTGGGAAGACTTTTCCTGAGAACTATTTTTCTCCCCGGCATTTCTTCCCTGTCCGCTCCCTTTCTGAGATTGCTCCTTCTCCTTTCCCTCATTCCGTCCGCTTTCACCCGGACTCTCGTTCCCCTCTTTTTCTGTCTGTCCATCCTGTTTCTCATTCTCTTGTCCATTTCCTTCCTGCCCAGGCTCTTTTTCGGAATCCAGGCTGCCATCCCAGCCCTCTATGGTTTTGCGCTCTCTGCGCCATCCTCCATATGCGCCGGATAAAGAACTTAGTTTCAGGTTCTCATTTAAGTATTCCCTGGCTTTCTTCTCCTGCTCATGCGGCGGCAGCTTCATAAAATCCCTGCCCAGATCAGCCCTTGCCCTTTGGATTGCCTTCTTGACATATTTCCATATCTTAAGCAGTAATTCATTGGCAGCCAGATACCGGATGTCCGGGTCGTCACTTCCCACCGCCTCGTCAATCCGGCTCCGACAGGCCGCAAGACAAGTCCGGTACTGCCTGTCATACGCCTTTTCCTCCTCTGTCTCACCGCTTCTGGCATACCGTAGAATCAAGTCGGTCATGATATCCAGACCATCGTTCTTTTCCGTCTTCCGGTCCGCAGCCGTGGGAATCTGCCCCAGAAGAGCCGCCGCATTCCTCTGAATAGACGTCCGGACGCTTCCCGGATACCTCTGGCACATTTTGCTCTCAATATACACATCCTCCAATATGTTATTGAGATTAGAAGCTGTCGTGCCAATAACAGACACCGCCGCCTTGTCCCTCCGTCTTACAAACTGCTTTAATTCCTCCGCTGCCCTCTTTTCTGCCGGGGTCTGCCCCTCTGGCGGTCTTGGGAAAATACGCCCCTGAGAAAACCCGTTTGTATAGATCGTCCTCCGGTCAAAATCCGAATAGCGGATATGGCCGCACTCATGGGCAGTCAGGCCCTCATGGCTTGCCATTTTTTCCTTCCGATTCTGAAACTGCTCCGTCACGATGTTGGCCGTGTTTAAATATATGGTTCTTCCGTCCGTGAGAGCAATCCTGGAATCTTCCTCCTTTGTGTAGGCAAGAACCAGGCCCACGGCCTGGTTCCCTCCCAATACTCTCGCAAATTTCCTTAAAGAATCCTGGTACGCCTTTGACAGAAACAATTCCTTATCTGTCATATGCTCCCGGACCTTTTTCACTTCTTTCCGCTTACTTTGTACTCCATTCATAGCTTCTCCCTTCTGCGTTGATGTTCCGGCTCTCTCCGTTTTTTATCATATGAATTTCTTCCGGCACATATAAAAACCGACTCTAACTACGCAGCTTTCACACCGCCAGCTCCGCTCTCCACCTCAAACTTGGTAAGTATCTGGGTCTTATAGATTTCCTCCCTCTCTTCCGCCTCCGGTGCAGCCTTGGCAACCACTGTCCGTTTCGCCGCACCGCAGATATCCTTCTGCACCAGAGAAGCCCATACCCAGTCCTCAAACTCCCGGTATCCGCACACCCCTCCGGTAATCATTTCCGTCCGGCAGTATTTCTGAATCTCACATACGGTCTCTGCCATTTTCTCCAAAGTCTTCCTCTCCATGCCGGACACCCGTTTCAGGACACGCTCCACCATGCCCTTTGCCGTCAGAGGTTCACAGTAGTGAATCATCCGCATTCTGGACAGCACCGACTCATTAAATCCGCGGCAGCCCTTATAGCCCATGTTGGTAGTCAGAAGAATCACGGTCTCCGGATTCCTTCTCACCACCTCCCCGCTTGTAAGGGTAATGGCCGCCCCATCGTCCAACAGCCCGTTGAGCTTCACCAGGGTTCCCGGCTTTGTGATCACCGAAGGCTCCTGAATCTCAATCACAGAAGGTCTCCTGCAGGCAGTGACAATGCTGGATTCCACCATCACATAATCCTTCTCCCCCTGGCCGTTCTGAAAACCGGTCTGGTACATAGCCGACAGAATCCTCTGAAACGCCTCCTCCTGGCTGATCTCCTCCTCATAGTTTCCACAGACACGCTCCAGGGCGGAAGCCGGGTCCATAACCATGTCCTCAAAGGTAGGCAGCTCTACCTCCGGCCTGGCCTCTTTCCCCCCAATATTGGGAATCATAGTGGACACCAGGTCCGTCTCATCCGTCCCTTCACCGCAGGTAAAGAAATAGTAAGGCATTCCCAAAAGTTGGGCCACCATTTTGGCGTTGGTCGTCTTTCCCGTTCCGGACTCCCCAGCGCTCATAAATACCCGCATGGGCGTGTGCAGCACTGCCTCCACAATCTCCGTCACCTCCACCGGAACCTGGTAGTTCTCCGGCAGGGCAGGAACCAGATCCTTCTCCCGTTCATCCAATGGGAACTTCCGGTTATACCCGGATTTCAGTTCTCCAATAGTCCCGGAACTTTTCACCGCCTCTTTTCTCTCCAGCACCTGGAACGTCCCGTAATCCGTCCTGGTTACGGCGTAACGGCCGTTTTTCAGACGGACTGTGGGAATCACGGTCACATTTCCCGCCGCAATCTCATCATTACGAAATGGGATTCCCGCCGCGCCTAAGCTGTCCCGGTTCTCCAATCTCCGGTACAGGTTGTCACAGCATAAAAAAGCACACTCCATGGCAAGGTCCATGTCCGGGAATCCTTTGTCCTTTTCTCTCACAAATGTCCGAAAGCTGTCCTCAAACTCCTGGTCATGAATAGGGCCTTGTACCATACTGCCATAAGCCAAAAGCAGAAACATTTCCTTCCCGCTGGCTCCGCTCTCCCCAATCCTGGGATATGGGGACAGCGCCTCTCCCTTCTTGACAGCAGCCCTCCAGTTTCCCTTTTTCGGATCATAAATGAAAATCCGTATCTCGTCCGCAGCCCCTGAGGAATCCACCGTCTCCATATAATACCGGCAGATCTGCCCATTTTCCGTCTCCACTCCCATAGCGCCTTTGCTTTTCCCGTTTATGATGTCGGCCGCCAGAAGCATTCCCCGGAGCGTGACACTGTTTAAAGTGGCCCGCCTTCCCCTTGTCATCCTGTTGTGGACAGACAGGCAGGATTCCTCCGTTGAATCCTTCTTTCCCCTTCTCAACACTTCCGTGTCAAAGGGAGCCGGCATGGAACGGGTAAATGTCCAGTTCTCCAGAATCTTCGTTTTTCCCATAGATTCGTTTTCTCCTTCTTTCTTCAAAATTACTTGAATAAAATTCCCTCTGTTATTTCGATTATCCAGTCAGTACCCTCGCGGCATTCACCAAATACTTGTGCAAGCATGGCACTTGGCTCATTGCTTATGGGAGTCATTCCAAATTCATTACCTTTCCAAAAATCGGTCCGTTCTCTCTAAGCCGCCGCCGAAGGCACCGCCCCCAGACTCTGCCTCTCCATTTCCTTTTGCAGCCGCACAGCCAGAAGGGTATTCCTCTTCCCTGCGTCTGTGTTGGAGATCGCTATGGCAAGGGCCTGCCGGCTCCCCACCAAGTGGACTCTCATTTTCGCCCTGGTGACGCCGGTATAATACACATTCCGTTTCAGCATAGGATAAAAGCACTTCAAAACCGGAATGATCACCACCGAATACTCGCCACCCTGGCTCTTATGGACGCTGGTGGCATAAGCATGGTCCAACACAGCCAGTTCCTCCTCCTGATAGTTCCTTGCTATATCCCCGAAACTGACTCTCATTTCCCTGCTCCCATCCGGCTGCATGGTAATCCCCGTTACCTGCCCGATGTCGCCGTTGGAAATCTCCTCCGTGTTCTGGGTCTGCATAACCTTGTCTCCGACCCGATAAACCGTGGAACCGTACCGCCACTCCCCCTTGTCCAAAGCACCCGGATTGGCTATCTCCTGCAGCCGCCGGTTGAGGGCATTTACCCCCGCCTCCGTGTTGACCCTGAGAGGCGAAAGCACCTGTACCATATCCGCGTTCCCTCCAAAATTCCCAAGTTCCTTCCTGTAAAGATCGCCGATAATCTGCGCCGCTTCCTTATCATCCTCCGCCTTATGAAACTGAAAATCCTCCCCAAACAGCAAAGACTTCTGATTCCGGTTGATCAGGTCCGCATTCAGAATAATCCGGGAATCCTTGGCCTGCCTAAAAAACACGTCCAGCACCGTAAATGGAATCACCCCGGAACCAATCAGCTCCTTAAACACGCTCCCCGGCCCCACAGACGGAAGCTGGTCCACATCCCCCACCAGCACCAGCCTTGCGCCGCTTTTTATCCTGGAAAACAGGACTGCCGCCAGCCACATATCCGCCATGGTAAATTCATCCGCGATCACCAGGTCTTCCTCCAGAATCTCATCCTCCAAAAGTTCCTCACCCTCCCCGGTCAGATACAATGCCTTGTGAATGGTAAGGGCCGGGTAGCCCGTACTCTCCGAAAGCCGTTTCCTGGCCCGACCCGTGGGAGCGCAGAGAAGAACCTGCTTCCCCTGCTCCTTCCTCTCAAATATTTTCAGGATCACTCCCAGAACCGTTGTCTTTCCCTTTCCAGGTCCGCCTGTGATAATGGAAACCTGGGACTGAAACACCATGCGCACCGCTTCCTTCTGCCTCTCAGCCAGCACAATGCCAAGCTCCGCCTGGACCTCCTCCAGCTCCCGTTCCACATCAAAAGCATTTCCGTTCTCCCTTAAAAGCCGTACCAGGTTCCCGGCCGCTGTCTGCTCCGCCTCCCGGTTTTTATTGAGGAAAATGGCGTTTCCGTCTGCCTGCAGGGACTTCTCCTTCAGAACCATCTCATTCCCGGCCCGGATAATGGCAGAACGCTCCACTCTCCCCCGCCCGAAGCCCTTGTTTAAAAGATGTTCCGCCTTTTGAATCACCGTCCCGCTGTCCAGATACAGATGTCCTTCCTTCTGGGCCTCCTCCAGCACAAACCGGACCGCCGCCTTCACCCGTTCCGGTGCCTCTGGTGAAAACCCGGCGCTGGCCCTTGCGATAGGGTCAACGGTGAGAAAACCGAAGCCCTTAATCTCACAGAGCCGGTAGGGATTCTTCCGGATCAATTCTACCGCCTCCAGGCCAAAATGTTCCTTGATCTTCTCCGCCTTTTTGGGAGTTACCTTATAGGGCGCAAGGTAGGCCATTAACTCCCGGATCTCCCCGCTTTCCCCGTAAGATTCCTTGATTGCCTCCAGCCTGGCTTCCGTAATTCCCTTAATCTCCAGCAGCCGTTCCGGCTCCTTGTCAAGAACCGCAAAGGTATTCTCCCCGAACCGGTCCACAATCTTTTCCGCCAGCACCGGCCCGATTCCTTTTACCATGGAAGACAGGTAACTGCTGATCCCCTGTCTGGTCTTTGGAAGAAGGACATGGAACCCTTCCACCTTCAACTGCTTTCCAAACCGTTCCTTGTCCTCCCAGGTTCCTTCCAGTTCGATATCCACATGCTCCAGATCAGGAAGTTCCATGCCCACTGCCGTAAAAGAGACCCATTTTCCCTGGTCCGCCTTAATTGCGGGCATTGGAATCTTCTCCCTTTCCCTTGTCCGGTAGACTGCCACCGTATACCCGTTTCCGGGGTTTTTGTAGTTCTGCCATTCATGCTGACACACAATCATCCTTCTGCCCTCCGTTCTTTCTTATTACGTTCCTCCCACTGTGGAAACGGCAGGCAACCCTCTGCGTCGCCTGCCAGGTCGTTGGAGAACCCATTCCTCCTAAACTACCCATGTGAGATACAGATATTTCCCCTGATCCTCTGCCATAAATCCTTCATCATTAAGGAGTCCAACAAGAGTCTCCCGGTCAGCTTCGGAAAATCCCGGTATGGCCCCGGCTCTTCGATAGCCTTTCCCGGTATGGAAGTTGCAGATCCCGTCTTTCCGTATCCAGAATTCACCAACCTCTTTCTTCATCAGCTTCATGGCAACCGCCATGATCTTATCCTTTCCCACTTCCTCATACCAGGCTGCTGTCCGGCTGCTCTTTGCCATGTCCTGTCCGGATGTCTCAGCCTCCGGTACCGTTTCCTGCGTTTCCTCATCTAAGTCCTTTACAGGGTCAAAGGGCGTCTCCCTCCCGTCCGTATTCACATTCCTAAAGCCTGGGGCATACTCATATTGGGCTTCATACTTTTCCTGCCTTTCTCCATAGGCTTCCCCATTTCCCCGAACCAGCTTAAGCCTCCACTCCTCCTTCACAAAAAAGTGGTAGACAGCCAGCGGAACCACCAGGGCCATGCCCTGCACCAGAACCCCAAGGATTATGGGTGCCGCCAACTGAATGATAACCATGCCAAATACACATGCCAGAATCATGATTCCGGTCTTTCTTATCTTCTCTATACTCATAACGTTCTCCTTCTCTCTTATTGTTTTTTACTCTTGTAGTCATGCCGCACTCCGGCACAAATGGTTTACTTTCATACTTCCAAATAAAAAACAGGGCTGGCAGAACAGATCCCTCCATTCTGCTAGCCCCATAAACCTGCTGTTGATTCTCCCCCTTTATCCCATCTTTTTAATGGAAAGGAAGCCCTTCATCCTCAATCCCGTCCGGAATGCTCATAAAGCCGTCACCGTAAGCAGAAGCTCCTCTTGCCGCCGTTCCTCTGGCTGCCCCAGACCTTCCGGCCGCTGCTGCTCCCGAAGCTGCCCCTCTGGCAGCAGTACGGTTCGCAGCCGTTCTCTGTCCGGCAGCCGCACTTCTGGCTCCCGCCTGTGCGCTCCCGTTTCCTCCTGCCTGTCCTGCTCCCTGGGCGACTCCGCTTCCGGCGGTCCGGCCTGCTGCCCCTGTTCTTGCTGCCTGACCTGCTACCCCAGCCGTTCCCGTCCTGGCTGCCTGGTTTGCTGTCTGAATAGTTCCCGTCCTTCCCGTTCCTGCCTGACCTGCCGGCTGGTTCACTCCTTCTCTGGCTGCCTGCCCTGTCCCCGCTGCCGCTGTCCGGCCTGCAGGTTGGGACATTCCTGCCCCCGATGTCCGGCCCGTTCCCTGGGCTGCTCCTGCCCCTGCCGCCTGACCTCCGGTTCCTGCCGTTCCTGCTGCCTCTGCCGCCACCTGTCCCTCATCCCGTTTCCCGTCCGCAAACTCAATGTTGTCCACATACAGGGAATTTCCATACACCTTCTCCCCGTTCCGGTTGGTGTAATTGTTATTTCTCATTTTCCCGTTAATGGCAATGCGAATTCCCTTGTAAAGATGTTTCTGGGCAAACTCCGCCCGCTTGTCAAAGGCAACACAAGGGAAAAAATCTGCCGATTCCTCTCCCTCTGCCGCTTTGTAATTCCGGTCCACCGCAAGGACAAACTTTGCTATAGCCATCTGGCTGTCCTGGGAGTAACGGATCTCCGGGTCCTTAGTAACTCTTCCTACAAATGTACATAAATTCATTCTTCATTCTCCTTCCATTATGTAATGGCACGCACCGCTGTGCGTCACCTGCCAAATCATTGGAACACATTCCAATCATGAAACGTATGTTTCACAAGCGTTCCTCCTCATAAATTAAAATATTTTCTTTCCAAATATCTTTTCTCCCTCTTCCGGAAACAGTTCCATAAACAGCTGTGCATACCGCCTATAACCAGCGTCATTCAGAACCATCTCCAAAGAAATTTCCGACCAAATCAGAAGCTCCTCCTCCGGCACATGGTACGGCCCAGTCTTAAACTCCCCGCCGCTCCAGTAAGGCTCACACGGTTTCACCATTTCCTTTAACTGGGAAATGCTCTCTGCCTCACAGACGATACGGCTCTTTTTCTGTGCCATCCCCAGAACCAGTTCAAACAGGATTCCCCTTTCAGCCTCACCGGACGCCTTTCTCTTTATATCCGAAAGCGCCTCCACAATGGCCTTCTTTAACCGTTCCTCTTTCCTTTCATCCTCCAAAACCTGCCTTTTCCCATGACGGTATACCGCCTCCAAAAGCAGCCTCTCTGCAAAATACATCTTCCATTTCCTGCTCCCTTCTCAGTTTCAAATGTCCCCACCAGTAATCATCAATCCCCTTATAGTTTCCGTTCCAGGTTCCCTCCGGCCCGCAGTCCCAACGCTTCTGGATACAGCGCAGCCCCAGCCTGTGGCAGATCTCATAAAGTTTCCGGCACCCCTCCTGTATCTGGTCCCGCTTTGCTCTCTTATGGGGGCAGGACAAAAAATCCTCATAGATTCCCGTCTCCCAGTCCGCACCCCCACACTTCTCACAGACCGGCTCCTTGTAATCTCCCTGACAGGAAACCGGCATAAGCTTGTCCATGTCATAATACTCATGAACTTCCTCAAGACCATTTTCCTTTAACTCCACAAGGCTTCTTTCCAGCTCCTTATACTGGTTCACCCCAGGTACGCCAAGAAAACTGTAACCGGACATGGCATAGGCCGCAGACGCTTTCAGGATTCCTTCCGTCACCCGCACCACCTTTCCATAAGGGTCCCCGAAAAATCCAACCGGGCTTCTGCTGCCTGTGCCCTCAGGTTTATTGGTGCTGCTGAACCACAGGTACTTCCTTCCGTCATAAGGAGAATCCAGCCGGATCTGAAAACCGATTATATGCCCGCCAATACTCCGGACCGGACACAAAATCCCATGGTTGCGGCCATAAAAGGCTGCGTCCCAGTTTTCCCGGCTGTTGACAAAAAAGCCCGGAATTCCCCTAAGGGAATGTCCCTCCTTCAATAACCTCCTGGCAATCCCTTCTGTACCGGAAACAGGCGTACTCCGAAACTGAAATTCCTCAATCTGCTCCCTGCCAAAGCCCCGGTTCAGAAGATTCCGTCTGTGGGATTCCGTCAATGTCAGAAGTTCCAAAAGGCCTTCATACACCCGACTCCTTGCTTCAAAATCTGGTTTTTCCTGCTCCCTCCGGTCATAAACCACAGGCGGCCGATAGGTTCTGTGAGACACGGTATCATATCCTGATTTCCCAAGAGCCTCCAAAATCTTCCGGTAAGCCCTCTTGTAGCGGTCTTCCCCATAAATACCCTGCATTTCCGCATACAGGGTCAGCATGTTGCCCTGGGAGCCGCAGTTAAAACAGCGGTATGTATTACAGGGATTCCCGTCCTTCAAGACACGGAAATTCATTTTTCCCCGCCTGTCTCCGCAGAACGGGCAGACGACATTGAAGGAATTTCCCTCCGTCAGCCTTTCAACCCCCAAAAGGTCTGCCACTTCTGAAATATCAAATTTCGGTTCATACACCCTCTGGCTTTTCCTCCTTCATGTGTGGCTGTCCGTAGCTTCCTATGCCGCCATTGCTGCCTCTAAAAGAACCCTTGCCCCGATTCTCAGTTCCTCATTACGGCCCCGGTAGGAGTTGACAAACCATTTCAGGTTCTGGATTCCATCCTCCCCGCTTCTGGCGATCTCTCCCAGGGTCTTCCCCCGGTAAAGCCCGCAGTTGCAGATCACGTTGCTGGCCTCCTCCATCGTCATGCCGCCCTGGCTTCCTGCCGTGTTTATAGGCAGCTGTACCGGATTGATTGGATTTATCGGATTTGCCTGGCTTGCTGCATTAGGTCTGGCTGCATTGGGTTTGGCTGTATTGGGTCTGGCCGCTGTATTCGTCATGTTACCTGCACCGAACCTGTTAGGCGCATGAGACATTCCGGCTCCTGCCCCATTTGGCACATTCGCTGTATTCGCCGTATTTATTGCATTCCCAGCATTTGCCCCATTCCTTGTCCCTGCTCCATTCCCCATATCTCCACGATTCTCCGCATTCCCCTGAACATTCCGGCTTCCCTTCTGGACATTCCTGTCACCATTGGCATTCGCCCTTGCACTCACAGAACCGGTTTCTGCCAAATTCAGCGGTTCTCCTGCGCTCTCCGGCAGCGTCACCATAGTCCCCTGGTCCGGTCCTATCAGGGATTGATTCACAGAATAACCTTCCGGTTCTTCCGACAGATATTCCTCCGTCATCTCCCCCGATTGTTCCTCTGCTCTTTCTCCCCCATTCTGAAAACCGTCAGCCGCTTCCTGCAAACCAGTTATCGCTTCACCTTCCACATTTCCTGTCTCCTGACCGAACACAGCTCCATTCTCTACAGGTTCCCCCGTTTCCGGAAATTCCTCTTCCGGCTCCATATCATTTCCCTGGGGATACCCGTTCTCCTCCCCATAACTCCACGCTCCGTCTAAAGCCCCGTCCATTTCTCCCTGGCCCACATCAGAGCCTGGAACCACATTTCTCATATCCGGGTCGTCTCCGCCCTGGTTGATACAGAACTTATTTAACAGATAATATTTCAGACAGTACGTCCACCCGCTTCCCTTTGCCTTCTCCGGCATTTGGTGAAAACCAATGGCATGGGCCGTCACCTGGAACTGGTCTTCCCCATTCTCCCCATTGGTCCACTGAAACGTCAGATCCGCCTCATAAATCCACATCTGGTACAGGGGAATAAACTCCACAAACATGGGATTTCCCCTCTCATCCTTCTTGGTGGCTGTCTCCGATACGATGTCAAAATTAACCCCGTACTCATTCATAGCCGGCGTCAGATACCGGAAAATATCATCAATCTTCACAAAGTCATAGCTTACTTCCTCACTGTACGCCTGCTTCACCAGAGACGGAATCCTTGCCCGAATCCGCACCATTTTTTCCTGAAGCGTCAATCTCTTATTCTCCATATCACATTCCTCCTAGTATAATATGTAATGCCCCCTCACCAAAGGTTCGGCGGCAGGACGTTGGAAGGCCTTTAAAAAATGTTGCGCATTTGCCTTCCTCCTTGTATATGGCCCTGGTACTCCAGAACAATCCTCTGTACCCTTTCCCTGATCATTTGAACCAGACCTTCCACCTTCCCCATATCCGGCTCCTGAAAAAGAGCCACACTCAGCTGGTGTCTTACGCCTGCCTCATTTACCACACCGTTTAACGCCCTGCACAGGTCCGGAATCTCATCCCGGCAAAAATACCCTCCCATGCCACTAAAAACAGCCTCTTTCATATAGGTCTCCGCTTTCACCTGAATCTCCCTCAAAAGCTCCCCATATCCCTTCCTGTACGTGCTCTTAAGCACCTCCACTCCAACCTGGTCCAGATTTCGCTTCAGCCGCTTTAACAGCACCTCCAGTTCCAAACGTAAAAATGCCTGCTCACCGGCAGTCAAACAATCCCTCCTTTCTCTGCCCTTTATCCAGCCTTCTCCTGCTTAATATAAAAACTCCGGGACACACTGGTCTTTGCGTACTCCCTGCAGATATCCGGGTGCAGAATCCCCATGGCCTCCAGACTCTCCTTGTTAATGGAAGTAGTCACTCTCTTGGTGTACCCTGCCTGATACCGCACGTCCCCCAGAACCAGCACGCCCTTCTCCGCCCCTTTCAAAGCCTCCTGAACCGGGGCATAGGCGCTTTTCATCCGTTCCTCAATCTCCTTAGACTGCTTATCCAGCTCCGATTTCCGTTTCTTCAAATCCAGGTACTCCGTCACACACCCCGAAAGCTCCTTTGGCAGCTCCACCACCTGGGAATCCTTCACCCCCAGCCGGTCCCGGATACTCCGAAGCACCAGCTGTATAGGTTCCGTGTACTCCGGCGGTTTCCCTTCCCTCACGCAGCGGTTCCAAAACCAGTCCTCCTGCTCAATCAGTTCCTCCTCCAGATCCAGGTCACGTACCATGCTCCGCATGATGAAGGTATTCTCATTGTTTCCATGAAGACACAGGAAAATGACTCCCTTCACATTGGTCACCGCCATGTAATGCCTCCCCTGCAGCTCATAATGCCTGGGAATCCCGCCGTCCTCCCATTCCTCCATGTGGAAGGAAAAAGAAGTCTTGCACTCAATGATGTAGATTTCCCCATTGACCTCCACAAAAAAATCCACATTTGCCAGCATAAACGGATAATCCGGGTGGCGGAACATTTTCCGAACCGCGTAAGGCCTAAGCCCCGTCTTTTTCATAAAAATCTGCACCACCAGTTCTTCCAGCCGCTTCCCGATCTCCTTGGCTACCCAGCCGTCATCTTCGGGCTCCGGGTCCTTGCCAAAAACCTTTTCCTCATATAAATCCCTGGCCGTTTTCCACGGCGAAGTGCCAAACACCGCCGCCACATCACTGCCGCCGATCCCCTGGTAACGGTACTCCTTCCACTCTTTCTCCGTCAGCTTTGTGATGTCCTCCACCACTACTTCCGGCTCATAGCTTCGGCCTGTCATGTCCTTTTGCCTCCTTTCCGGAAGAATCAGGAAACCGCACTTGTTCCAATCCTGCGAACAGCCACAGCACGCCCCGACTCTGTCTTTTCTTTCTTCCTGCTATCCTGATAGCCGGAATGAAAATGCTCTCACTTTTCCAGCCACCTTGTCCCGATAAATCAGAACCAAACCACTGTCACTCCGTCCCAATAAACCAAGACCAGGCAATTATCACTCTGTCCTGGTAAACCAAAGCCAAACCATTACCACTCTGCCCCCAGATAACACTCAATCCATTTAATACCGGACTTCCCCAGGAATGTCATACTCCTTAAAGGGAAAGGCAAGGCACCGTGACACCTTTTCCTCCAGATCCGTCAGCGCCCGGACGCCTGCCCCTTCGCTCTGAGCCAGAAATATGCACTCACAGATTCCGCAGTACACCTCATATCCGTTGCAGCCTCCAAACCCGTGGCCCGCCTTAAAAAGCTCCGCCGTCTTGGCCGTCAGTCCCACTCCGATACCTGCCTTTTTCATCACCCTGGCGATCACATTTGCCGGGTAAGTCAGATACTCCGAAAACAGCCCCGAAAGTCCTTCCACCGCCTCCCGGTATCTGGCAAACACCTGGCTTAAATTCCGTGAGAAATCCGCAAGGCTGGCTCCGCCGGAATGCTCCAGCCTCAGCGCGTCCCCAAGAACCAGCGGCCTTCTCTCCTTCCCCATAAGCAGGGAATAGAAAATATTCGCCCCGCTGACTCCCACATCAGAAGAATGTACCTTGATCTGCGCCGACAGCTCCGGGTCGGCCACCTGTCCATACTGCAAAAGCATGTCCCGGTAAGTGTCCAGCAGCCGCCTGTCCTGAATCTCCCAGGAAGCCGTCACCAGCCAGTGGTCAAAATACCCCGAAAGAAACCGAACCCTTTCATACTGCTCCTCCATGTGGATTGCCGAAGCCTCAAACAGCTCCGGCATAGGCAGCACGGCATAATCACTCTTGTCCCCGCCGTGGACTGCCCTGGCCTTTCCCTCATGAATTCGCACCAGGGCATTTCCTTTTGTCACCTCCAGACAGTCATTTAATACCCTGGCCAGCTTCCCTCTGCCTAAATCCTGAAGGGCATACCCGGAAATGCGGGCACGGTTCTCCAAAGTCTTAATGGCCGTTGCCCCTAAGGGATAAGCTTCCTCCCCCACCTTTAAAAGAAGTCCCGTGTTGGCTCTGGTATCCTGTAAGATATCCGCCCCTTCCCTTTCTGCCTCAATCTCCCTGCAGAGTTCCGGGAATTCTGCCAGGGCAAACACCTGGATCTCATTGGTGGGAAACACTCTCCAGCACCCGCGCTCCTCAATCTCATCCAAAAACTCCAGGAATCCCTCCTTCTCCGGAAAAGCCGCCGAAAAATCATCCTGATAATTCATGCCATACCCTCCGTTTAAAAGTCCACCAGCACCGCAACCACATGGCCTGCCTGGACAACGAACTCATAACCGTCCTCATACATTTCCATGATCTCCTGTATGGACAGACCGTCTCTCCCAGGGTTCTCCCATTTTGCTTCACGCTTCATTCTTTTCTCTTCCTTTCTTTGGTTTGATATGGTAAGGACATATCCCAAGGTTTGAAATATGTCCAAAGCACCCTCTCTAATCAAAAATCATCTTGCAGTCATCCGTTGCAATACACAGCTTTCCTTCCTTATGGTCATAAAAATAGACACTGTCCGACAGTGCCATTTCGTTTTCAGGTTCCTCCTGATTCATTTCCTTAATAATCTCCCTCCACTGCTGTATGGTTTTTGTGCTTCCACAGGCGGGAATGATCATCACCTCATTGATACTGCTTGGAATCACAAGGACATCATCCCTCCATGCCCAGGCAATCCGTTCCAAAAGACCGTCATACAGAATCACGGAAGCACCATAAAATCCATACTGATTGGTGAGAACAAAAGCTGACACTCCCTTATAGGTATGTTTCAGCAGATACCTTTCCATATCTTTTAAGGATTCTTCCTCCCCCTCTTTATTCTCCCCAACCGCGTCCTCCGGGGTCAGGAGTAAAGGAATGCCAAGCCTGGGTGTATTCTCCCTGGCAATCTGAAAGATCTCCTCCTTGCTTACCTTCCACACCTCCAGGTCATGATTGCTGATCACACGGTAATTGGTCTCCCCTCCCGGTGTCTCCACAAGGTAAAATACAATTGCCATATCCAGGTATGGCTCCCAGGGAATATGCTTCAGGGCCTCCTCATTTCCCTCCATTCGTTCCAGGGCATAGACAATCCGTTCCTTCATCCTCTCAAACCATTCACCAGCCAGCAGTTCCTTACGCAGCACGCTCCGTTTCTCCAAGTATCTTTCCACAAGGACACCAACCTCTTCCTTAAGGCCGATTCCAGTCTTAAGCCGCTGGACCTTTCCCGGTTCCAGATTCAGAAGAATTCCGGTGCGCTCCCCGTTTTTCACAATGCCGATCTGGACTTTGCCCGAAGAGTTCAGCGCCGGCTTATCTACCTTTGTCACCTGGTACTCCTCTCCCAAACGTTCCCGGAGCTTGTTAAACAGCTCCTGTAACCATTTCTCTGATTCCATTTCTTCTCCCCTTTCTTTTAGGCGCAAAAAAAATAAGGCACCAGAAACTCATAAAAATTTCTGATACCTTACTTAGTGTTTGCTGATTAACCTGCACAAGCAGGCAGCCAGCCCTATAGTTTAAAATGTCCAACAGATAAAAAAGCGCAGAAAGTATTCGTTGCTGCATCCTTACGATGTTTGCAACAAATACAGATAATGCGATAGAAGTTAGCTGTGTATCTTCAAGCCTGGTCACGATATTGCCCATTCCATAGCAGCGTTTGGTTAAGCTGAATCTGCGTTCCACTTCGATTCTATCAGTATTATCCTGGTATTCTATCTGTTTATCTGTTTTTGTCGTTTCCCTGCTTGGCCTCCCAAGCTTCGGGCCGGATAATCGAATTCCATGTTTTTGGCAGAAGAACCGATTATCTCTTGTCCGATATATCTGATCTGCAAGAACCCGTTCCGGATAGTATCCGCTTCGCTCATAATAAGCATTAACAGCCTCCTGCAGACAGGTGCTTTCATTGTAGGCATCAAAGGATATGTTTTCAATCCTTGCGTAACCTTCCGCATCAATACTGAGATCCAGCTTTGCGCCAAACTCTACGGATGCTTTTACCTTTCCTCGCACGATTGGTCTGATCCAGGGCTGGCTGATACTCACGATCCGGTTCTCTACCTTGTGAACCTTGTTATCATACATGTATTTTTGCTGTTCATAAAGCTTGAAGATGGTAAGTATCGTCGGGATATCCGTTCGTCTTGGGGGCAGACCTGCTGACATAAATCCCTCCAGATATCCAATGTTCCGTCTGACATACGAAAGCTGTTTCTTTACGGCTTTGCGGATCTGCTTTGCTGAGTGTTTCTTTGATTTCGCAAAGCTGAGATACTGTTTCCTTGCAGCCTTGCAGTCTCTTCGCGGAAGAACGACACCGTATGCTTTGTGAAACCACAAAATTATTTTTTCAAGTTTTTCTCTAGCTTCATTCAACAGAGATACATCTTGGGGATATCTGATATATACCGGGGCACAGGTTGCATCAATAATCAGAGTGCCTTTGTTTTCGGACTCATCTGTTTTACCCGAATCACCGGAACTATTGCCGGAAGGCGGATTGTGATGGCCATTGTTACCCCCTTTTTTATCGGGTTTATTCTCCTCAAGCAAATATCCGTTTGCTTCCATGAGCATTTTTGCACTAATACGCTTTCTAAAAAGAACTAGCGTACTCGCATCAAACGGTGGAGTTTCCTGATACCCCGGCAGACCGATGAAATACTGCAGATAGGGATTTTCCGTTATCTGCTGTACAAGTTCCCTGTCCGAAAACTGAAACCTGGTCTGTATAATCAGCGCGCCAAGAGCCATACGTAAAGGCTTTGCGACATTCCCAGTTTTGCTTTTGAAAAGATGCTTATATTTCTTTTCGAACACATCCCATGGGATCATATCTGCCATCTTGATCCAACGGTTTTCCGGATTCATGTGCAATCCCATCGGCTGGTTGAAGTCGAGAAAGGATGATTGTAACTT
>CAJUEJ010000030.1:0-9181 GCA_910585435.1 uncultured Hungatella sp. | reverse complement strand
GTAACTTGTTATTTGATTTATACATTTTTCAGCTCCTGTATGGTGGTATTTTTCAAAATATCTGCGCGAAAATCGAATCGTGGAATTCGGTTTCTTTACAATTAATTTTACCATACATGGCGGAAGAATGCGGTAAAATCAATGGTTTTAGGCTGTATTTTTGTTAATCAGCAGACACTACTTAGCAGACAGACTTTCTGCCTGGTTTGCACATATGTAGGCTCTTTGCCTGAAATTTTGACTTCCGGCGTTTTACCGGAACAAAAGCATTTGGTGTGGTTCTTGTGAACACACAGAAATCAATGTCAGGTTTATTGTAACACTATATATTGTGTTTGTCAATTTTAATTTTTTATATATTGTGTTTTTGTTGACATATTTATTAAAAACACTTCTATCTTATTTCTGGCTATTATTATGATCTTAGTCTTTTCATAACCAATGAAAACGCACTATTAATGTGTAATAAGATTGTAAATCTTCAATGTCTCTTCAGTAACATAAAGAAAAGTAAGATCCTCCCCAATATATCCTTTACGCTTTAATGACCTAAAAATCGGTAAAAGATCCAAAGCACCTACCCGTAAGTAATTTATCACATCCTGCGGATCACACTCACCCTTTTCATTCGCACACTCCACAATAGCTTTTATCACATCATTTTCAGAAATCATTTTATTAAAATACCTCCTATAGAATTATCTTATTGCTACTCACTCTACTGAATTGATAGAATCTATGGATTCCAAAGTTTCTCCTGTTTGCACATTTTCCATATGAACCTCTTTAATTATTGCTGCTTTTGCTTCCTCTGATTTTCTTTTCAAAGCTGTAATTTTGGTAGTCTTATGCTCAATATAAATCTTTTTAATTCCACGAATACCCGCCTTTCCACCTTCCCAAAGTATAATTCCTACACTTAAAACAAGCACAGCTTTCCAGCCCTCAGTTTTCCTTTCTTCCATGGCACCAATCTCACGATTGGTATTTTCAAGCATTTCAAGATACTTTTCTATCCCGCCATTTTGAGCTGCCTTATGAGCAAAATCTGCATAAGGCTTAATATTCTTGTAGTTAGACATTATCGTTCTCCTTTAAAATATTATTTGTTACAGCCTTCTCCGCATGGTAGTGATTAACCTCTTCATCAATACGATTATAATAAATCTTAGGATCTAAACCATATTCTTTCGCTCTCTTTGCTTGCATTGCTAATCGTGAATAAGTACGATTATGTTCTCTTTCGATTGGATCATTTTTTCTCTTTTCACTCCGAATCTTCTGAGGAGCTATTTCAGCACAAGTCTTGTTTGGATTATCAGGCGAAACTTCAAAACAATATTTCGCATCCCGCCTTGTTTTAGGAATAAAATATCTTCCGCAATTTAAACACTGTTTGAGTACTTTCTTTTCCTTTTTCATTCTACAATATTCAAATACAAGAAGCTGTAAAAAATTAGTTATCTTATGCGTTTCCAAGGTAATATTGCCATTTCTTCGTCTACGGCTACATCTCTTGCTATATATATCATTCCATTGGACTACAGATTCTTTAAATGATTCTGCAATCACACTTCCAAAATCATCTGCAATTCCACTTGCGTCTGCAGCCAATGAGTCCACATATAACGCAAATGTTTTCATATCTTCTATATAAGCCTTAAAACATTTATCCAAAAAATCTCCCACACAAGCAAATTCACTTTCATCTACCATAGTTTCAAGAGATTCTGAGATTTTCTCGTCAAAGCTACTTCTAAACAGTTCTGTGGCTACTGGAAAATCATCGTCCATTATTGTACCATAAAGCCACTTAAATCCACTTGTAATACTTTCAACTGATAACGATTCGTGATTTGCTGGAAAACACTTAATCATGTTTCCAACCTTCTCACTAATCATGTAAAAAGCTTCATCAGAAAAAATCTCAAAAAGTATACCCCCAATAGTATATTCCTTCCTAGTTCCGTCAGAAAAAAAGACAACATTTAACTTATTTTCATAATATATATCAATCCCATGTGCGATTTCTGTCATTTTCCCCACTCCCAGCTTATGGATTTTCCTTTTAGAATTATGTATATTCTACCAAACAAATTTCACTTTTTCAATCTGTCTAATATCCTTTTGTTAGTCATCGAAAATGAGCAAAAAATTCACTTAACTTCTTGTAAATTTCGCGAATCCTACTAAATGATCTCTAAAATGTCCTTTTTAAATTCTATTAGTCCGTTTTTTCTATAACATACATCTTTTCTTCCATTTGTATCCTTCTCTTAATCTTTTCACACATCACCCCAAACTTCTTCCCATCATACCCCTCCGAACTAACAAACATCACCCTCCCCCGTTCTTTCCTCTGCACTACACTCCTCCCCTCCCCAGAAATCCTCACATAAAACCCCTTCTTCCCTTCAATCAGCCCCTCAATCTCCTCAAAATAAATCCTGCAAGACTCATACTCCCCATCCCGAAACGGCTGCACCGCCACAAAGCAGTCCCTCTGAACCTCCAAAAAGCAGTTTGCAATCGGCATAATCTGCCTCTGAATCCCCTGATACACCACCCAAACCACCACAAAAGCACCAGCAGCCATTCCCACAATAACCATCCCACAAATTCTCCAGCACCCATCCCCAATCATCAACAACCCCACAGACGCCAAAATCCCCAATAACGGAAAAAGAAGGAGCAGCCGCTCCTTCCAGTCCATTCTCCTATACATCATTTCCTCAGACGGTTCCAATCTCATTCGTTACGTTCCTCCCTCACGCTGCTCTCCCTCTCCGATTCCCATTCCAATTCTCCATCACCTTCTCACACTCCCTGATCGTCTCCTCACACAGATAATCCGAAAAATACCCGATATGGGTCTCCTCATACGGCAGATTCAGCCTCCCCGAAAGCCACACATACACCCCGTCCCGGCTCATACACCCAGCCTTCACAATCCGGTCAATGGCCCTGTGGGCACGAATCCTCTTATTCCGAAGCTCCGAATCCGCCAACATCCCCTTAGGCTTTTTCGTCCCCTCATGAACTCCCACATAAGCCCCGCACGCCGGATAGCCGCTGCACACATACAAAAGGCTCCCCTCCACAATGGTATTCTCCCCATACACATACTCCGCTGGCCGCAAAACCGAAACCCTTCCGCAATAAGGACAAACCGGAGCCCTCACCGCCTTTCCCTCTTTCTTCCGTCCATACCCGCTCTTATATCCACTAATCCTCACGCCATTTCTCCTGTTCTTCATTCCGCACTTCCCCTTTCCTTATCAATAATCACAGCCCTCTGCCAGCCCCTTCCCACATCACCAGATCCGCCAGAACAGCCCTCTCTCTGCCATCTAATTCCATTCTAAAAAATCCCCCTTCCAAATTTCAAGGGCATTTCCAAAAAACTTTCCTTACAGGGAGAAAGCCCCTCTTCCCCGGCTCCCTCCCTCCTATCAAATCACTTATCAGGCAGCACCCATCCGCCTCTTTTTTCTATAATGGACATATCCAGCCGTCCCAGCCCCAGCACCCACGCCGGTAATCCCGATCACCGCCGCCAGCGCCATTCCGTTCCCCTTTTTCGGCACATACACCCCTACCGCTTTCATGGTATACTGAACCGTCCCTGTCTCACTCCCCCCTTCCTTCACATAAGCAGAAACATACCGCGCCCCCATTTCCTCCGGGAACACCGCACGCCCTATATAAGTCACCGTACAGTCCCGCACCAGCTTCTTTCCCTTAGCCACCGCATTCCTGCACCGTATCCCATTTCCGTCCTCATAAGCCTCCCCGTCCCAGGAAACCGAGTCCACCTGATAATCCTCATCACTGGCCTGAATCAACGCCAGAAGCTCCTTCTCATGCCCCGTAAAATCAGGAACATCCCCATCCAGCGTAAACATCTTATCTCCAAGCCAGTACCCTTCCAAACCATACTCATGAAACGTAACCGGAAAAGAAAAGGTATCCTCCCAGCGTTCCTCCCCCGATTCCTGCCGGTCAGCCGCTGCCACCACTTCCATTTCCTGCCCCGTGCCCTCATCCGTCACGGTTACTGAAATCTTAGAAGGAATCCGATCCAACGCCTCCACAGCCTCATACATCACCTCCTCTGTCACCGGAATCTCATGAGCCGGAATCGCCATTTCCTCAATCCAGCTTCCCTCCAGGCGATAAACCACCCCGTCCTTCTCATAAGTCTCCCCCGGCTTGTACTTCTCCGCCACATCCTTCAAAAACGGGCTGCTGGTAACTTCCAGCGTCTCCTCACTGCCTCCAGCCTGCTCTTCCTTCACTACCTTTGTGCGGATCTCCGAGAGACGGTAAGCCGTACCGTCCCTCTCAATCTCCTTCTCAAACAGCTTCTGTGCCTCATCCGAATCCGGATTCCCCGTAACATACTGGTACTCCTCATACAGATTCTCCAAAACCTCACCATCTGTATTAGAAGCCGCCTTCACCGTAAAAGCCGGAACGCCTGCCGCCAGGAATACCGCCAGAAGAAATGCCCCGGAACGCCTTATAAACTCCCCTGCCCTTCCCACATTTCCCATTTCTTTCTTAGCAAACTCACCCAGCCCACTATTCCTTCTCTCACCAGCCTGATTGCCATGTTTCTCACAATCCTTTCCACGGTTCCCTTTCTTCCCTATCTCTCTCCATCTCCGGCCCAAACCACCGGACGTTCCGCCGCCTCCCGGCGGCGTCCCATCATCCCCTTTCTTCCTTTTCCTTCTCCAAAGCACCATTCCGACAAGCCCAGCCACAGAAGCCAGCCATACCGCAAACAGCCCTGCCAGCCCGCTGGTGTCCCCGGTCTTCGGCGCATGCAGAAGTTCTCCCACAGTCACATCACCGTCACCCTTCCGCTTTGTCTCATAGGAAGCCGTAATCCTCCCATAATGCTTCCGGTCCGTTATAGTACAATCCCCTATGATTGTTCCGTCCTCAAAGACGGTAAAAGTAAAGACCGTCTCATTTAACTCATATCCATCCGGAGCCACTACTTCCCTGAAATGGTATTCCCCAGGCTCCGGAACCTCAAAATACACCTTCCCGTTCTCATCACTGGTTCCCTTAAAGACCTCATTTCCGTCCTTATCCGTGATCTCAATCTCCGCTCCCGGCAGTTCCTCCGATGTAGTCACATCCTCCTTGGAAATAATCACCGTGGTTTTCTTATAGTCAGGAACCGTATCCTCCCCGGCCACCTTCCCGTCTGTCCCAACCACAAACTGATACACATTCCCATTAAGGTAATACCCCTCCGGCGCCTTCGTTTCCTTAAAGGAGTAACTCCCGCTTCCCGACCTCTTAAACCTCACCGTTCCGTCCATACCCGTCACGCCCTCAAAATGCACACTGCCGTCCGGTTTATAGACCGTAATCGTGGCTCCCGCTAACCGCTTTCCCGTAGCCCCGTCCACCTTATACAGCTCCATATACTCTCTGTCCGGCTTCGGCCTGTCTCCTCCTCCACCGCCGCCCGAATGGCGGATCTTATAATTCTTCACCACAAACTCCTGAACCCCTTCCGTTTCCTTCACCTCAATCTCCTGAGGCTCCATTTTCCGATACCCGGAAGGCGCTTTCAACTCTCTCACCGTATACCGCCCGCTCTCCAGGCCCTTGAATGCCTCTGCCTGTCCTTCCCTGGACACCCATTCCCGGATCACCTTTCCGTCCCGGTTACGCACTAGCTGCAACGTTGCCCCGCCTAACAGCTTCCCAGTGTCGCCGTCTGACTTCCCGATCTCCGCCTGAATGGGCTGGTTCCGAATCACAACCGTCTGCATGGCCTCATCTTCCCGGATCTCAACCACCATATCCTTCATGGGCGCAAATCCAACCGGCGCTTTCTTCTCCCGGATGACATAAGTTCCCGCATGGATTCCTACAAACCTCTCCGGCTCCTTCCCGGAAACCCACTCCCGGATCACCGTCTCATCCTTGGTCCCGGCCTTCTCAACCAGCTGCAGCACGGCCCCTTCTAAGGGTTCCCCGCTCACTCCGTCTGTCTTCCGGAAATCCACTATAATCCTCTCATCTTCCATAACCACCTCTTTCTTCGCCTCCGTTTCCGTCACCTCAAAGGTCAGGCTCTTTGCAACCGCATACCCCTCCGGCGCTTTCCTCTCCTCCAGGGTATAACTTCCCGGCGCTAACCCCTTAAACACCTCCGGCACCTGGCCGCTGACCCACTCCCGGATCACCGCCTGGTCCGAATTTCTCACAAGCCTCATGACAGCACCCGCCAGAATCTTCCCGCTCTCCTTATCCTTCTTCACCACATCCACTTCCAGCTTCTGATTCACAACCACAAAGGTCTGCACACCCGGAACATTGGTCACCACGATCTCCTGAGGCTTAGAAAGAATCAGATACCCTTCCGGTGCCTTCACCTCTTTCAGCACATACTTCCCAGGTACAAGCCCAAGAATCTTCTCCGGCTTCTCCCCCGTAATCCAGCCCGCAGCCTTTTCCCCCTTCTCATTCCAGAGCTCCAGAACCGCCCCGGCCACAAACTCCCTGGTCTCCATGTCCCGCTTCTCCACCGACACTTCGATTTTGTTATTCTCCAGAGTAAAAGTCTGAACCCTGTAATCCTTAACCACCGTCAGCTTAAACGGCTCTTTAGGCAGCTGATACCCCTCCGGCGCCTCCAGCTCCTTCACCAGATACTCCCCGGCAGGAAGCCCCAAAAATTCCATGGTCCCCGTCTCATCCGTCACCCACTCCCGGATTACCTTACCATCCACTACAGAAATCAACTGCAGCTTCGCTCCCGCCAAAGGCTCCTTACTCTCCGAATCCGCCTTCACAATCTCCGTCTTCGTATCATCATCAAACATTTCCACAAACGGAATCTCCTCCACGGTCATGTTCTCCTTCACCGTAAAATATACCTTCTCCGCCACCAGATACCCCTCCGGCGCCCTGGTCTCAATGAGCACGTACTCCCCAGGCGTCAGGTATTCGATCTCATGAGGCTGAGCCGTCGAAGTCCAACTTTCCACCACGTCCCCCTCAACCTTCACAATCTCCCCACCTTCCCCGGAAGTCTCCGTCACCTTTCTTACCTCCAGGCTGGCCCCAGGCAGTTCCTCCTTAGTTGTCAATGCCTTTTTAGAAACAATCACCTTACTGGGAGCGTCCAAAGCCTGATACTCATAAGTCAGTCTGCGATACCGGTCCGTATTCACATTAAACTGGAAAGTATGTACCCTTGTATCCAGCAGATACCCCTCCGGTGCCTTCACCTCCTGGACGCTGAAATGGTACAGGCTCACAGCTCCGTCCTCTCCTATCGAACCTACGGGAACCTCACTGCTTACCGCCCGTCCCTCTTCATCCGTAATCAGAATCACCGACACATTGGTATCCAGATTGGTAAACTTAAACCTGGCCCCTTCCAGCTTTTCCTTTGGCCTCTTTTCATCCGACTTTACAATCTCAATCCGGCCCATCACCAGCTCATCCACCAGTTCAAACCGCTGTACCTCCATGGTATCCACAATGGAAAAAGGAAGCTCCACGGCACGCACATACCCAAACGGCGTCTGCTCCTCCACAAAATAATAAGAGCCGGCCTTTGGATTCGGAAGCTCATGGGGCCTCAAATCCCCAACCTCATACCCTTTCGGAATCCGTCCCGCCTCCAGATCCTTTTTCGTATACCTTCCGTCAGACCCGGAAATCCACCGATTCACCAGGTAAGCCTCATCATACTCCATGGCCGGAATCAGTTCCCCTTCCTCATCTCTCAAAAGGTTCCCCTCCGTATCCGTCACAAACAAAAGATTCCCTTCTGTATCCTTCATCTGCTCTTTCCTAAGGCTCCCATCCTCTGCCGCTTGGTACACCGACACGGTAGCCCCGGCCAGCTCCTTTCCGCCAGCCACATTCACCTTGGAAAGCAGCACCCGAATCGGCTTGTCCTCCATAACAAATGACTGCACCCGTTCCTTGGAACCCACATCCAGAACCGGCACATACACCGGGTCCGCCAGAAGATACCCAACAGGCGCCTTCTCCTCCACCAGCACATATTTCCCCACCGGCAGATACTCAAACCGCAGAGCCCCTGTCTCCGTCACATAGCAGACCGCCTGCTTGGTCCCGGGAATCTGCTTTACCTCATAATCATAAGCCGTATAACTGTGCCCTCCCGGAACCGTGACCGGATGAGCCGTTTTCCTCACCTCGCTGCCATCATCCGTCTGCCACTTAAAAACAGGCTTTTCCTTATCATACTGAATCTTCCCGGTCTCATCATACAATGGCTCCCCTGCCTCATTTAACAAAGCCGGATAAAGGGCCAGCTCCGCCCTGTGTTCATTGTCCATGGCCTTCCCCGTAACAGCGTCTACTTTCAGCACCTCCACCGCCGTGTGGTCGTCCTCCATGACAAACCCCTGAACCTCCCCGGTTTCGAGAATGGTCACTTCCACATCCTCCGAAGTCACATACCCGGCCTCCGTGGGAACCCTTGTCTCCCGCAAAATGTAATCCCCCGGCATGATATGGTCAATCCAGTGAGGCTTTCCACCCTTAGAAACCCAGGTCTCCGCCATAATCTCCTTTCCGTCCATATCCCGGAGAATCTCCAAATGCCACCCTCTGTCCGAATCGTCATACACCCGGTATGCCTCATAAAGCGTCAGCGTAGCCCCTTCAATCTCCTCCCTGGAAGTCATGTCCAGCTTTGATACCTCCAGCTTCGTGTAATCATCCTCCATGGTAAAGGACTGCAGATCACCCGTATCCCTCACGATCAGCCCCAAAGCCACGGACTGGACATAACCATCTGCCAATGGAGCCGCCGTCTCCTCCAGGATATAAGCCCCCTGCTTCACCCTGGCGATCTCAAAGGCTCCCTTCTCCGGCGTCACCCACTCATTTTCCAGCCAGATAACTCCTCCGTCCTGATAATAAACCGGCAGCCCATTCTCATCCGCCACCGGCTTCAAGTCCGTATTAATGGTCTGCTTCCCATTCTCATCCACAAACACTTCCACAGACTGAGAAATAATCTTGTCCCCGTTTTCATCCAAAGGCCACACAATCACGGCCCCGTTACTGTCCGTCACATAAGCCATGCCCGTCTCCGAATCCACCATGCATAGCCGGTTCCCCCAGTCGTCCAGGCCATACAAAATCCCGGTCTCCGAATCCAGCT
>CAJUEJ010000029.1 GCA_910585435.1 uncultured Hungatella sp. | reverse complement strand
GCAGAAGGAGAATTAGACGAATTCTCAACCTGTCGGAATTTCCGACAGGTTCGGCGGGAGGGAGCAAGGCAGGTTACAAGGGAGATACCATATTATAATTTGGATATGATTATTTCTTTGGGATATAGAATAAAGTCTCTTATAGCAACGAGATTCAGGAAATGGGCGACAGAACGTTTAAAGGAATACATGATTAAAGGCTTTATGATGGACGACGAACGCCTTAAAGGCAATGGTGGCGGTAACTATTGGAAAGAGCTTTTAGACCGTATTCGTGATATTCGTTCTTCAGAAAAAGTGCTTTATCGTCAGGTCCTGGATTTATATGCCACAAGTGTAGATTATGACCCCCATAGTGAGGAGTCGATTCGTTTTTTTAAAATAGTGCAAAATAAGCTTCATTTTGCGGTACATGGACATACTGCGGCAGAAATAGTTTTTGAGCGTGCGGATGTACAAAAACCTTTTATGCGATTGAACATCGTCCAATGTACATGAATGATTATGTTGAACAGCTTGATTCAGTATTATCGTCAGAAAACAGAAAAATACTCAGTGATAGTGGCAGAGTAAGTCATGTTCAGGCAATGAAAAAAGCAAAAGAAGAATATCAAAAGTATCAGGCAGCCACAATTTCTCCGGTTGAGGACGCTTACTTAAAAACAGTAAAAATGGCAGCTAAAGCAGCAAAACAGGCTAGTAGAAAAAAATAAATTCTGATGAACGATAATAATGCCAAAGAGTAAGATTTTCAAAAAGTTCGTGTCACTAACTTGACGCAAGGGGGATTAGCAGCGATTTCAGAATTAACGGAGCTGGAAAAGGAACGGAAGATGGAAAAGGGATATATACGTTATGACTATGATCCAGAACATGAAAATAAAGAAGTTGGAGAATTGAAGAATATTTTGGATACGACGACGGATTGTGCGTATCTGACTGTAAAAGGTTGAGTCACCCATTTTATCAAAACATTGAGAAGGAAGGTATGTAAATGGCATATAAGGAGTTTATCAGCGGCCTGCAAAAAAAGCTTGAGGAAAAGAAACAGGAGCTGGGTTATAACAAAATGGTCTTTTTAGAGGATGGAGCCACATCGTCTGATGTGGAGGAGCTTTCTATTATACGTGAAACAAACATTAAGTATCACAAAACGGAATCGGATGTGCTGATTGGCGATTATATCATCCTGTACCAATATAAGGGTAAGAGAGAACAGATATGCAGATTTGACTGCGGTCAGTTGTATCATAAGTATGAAAAAGGCAGCTGGGCGGCTGTGTGGGAACAGATTCTTTCTTCCATCGACTCCAGCAGAAAATTCATGGAATTGGAAATTATAGATCTGATGGAAAAAAATGAGTATGGCTTGTTAAAGGACAAGCTTTTCATCCGTCCGCTGAATTTTAACGACCATCGATATGAACTGAAAAACCATATTTACAGGCGCATCGGCGATATGGTGCTGGTTCTCTATATTCTTGTAAGTGATGAAAATGACGGCAAAAGACATGACGTATTCTCTGTTAAGGTACCTGAATCTTCAATGCAGGCATGGGGGATAGCTGAAGAAGAAGTGTGGGAGGATGCGATGAGCAATACATACATCATGGCGCCGCCGCGTATATACTTAAAACCCATGGACTTAGTAGATCCACCTTATCACAGAGGCGCGTTTATGGCGTTGAACAGTGATATAACTTCACTTTCACCGCTTGCAGTGCCGACTGTGACAACGACAGCGCAGATAAACGGAGCAATTGCCATGTTTTATCCAGGAGTGATGAAGCGTATAGCAGAGCTTTTCGGAGACGATTATTATATAGCTTTCACGGGCACCAGCGAAGCCAGGCTTCATAAAAAAGGCACGATACAACCACGAAATATACTCATGCGGATCAAACAGATGAACAAAGCCTTCGATCCGTCAGAAATCTTGTCGAACAAGGTCTATCTGTACGAAACAGCGAAACAAGAGCTGAGGCAACTAGAGCTTTGAATGTTTCCAGAGTCTCTTTACAATAATTTATCATATACTAAAATCCAGAAACAGGGTATAATACGAATAGAAAATGGGATAAGATGTAAGAATTGACTGGAGGCGGGGCTATGGCAATTAAAACGATTGAAATTTTCAATGTGATGGTATTTAAGCATCATTTGAGAAAATATAATGCTGCATTTAGGTCTATAGAAGAAGGGGATTCATTTAATGATGGATTCAAGCTAAAATTTTGTGACGGAATAAATGTCCTGATTGGTGAAAATGGAGTTGGAAAGACAACCATTTTAAAAATGATCTATGCAGCAACACAATGGTCGATCAAGCAGACAGATCATGGAAAAACAAAAAGTCTGGTAAAATTTTTTTCAAACAGCCTGAAGGACAGCAATGCTCTAAAGAATGTAGAAAGAAAAGATGATTATTGTTATTATAAAGTATCAGACGGCACACATAGTTTTGAAGACAGCCTTTCTCATGAAGGTATATTCAATTATGAAGAGTGGATTGGATTAGATATACAATCTGTATTTATCCCTACGACAGAAATGTTATCTCATGCAAATGGTTTTTTAGCTATGAACCAGAAATATAATATGCCGTTTGACGGAACACAGATAGATATTATTGTAAATGCCTCATTACCAGAGACACGGGAAGTTCCGGCTGTTATGAGTAAAATTCTTAATAAGCTCAGTGCCGTAATTGACGGAACTGTTATTTTGGAGAACGATTCTTTTTATGTATTAAAAAAAGACGGCCGGAAAATCGATTTTTCTTTAGAAGCAGAGGGGCTTCGCAAACTGGGACTGCTTTGGAAATTAATACGGAATGGTCTTTTAGAAAATGGGTCAATCCTTTTGTGGGATGAACCGGAAGCAAATCTAAATCCCGAGTTATATCCTCTTGTTGCAGAGATTTTGTTGGAACTACAAGAGAATGGAGTTCAGGTTTTTTTAGCAACACATAGTTATAATTTTGCAAAATATTTAGAGATTCGACGTACAAATACGGAGCAGGTAATGTTTCATAATTTATACAAGAATTGCAATTTGTTTTCGGATGAAATCTATAGCCAATCAGCAGACAGGATGGATAAGATTGAATATAATCATATTATGGCTGCGGATAATAAATTGCTTGATGAAGTATACGAACTGTGAGGAAATGACTGTGGGGAATTTATTTGTAGAAGAAAATGGTTCATACAGCATTGATTGCGAGACTGCCGTATGGGCAACGGATAAAATGCATGAGGATTATCATAATGCGGGGATACACATTAATGACGTGGATTTTTTGATTGAGAATTCAACGCATATCCTTATGGTAGAATACAAGAATGCTTGTATTGCTAATGCAAAGGATCCAGAAGCATTTCATCCAATGGAAGATAAGAAAATATCAATCATAACACGAAAATTTTATGATTCATTGCATTATCTGAGATTATTAGATAAAAGCAAACCGGTTCTGTATATATATTCTTGAATATCCAAATGGAGACGTGACTACCAGAAAAAGACTGCGAAACAGATTGAAAATGGAACTGCCCTTTTCCTTTCAAGAGAGCATCGGAAACGGAAGAAAATTGATAGAAAGAGTAGATGTTCTTTCTATAGATGAATGGAATGCCGATCATTGTTATGGAAATTTCCCGATAAAACAAGTATTAAAATAGGCTGCTTCATTTCCACAAAACGATGAATTAAATAGACATCCTATATTAAGAATCAACTTTGTATACGAGATTTTGTAATAAATGTAATAGAAAGATTGTGAGGTACGGTGATTAACATGAACAGATTTTCTGAGAGCGACTGGAAATTATTTAGGAGTAAGATTGTGGATTGGCAAGAAGCATACATGGATAAGTTGAATAAAGAATATATTGAGATTCTTAGCGGGGAGGGAAATCCGTCAGATAAATTTTGGAAACTTGAGGAACGAATTAAGACAGACAAAAAAGCTTGCGGCGTTCAGTGTGAAATGAAAAGATCGAACCTTTTTTTTAATATAATGTCTCTGCTGGGCGAAGGCACCATTACGCTGGATGATCTGAATAATTTTAGTGATGATTTAAAAGAAACGATAGAACATTTTGCAAAAAGGTAAAAATGTGTCACAGGTAACTTGATTTTTACAAGGAAGAAAATTTCAACGGAATGTCCCATTTTCTGTGTGCTAGCAGCAAAGCTGTTAATAAGATGGGTCGGTATTGCCTTTTGTCTCCCAAACAGGAGAAGGAATTGTCAGAGATTAGTGTCGCTATCGTTTGGTAAAGGCTTAGAATTGCCTGTCATCTGCAAACGTATTAGTTCGATCTGGAGATTACTGTGGTGCGGCAAATCGTGCCTACTTCCAATAAAACTATGCCAAATATCGGCTGAGATTTCGACGTAGCTTGCGTCTCCAGCGTCACTCCCTGCGTGGGAGTGTGGATTGAAATGTTTAAACATGGATTTATTTTTAAATATGATCCGACGTCACTCCCTGCGCGGGAGTATGGATTAAAATATAATAGATATTCTATTTTTGTCAGAATGTTCCAGATTGGAATGTTTTGCAAGGAAATGTTTCAACTATGCATTAGTGAAGGAAATACATTAAAACATGAACATGAAAAACAGATTTTCCGGAAAATATACGGCACAGCTCCTTACGGTTCTCTGCCTGATATGTATACTCCTGACTGTTGCTTGCAGATCTCAGGAACGGGAAGCAGATCCCTTGGCGCCGCCCCAGGATGGAGACGGTTATTTTCTGTTGTCCACAGAGGAGGATTTCAGGTGGTTCATCTCCAGAGACAGGGATCCATATACCAATGTCCGTCTGGCCAATGATCTGATTTTAAATGACACAAAGGGGTGGGAGAATTGGGCGGATTCGCCGCCTGAGAACAGCTATGGGGCGATTCCCAGTTACCACGGGCATTTTGATGGAAACGGCCATGCGCTGGAGGGGTATCATACGCCATACGGGAAATGGCTGGCACCTCTTTTTTCAATACTGGAGGAAGATGCCAGAGTGACAGATCTTACGATTCGAAACAGCCTGTTTCAGACCACTTATGAGGACTGTGTATACAAGGACGCAGACGGAAAGACGGATGTGGTCACTGCATCAGCGCTCTGTTTTGCCAATTACGGCGTGATCGAGAACTGTGAGGTGCAGGCAAAGGTGACAGGCGCATGGGACGCAGGCGGCATTGTGGGAATCAACTACGGGCAGATAACAGGCTGTAAATTTACGGGAACGGTGGAGGCTGGAACGGATCCGCGCACACAAGCGCCCGAAAATACATATACTAAACAAGCCCTGTTTGCAGGCGGCATCTGCCGTTCCAATCAGGGCAGCATCCGAGACTGTGTGAATGAGGGGACGGTAACGCTGGATGCCATTTCTGAAACCTTTTATGTCCGTGATTTTGCCGCAGGAGGTATTTCCGGTCAGCAGTCAGCACAGGGTTGTATGGAAGGCTGCCGCAATATGGGGGATGTGACTGGTATTGAACTTGCAGGCGGCATCGCCGGCGCAAGCCGGGGCAGCATATACAAATGCCAAAACAGCGGAAAGGTTCACATCCGGCAGGTGGAGCGCGAATATGTGGAAACCCTGATCAGCGCGGGCATCTGTGCCTCCAACGGCGGTGTTGTGGATACTTGTGTCAATACCGGATCCGTTACCATCAATCAGAAATCCCTGAGCTTTTGCTCACCCATCTACGGGATTGCCTGCAATACCGTGAATCCGGACAAGGGATCGATCGAAAACAGCTTCTATCTGGAAGAGAAGGCGCTGCAGGACTACCCACAGCGGGGGGTGCGGAAACTGAAGACGGACGAGCTAACCCGATTTACCCCATACTTTTCCGGTGAAAAGCGGCTGGAGAAAACCGATTTTACCGATTTTCTGTCCTTTGTCCCCTATGACCCGGAAACAGACAAGGATGATCCAGATTATGTCCATCTGGCATTCGGCCCGCCAGAGGACGTGGTGTACAAGGTGGCGCCTGGAGACAATCTGTGGAATATTGCGAAGCAGTATTATGGAGACGGGCGGTATTATGGCAATCTGATATGGAAGAATCCGGCATTGGAGGAAGGGCCTCTTTTGCCGAGCATGGAGATTATCATTCCTCACAGGGATCTTGCCGCAGTGCGCCGTTATGACGAGGAAGGATTTGATTTTGCTTATTGCAGGCTGCCCTCCGGAGAAAGCTGCCCCACCCGCTTTGTGCTCTCCAAACCAATTAACTGGTATTACGGGACGATGGAATTTGCGGCTGCCCCAGGGCTGGAGACCCTGTGGCCGAAAACACCAGATGCCGCCCAGTCAGAGGACATCCGTATCTTTTACCGGGTGGATGCCAATCCGGACGGAGATTTTTTTGAAGGCCGCTGGCCCCAGGCACAGGAGAGAATCAAAAGAAGCGCTGCCGCTTACTGGGGCGATTCGGTGGATACCTTTGAGTTTGATCACTATACACTGGCAGAGGGTGAAAGCCTTTACTGCTATTCTTTTGTGGTATACAAAAAAAGCGAGAAGCTGGTATGCCAGGCTGCCTACCGCCTCTGTGAAAACATGCTTGTGGAGTTTATCGGTGTGCAGCCGCTGCGTCCACACGAGGGTATAGGACAAAGCCATGATGTGCAGCTGCGTGTGCCTTATATGGCGGCCTTTGCAGACACCACCGTGAAGCTTGAGGAACCCCGGTTCCACCAGGAAACCTTTTACGGCCGGGAAAACTGGGATTTCCCGCAGCTTCACAATCCCTTTGCCATTGCGCTTGCCTATGATAAGGATGCAGAGTGCAGTCCCTACATGCTGTTTACAGGGGCACAGTAAAGAACGAATGCAATATACCGTAAAAAACTGTAGCTTATCAAAGTAAAATTTGATACAATATAGTAAGAACATGAATACTAAAGATGGAAAAATCTTCAACCAGGGTATTAAGATCGGAGTTCACAATGAAAGAGAAGCCAAAAAGAAGCAGAAAGGGTTCTTTGCTTATTTCTATTATATTAGTATTTTGTATTTTAGGGGCAGTTGTATTCTCTGTCGCAAGGAGGACGTCTGCGGAGATGTCCGTCTCAGCAATCAACAATCTAAGCGACAGCCTGCGCCTGGTTAAAGGGACCATAGAGGCTATTATAATAAAGGAAGCTGAATTTCAGGAATTTATCGCCCAGGAGATTGCCGTTGCCCAGGATCCTTATGAATTCATCCGTTCCTACAAAAAGAACCAGACCATAGCCAAGGTATCCCTGATACTGGAGGGGGAGACAGAAGGGATTTCCAGTACAGGAGAAGTATTTTCAGAGAATACCCTGGATTTCTCTACTGGGAGAAAAGTAGGCCAACTGTCCCTTACCCAGTCCTATCTGAATGAGATGGGAACATGGGCATACACCATGAAATGCCCTGTTATAAAAGACGACAAAGAGATGGGAGCTCTCTACATTGAATACACCTTTGATTCCCTTGAGATGACATTTCCCAATAACCTATACGACGGAAGGGCCATGCTGTACATTATGGACAGCAAAAGTGAACGGCTTGTACTAAAGCCTACGGGGATGGGACAGCGTGATGCCGGCCATCTGAATCTGGCAGACTTTTACCGTGCCAACAATATTATGGACGAGACACTTCAGACAAAGGTTGCCGAGACAATCCGCGCCGGAGAAAATATCATGTTCTATCATGACATCCGGAACAAAAACTCTCTGATTTATATGTGGGCGGTAAATGACGGGGCGTTTTACCTCATCGGATACGTGCCCATCGAAGCCATCCAGCAGGAAGGCCGCTCAGTAAACCAGAATATCCTGATTGTGGTAATTGTCATGCTGACTGCTTTCTTTTCCTGCTGTATCCTGTATTATTTCAGCTGGAAACAGCAGGAAGCCATACGAAAGGAGCAGGAGGAGGAGAGGGAGATCCACAACAGACAGCTGGCAGAAGCGCTGCATGCAGCACAGATTGCAAGCAATTCCAAGACCACGTTCCTGTCAAATATGTCCCATGATATCCGGACACCTATGAATGCAATTCTTGGATTCACCACCCTGCTTGCCAAGGACGCAGAAAATCCGGTTAAGGTAAGGGAATATACAAAAAAGATTACATCCTCCGGGCAGCACCTGCTCAGTCTGATCAATGATGTTCTGGATGTCTCTAAAATCGAAAGCGGGAAAATGGTGCTTACCATCAGTGAGTTCACCTTAAATGACCTGATATCCTCCGTAGATGCCATCATCCGTCCCATGGCCAGAGAAAAGGCGCAGAATTTTAATGTCACGGTGACAGACATTAATCACGAATATCTGATAGGAGACGAGACCAGGCTCAATCAGATCTTGATCAATCTTCTCTCAAATTCAGTAAAATATACACCTGCCGGGGGGAATATCTGGTTCCGCATCATCGGACAGAAGCAGCACTCCGCCCAATACGAACATATCCGGATCGAGGTTGAGGATGACGGATACGGTATGACACCGGAATTTCTAAAGACCATCTTCGATGCATTTACCAGAGCGGAGAACAGCACCACCAACAAGGTGCAGGGAGCTGGTCTGGGCATGGCAATTACCAAAAATATTGTTGAGCTTATGGGCGGGACCATCGATGTCTTCAGTGAAGTGAATAAAGGCAGCTTATTCAGGGTTGATCTGGAGCTTCGCATACCCAGTGAGCAGTCAGACAGGCAGTTTTGGAAGGACAGCAAAATTACCCGGATTCTGGCGGTGGATGACAGTGCCGAGAGCTGCAGGAACATCAGAACATTGATGAGAGATACGGAAATATCTGTGGATACTGTATCCAGCGGGCAAAAAGCCCTTCACATGGCCCAGGAGGCCTGTGACACAGGGGATGGGTATCAGGCAGTTTTAATAGACTTTGAAATACAGGATATGGATGGAGTCGAGGCAGCCAGAAAGCTTCGGGAGATCCTGGGGGATGCGGTTCCCATCGTGTTCCTTACGCCTTATGACAGCGATGATGCCCATGCCAGGGCTTCCTCCATGGAAAATGTAGGCTTTGTTGCAGAACCATTTTTTGTATCTGCATTCAAGGAGGCGCTTCTCAATATACGAAGGATGGAGCACAGCGACGAGACAGAATCCCGGGATCAGAAGGACGCTATACTTGACGGGCTCCATTTCCTTGTGGCAGAGGACAATGAGGTCAACGCAGAGATTCTGTCAGAACTGTTAGACATGGAGGGCGCGGCCTGCGAGATAGCAGAGAACGGGAAGCTGGTGTTAGAACGGTTTGAGAAGGCTGCCCCAGGGGAATTCGATGCCATTTTGATGGATGTCCAGATGCCGGTTATGAACGGCTATGAGGCATCCGAAAAAATCCGCTTGTTACAGCGGCCTGATGCAAAGAGCATACCGATTATCGCCATGACTGCCAACGCTTTTGCAGAAGATGTAAAGGACGCATTAAATGCCGGTATGACTGCCCATGTGGCGAAGCCCATTGACATGGAGTTATTAAAACAGACCATTCATCAATATGTATATCAAAAATCTTCTGAATGATTTTATGAAAGGAGAAGGACATGAAAAGGAGTATGAAGGGAAAATCTATCAGATTGTCAGCAGCCTGCGCGGCCGGGATCATGACGCTGATGCTGGCCGCCTGCAGCAGCAGGATAAAAACAGATGAAAATCTGGTTTCCAGTGATGATGACGATGTAAAGGTTATCAACCTGTTCGGCCCTATGGAAAAATCAAAGCCCAATGTGAACAACATTGCAAGGACAGCCTTTGACTTAACCATCGAGATGGCGGAACAGGAGCTTAATCTGACTGTCCGCTACAGGACCTATACTGCAGAAAATTATCAGGAAAAGACCTATGATGATGTATGCCTTGACCGGGTATACAACAATATGGACGATTTATACCTTCTGAATCCGGATACCATCCAGATATTAGGCGTGGAAGACAAGCTTTTGGATTTGTCTGTGCTTGAAAGCGCCAAAAATCTGCGGGATGTTGTGAAAACTGCAAACACAGTCAATGGTAAGCTTGTGGCAATACCCCAGGAGGTAGTTGCCCATGGCCTGTTTGTAAACAAGGATATGTTTGACCAGTACGGACTTCAGCTTCCCAATACCCCCGAGGAATTTATGGAGTGCTGCAGAGTATTCAAGGAAAACGGCATCGAAACGCCTATAGGCGCAAACCGCTGGTGGCTGGAGAACTTTGTCTTTGCACAGGCGTATGCAGAGCTGTACAACGGAGGCAACACAGATGCCCTCGTTGAAGCGCTCAATAAAGGCCAGGCCAAATACAGCGATTACATGCGCCCCGGCTTTGAGTATCTGAAAGAGCTGATTGACAAAGGATATATAGATGCCCAGGCTGCCTATACCTACGAGGCCATAGAAGGAGAGGGGCCTGATTTCCTGGCGCAGAAGACGCCTATTGTGATGGCATACTGGGGCGCCGCAAACTCAGACACTGCCTATGGCAAGCACGATTTTAACCTTCAGGTCATAGGCTTCCCCAGCAAGCTGGGACAGATGCCGGTGGTATCCATGACCGGTTACGGAATCTGTACAGGCGCGGAACATTTAGACGATACGCTGGCTGTCCTGGATATAATCCTTTCCGATGAGGCACTTAAAGTATATGCTGAGACCAACAAAGTCATATCCCCCTCGAAAAACGTGGAGGTAGAGTGTATCGATGCGCTGAAGCCCTTGAACGACAGAATAAATGACAATGTATACGTGCTTGGATCCAATGCAGGCATGAACGTAGAGCAGTGGGGGAACACCTGCCTGATTGTGCGGGAGCTTCTCAATGGCGCTACGGTGGACGAATGTATGGCCGCCTTTGATAAGCTTCAGGAGGAGGCATTAAACAAATAAAAATATACTGGTATACAAAGAGGCTGATCCGGCAAAAAGGGTTGGCCTCTTTTTTTAGCTGTAATCTTAGACAAACCAGATACCGGCAATAACCTGAAAAATGATAAAAATAGATAGATATTTTTTACTCTTTTTTCTCATTATTATAAAAATTTAATAAAAATAATAAAGTAACAGGTCTAAAAGTAAAGAGAAAAATGGTTCTGATAACCGTAAAATATGTATTAATAAATCTCCTGCAGGGATTTAAGATGGAAATTTTCATATAAAAGAAAGGAAAAGCAGATATGCAGAAAGAAAAAGTAAAAGTCGGCGTAGTGGGATGCGGTGGCATCTGTAAGGCTACATATATGGGCAACATGGTCCATAAATTCAATATCATCCAGGTTGTCGGTGTGGCTGACAAAATTGATTCCAGAGCTCAGTGGATGGAAGATCATTATCCTGTAAAGAAGATGAGTGTGGAGGAGATGATGAACGATCCTGAGATTGAGGTTATCGTAAATCTGACATATCCGGAATCTCATGTGGAAATCACCAAGATGGCCTTTGAACATGGAAAACACGTATACTGTGAGAAGATGATGGCTCCTACTTTCGAAGATGCCACCATGCTGATGAATCTGGCCAAAGAAAAAGGGCTGATGTACACCACGGCTCCTGATACCTTCTTAGGCGCATGGGAGCAGTCAGCAAGGAAATATCTGGATGACGGCATCATCGGCGAGGCCAGGACAGTACATGCACAGGTGACTATGCATTATAATCCGGAGACTCCTTTCTTTGATCTGGCGCCCAAGTACTTTTTCTTCCCGCTGCATTACGGCGGAGGATTCCCCTTTGACTTAGGCGGCTATTACCTTCACGAGATGATCAACCTGTTCGGAAGCATCAAGAGAGTGACCGGATTCGGAGGCAACCTGTTCCCGGAGAGAACCTATGAGAACCCCAACCATCCGAAATACGGAGAGAAATTCATGGTAAATACACCTACCACATTACTGGCAGCTCTGGAATTTGAGAACGGAGTTTTAGGAACCTTCCATATTTCTTCCGATTCTTCCATGAGCCAGAACTTTGTGATAACCGGTACCCAGGGTGTATTCAAATTAGGCGATCCCAATATGTTTAACGCAGAGCTTCAGGTAACCCGTCCAGGCGGACAGCCTCCGGTAGGCTATTTGACGCCAGGCATGCAGCCTAAGGGAATGGCAATGGGGGGAAATGATGAGAAGGATGACGATGTTCAGAAGCTGGCAGAGCTGGTACTTGGAGATACTGTAAGCCTTCCGCTGTTTCATGGATTCTCTGATTCCAGCCGCGGTATCGGTCTGGCAGATATGTGCTATGCAATCCGCAACAACAGACGTCCCCGCTGCCATGCAGATATCGGTTACCATGCAATCGAAGTGATCCACGGCATTCAGGAATCCTGCAAGACCGGCAAGATCTACGAGATGACAACCAGATGCGAGCGTCCGAAGATGATCCGTCCGTCTGCATACTCCGCATCCTGCCAGGAAGCTACGCTGGATGATTGATTCTGAAAATATATTTATATTAGGAGGATATGATCATGAATAAGCTGCCAGTTGGAATCCAGGTATACGGACTGAGAGATTTACTGGAAAATACACCGGAGCGTTTTGAGGAAGTGATGACCCAGGTAAAGGAAATGGGGTATGACGGCGTGGAGCTGGCCGGAACTTACGGCCTGGAACCGTCTTACATAAAAGAAGTGCTGGGCAAGCTTAATCTGACACCTATCAGTGCCCATGTGCCGTTGGTGGACATGATGGCAGATGTGGACAAGGTGATACGGGACTACAAGGAAATCGGTGTGAGATATGTGGTAGTGCCCTATCTTCCGGAGGAATACCGTCATATGACAGACGGATATGACAAAGTGATTGCAGAGATGACCAGAATCGGAAAAGCCATGACAGAAAACGGCCTGACCCTCCTGTATCACAATCATGATTTTGAGTTTGTCACCCTGCCGGACGGTACCTTTGGCTTTGATGATATCTACAGACAGGTTCCCGCTGATGCCCTCAAGGCAGAGCCGGATACCTGCTGGATCAAAGTAGCCGGCCAGAATCCGGCTACCTACGTGAAAAAATATACCGGAAGGTGTCCTATTGTACACCTGAAGGACTTTATTAAGGAAGGAAATCCCAAGAACTTATATAAGCTTATCGGAATCGAGACAGAAGAGGCAGAGGAAGAGACAGGCATATTTGAGTTTCGTCCTGTTGGATTCGGCCAGCAGATTTGGGAGCCGATTCTTGAGGCATCTGTGGAAGCAGGCGCAGGCTGGGTTGTGGTAGAGCAGGATGAGCATTATGATTTAACCTGTCTGGAAGCAGCCAGAAGAAGCCGGGAGTATCTTAAGATTCTCGGCTGGTAATACCGGACTTAAGTCGTCTGACGCAGTCCGGGGAGATGAAAAATAAAGGTAATTTAAGAGGTAAATCATGAGCGGACGAGTGAAAAAAGCAAAAAGACAATTCGATTTTACCCAGGGCGGTTATTTAAAACCCATGCTGATGTTTTCTATTCCGGTACTGTTTGGAGACGTGTTTTCGGTACTTTACAATGTGGTAGACTCCATCGTGGTGGGGCAGTATGTAGGCTCCCACGCATTGGCGGCTGTTAACTCCAGCTTTGCCATCACGATGGTGTGTGTAGCAATTTATGCAGGTTTTGGAATGGGTTCCGGCGTGGTGATCGGACAGATCTTCGGCGCGAAGCAGATGGAGAATGTAAGAAAGGCAGTGGCAACGGCATTCGTAGGCGCCTTCTTTGTAGGTATTACCATGTCAGTGGTGGGCCTGCTTATCAGCAGGCCGCTGCTGATGGCTATCAATACACCGGCAGAGATTTTAGACGACGCCAACATCTATCTGAGAATATATATGTGCGGCTGTGCAACTCAGTTATTTTATTTTATGACTTCCGGCCTGATGCGGAGCATGGGAGACAGCCAGACGCCTATGCAGGCGCTGATTTTGTGTGCGGTATTGAATATCGTGCTGGATATCACTTTTGTAGTAGTATTCAATATGGGGTGTGCCGGAGTGGCCCTGGCTACCGTGATTTCCCAGGCATTATCCGCTGTGATGGTAGTGAGCCGCGTCCTCATGGGAACCTATGGATTTAAGATTGGCAGGAAGGACTTAAAGCTGGATTTTGAGATCCTGATTATGATCCTCAAGGTAGGCGTTCCTTCTGCTATCCAGCAGCTGGTAAACTCCTTAGGGCTTTTACTGGTACAGAGCTACGCCAACTCCTTTGGAACCAATCTGGTGGCGTCCAACGGTATTATCCAGAAGTTAGACAGCTTTGCCCTCATACCGGTTCAGGCATTGGGGCAGACCATCACCATGTTTAACGCCCAGAATGTAGGCGCAGGAAAGCTGGACAGAGTAAAGAAAGGCAACCAGAAGGCCATGACTCTTATTTTTGCCGTGGGGGCTATAGCCGGTGTGTTCCTGTTCTTCTGTGTAGGCCCGATGTACCGCCTGTTTATCAATCCCAACGATCCGGGCAGCGCCCAGATCCTGGAGATTGGGCAGACCAGTGTTCAAATCCTGGCTTTCTTCTATTGTGTGACTGCCATCCAGCAGGGGTATATGGCAGTGCTGAGAGGAGCAGGGGCAGCGGTTCCTGTGATGATTATTGTAATCGGAAGTACCATTATGTACGTTCCCCTTACCTATCTTATGGCAGTGCGTACAGGGCATTATGAGGGGCTTTACTGGGCAAAGAATGCATTTAACACCATCATGGCAGTGGGAGTGGTATGTTACTACAGGTTTGGCAACTGGCAGCGTTTCCGTGCGGTAAAGGGGCCCGCGGGACCTGCAGGTGACTAAAACGATTCGTTTTATGTGAATAATACAATGGGAGAAAATGTTTAGGAGGGTTTTATGGATAAAAAAGAGGGGGCTTTAAAACGGTTACAAAAGAATTTCATGGGTAATGATAAGCTTTCAAAAAGAAAAAGGGGTAACTTGATCGCACTGGCAGCGGCAAACCTGGCAACTGCAACCTTTTTTACAGAAGTTATCGGAAGTTTCCTGCAGTTTTACTACACTGAGTTTTTGCTTATGTCTGCGGCTACAGTCAGCCTGGTTCTGAGTATCGGCGTTTTCGTAGACGGTTTAAGCGATGTGGCTATGGGAGCGATTCTGGACCGGTTTGAGAATAAACACGGCAAGATTAAATCCTGGCTTTTGTGGGCCAGCATTCCTACCGCCATTGCAACCGTTCTGGTATTTATGTGCCCTCAGAGCTTAAGTGCAAATGGAAAGATGGTATACTTATTCATTACATACAATGTATACAGCCTGTTCCTGACAGCTGTGCGTATGCCGGGTTCTACCATTATTTCTATAGGATTCCGTGATCCCGAGGCACGTCAGGTAGCTGGTGTGGCAAACGGCTTCTTTAATCAGATCGGACAGCTGGTTGTAACCTCCGGTATGCCTGTTTTGATTGCAGCACTGGGAAGTACCGCATCCGCTTATCAGATTTCAAACGGTTTGTTCTCCTCTATCGGTGTTCTGTTCTGCCTGCTGGCGTATATTTCACTGAAAGAGGTTCACGGCTCCAAGGCTTCTGTACAGAATGTACGTGAAACAGAAGGTGAAGAGGCCGGCAATATTGCACAGAAGATTTATGAGGATGAGAAATCTGCTCCTGGTGAAACAAAGAAAAAGAATCGTAACGTATTTGCAGATTTAGGAAAACTGGTAAGCAACAAATACTGGCTGTTAATGCAGGTTGTCAGTATGGCAAACAGCGTGGGTATCGGATTTATGTTTGGTGTGGCTGCATACTTTACCACCTATATCCTGGGGAATATGGCGTACTTAGGCGCAATCTACGGAACCTTATCTATCGGTATGATGTGTGGAATCTTTATGGCAGCCCCCCTTATCGTCAAACTGGACTCCCGTTTCGTAGGAATCCTGGGAAGCTTCGTGGCAGCTCTCGGTATGGCTATCGCAGCTGTCGGTATCATGGTTATGGGCAAAAATATGACCGTGTTCTATGCAGGCCTGTTTATCAGACAGCTGGGAACCGGATGTCTGATTTCGATTTCCAATGATATTACTGCCCGTGTAATCGACTTTGGCGAGTGGAGAGACGGCATCCGTCTGGATGGTCTGACCTTCAGCGGTACCTCTGTTATGAGTAAGATTATGTCTGCTATTGCAACAGCTTTGCTGGGCTTCGTTTTGACGGCTACCGGTTATGTAGGCGGTGCTGAGACTCTTGCACCAAGCGCAATGTCTGCGATTCAGGCACTGTTCCTGATTGTTCCTGGCGTGGCTTGTGCCATAGGCGGTATTTCCTATATCTTCTTTGATCTGTCTAATACCAAGATCGTGAAGATCAGAGCTGAGATTGCTGAGAGAGCAAACAAAAAATAATTTGAAATCATAACCTCTCGGAATCCCAGACACACTCTAAAGGATTCCGGGAGGATGTAATTTCTTGTACTGGGAGGAAAAAGTATGTATCAATATGATCGCAAGGGGCCTAAAAGAGGAATTGCGCTGTACAGTTATTCCGCAGAGTTTGGACTGACCAAATCTTTGGAAGAGTGTTTTGAAGACATTCACGATATGGGCGCCCATGGCATTGAGATTTTAGCAAATACACATATCGAGAATTATCCTTATCCTACTGATGAATGGGTGGAGAAGTGGTTCCGTCTGTGTGATAAGTATGAGATTATCCCGGTGGAATATGGCAATTGGATTGATTCCCATGTATTGGGCCACAGAGATCTGACTACAGAGGAAGCCTGTGAAATGCTGGAGAGAGACATCCGTCTGGCACACAGACTTGGCTTTAAGGTAATGAGAACCAAGATGCCGGTAATCACACATGCTCTTGACCCGGTCAAAAACTGGAGAGAGATTATTCGGATGGCTTTGCCCCTGGCAGAGAAACTGGGAATACAAATGTGCCCGGAAATCCATACGCCGACAAATCTTAAGAGCCAGATGGTAACAGATTTTGTGGAATTTATTAAAGAAACCGGTACGAAGAATTTCGGACTGAATATAGATTTTAGCGTATTCCGCACAGGTTTCAAAGAGGGGCAGTTCAGAAATCCCAATTATACTCCCAATGTACCAGAGGATCTGATTCCACTGCTTCCATATATATACTGCTGTCATGCAAAATTCATTCACATGAGCGATGACTTCGAGGAGACGACCATACCATATAAAGAGATTATACAGATATTAAAAGATAATCAGTGGGATGGATATCTGCTAAGCGAGTATGAGGGCGCAGATAAATACGACGACGGCTATGAAGTCGGGCAGACACTCAGAAAACATCATATTATGATGAAAAACTGTATTGGCGATTAAAGGAGGAGGCATACGATGGAAAAACAGGTAATCCAGTCAGTGGGATTTAGAAATATCAAAGAAAATGGACTTGTTACAGGATTCCAGTTTAAAGTAAGGCTTCCGTATTACAGAGGAGTTTTTCTGAGCCAGTTAAGACCGGGAACACTTTTTGTGGATGGAGAACGGTTTGAGAAAGAGGATATCATCTGGAATATTAACGGTGAGGATTACAGCTATGAAGAAATGAAAGATGACTGGAAAACCCACTGGGGTGTAACAACACCGGCAGTGCTGAAGGTGAAAAAAGAAGGCGGACTGGCACAGGGCTATCATCAATTGAAGTATGGCTTCTGCTTTACATCTTCCTATATGCCTCCGGTGATGCAGGAACGTCTGGATCCGGATGAGGAAAGCCCTATTATTATGCCGGAATTCGGACACCATGTAAATGAAAGAAGATTATTGATTGTTTAGGAGGAGGAACGCTTGTGAAACGAAGTTTCGCAACTGGAATCGTTCCGACGACCTGGCAGGCGGCGCAAAGCGCCGCGTGCCGATTCCATAAAACAAGGAGGAATAAATATATTATGAGTGAGACAAAGAAAGTGCCAAAAAGGGGTTTGTCTACCTACTGTTTTTATCCTATGATGGATGTAAACATGGATCTGGAAGATATTTTTATCCATATGCAGGATATGGGTGCCGTAGGACTGGAGATTCTGGCGGACGGCATCATCGAGAATTATCCCTATCCTTCCAACAAATGGCTGGACAAGTGGTTTGCCCTGGTTGACCGGTATGGCATCGTTCCTGTAGAGTATGGCCACTGGGTAGAGAGCCGTCTGGTTCCCGGCAGGGAAGCTTCTGTGGAGGAATGCTTAGAGCAGCTGATCCGTGACATCAAGCTGGCTAATTTCCTGGGCTTTACCTGCATGCGTACCAAGCTAAGCGTATGTGATGAGATTCTGACCCCGGTTCCCAACTGGAGAGAAGTGATTAAGAGAGCCCTTCCATATGCAGAGAAATACAATGTGGTTATGCAGCCGGAGATCCACAGCCCAAGCAAGCTGACTGATAAGATGATCATGGACTATGTGGAGTTTATCGAGAAAGAGAAGACCAAATATTTTGGATTTAACATTGATTTCGGCGTATTCCAGGACAAGGAAGTAGAAGGAATGAACAGACCCCGGTTTATGCCTCTGGATCCCAGCAAGCCTGAGGACATTATTCCCCTTCTGCCCTATGTACACTGCTGCCATGCCAAGTACTACAACATGAGCGAAGACTTTGAGGAAACTACCATTCCTTACAGAAAGGTTATTGACATCATGATTGAGCACGGCTGGGATGGATATCTTCTCTCCGAGTATGAGGGACCGAAGAAGACGGATATCAACCACTGCATCACCCAGGTTCGCCGCCACCAGCTGTTTATGAAAAATATTCTTGGCAAATAAGGAGGATTAGCCCTATGTTAGAGATGGAAAACATTCAATACAAAGGATTCCGTAACATCGTAAAAGACGGAGAAACAGAAGGGTTCCAGGTAGGTATCCGCTTTGTATCTTACAGAGGCCCCTGGCTGTCCCAGTTCCGGTTTAAGCATGTAAAAATTGATGATGAAGTATTTGGACCCGATGTATGTACCTTTGTTTTAAACGGTATTGAGTATACCTATGAGGAGATGCTTCAGGACTGGAGACAGAAATGGCATCTTCAGGACGTATGCTACATCCGGGTAAAGAAACCAGGTGGGCTGGCTTCTGGCAATCACAAGGTAAACGTGATTTACTGGGAGATCGCTTCCTATCTGCCTCCAAGGCTGGATACCATGAAGGAAGGCATGGACGAGGATCCGTCTACCGCAAGAGAGATGATTATCGTGTAAAACACCGGGAGTGCTGCCGTCAGGCAGCACTCCTCCATATTTTTTAGTTGGAAGCAAATAGGAATCATGATATAATCTGAAAAACAGCCAAAGATAAAGGAGAGGTTTATGAGTGCAGGATCAAGGATGGCATGGTACCGTCTGACACCCGCCTATGATCCTAGGCGGTTTTACAAAGACATACGGCTATATTTTCTGATACGGGGGGGTGCTAAACTGACCCTGTACGGAAAAGAAGAGGCTTTGGGGCCGGGAGATTTATTGCTGGTGGGAAGCTTCAGGGAAGAGACAGTAAGGCTTTTGGAAGATACCATGGCAGCGGTATTTGTCATACCGGAGAAAGCCGTATCAGACTATGTGGATTTGTTTCAGACTTCTTTTGTCTGCGATTCCAGAAAAAAGGATCACAGGCCCTATGCGGCTTTGCAGATTTATCTGAAGAAATCTCTGTCCCTGTCCGCTGACACCAGCCCTCTGGGACGTCTTAAAAGAGTGGAATGCGACTGCCAGGTGCTGGAATGCCTGCTGGAACATTTTACTCTGCCGGTTCCCCATGGAAAGCTGTTGTCCAGAGAGGATCGGGAGGAATATATACAGAGATACATCCACAACAACTACCGAAGGCAATTTACCCTTCAGGAGCTTTCTGACCGTCTGGGACTGTCACTCCCATACCTTTCCAAGTATATCAAAAACCGCATGGGCTGCGGCTTTAATACCTATGTCAACCGCCTCCGTCTCCAGTATACCATGGAGGAGATGGAGAGAGGCGAGAAGTCCTTTCTGAAAGCAGCGGTAAACCACGGCTTTGCCAACATGGCTTCCTTCCAGCGTACCTTTCAGGATGTTTACGGCATGATGCCGTCAGAGTATAAGATAAATCGGGAGAGACAGGAGACTAAACAAGGGGAGGAGCAGGAGGAAGAAAGGAAACTGGCGGAGACAGTAAAGGCTTCCCTGCCCAGGGATCAGTTGGAGAGCAGGCAGATCTGGCAGGAAAAAGAAGAGAAGTCTGTGATAAAAGCAGATACAGCCAGACGGGAGCCCTGCGAAAACAACTGGCTGGAGGTTCTGAATCTGGGAGAGGCTGAGGATCTGCTGCGGGGAGACGTACAGGAGCATATTATCAGGCTGAAAAAAAATCTGGGTTTTAAGTACGGCCGTATCAGAGGGCTGTTCAGTCCCAAGCTGTTTGTGGATATCAATGCCCGGGAGGGATTTAATTTTTCCCGTCTGGATCGGGTTCTGGATTTCCTGGTGAGGAACCATATTATACCGTTTTGCGATATGGGATTTAAGGAAGCACAGCTTCAGACCAACGCAGGCCAGGTGCCTCTGAAAATCTGGGAACGGGCCGAAGAATTTTCCGACATCGGACAGTATGAAAAGCTGATCCGCCAGTTTCTGCGCTACTGTATCAGGCGGTACGGGGAAAATCAGGTGGAGCAGTGGAAGTTCGAGCTGAACTGGTATGTGACAGACTCCTGGCAGGGCATGGCTCAGATATGCAGGAATATTTTCACTATCCTGTACCAGGCTATCAAAGAGTATTCCCCAGGTTCCCAGATAGGGGGCTTTGGCTTTAATGTATATGATTCCAACCGCCTGATCAAGGATTATCTTAAGTACAGCAAAAAGGATCGGATCCATCCGGATTTCATATCGGTTCTTCTGTACCCCTATGAGCGCCGGGAAGGGGAAAATCCGCTGATTCGGGATCCGGATTATGTGGAAAAGGAGCTGGATGTTCTGCTTAAGCTGCTGAAGGACTATGGATACACCCGGGATCAGCTGTATGTGACGGAATGGAACCTGTCAGTTTCTGTTACCAATTTCCTTCACGACAGCTGCTACAAGGGGGCCTGGATCCTTCGGAACACAGCGGCTTCTCTGGGCCGGATCCGGGTCATGGCCCACTGGGGCAACACAGACCGGACAGCGGACTTTTTTGACGCGGTCCGCCTCTTAAACGGGCGGAATGGCCTTATCAGCCGGAGCGGCATCTGCAAACCGTCTTATTATGCCTATGAATTTTTAAACAGCCTGGAAAAGTATCTGATCTCCAAAGGGCCGAACCATATTGTGACTGCCGGCGGCGACGGGAATTATACCATTGTCTGCAACAACTGGGTTCCCCTTAAGGATGCCTATTATCGGGAATATAAAGAAGATATTCCCAGCAGCCAGATGGCCTCCATGTTTGGAACTGCCAGACGAAGTCTGGAGTTTGTCCTTTCTGGCGTGCCAGGGGGAAGGTACAAGGTGGAGAAGCTGTTTGTCAGCCGGTATGCAGGAAGTGTGTTTGACGAATGGCTGCGGGTAGGGAGTCCGGAGGATTACGGGAAACTGGAAGAGGAATATCTGTCAGCTGTATGTGTGCCCCATTTTCAGACCTACTATGCGGAGAGCCTGGAAGGATGCCTGACCATAGAGACATCTATGGCAGCGGATGAGATCCAGCTGCTTCATATATTTTTGGACACTTTTTTGGATACCGGGGAAGGGGATCATCCGTAAGAATGGCGATGTAGGAATAGAAAGGCAAAAATCCAGCTATGATTTTTGCCTTTTTCTGTAAAGAAAGGAAAACAGGGCAAAAAAAACAAGGCATTCCAATAAGAATGAGAAAGAAACAGGGCATAAAAATCTCTATACTGGTTTTATAAATGAATCATTTATAAAACACACGAGGAGGTTAATCATGGAGAAGAGAAAAGTGAGATTCGGTATCATCGGATACGGTTTTATGGGGCACAACCATGCCCGCAGCCTGGCGAAGCTGGATAACGCAGAGGTAACCGCAGTCTGTGACAACAATGAGAAGCAGCTATATGATATTCCGGAAGGAGCAAAGGTCTACGGGCAGATGGATGATCTCATCGGGGATCCCAACATAGATGCGGTGATCGTGAGTGTGCCCAATCATATCCATCTGGAGACTGTGTCAAAGGCTGCAAGGGCTGGAAAGGATATTCTGTGCGAGAAACCGGCTGCCCTGTCTGTGGCAGAGTTTGATAAGATGATGGAAGTGGTAAAGGAGTGCGGCGTAAAATTCTCTGTCCATCAGCAGAGAAGATGGGATAAGGATTTCCGCACGGCCAAGAAGGTATATGATGATGGAAGCCTGGGCAATGTATATACTGTACAGACAAAGCTGTATGGATTTAACGGCAACATGCATGACTGGCATGTGTATCCGGAGTTTGGCGGCGGCATGCTGTATGACTGGGGCGTACACCTGCTGGATCAGATGGTATGGATGGTGGATTCCAAAATTGTCAGCGTGTTTGCAGATGTGCGGAACGTGATTAATAAAGATGTGGATGACTATTTTAAGATCATCTTAAACTTCGAGAACGGGGTCGTGGGAGAGGTGGAGCTTGGCACCTATTTCCTCTGCGATAAGGAAAAATGGTTTGAGCGCCACTGGTTCATCGGAGGAAACAAGGGAAGCATGTATGTGGACGGTTTCCATCCGGAAGGAAAGATCGTGCGGACTACCAGGCTGCTGACCAATGTACCTGGGGAGATCACCATGACGGCAGGAGGGCCTACCAGATCCTTCGGACCGCCGGAGCCAGGTGTGATTGCACTGGAACAGCTGCCGGAGGTGGATACGGAACAGATCCAGTATTTTGATAACTTTATTAAAGGCCTGTGGGGCGAGGAAGAATTTGTAGTGAAACCGGAACAGGTGAGACGGATTCTGATGCTGATGGAAGCTGCGAGAAAATCTGCCAAGACAAAACAGAGTGTTGCATTTGATTAAGGCAGTCTGATTAAAGGGATGTACTGTAATGGAGGGCTGTTATGAGGTATGGATATGACATGCAGATTGATGTGATTGACGAGAGCGAGACCCAGCTGCGCAGCTATCAGGAAGTCAGACTGTACTATGTCCTGGACGGCCAGCTGCAGATCGAGATGGAGGGGAAGCTCTACCGCCTGGAAACCGGCGATATACTGGTGGTCAATTCCAACATGCCTCATACCTACTCCAAGTATCGGACCTCTCTTACAGTACTGTTTCAGATATCCAAGGATTTTCTCACGGAACTGACAAAGAACCCTATTATCAGCTTTAGCTGTTCGTCCCTTCAGCATGAATCGACGGCCATGTCCCAGCTGCGGGGGCTGTTAAAAAGGACCCTCCATTACCGTGTCAACACCAGCTTCCTGGATAAGATCCGGGAATACGGATATTGCTGTGATGTGCTGGAATGCTTGATCAAGAATTTTTCTGTCTGGAATATGGCCTGGAATCAGGAGGAGAACCAGGAGGGACGTCTGGAGGAGATATTAAGCTATATACAGGCCAATTATGAAAAGCCTTTGAACCTTCAGGTTCTGGCGGACAAGTTTTTTCTGTCTGTGCCCTATCTGTCAAAGTATATTAAGCATCATCTGGGAATGGGCTTTCTGGAGTATATGGATGAGATTCGGCTGTATCATGCCGTGGACGAGCTGGTTCATACGGATTTTTCCCTGACAAAGATCGCCTATGACAACGGATTTCCCAACCTATCCTCCTTTAACCGGGCCTTCCGGCAAAAGTATGAGACCACGCCCTCCCTGTACAGAAAGACGGTTCTGAGGCAGCAGGAGAGGAAGAACAGAGATATTTCCGTGTCTGAAACAGCCAGCCTGCTACGCCAGTATTTTCAGGATAATCCTCTTGAGGAAGAGGACGGCAGGTGGAAGCTGAAGGCGTCGGCTGACGGAAGCATACGCAGGGAGTATCGCCGGAACTGGCTGAACGTGCTGAACTTAGGGCCGGCGGAGGAGCTGAGGCAGGGATATATTCAGGAACATATAGTGGAGCTGAAGCAGAAGCTGGGGTTTATGTACGGAAGGGTGTGGAACCTGTTCTGCAAGGAGAACCTGATCGATCTGGAGAGGGAAGGGAATTTTCATTTTTCCGCCTTGTTCCAAATGCTGGATTTTATGCTGGAGAACAAGATAATTCCTTTTTTAGTCCTGGCGCAGAAGCCCAGGAAGCTGGTGAACCCGGATTTGAAAAGCCTTGTGACAGAAGATTCGGCAGCTTTTGTCAATCTGGCCAGATATAAAAAGGTGCTGACCCGGTTTATGAAAGAGTGTATCAGCCGCTACGGGGTACGGGAAGTGGAAACCTGGAGGTTCGAGTGCTGGTGGGATCGAAGGGACATATACCTGACCGATGTGGAGCCGGAGTGGATGGAGCGCTTCCGGATGGAATGGGACTGCATCAAATCCCTGGTTCCCAAGGCCCGAATAGGAGGGCTGGGGTTTAATGTATACGACGCCAATGCTGCCATTGAGTCCTATCTGAAAAACGGGCAGAAGGAGAATATGCGGCTGGATTTCCTCTCTGTCAGCCTGTACCCTTATGGGAGAGAGAGGAACCTGATCGGCAATAAAGTGGTGGATGAGAATTTTGTGGAGCGGGAGCTGGGGTCTCTAAAGACTCTGCTGGCTGGCTATGGATACGGGGTAGATCAGCTGTATGTGACGGAATGGAACCTGTCCATCTCCGGAAGGGACTGGCTTAATGACACCTGCTACAAAGGGGCTTATCTGATGAAGAACCTTATTGCCGCGGCCGATGAGGCAGCCTGTATAGCCTACTGGGGGAATACGGACCGGAGCGACGAGTATTTTGACTTTGTAGGATGCTTAAACGGGGGAAGCGGGCTTATAAGCAGGGACGGGATACGGAAACCAGCCTTCTATGCGTTGAATTTTATGAGCCGGTTAGCCAGGAATCTGGTGGCAAAGGGCGACAATTATATGATAACCTCTACCAATCACGGAAGCTATTTTATCGTCTGCCACAACATGCAGCCGCCGGACTTTGACTACTATCTTGACAGCGCAGATCGGGGAAGGCCTCAGAAGATATTGTCCTATTTCGGCAGCCGTCAGCTGCAGATTGATTTCACCCTTTGCAGGTTAAAAGCGGATGCGTACCGCCTGCGCAGGTATTATGTGAACCAGGAGGCGGGAAGTGTATTTGACGAATGGGCGAAAATGGGTTATGTGGAGAGTGTGGATTTGGAGGAGATCGAGTATCTGAAGCTTGTGTCCGTATCCAGGATGCAGACAGAAGTCTGTCAGACAAAGGACGGGGAGATTTCATTCCGGTCCCTGATGCAGGCCAATGAGATCCAGCTGATTCATCTGACGCCTATGCTATAGACACCTATGACAGAGAGATATACTCCCGGAAGTTTTTTGCACCGTTTTTTGCGGCTGGAATTTTGCAGCTGAAATCAGGTGAGGAGGGATTCCGGGAACAGATTAAAAATATAAAGAGGAGGATGTAAGATGTTTGACAATTTTTTGATTCGGGAAAACAGCCTGGAAAACGTGTATCGGGAGGGAAAACCTGTCGGATTTAAGTTTGCGGTGCGTATTGCAGACTACCGGGGATGCTTTTTGTCTCTTCATAACGGGTATTATGTGGAGTGCGACGGTGTGGTATACCCCAGAGAGGTGCAGAAGTTTGAGATAAACGGCAAGGCGCCCAGAGATTTTCAGGAGATCAAGACCTGTGTCTGGGAGCACTGGAATTATGACGATGAAGGATATGTGTATGTGGAGAAAGAGGGAGGCCTGGCTCCTGGCGAGCATGTAATAGGATTGCAGCAGTCCATCCTGGCCCAGTACGGATACATGCCCTGGGATGAGGCGTGGGTGAAAAATCCGCCGGAACCGGGGACAGGCGCAGGTGCAGGAAAAACGGCTTCTGTCTGTGAATTCCGTTTAAAGCTTCAGCAGGCATGATCCAGGAACTATAGAAGAATGTACTCTGGGAATCAAAATCAGGTACAAAAAGGCTTCGAGAGTACACAAGAGAGAAAAGGAGAAGAAGAATATGATAAAGAGAGGCGTTTCCTTATACAGCTACCAGCAGGCTCAGTTTTTTAAACAGATGAGCTGGAAAGATCAGATTGTGGAGGTACATGACAACTTAAAATGTGATGGTATCGAGATTATCGATGAGGCGGTTATCCGTGATTATCCATTCCCTTCTGAGCAGTTTATCTTTGACTGGAACAACTTTATGGCCCGGTATGATATGAATGCGGTGACTATGGATATCTACATGGATGTTCATCAGTTCAGGGATCACGTGATGACCCATAAAGAGGCGGCAGAGCGTCTGAAAAATGATATTAAGATTGCTGCAAAGCTGGGATTTAAGAATGTACGCTGCCTGTGCCTGGTTCCCATTGACGTGATTGAGATGGCACTGGATACGGCTGAAAAGTATAATGTGCGCATCGGCAAAGAGATTCACGCACCTCTTCCCATTAAGCTGAGAGAGGACAGACCCAGACCTACCAAGGGAATGGCGGCGGCTCTGGATTACCGCATGGCGGATCAGATCATCGAGCTGGCACAGAGGACGGGAAGCAAGCATGTGGGGCTGGTGCCTGACTTCGGAATCTTCCAGCATTCCCCGACCCAGATCAGCATTGATTATGAGAAGCGCCACAGCGCACATCCGGAGATCATTGACTGGATTCTGGAGAACCGGTTCTCTTACACCTTTGACGAGCTGTTCGATCTGATGAATGAGAAGTTCCCTGGAAACAACATGGGCTACGGCCTGGTAGAGCGTTTCGGCCTGAAGGAATCTTCTGCGGTTCCGGAGGATTTGATTGATATTATTCCGTATATTGTCAGCTTCCACGGAAAATTCTATCAGATGACGGAGATTGAAGGACAGCCTGGATGCTATGAGGACAAGAGCATTAACTATGAGGATCCTATCCGTATTCTGTGTGAGAACGGGTTTGACGGTTACATAGACTCTGAGTATGAAGGACAGAGATGCCAGCAGGACAGAGGCGTTGCCTATCTGGCTGACGAGGTGGAAGAAGTGCGCCGCCATCATGAGATGTTAAGCCGGCTCATTGCCAAATATTCCAAATAATGAAAGGTTTTTATAAACAGTTTTTTTCCATGTATGTGCTTCTGGTGCTGCAAAATGTGGTGACCATAAGCGTCAACCTGGCGGACAACATGATGCTGGGCGCCTACGGGGAAATCGCCCTTTCCGGCGTGGCTGCGGTGAATCAGATACAGTTTGTGTTTCAGCAGATTCTGGTTGCCCTGGGAGAAGGCGTGGTGATTCTGGCAAGCCAGTATTGGGGGAAAAAGGAGGCAGGCCCGGCGGGAAATATCCTGGCCGCCTCCCTCCGTTTTGCGGCGGCAGTGGTTATTTATATGGCGAAAAAGGGAGGCGGGCTTCCCTTTAGGCTGGATGCTTACAAAAAGACTTCCAAAACCATGACGGGAGATTACCGGAAGGTAATACTTCCTCTGCTGGTGACCCAGGGACTTTGGGGAATCAATACAGCGCTGCAGACTGCGGTGCTGGGGCATATGGATGCTGCAGCTATCGCAGCCAACTCAGCGGCCTCCACCCTGTTTCTTTTAGTCAAATCCGGGGCGGTGGGAGCGGCAGGGGCAGCGTCAGTTCTCATCGGAACCACCATAGGCAGCGGCCAGCTGGATCTGGTGAAGCTGTATGCCCGGAAGCTTCAGAAAATCTTTGTGGGAATCGGTATTGTCTCGGGAGTTACCTTATTTTTCCTCCGGATTCCTGTGCTTTCCATGTACCGGCTGGGTGAAAGCGCCATGGCGTATGCCAATGCCTTTCTGATGGTACTGAGCGTGGTCTGTGCAGGCATGTCTTATCAGATGCCTGTCAATGCAGGCATCATCAAAGGGGGAGGAAACACAGGATTTGTGCTGAAGATGGATCTTGTCAGTATCTGGTGTATTGTAGTGCCCCTGTCATTGGTTATGGCTTTTGTGGTTAAGGCCTCCCCTGTGGTTGTGGTGTGCTGTCTTAATGCGGATCAGGTGTTTAAATGTATTCCGGCCTTTATCATGGTTAACTACGGAAACTGGATCCGCAAACTGACCAGGGATAGTGGGGCGCGAAACCATATACAGGGAAGCTGAGAGAAAGGAATCGTATTTATGAAATCATATGGAATCGGTGTGGATATCGGAGGGACTACAGTCAAGATAGGAGTGTTCGAAAGCGACGGAACACTTGTTAAGACCTGGGAGATCCCTACCAGAACAGAAGATGAGGGCAGCCATATATTAGGGGATATTGCCCTGTCTGTCAAAGAGAAGCTGAAAGAAGAGGAGATTTCGCTGGAAGAGGTAAAAGGAATCGGCATGGGTGTACCAGGGCCTGTGACAGAGGAAGGGCTGGTGCTGAAGTGCGTAAATTTAGGCTGGGGTGTTTTCCATGCGGCCAAGGTTATGTCCGATCTGGTGGGACTTCCTGTAAAGGTAGGAAATGACGCCAATGTGGCGGCTCTGGGGGAGATGTGGCAGGGCGGCGGAAAAGGCTGCGACAGCCTGGTGCTGCTTACCCTGGGAACCGGTGTGGGGGCAGGTATTGTGTTAAACCAGCGGATCCTGACAGGTTGCAGCGGGGCGGCCGGGGAAGTAGGGCATATGCATGTGAACCTTACGGAGACGGAAAGCTGCAGCTGCGGAAATAAAGGGTGCCTGGAGCAGTATACATCCGCTACCGGCGTGGTAAGGCTGATGAAGCGGTACTTTGCATCTCATCAGGAGGCAGACAGCCTGGTGGACAGAAATAAGGCATTTTCCGCCAAGGATGTATTTGATGCCGCCAGAGAAGGGGACAAGGCTGCTTTGTGTGTGGTGGAGGAGTTCGGAGAGTATCTGGGCAATGCCCTGGCAGCCCTGGCCTGTGTGGTGAACCCGGAGGCCTTCGTCATCGGCGGCGGCATGGCGGCAGCAGGAGATATTCTCATGGATATTGTAGAAAAGAATTACAGGAACTATGCATTTCATGCCGTGAAGGACGCAAAGGTCCTGCGGGCCACTCTGGGGAACATGGCCGGTATCTACGGGGGAGCCAAGATGGCGCTTTCGGAGTAGCCGCCGGGTTTACAGGCCCCCTTCATTTATAGGTGGCGCCGATGAAACGGCATGAGGATTTACCATAAAATTGACCCTCCTAAGGGCTGTCGAAGAACGTAATTGTTTTTTGGCGGCCCTTTTTATGGTGGAAAATTGCTTAAACATCTTGTTTTTTCAGACAGATGGTGAACTGCTGCAAAAGGGGATTGAGGGAAGCGGCTTTTTGAAGTATACTACTAATAACAATGTACAGATTAGCGGTATGATAAAAAGCAGCAGTCAGGAAGCAGGTGAAGCAAAAAGCAGCAAAGGATCCTGAAAGACTGTGGCAGGAAGAGGAGCAGACAAAGGAAAAATGGAAGAACAAAAGAGAGGAAAACGTCTGTCAGGATACAGACCGGATTATGTGGTATTTGATTTGGAGACCACGGGATTAAACCCTGCAACAGACCGGATTATCGAGATTTCAGCTGTGAAGGTAAAAAAGGGAAAGGTGGAAGAGCGTTTCTCCACTCTGGTAAATCCCGGCCGGCGGATTCCTGCGGCAGCTTCCCAGGTCAACGGGATTACGGATGAGATGGTAAAGGATGCACCGGCCATAAAGGATGCATTGGAACAGTTTCTTGCCTTTATAGGCGGGGAGGTTCTGGTGGGGCATAATATCCACACCTTTGATATGAAATTCTTAAACTGTGCCATGGAGGAGATTTACGAAAAGGACATAAGCAATGATTATATTGACACACTGTATATGGCCAGAAGCTGTCTGAGAGAGCTGCCCCATCACCGCCTGACAGACCTGGCCCAGCATTTTCATATCAGCACGGAAGGCGCTCACCGGGCTCTGAACGATTGTGTGATGAATCAGAAGTGCTATGAGAACATGGGGGCATTGATGAAGAAGAAAGGCTCATTGCTCTCGGATACAGAGGCCTGCCCCCGATGCGGCGGCCAGCTGATAAAACGCAGCGGAAAGTTCGGCCCGTTCTATGGATGCTGCAATTTTCCGCGGTGCAGGTATACGAAACCTGTTTGAGGAGGATAAAAGTGTGTTATAATGGTATTAACAGGTTCGAAACTATGGAATTGTGAAAAAAAGCTGCAACTATAGAGATTAGCTGGAGAGATGCGTAGATGAGAATTGAGATAAAAAATGTCGGACAAATTGAGAAGGCAGTCATTGACTTAGAGGGAATCACAGTCATTGCAGGCGAAAATAATACCGGAAAAAGCACAATCGGCAAAACTGTATTTGCGATGTTGCGTGGAATGAATCAATGGAAAGATATATATTTTTCGCGGTGCAGGGCAAGCCTGAAGAAGGTTATGGAAAAGAACAGCCTGCCTTTGGAGGAATTCTGTCTGTCACATACAGATGCAGCCAGACGCAGGACAAGCCGGGCTGACAGGCTGCTAAACCAATTAAGCAGTGATGAAGAATTTTTAGCTGAAATTGAAGACTACCAGATATTCGGTGATCAAAAGGTGCATCATCGTCTTACAGAGTATTACAGGTATTATATAGCACTATACAAGAAAAATGATGTGCAGCAGCTGATTGATGAAAACAAAAAGTATTTGGATACATGGGTAGAAGCTGTATTAAAGGATATTGACAATATCGAGCTGGATGAGGCCGCCCTTCAGGCTAACTATATTAAAAATTCATTTACCTCCTGCTTTAAAGGGCAGTATGTGACAGAGGATCAGTCCTGCAGTGAAATTATATTATATGAAAAACAGCGGGAAAATGTTTTAAAGATGTCACGTGTGGAAAGTATTATATCTGCTCCCATCCGATTTGAAAACGGTGTGTATTTTATTGAATCTCCCAAAATTTTCGATGAGATAGGAACCTTTGGAAATGGACGGGAAGGACTCAGACGGCTGATGATTCCCAATACATTTATGAATATTTTTCCCGCAAAAGCGGGGGTGCTGAACTACTCCATAGGGCAGACGTTTCTTGATAATGAAATTCCCAAAGAAGCAGAGGAGGTTGTTCTTATGCTTCAAAATGCCATGAACGGGCAGGCGGAATATTATGTAAAAGAGGGAATCCGGTTTAAAGAAAACGGAATAAAGGAGAGCCTTTATCCGCAAAACGTTTCTACAGGAGTAAAGGCTCTTGCGTTCCTTGAATACGCTGTCAGGCTTGGAGCCATACAGAAAAGTGACATATTGATTTTAGATGAGCCGGAGATTAATCTCCACCCTCAATGGCAGATAGTATACGCGAGAGCCCTTGTCCTCCTTCAAAAGGCATATCATCTGACGCTGATTATAACAACACACAGTCCATATTTTATGAGGGCTCTGGAGTGTTTTTCAGACAAATATGACAGTATGAGTAATCTGAATGTTTACTATGTATCAAGAAATTCCAATGGACAGCATAGTATCAAAAATGTGATAAACAGTGAATATGGAATGACAGAAGTATATGAGAAATTGTCTGCCGCATTTGAAGAGCTGCAGGATGAGATAGATGAATTATACGGATATGAAGAGGAGTGATAGATATCAGTGTAAAACTTGAAAAACTGTTGGAGGAAGAGGAAATAGCAGAATATGAGGATGAAAAGATTTTCTCGAATCTTTACATGATTTCCCTGCCGACATCCTTGCGTAAACTGGAGTCAATGAAAGAAAGCAGAGATTATGAGCAGAAGAAAGCAGAAAATGAATGGTTAAGGGAAACCAGCCCTGAAAGTGAACAGGTAAGTGCGATTTCCTTCGATTGCCTCAAGATGAAACTAAGACCAGAAGCCCATTCCTGCGACGGTTTTATGTATTATGCAGGCAATGATACAGATAAAATAAGTATTCTATTTGAAATGAAAAATGTTAACAAAAGTAAAATGCTTCAGTATATTGCTTCACGTGATGAGGAGTCTATTTTAGAGAAGGTGAAAGACAGCGTTTTGCTGCTTCAGGAAGATATAGAATTTAGCGGCTGCTTTACAGGAAAAGAATTAATTGAGCATACGCATTTATTGCTGATTTATGGCGGAAAGGCAGATACGGTATCAGAGGCATCGTTGGGGATCGGGAAGAAAGAGAAGGTAAAAAGGGATAAAAATGGTCGTCAGATAAGGGCGGCAAGGCTGTCGCCGGGATCTGAATCCCAGAAAAGAAAAAACGAAATATTCAAAAGGCTTGGAGAGGAGCTGAAAAAGAAGGGGCTGGCTCCATGCAAAAAGGGGTACTTTGGCATACCGGTAAGAGACCCGGAGTGGGAGAAAAGGAATGGGGAGAAGATTCTTGATTTTACCATGCTTTCGAAAGAGGATATGCGTGAAGTGATTGAGAATGTAAGATTTTTTGACAGATGGGATTGGGGCGTGTACTGTACATATTTATGTGATGAGGAAGAATCCGATGTAACAAGCGACATATCTGACGGGAAATAAAGGTATCGGATAGCTTAGAAAAAGGATTTAAACAAAGGAGAGAGCATCGCCCCGCAGGCTGCTCTCTCCTTTGTTGATACTGTCTATTTTTTCTTCTTAGGCTGTGGATTAAAGCTGACTCCTCTGTTGATATCTCCGTGTGGATTTTCGCCAAAAGTATAGTCATTGCCTGGCAGGATTGCATTTAAGATAATGCCTGCCAGAGCCGCGATAGCAAGGGATGTCAGTGTGATGGATGTGCCGCCTACTGTGAAGGTGAGCCCGCCGGAGAAGCCCAAGCCGCATACAAGTATCACAGCCGCGATAATCAGGTTTCGTGATTTTGTAAAATCCACTTTATTCTCAACAATATTCCTCACCCCGATAGCAGAGATCATTCCGTATAAAATAAAGCTGACTCCACCGATAATAGCAGAAGGCAGAGATCCGATGATGGCAGACATCTTGGGGATGAAGCTGAGTATGATGGCATACAGGGCAGCCAGGCGGATCACCTTGGGGTCATAGACACCGCTTAACTCCAGCACGCCTGTATTCTCCCCGTAGGTGGTGTTGGCCGGACCGCCGAACAAGGCGGAGAGGGAAGTAGCCAGGCCGTCGCCGATCAAGGTGCGGTGCAGGCCGGGATCTTCGATGAAATTTTCCCCAACCGTTGCGGAGATAGCGGAAATATCGCCGATATGCTCCATCATGGTTGCAAGTGCGATAGGAGCCATCACCAGAATCGCGGTCAGATTGAATTTACAAAGCTGGAAGGGCGGAAGCCCTGCGAAAGAAGACACGGCCACACCGGAAAAGTCCAGAATCGCGCTTCCGTCTGCATTGGTAAACCCTGCAATGTTCATGATCAGGGCAGCCCCATAAGAGATCACCACACCCAGCAGGATAGGAATGATCTTCCACATACCCTTCCCCCAGATGTTAAACACAATAATAACAGCCAGCGCAATAATCGCCAGGAACCAGTTGGAAGAAGCGTTGTTTACCGCAGAAGGCGCCAGGCTCAAACCGATGCAGATGATAATAGGGCCGGTAACCACAGGCGGCAAAAAGCGCATAACCCGTTTCACTCCCACAAGCTTAATCACCAGTGCAAGAATCAGATACAGCAGGCCGGCAACCACGATACCGCCACAGGCATAGGGAAGCTTTTCACCGTAAGTCATACCTGCAAAAATCCCTGTATCCAGCTCCGCCACTGTGGCAAAGCCGCCTAAAAAAGCAAAGGAGGAGCCCAGGAATGCAGGAACCTTCAGCTTGGAGCAGACATGAAAAAAGAGGGTTCCTATACCAGCGAAAAATAAAGTCACCTGAATAGATAAACCCTCTCCCTGAAAATAACTGTTGACTAAAATCGGAACCAGGATCGTTGCGCCAAACATTGCGAACATGTGCTGCAAACCAAGCAATAACATTCTTGGGACACCCAATGTCCGGGCGTCACGTATGGCATCAAAATTTTTACTCATACTAATTTCCCTCCTTATGTGAAAATATTCTAAAGAGATTATAAATACTAACCCCCCATTTGGCAAGCAGATAATTTGAAAATTAGTATGAGCTTAATCGTTATTTAATAGTTGCATATAATAATTTCTTCCCCTACACGATGAGTTGCATCTGAATTGATCATCCGCTTTACGCTTACCACATCCATCCCATAGCCTTTATTGCCGTACAATTCATGTATCAGCTCCGTATTATGATTTGTCAGCATGCAGTAACAGCCCTTTGCCGTCAATGTATCAAACAATCTGGCCAGGCGTCTGTGGCTTTCGATATCAAACCCTTCTTTTGTGTAGGACTCAAAGGAGGTGGGATTCAAAGGCGCGTACGGACTGTCAAAAAATACAAAATCCCCTTTTTCGGCGCCTGCGCATGCCACTTCAAAATCCCCTTCTGTTATGGTTACGCTTTTCAGGAATGCAGAGACCGCCATAATAGAGTCCCTGTCAGCAGAAAGCCTGCGGCTGTTGTTATAGGGAACATTAAAAAGCCCCTGCCCGTTCACCCGGTATAATCCGTTGAAGCAATGCTTATTTATAAATACAAACAATGCAGCCAATTCCACATCATAGACAGATTTCATCAGCTTATCATTGTAAGCTTCCCGTTTTAAATAGAAATACTTTTTCCCGTCCTCCCACATCTCCGAGTCAAGCCTGTTGATTTCGGCTAAAAATGCTTCCGGACGGTGGCATATCTGCCGGTATGCGTTGATCAAAGCTTTATTGATATCATTAATCAAAGCATTGGAAGGCAGCAGCTCAAAGGTTACCGCACCGCCGCCTACAAACGGCTCATAATACCTGTTATATTCCTTTGGCATACGTTCCCTGATCTGCGGCAATAACTGGCGTTTCCCGCCTGCCCATTTCACAAATGGAGAGATATTTGAATGACTCATCCTGGCTCCTCTTGGCTGTTTTTGTAAAAAAACTTTATTTTACACAACCATTATAAGCGTAAATGGAGGAAATCACAACAATAAAAGATTATATGGATCAGAATGGAATAAAGCTTTCATAAAGCTCCAAACAATAAAGAGAATCCCCCATCCCTTACATATTCAGCACAAAACATGAATAAGAAGTGAAGGAAATTCTCTCCGTCAAATGTTTTCATACCCTCAGTGGATAAGGCTTACAGATGAAACATCGTCCCGGTCTTCCCCTGAACTGCCTCCCTGGATTTTTCCAGCAAGGTAATCAGAGCCCTGCGTCCCGGCTTGGAAGAGGCAAAATCCACGGCAGCCTGTACCTTAGGCAGCATAGAACCAGGAGCAAAATGCCCCTCTGCAATATATTTTTCGGCCTCATCAACCGGCACATCTGAAAGCCATTTCTCATCCGGCTTACCGAAATTCAGCGCCACCTGCTCCACAGCCGTAAGAATAATAAGAAAATCCGCGTCCAGCTCCTTGGCAAGGAGGCAGCTGGCGAAATCCTTATCAATCACAGCACTGGCGCCCTTCAGATGATTGCCCTGGCGAATAACCGGAATTCCGCCGCCGCCGCAGGCGATCACCAGATCTCCGGATTCCACCATATTGCGTATAGTCCCGATCTCAATAATCTCCACCGGCTTGGGAGAAGCCACCACGCGGCGGTATCCCCGCCCGGAATCCTCCTTCATGATGTAATTAAACTTCTCCTCCATCATATCTGCCTGTTCCTTAGACACAAACTTGCCGATAGGCTTAGACGGCGAGTCAAAAGCCGGATCCTCCGGATCCACCCGCACCTGGGTAATCATAGTAGCCACCGGTACATTGCCAATTCCCCGGTTCAACATTTCCTCCCGAAGAGCATTCTGCAGATCATACCCAATATATGCCTGGCTCATAGCCACACAGACTGACAGAGGCGTATTAGGCTGATTCACATCCTCATGAGTCAAAGCGATCATAGCATTGTTAACCATACCAACCTGTGGACCATTTCCATGGGCCACAACCACCTCACAGCCCTCCTCCATCAAGTCCACGATTGCCTTTGCCGTAATCTTGACGGCCTTCATCTGTTCCGGAAGGGTGTTGCCAAGGGCGTTTCCGCCCAGGGCAATCACTACACGTTTCTTTTTCGACATCATTCCTGTTCCTTTCCCCATCATCCGGTCCCAAAGCTTATTTAAACACTCTGGGAGTTCCCTTCTCCTCCAGCTTCTTAAGCACATCCGCCGGATCCGCGAACTTAGCCAGGAAAATCATGGCAGCAATAATATACGGCTTAAAGCTGGCCTCCTTATACAGCGGATCCCTGTAACGGTCAAACACAGAAGCATCCACTTCCCCTTCCTTGCAGCTTACCCCGGAGATATCCGCTGGCAGGCAGTGCATATAAAGAGCCTTCCCATTCTTGGTAGTAGCCATAAGCTCCTCCGTACAAGCCCAGTCCTTATGCTGCGCATTCTGTGCAAGCAGCTCCTTCTCCAGAGCCTTAATCCCTTCCGTATCCCCGTTGCCATACAGCTCCGTCCGCTTCTCCATAGCAGCAAAAGGAGCCCAGCTCTTGGGATATACAATATCAGCATCCTTAAACGCTTCCGCCATACTGTTGGTCTTGGTAAATGTACCGCCAGACTTCCTGGCATTGGCAGCAGCCACTTCCTCAACTTCCGGGAATACCTCATACCCTTCCGGATGAGCCAGAACCACATCCATACCAAACCGTGTCATCAACCCGATAATACCCTGAGGAACCGAGAGAGGCTTTCCATAAGAAGGCGAATACGCCCAGGTCATAGCCAATTTCTTCCCCTTCAGATTCTCCACACCGCCAAACTCATGAATAATATGAAGCATATCCGCCATAGCCTGTGTGGGATGGTCAATATCACACTGCAGATTCACCAAAGTAGGCTTCTGCTCCAGAATCCCGTCCTTATTCCCCTGGGTAACCGCATCCACAACCTCATGCATATACTTGTTACCCTTTCCAATATACATATCATCCCGAATCCCGATCACATCCGCCATAAAAGAAATCATGTTGGCAGTCTCCCGAACCGTCTCCCCATGAGCCACCTGAGATTTCCCCTCATCCAGATCCTGAACCTCCAGCCCCAGTAAATTGCAGGCAGAAGCAAAAGAGAACCTGGTACGCGTAGAATTATCACGGAACAAAGAAATCCCCAGACCACTCTCAAACACCTTGGTAGAAATATTATTCTCCCTCATAAACCGCAGCGCATCCGCAACCGTAAAAACAGCCTCCAGCTCCTCATCCGTCTTCTCCCAGGTCAGGAAGAAATCCCCGTTGTACATCTCCTTAAAATTCAACTTATTTAACTTATCAATATAATCCTGTAATGTCTTCATAACATAATCTCCTTTTCTATTCTAAAATTTGCTGAATCAAAACTACTTCATTCAAAAACTACGAGCCCTAAATTGCCATAACCAGAAGGAAAATGACCTCCAGTCATCAATAGTAAGAACACAGCCTTCATAATTCAGGCCGCTTTCCAACAAAAACACAACTGATACGAATACATCACCTGCCTCTGGAGAAAACACAGCAGATACAACAATATCACCTACCTCCAGCGAAAACGTAGCCCGGAGAGGGGATTCTGTCATTTCCTCCAGGGTACTTGAAGACCGTCGGTACTTAGGCGCTGTCTTTTAGCGCCTTATGTACCGCTACGCTCTTCACGTAGCGCGAGCGTGCCCGGGAGGAAATGACAGAATCCCCTCTCCGGGCGGCCCTTCCGCCACCCCCTACTTAAAATACTCCCCCGGCAAAGCCGCATACACCGCCGCACAGGTAACCAGATCCTGTTTCCAGGTCTTCTCATTAGGTGCATGTGCCTGAGCCTCCGCTCCAGGTCCAAACCCGATACAGGGAATCCCGTTTCTCCCCATAATACTGACCCCATTGGTAGAGAACGTCCACTTATCCGTCAAAGGACGTGCCTGCCTCATCTCCAGAGTCTCCGGCGCACCGATTCGCTTCTCCCCATAAAGCCCCATATAAGCAGCCTCCAGGGCCTTCGTCACCTTATGATCCTTAGGAATCGCCCATGTTGGGAAATAGCACTCAATCTCATACACGCACCCTGTATAAGAAGGCCTGTCGTAATTATACATAGAAACCTTTACATCATCCCCATACTTCTTGACGCTTGGAAGCTGACGAATCTCATCCAGACAGCTTTCCCAGGTCTCCCCAAAGGTCATGCGCCGATCCAGAGAAACCGCGCAGGAGTCAGCAACCGCACACCGGCTTGGAGAAGTATAGAAAATCTGAGAAACCGTAATCGTCCCCCGTCCAAGGAACCTGGCCTCCTCCCAGTCCTTGTTGTACTTAGGATCCAGCATCTTCACCAGCCCCTTAATCTCCGTTCCATTCTCCGCGTCATTCTCATTCAGAGCCCGGATGTCCTGAAGAATATCAGCCATCTTATAAATCGCATTATCCCCTCTCTCAGGAGCAGAACCATGGCAGGAAATTCCCTTCACATCCACACGGATCTCCATGCGCCCTCTCTGTCCCCGGTAGATACCGCCGTCCGTAGGCTCCGTAGAAACCACAAATTCTGGACGAACCTTATCCTCGTTGATAATATACTGCCAGCAAAGGCCGTCACAGTCCTCCTCCTGAACCGTTCCCACCACCATGATCTTACATCCTTCCGGAATCAGTCCCAGATCCTTCATAATCCTGGCTCCATACACAGAAGAGACAATCCCACCGCACTGGTCGGAAACACCCCGACCGCCGATCTCCGTCTCATTCTCATACCCTTCATAGGGGTCAAAATCCCAGTTTTCAATATTCCCGATTCCAACCGTATCAATATGTGCATCGTAGGCGATAATCCTTTCGCCGTCGCCCATATACCCGATGACATTGCCCTGAGGGTCAATCTGAACCTCATCAAACCCCACCTTCTTCATCTCCGCGGCAATAGTCTCAATATGTGCCTTCTCATCGCAGCTCTCCCCCGGGTTTCTTACAATAGCCCGTAAAAATGCATTCATGTCTGCACTGTAGCCCTGTGCGGCTTCTTTAATCTTTCCAAAATCCAACATAACAACACTCTCCTTAATTAATATGTATTTTCATTTCACGTTCACACAGTCAAACTGCACCCAGCCATCACGGCAGGCATTCTCTGTAACTCTCTGGATTCCTTTTTTGCTCTGCTGTAACAGTTCAGATACCCTTTACAGGCCCTCAAACGGCTTCTTCTCCGTTCCGCATAAGCCTTCCCAGGTAATCTCGCGGTAGCGGTCAGGATCTGTATCCCCTTCCGAAGAGACCAGAAGAACCTGAGAATTTTCATCCAGCTTCACCGCCTCCTTCAGATCCTTATACTGAGGATTGGTCATCAGCGCATGAACCAGGCCTAAGGTTACGGATCCGGATTCTCCGGAAATCACCCGCGCATCCCTGCCTACAGGCGCTCCGTAGATGCGGGTGCCGTTGGCGCTTACCCAGTCAGGACAGGAAACAAATGCATCCGCATGATTCCTTAAAATATCCCAGGAAACCGTGTTCGGCTCCCCGCAGGCCAGTCCGGCCATGATGGTAAGCATATCACCGGTCACGTTCACCCGGCTGCCGTCAGCCTGCATGGCGGAACGGTAAAGGCAGTCAGCCGCATTGGCCTCCACAACAACCATAATCGGAGGATTCTCTTTAAAACGGTTTGCAAAATACCCGATCACCGCCCCGGCCAGGGAGCCTACACCGGCCTGGATAAAGATATGGGTGGGACGACCGCCGTCCGCCTCCAGCTGCTGATCCGCTTCCGATGCAAGTGTGCCGTATCCCTGCATAATCCAGGTAGGAATCTCCTCATACCCTTCCCATGCCGTATCCTGAACCATGATTCCCCTTGGAGTCTGGGCAGCCTCCCTGGCAGCCATGCGGACACAGTCATCATAATTAAGGTTTTCGATGGTAACCGTTGCATTTTCCTTTGCAATGTTTTTAAGACGTGTCTGTGTGGTTCCCTTTGGCATCCGCACCACACATTTCTGTCCCAGCTTGTTGGCGGCCCACGCCACACCCCGTCCGTGGTTTCCGTCTGTGGCGGTGAAGAAGGTTGCCTGGCCGAAATCATCTCTCAGCTCTTTGGAGGTCAGGACGCTGTAGGGAACTTCGCTTACGTCCCTGCCAAGCTCTTTGGCGATATGCCTTGCGATGGCGTAGGAACCGCCCAATACCTTGAATGCATTCAGGCCGAACCGATAGGATTCATCCTTAACATAGAGACGTTTCAGACCTAAATATTCTGCAAGGTCAGATAAGCGGGTCAGCGGAGTGACAGCATACTGAGGAAAGCTTTTGTGGAAATTGCTTGCCTTTCCCATCTCCTCAAGGGACATGTTCTGAAGCTGCCTGTCGTCGCTTTTCGGAATCCTGTTGAGGGTCCATTTAATCGGGGCCCCTGATGAGTTACACATGATACATCCTCCTTTAAAATAGTACGTTTGGTTTGTTGTTCTGTTGTCTCCCTGATTTCATTATAGCAGGTGATTTTTAAATTGCAATAGGAAAATAGAAAAAATTTATTATTATAATAAAAAATTATCATTCGCTATTGCATTGTTGCAAAAAGCGTGATAAAATATGGCTAATGGGAAATGATTTGTATAAATTGCATGAGAGAAGCAGAGAGGCAATTAAAAAATTATCGTCATAATATATGAGAACGGCGATCCCAGCTAAAGATGCCAGGGCTGCCGGGGACGATAAAAAATCAGGATCTTCTGACACAGTTGGTATGTCTCCCTGAATCATAAGCCAATATGGTTAAGGAAGAAAGGTTCTCATTTATTTAAACACAGCTTCATGTGAGACTTGATATTTACCTATAAGGAACGGACTTAAATGAAGAAGGAAAGGCAGCAAAAAAAGCTGCCGTAAATAAGGAGGATACATAATAATGAGTGCAGGAGCAAAAGAGAATACATCCGCTCTGTTGTTTGACTTAAACGGAAAGCCATCTCTGGGGCAATCCTTCCCGCTGGCGCTGCAGCATGTGGTAGCCATGATCGTGGGCTGTGTTACCCCGGCGATTATTGTGGCGGGTGTCGGAGGGCTTTCCGATAAAGATTCTGTTATCTTGATACAGGCCGCTTTGGTTCTGTCAGCATTAACTACACTGGTGCAGCTGTATCCCTTAAAAAAGGGAAAGCTGCGGATCGGCTCAGGACTCCCGGTTATTATGGGAATCAGCTTTGCATATGTGCCTACCATGCAGGCCATCGCCGGGGACTTTGGCGTGGGAACCATCCTGGGAGCCCAGATTGCAGGCGGTATCATCGCGGTTTTCGTGGGAATTTTTATCAAACAGATCCGCAGACTCTTTCCACCGCTGATTACCGGCACCGTGGTATTTTCCATCGGCCTTTCCTTGTACCCCACAGCTATCAACTACATGGCCGGCGGTGTGGGAAGCCAGCAGTACGGATCCTGGCAGAACTGGACCGTAGCATTCATCACCCTGATTATTGTGACGGCACTGAACCACTACGGAAAAGGGATATGGAAATTGTCTTCCATATTAATAGGAATTATCGCCGGATATATAGTATCTCTGTGCTTCGGCATGGTTGACTTTGCCTCGGTTGCCCAGGCTTCCTTCTTCCAGCTGCCGAAACCGCTCCACTTCGGACTTGTCTTTGAGCCCTCTGCCTGTGTGGCGATCGGCATTCTGTTTGCCATTAACTCCATCCAGGCCATCGGAGATTTTACGGCCACCACGACAGGAGGCATGGACAGGATGCCTACGGATGAGGAGCTAAACGGAGGAATCGTGGCATACGGCTTCTGCAATATCTTCAGCGCATTGTTTGGCGGTCTGCCCACAGCCACCTTCAGCCAGAACGTAGGGATTGTATCCTCCACAAAGGTGGTGGCAAAGAGAGTGTTCGGCCTGGCAGCAGGGATTCTTCTGATTGCAGGGCTGATCCCCAAGTTTTCTTCTGTTTTGCTTACCATTCCCAACTGTGTGCTGGGCGGCGCTACTGTTTCCGTATTTGCTTCCATTGCCATGACCGGCGTGAAGCTGATTACGGCGGCGCCTATGGATTATCAGAATACCACGATTGTAGGGCTCTCCGTGGCATTGGGAATGGGAGTCACCCAGGCTAATGCGGCCCTGGCAAGCTTTCCGGACTGGGTTACCACTATTTTTGGCAAATCTCCCGTGGTTCTTGCTACCATCACGGCGATTATTCTTAACCTTCTCCTTCCAAAGGTGAAGGCAAAATAAACCATCATGCGCCCGCAGGCAGCTGTGCCGCCATGAATAAAAGTCTGCTGGGCGCACTTGGAATACCTGAATTTATGCCGCCTAACCGGCGGCGGACTTTTAAAGAAAACAGGAGGTGTACAATGTTAATAGTAGGAAACGGCAGATTATTTACACGAGACGAGAAATGCCCTTTTATAGAAAACGGTGCGGTTGCTATGGACGAAACCAGGATCAAGGCGGCAGGCAGGGATGAGGAGATAAAGGAACGGTTTAAAGGCGCAGAGTATATAGATGCAAAGGGCGGTGTGATCATGCCTGCATTTATCAATACCCATGAGCATATTTACAGCGCCATGGCAAGGGGCCTTAGCATCAGGGGATACAATCCCAAAGGATTTTTAGATATTCTGGACGGCCAGTGGTGGACCATAGATCGCCATCTTACCCTGGAACAGACCAAATACAGCGCCATGGATACCATGATCTCCTGTATTCGCAACGGGGTTACCACTATTTTCGACCATCATGCAAGCTTCGGGCAGATCAAAGGCAGCCTGTTTACCATCGCCGACGCGGCAAAGGAGCTGGGGATAAGGGCCTGCCTCTGCTATGAGATTTCCGACCGGGACGGCATGGACAAGGCGAAGGAAGCCGTGATGGAGAATGCAGAGTTTATCCGCTATGCATTGAAGGATGACACGGATATGCTGGCGGGAATGATGGGAATGCACGCACAGTTTACCATATCCGACGCCACCATGGAGCTGGCGGCAGCCCATAAGCCGGCAGAGGCAGGATACCATATCCATGTGGCAGAGGGGATCGAGGATCTCCATGACTGCCTGAAAAAGTATGGGAAGAGAATCGTGGATCGATTGATGGATATGAGCATTTTAGGGGAGAAGACGCTGCTGGGGCACTGTATTTATATCAATGCCCATGAGATGGATCTGATCCGGGACACCCACACCATGGTGGTACACAATCCGGAGTCCAATATGGGCAATGCCTGCGGATGCCCTCCTACCATGGAGCTGGTTCACAGAGGGATTCTTACAGGGCTTGGAACAGACGGATATACCCACGACATGACAGAGTCCTATAAGGTGGCAAATGTGCTGCACAAACACCATCTGTGTGATGCCAATGCAGCCTGGGGAGAGGTTCCCAAGATGCTGTTTGAGAATAATGCATTGATTGCAAACCGGTATTTTAAAGCGCCTCTGGGAGTGTTAAAAGAAGGGGCGGCGGCAGATGTGATCGTGGTGGATTACGATCCGCCCACACAGCTGGACGCATCCAACATAAACAGCCATATCCTGTTTGGCATGACAGGAAGAGATGTGGTTACCACCATCGGAAACGGGAAAGTTCTGATGAAGGATCGGGAAATAAAGGTTGCAGATACCAGGGAAGTCATGGCAAAATGCAGAGAGGAATCTGCGAAGCTGTGGAAAAGTATTAACGGATAGAAAGGGCAGGGAAATACTATGAGCGATATTATGACTTGTATGAGTTTTAAACAGCTTTTAAACTGGGTTCGGACAGAACATGATGAGAAAGGCTCTGTATTCGGAGTGAGAAGACCCTACATAGCAGACGAGAAGAGAAGCCAGAAAATATTTGAACGCAGCCTTGAGACGCCAATCGGCCCTGCGGCAGGGCCCAACAGCCAGCTGGCTCAGAATATTGCGGCATCCTACTATGCAGGCAGCCGTTTCTTTGAGCTGAAAACCGTGCAGATCATGGACGGAGTCCAGCTGTCTGCCTGTGTGAGCAAGCCGTGTATCAAGGCAGATGACGAGTGCTACAACTGTGAGTGGTCTACGGAGCTGTATGTGCCTCAGGCACAGGATGAATATATAAAGGCATGGTTCCTTTTAGCCTTTATGGCAAAGGAGTACGGCCTGGGAACCATGGACGGCTTCCAGTTTAATATCAGCGTAGGCTATGATTTAGAGGGAATCAAATCCGAGAAAATCGACACCTTTATCGAGACTATGAAGAATGCCAAGGACACCCCTGTTTTTAAAGAGTGCAGAGAAGTCCTTCTCGCCCATGCAGATGAATTTAAAGCCATGACACGAGAGGACATTGAGAAAATTTCTCCTATGGTGTGCAATTCCGCCACCATCTCCACCCTTCATGGATGCCCGCCTCAGGAGATTGAAAGCATTGCCACTTACCTGCTGACAGAAAAGAAAATGCATACGTTTATTAAATGCAACCCCACGCTTTTAGGCTATGAATTTGCCAGAGAGACCATGGATAAGATGGGGTATGACTATGTGGCCTTCGGAAGGTTCCATTTTGACGATGATCTGCAGTATAAAGACGGGGTTCCCATGCTGAAACGTCTCATGAAGCTTTCCGGTGAGCTGGGGCTGGAATTCGGCGTAAAGATCACCAACACCTTCCCCGTAGACGTAAAGGCAGGGGAGCTGCCCAGCGATGAGATGTATATGTCAGGAAAATCCCTGTATCCTCTGTCTATCGCCCTGGCGGCAAAGCTGTCCCGGGATTTTGACGGGAAGCTTCGGATCGCCTATTCCGGCGGTGCAGATGCATTTAATATCTGTAAGATCGTGGGAGCGGGCATATGGCCTGTGACCGTGGCGACCACCATTCTGAAGCCAGGCGGATACCAGAGGCTGAAGCAGATGGCGGAGCTGATAGACCAAATGGGCGTGAAGCCCTTTGACGGTGTGGATGTGGAGGCTTTAAATAAGGTGGCAGAGGATGCCGTGACCGACAAGCACCATGTAAAGCCGGCCAAAATGCCTGTGTCCAGAAAGTCATCGGAGAGAGTTCCTCTTGTGGGATGCTTTACGGCTCCCTGTGAGGATGCATGTCCTATCCGCCAGGAGATCACAACCTATGTGAAGCTGGCAGGGGAAGGCCGCTTTGAGGAGGCGTTTAAGGTCATTCTCAACAAGAACGGCCTGCCGTTTATCACGGGAACTATCTGTGCTCATGGATGCCAGAGCCATTGCACCCGCAATTTCTATGAGACTCCGGTGCAGATCCGGGACACAAAGCTTTTGTGTGCCGGGAAAGCTTATGACAGTGTGATAAAGACCTTAAAGCCTGAAAAGGCAAATGGCAAAAAGGCGGCTGTAGTAGGCGGCGGGCCTTCCGGTATGGCGGCAGCCTACTATCTGGCCAAAGCCGGAACAGAGGTGACTCTCTATGAGAAGAGGGAGAAGCTGGGAGGGATCGTAAGCGCGGTCATTCCGGATTTCAGAATCGACGATTCGGTGATTGAAAAAGACGTTTCCCTGCTGCGGCAGCTTGGAGTAACCATACGGTGCGGCCAGGAGGCGCCGCCTGTGAAGGAGCTGAAGGCCGCTTACGGCAATGTGGTGCTGGCAGTAGGGGCATATAAGAGAAGCCAGCTGGTGCTGGAGGGAAAAGAGGCATACAACGCCCTGGAATTTCTGGAGGATTTTAATACAACCGAAGGCCATGTGAATCTGGGAAAGAATGTGGCAGTTATTGGAGGCGGCAACACGGCTATGGATACTGCAAGGGCGGCAAAGAGATGTAAAGGCGTGGAACACGTATATCTGGTTTACCGCCGTACCAAACGGTATATGCCTGCAGATGAGCATGAGCTGCAGCTGGCTATAGAGGACGGCGTGGAATTTATGGAGCTTTTGGCCCCTGTGAGAATGGAGGATAAAGTACTGGTCTGCCATAAGATGGAGCTGGGCGCCATGGACGAATCAGGAAGAGCCGGTGTGCAGATGACAGGAGAGACACAGGAAGTTCCTGCAGATACGGTTATTGCTGCGGTGGGAGAGAAGGTTCCCACAGATTACTATAAAGCCAACGGAATCAACGTAGATGAAAAGGGACGGCCCCTGGTAAGTGAGACACTGGAGACCAATCTGGAAGGCGTGTATGTGGCAGGAGACGGCCTGTACGGCCCTTCTCTGGTGGTGAAGGGAATGGCCCAGGCCATGAAAGCGGCGGAGGCTATTGTGGGAAAGGCAGTGTCTGAGGATTTAAGCCAGCCAGTGGATCCTAAGGATATTTATGAGAGAAAGGGGATCCTTGGAGAGCCGGGAGACCGGGCAGAGGCAGGCAGGTGTCTGGGATGCTCCTCCATATGTGAAAACTGTGTGGATGTATGTCCCAACAGAGCCAATATCGCCATTCATGTGCCAGGACTTTCCCAGCCACAGATTATCCATGTGGATTATATGTGCAATGAGTGTGGAAACTGTAAAAGCTTCTGTCCTTACGCAAGTGCGCCGTATCTGGATAAATTTACATTGTTTGCCAATGAGAAGGATATGGCAGACAGCAAGAACCAGGGCTTTGCTGTTCTGGACAGAGACAGGGTGAGCTGCAAGGTAAGGTATCTGGGTGAGGAATTTATCTGGGAGAAAGGGAAGGAGAGCAGGCTTACAGAGGAGCTTCAGAAGGTGATGGAAGCGGTGTGTAAGGATTATGGTTATCTTTTGTTAATATAATTGAAGTTGTTGTGTAGGGGCCGCCCAGAGAGGGAATTCTATAGTTTTCTCCCGGGCACGCTCGCGCTACGTGAAGAGCATAGCGGTACATAAGGCGCTAAAAGACAGCGCCTAAGTACCGATGGTCTTCAAGTACCCTGGAGAAATCTATAGAATTCCCTCTCTGGGCTACGTTATCTCTGATGTTAATTGGACACATTGATTTATATTTACGAGGGGGCTTTATGGGAAGACGTTTATTTTGCGGCGGTAAGGTAGTATCAGGAGACGGTGTGGCGGCTTTGGATGTGCTGGTGGAAGGTGAGAAGATCGCAGAGGTGGGGGAGCATCTGGAGGCAGAGGGGGCAGAGATTCTTGATGTGTCAGGGAAATACCTGTTTCCGGGATTTATTGATGCTCATACCCACATGGATCTGGATGTGTCGGATACAGTGACTGCAGACGGCTTTGACACCGGAACCAGGGCGGAGCTTTCCGGCGGAACTACGTGTATCATTGATTTTGCGACCCAGAACAGGGGAGAGAGCCTGGAGTATGCCCTGCGCCACTGGCACGGGAAGGCAGACGGGAAGGCAAGCTGCGATTATGCGTTCCATCTGGCCTTGTCTGACTGGAATCATCAGGTCAGCCAGGATCTGGAATGGGTGACGGCAAAGGGAATCCGCTCTTTTAAGCTGTATACTACGTATGACGGTATGGTAGTGGATGATAAAACCATCTATGAGATTTTTACCAGATTGAAGGAACTGGGAGGAATTGCAGGGGTACACTGTGAGAATAAAGGGATTATCGACGCCAGGCTGGAACAGGTTTTGAGAAAAAAGGGAGGACGGAGCCAGGTTTCTGATTATCCATGGACCCGTCCTGCTCTGGCGGAGGCAGAGGCCATCAGCCGGATTTTAAAAATTGCCGCGTGTGTGGATACGCCTGTGATTATTGTGCATTTAAGCTCAAAAGAGGGGTATGAGGAGATACGGCGGGCCAGGGAGAGAGGACAGAAGGTGTATGTGGAAACCTGCCCCCAGTATCTGCTGATGGATGAGAAGCTTTACAGCCTGCCGGACAATGAGGGAAGAAATTATATGATTGCGCCTCCTCTTCGGACACAGGAGGATCAGAAGGTTTTATGGAAGGCTCTGGCAGAGGGAAATATCCAGACCATTGCCACAGATCACTGCAGCTTTACAACCCAACAGAAGAATGCAGGCAGGGCAGATTTTTCAAAAACCCCGTGCGGAATGCCCGGGGCGGAGGAGAGGCCTGCGCTCATCTATCATTTCGGTGTGAACCAGGGCAGGCTGACCCTGGAGCAGATGTGCAGATACCTTGCGGAAAATCCGGCAAGGCTGTATCAGCTGTACCCTGAAAAAGGGGTGATAGCCCCGGGAAGCGACGGGGATATTGTGGTGTGGGATCCAGAAGAGGAGTGGACTTTGTCTGCCGGGAGCCAGAAATCGGCGGCGGACTACTGTCCTCTGGAAGGGACGCATCTGAGAGGCAGGGCCTGTCAGGTCTACCTGCGGGGAGAGCTGGCGGCAGAACATGGCAGGATCGTGAAAGAGTACGGAGGCAATTATATAACCTGCTGTTCTGAAAAAACCAGATTATAGGCAGTATATTTTCTGCCCCCAGGCCGTTCAGGTGATCCATAACCAGGCGGCCTGGGGAATTGATGGTTTTAGCTTTCCAAGTCTCCCAGATAGCGGTATACGGTTGCAGGCGAGCAGGAGAGGCGTTTGGCTACGAAGGAGATTCCGCCTTTCAGCTTAAAGACGCCTCGCTCCTGCAGCTTTTGAACAATATCCCGTTTTTCCTGCTGATTTAAACGTTCCATAGGAGTATCCAGAGAAGCGGTGACGCTTTCAAAGGATTTCTCCATCAGCGTGGAAATGTCCATGGAAAAATCGTCGGTGAGAGAATCCGGCTGCAGAGGATCGGATTCCGGGGAAATAGCCACAGGCGGGGATATGTAATTGCCTGCCTTTAAAAACGCATCCGGATGGACTGCGGAAAGCAGATTTTTACACAGGTCTTTATAGCGGCTGTCGTCAAAGTTTATCCCCAGCAGGCCGATGGGACTGCCGTCCTCGTCTTTTATAAACATAGTGGACGCCCGTAAAATCCGTCCGTCTTCTGTGGATACCTGGTAATTGTATAAAAAATCGTTGGTTTTATAGGAGTTGGTGGCAAGCATCTGGAGAGCGGCATTGGCAGTGGGGCTTCCTATGGTTCTGTCGCTGATATGGCTGTTGGCAATAGCTACAATGCGGCTGGGCTCAGAGGTGATATCGTGGAGGACGATTTCATAGTCCGGCCCAAGAGCTTTTCCTAAAAAATCCACCAGAAGTGTATATTGATGAAGAATATTTGATATCATAAATGTTTCCTTTCCTTTTTCTTTGTTTAATAAAGATTATCCCATGGAGTGAGAAAAATTGCAAGATTAGAATAAAAAATTATTACGATAAAAAATTATCGATGAAAATCCGGCAGACTTCTTCAAAGGGCCAGGGCCGGCATCTATCAGGAGGAGACACATGTATAAGATTGTAAAGGCAGAGCTTTTGGCAGACAAAATATATCAGATGGACGTGGAAGCACCCAGAGTAGCCAGAGCCTGCGAACCAGGAGAATTTGTGATTGTAAAGATGGATCAGGTGGGGGAGAGGATTCCTCTGACTATCTGTGACTATGACAGGGAGGCAGGTCTGGTTACCATCGTATTCCAGA
>CAJUEJ010000028.1 GCA_910585435.1 uncultured Hungatella sp. | reverse complement strand
TTTGGAAAAACCCTGAATATGAGTATGGTGGAGAAATTTTTTTCCATTCAGTATAAAGACCGTGCCGATTTATTTCAGGATCTCAGGATATGGGAACACGAAGATTTCCGTAAACTGCAGGGAACTTACCCGGTAATCAGCCTGTCTTTTGCCAATGTAAAGGAACGGACCTATGAAAAGAACCGATACCGAATATGTCAGATACTGAGAGATTTGTATGTACAGAACCGCTTTCTTTTAGAACAGGACTGCCTCTCCCAAGGGGAAAAAGCATATTTTAATAGAATATCAGAGACTATGAATGAAGAAGACGCTACCATGAGTCTTCATTACTTGTCTGCTTTTTTATACAGATATTACGGAAAAAAGGCAATCATTCTTTTAGACGAATACGATACACCTATGCTGGAAGCCTATGTCAACGGATACTGGGAAGAGCTGGTCTCCTTCACCAGGAGTCTTTTCAATTCTACCTTTAAAACCAATCCCTATCTGGAACGGGCTATTATGACAGGGATAACCCGTGTGAGTAAGGAATCCATTTTTTCTGACCTTAATAATCTTGAGGTGGTAACGACCACATCAGAAAAATATGCGGATTCCTTTGGATTTACGGAAAATGAGGTATTTGCTGCCCTGGATGAATTCGGCCTGTCCGATACAAAAAACCAGGTAAAAAGCTGGTATGACGGCTTTACTTTTGGTAACCGGACAGATATCTATAATCCCTGGTCTATCTTAAATTATCTTGACAAAAAACGTCTGGCTCCCTACTGGGCCAATTCCAGCTCCAACAGCTTAGCAGGAACTTTGATTCAGGAAGGAGGCAAACGGACCAAGCAGGAATTTGAACGGCTTCTGCGCGGTGAGACCATAATCGTTGCCATTGATGAACAGAGCGTCTACAATCAGCTGTCAACTACAAACAATGCCATATGGAGCCTGCTCCTTGCCAGCGGATATCTGAAGGTAGTTCGGATGGATTTTATGGAAAAGAGCGGACGATGGAACTATCATCTGGCCTTAACAAATAAGGAGGTCTGTATGATGTTCGACGGGCTGATCCGTAACTGGTTTTCCGAATCCGATGATGATTATAATGATTTTATTAAAGCCCTCCTGGAAGGCGACCTGAAAGCTATGAACACTTACATGAACAAAGTAGCCTTGGCTACGTTCAGCTACTTTGATACTGGAAAGGAGCCCTCAGAAGAGGAGCCGGAACGCTTCTACCATGGCTTTGTTCTTGGTCTGATGGTGGAACTGTCAGACCGGTATATCGTGACTTCCAACCGGGAAAGCGGCTTTGGCAGATATGACGTAATGCTGGAACCCAAAAGGCCTGGTGACGACGGAATCATACTGGAATTCAAAGTACAGGATATGGATTCTGAAAAAGAACTGAGGGATACAGTAAATGCGGCCCTGGCACAGATTGAACGGCAGAAATATGAGACAATGCTTGCAGAAAAAGGTGTTCCACAGAAAAATATTCGCAAATATGGATTTGCTTTTCGTGGGAAAACAGTATTGATTGGCTAGGCGTCCGCAGCCTTTTGGCGGACGCCCCTGCACATGTCAAAAGCCATCAATATCAGCCGCCTTTCGTCTCCTTCACTCTAAAGCTTCTATAACAGAATATAAAGCTTCCGGCCTTGGTACTGAAAAGCAGGCGGCATGGATACCCTTTCATAAAGTTTGTGCGGAACTGCTCCTTGTCCATCAGGTTCTCTTTTTCAAGCTCATAGGCTGTCTCCACCCGGAACATCCTGCTTACATTCTGGAACAGCAGTTCAAACACCTTCAGAAGGATTTCATGATCCAGCTCATCCTTCCCTGTCATCTTCTTTCCGGGGATCCGTTCGGTCCCCCGCATCATCAGAAGCTCCCCGACTCCCAGAAGGATCTGCACCCGGATTCCTCCCTCGATATCAAAGGCACGCTGGCAGTAGAAGGCCTTGCCGATGTTCTGTCCCTTGTATTCTGCGCTGGAAAGCTTTGCCTCTATCTGGAACACTTCCGTGGTAGTCCGGTTGACAGTCTTGGATATAAGAGGTATCTGGGAGGAGAGCCCCCGGTTCTTCCTGGCAAAATTCCTTCCCACAATCGCCTGATCTTCAACCATAATATGCTCTGCCAGCCAATTATTTACCACCAGCACAAAACGCTGGACGGCCGACGGAGAAAAGTTTGACAGCTCCAAATCCCTTTTGATAGAAACCAGGGTCTTGTCCCTGAAATTGTCATGGATCCGCTTGTGATGTGCGTAATTGCTGTACTTGATAGAACGCATGTACGTCTCCTCTTCCAGAAAATGGATCATGGTATAGGCTTCCAGATATTTGATTCCCTCCCGGTATGTAGCCTGATTGATCTCCTCATTCTCCGGAACTTCCAGGAGTTTTTTCATGATCCGAAAAAGCTTGGAATGCGCTTTGTCTACCACCTCCACACCGATATTAAATTTTTCATCCCATACGATTTGTTCCATTGATCCCCCGCCTCCTGTTTTTGGTTAAGCTTATGCGAAATAAAAAGCCCGGCTCCCCAGACTTTTATTTTTGTTCATAACTAGTATAGACTATCCTGAAGATAATAGCAATAGCTTTTATCGTTTATGTCTTCCCATTGAGGCACCGGACGGAAACCTTTGTCTCTGCTGAAATGCTGCCGTTTTTTTCCTTAACCCTTACATAGATAGAAAAGCAGGCGCCGTCATAAAAAATGTCCAATGTCTCTGCCTCATAAGCCCCGTTTCCGTAGGCCCCTGCAGGGAGCAGCTTTTTGCCTCCCACCAGAATCTGCCCCTCCCCGCTGATCCCAGGACAGGCAGCCAGGCCATAGGAATCACTGTTATAGCTTATCAGCTTTTTCCCTCCTGCCTCACTGTCTGCTTCTGCCTCCTCCGTCACTATTTCCCGGGCATAGCGCAGGTCATCTGCCAGAGCATCTGTGATAGTGGACAATAAAAGCTGGGTCTCTGCTTTTGCGGTAATGGCATGATAGCTTCTAGCTGCCACCTGAATCCCTGTGTTAAGCATCAGCCCCAGCAGCACCAGGATCACGGCACAGGCCAGCATTTCCACCAGGGTCACCCCTTTTTCTGCCCTCAGCTTTCTTCTCATGGCCCAGCCTCCTCGCCGCTCTCCTCCGGTGATTCCCCTTCCCCGCTGTCCCCGGCAGGCCCATATGCATATATGCCGTTGCCTCCGTAAAACAGGATGTCCATTTCCTTCACGGCGGCGCCGCTTCCGGTGACAGTCACAGTTCCGGCCCACTCTGTTTCTTCCGGCCCATTTTTTCTTATTTCCGCGGCGGACAATGCCTCATAGTATTCTTCATCCGCCTTTTTGGATCTTCTGTCCATCTTTGCAGTCACCATCACCGCAGAAAATAAAAGAGCTACTGCCAAAGAGGCAATCACAATGGATGCCATCATCTCCACCAGGGTTTCTCCAGTATTCCCCTGAAGCTTCCCCGGCCCTTTTCCCCATACTTTTTTGCTGTTCTTTTGCCTACCCTTCATTGTCCTCTGCCTCCTCCTTGGCGATCCAGCCCAGGGCCCAGGTCATAGGCCCGGCCGTGTATTCCTGTCCGCCCTCCCCCGGATTGTCACTGAGCACAGGGGCGGTTCCGGTCTGGGTCAGCTCCGCTTCCATCTTAAACACATGCCCGTTGGCGTCTTCCTCCCCCATAGAAGCCCTCAGACGAAGGGTATATCCGTTTTCAGAAATATGGGACAGCCAGATTTCCATGTGAACCTCCTCCATAAGACCGGGAATCAGGTTTCCTTCCTCCCCCTTCTGGGTATTTACGGTCAGAGTCATCGTGTGGGGATCTGTTTCCCCATGAGGCTTTGACGGAAGATCTGCCAGGGCTTCATACGTTGTCTTTACCAGAATACTCTGGTCTCCGTTTTCCTCTTCCCATTCCTTATCAGGCGGAAATGTCCGGGCAAACAGAAGGTCCAGGTCTTCAAGCAGCGGCAGCACCTCCTCCAGCCCGCAGCAATACTCTCCCTGGGTCTGGGTATAGTGGTATTCCACTGCCTCCACCTGCATCTGGCCGCCGCCCTCTCCCTCCTCTGTCTCCTCCTTATAGGTAATAATCTCCTCATACCTGTATTTTCCACAATATTCTGCCTTCACCAGCTCATCGCAGATCATCTGGATGGCAGAGGACAGGGCCAGATATCTCTGCTGTGCCAGCCTGTTTCTGTTCAGTTTGCCTGCATTGGAAACCGCCGCCATGAGAATGGAGGAAGAAACCATAATTGAAACCAAAAAGAACAGAAGGGCTATGAGAATGGAGGCCCCGCTCCGGCTTTTCCATTTTTTTCTCAACTCCATATCTTCCTCCATCTTGTACAATGTATTTTCCTCACAGGCTGACATCCGTGCGGCAGCTGTTTCTAAAGCCGGTTCTCCCTGTGTCCCGGGGGTGGCCTATGGCCCCTCAACCTTTACAGGAACTGTGACGGTCACGTGATGGCTGCGGCTGTCCATAGTCAGGGAAACCTTGAGAACAATACAGGTTTCCCCTGGTGCCTCACCGGTTATTTGAAACGACACCCTGCCGTCCGCCCCGTTGTTGTCGGCGACAGCTGTCACCAGCCTGGCAACAGCTGGATTTTCGCTTTCTGCCGATGAAAGCACATCTATAACCGCCGTTGTCCCATCAGATTTTTCAAAGGCTACTGTAATATCCCTGGCCTCATTTACTTTGACAACGTTTTCTGCCGGAAGAATCTGAGGCAGCGTAGTCCGGATCGGGACAGCACTGATCCCTGTGTATACCTTTTGGTTATACTGATACTTGTATCCCAGACTGACAGAGGCCACATCTCCCACGCCGTCTGAGGTCAGCTTCATGAAAATACTTCCGTCTCTCTGCTCTATGGCCGCTGTCTTGTGTTCGTCGTGGTGGATGCTGTCAGCGGAAAATGTAATTGCAATACCCTGTGCAGCCAGCTCAAGAACCGGCCGGGCCTCATTGGGATTCCAGCTTCTTCCGTATGGCAAAAGCCGTACCTCCACCATGTCGTTGGTGAACATCTCCACCATGCCTTCCTCAGGCCGAAGCTCCAGCCTGGCTGTCACATTGACCGGGATATCCAGTGTGTACACGCTGGAATCCAGCCTGTAGGCCACCGTAAGAACAGTAGTTCCCACACTGTTTCCTGTCACCGTCAGGTTGTACCCCTCTTCCTGTCCCGGCCCGGCCTGTGAAACGCTTCCTGCCCCGGCTGCGATAGCCGGATCCGCGCTTGTCACTTCCCAGATCCCGCCGAAACCTGCATCCTCTGAAAGCGTAAGCAGCTCTGTCCATGTGTTCCTGGTAAACAGATCCAGCTCTATGGATTTTCCTCCGTTTGACCGGACAATGCCGTTCTGAGGCCAGCTGCCATAATGGACATGGATGCTCTGCCGCCCCCTGGTAAGGATGGTGGGGAAGGGATAATTTAAACCGGCCAGGTTAGGTTCGTTGGCAGGCGCATAGCTGTACCTTCCTGCCATGGAATAGCCGTCGTCATTCTGGCTGGTGACAGGGGAGAAGCCTGGAAGGAGGGTGTAAATATTTTTAAGCTCCCCGTTAACCGGAATGTCCTCCATGCCGGCCAGCTGGGGGTAGGTCAGGGAATGGATGTCATTAGCCACTGGTTTGGCGTATGTGTTCAGCACCTCATTCCAGTTGGCGGAAAGCCTGTACTGCCCGTTCTCAAGCAGCAGCCAGCCCTGGAAGATATAATAATAATTCCAGCCCTGCCTCTGCCTCAGAAACAATGCGCTGCCATTAACCGGTGAATCCGTCGTGCCAGACGAATCAGCCCCCAGGTTGGTATAATAGTAATTCGTCCCATTAACCGGAAGGGTTTGGGATGCCATGCCGTTTACCTGGGCATACTGAGTCCCCACCTTCCATTCTCCGGTGGCCGGGGTGCCCTCGATGATAACAGAAAACCGGTCATCCGGCTCCAGCTCCATCCCCAGATAATAATCATTGGACAGGGTTACATAAAACCGGTCGGAGCCGCCTAATCCGCCGATGGCATACACATTTTGAATATTTCCTCTGCTTTTATCGGGAAGCTCCATATAGCTGTAGCTGTTATTCACCGGAACATTTCCCCCTGTGGCAGTAACGCTGTAATACGGAACAAACATAGGCCGCATGCCGGCCCCGCCGATGATTCCTCCTGCGTAACGGTTAGAGCGAATCCCATAGTTTTCTGAAACCTGTATCTCTCCGCCTACATAACAATTCCTGATCCCTGCCACACAGGCCCCGGCCAGGCCTCCCGCCCGCAGCGGTGCCCCGGAAGGGATTTTCCCGTTGCTATGGGCTGTCTGAAGCTTTATCGCTGTCACCGCCGTGCATCCTTCCAGTGACAGATTGCATACTCCCACTAGGCCTCCCACTGCGCCGCCGCCGTAGGAATTGCTGTTAATATAGGAAGTATTATCAATAATCGTGTAGCCGGCTACAGAACAGTTGGAGATGGTCTTGCTGGCATCCTTATTCTCAGAAGAGACGCCTGCCAGGCCCACCAGGCCTCCTGCCGCATACCAGCTGTGATATTCGTGGTAGTCAGGAGAACCGGTTACTGTCACCGTGTTTTCCCCGCTTTCCGAGTACAGTACAATATTTTTCAGCGTGGCATCTAAAGTGGCTCCAAACAGCCCTACACAGTTGGCATCCCTGGCTGCAATGTCAATATTTTTAATGGTATACTCATTGCCATCATAGCTTCCCCCAAACCATGCTGTCAGAATGGTAACATCAGAAGTTGAAGCGCCGCCGTTCACATTCTTTTTGTCCAGAAAAGCTGCAATAGGAGTGACTACCGTATCTTTACCGTCTTTTGTCCTGCCGTCTATGTCATGGCTCTGTACCCAATAGTAGTCATAGAGCTCTGTCCAGGAATAATTATAATTTCCTAAAGATACATTGTCTGAACTATGTCTCACATCATGGCTTAAATACAGAAATCCGTACTGGTTCCCGCCGTAAAATCCATTCATTGCATTATACACGATCCTGTCCACGCTGAAGCCTGTTGCCGCTCCGGTAGAGCTGTCTTTGTCTGTCACCAGATGCCAGTTCATGCACTGAAGCTGATACAGCGCCCTGATTTCATACGGATTTTCCCCGGTCATCCCCGGAGCGCTTGCCAGTACAGGGGAATCTAACTCCCACCCGGCAGGGTCTGCCACAGACATGGCATCTGCAAAATGGGGATTGATGGTAAATGTAACACTGACCCCTTCCTGTACCAGGGTAAGGGTACCATTGGGCTTTCTCTTATAGTTTTTTATATTCACCGGATTTCCATTAGAATCCGTATAGCCATAAGGGTTTGTATAGGTGGCATGCCGGGGATCCTCATACGCCCCTGCCGGATACAGCCCGCCGCCATCCTCCCCCATCCCATAGCTGTGGTAGGAATGAAACTCATACCCGGGCATCAGAGCGTTCAGGGCCCCGTCCACGTCCCCATCCGAGGGATATCTCCCATCAAGGTTCCCTCCTGGCTTTCCTCCTTCCGAATAGTAAATATCCTGTGCCAAAGCCTGAACCCATCTTCCCTCTTCCCCATAATACCCGTACCCATAATCAGTCACCACGCCTCCGTCGCTGTGGGCCGTGGAAAGGGTAGTATTCTTGGTAATGCTTCTCTCATCCGGATCCGCAGCCAGAAGGCTGATGTGATAGGAATCCTTTCCGTCAATCTCCAGACGCTCCCAGTAGTACACCCCCATCACGCCCAGTTCCATGGGAACCGGATACTGGCCGTAATGGACATACTGCCCCTGGCTGTCTGTCACAACAGCCGGATAAGGATAGATACTGCCGTTCCACTCCTGCACCGCTGCCCCTCTCCCCATGCCTGCCACCAGGGAGGTATCCCCCTGGGTCATCTGGATATAGGTGGCCTGGGAGGCTTTTCTGGGTCACGCCGCAGAAACCGTAGGTCTCCACATTCAGGCCGCTGGATCGTAAATCCACAGCCCCGTAGCTGTCCTCAATATTTCCTCTGTTGTACCCGGCAAACCCGCAGACCCGCGCCTGGGAGGTAGAATCCACCTCCGCCGTAATCCGCCCTGTGGCATAACAGGTGGAAATCATGCCCCCGTCCGTATTTTCTCCCACCAGGCCGCCTACATAGGCGGTTCCGTAGCTGGAGTTATCCGCAGACAGGGACGCAGACTCAGCGGCGCTGCCGCGTATCAGCCCCTGGTTCTGTCCTGTCAGGCCTCCCACATAGATGGTGCTTCCAAAGGCCTGGCCCATGAGATTGAGGCCTGCCACGGCACAGTTTTCGATGGTTCCCGAATTGCCTCCTGCCAGGCCTCCCACATACAGGTTGTCTGCAGAATTCCCCATGGAAACGGCAAAATTCCTGTCTGCATCCAGGATATAGACCACATTTTTTATGGCTCCGGCAGAATACCCAAACAGCCCTGCATACAGCCGCCTGCTTCCCTCCCTGGTATCAAACACAACATTCCTTACCGTATGGCAGCCGCCGTCATATGTCCCTGTAAAAGGCAGATAGAAGCTGCCCACAGGCTCCTGCACAAAACCGTCGGCAAACAGTCCATAGCCTGTATACAGGCCATAATCCAGCGCAAGCTCCTGACAGAACGTATAGTCATGGCTGTTGTGGTAGTAATCCTCATACAGGCTCAGCATATACAGATGTCTGGGTGTCCGGACAGATACCCCCAGCCCCTGGGCTATGGCTGCCAGATCCAGAGTCTCATCATAGGTAAAGACGCTTCTGGCAAAATGGGGGCAATAATAATACTCCCCGTTCATGGTCTCTCCTGACAGCACATAGCTAAAATGCATGTACTGGTAAAAATCCGGCGCCGTATAGGACTGGTTCACGATTTCATCTGGCAGGCAGGCCAGATAGTAAGCCTTGTCACCATCTGTAACTTTGGGAAGCTGGGACAAGGTATACTCCCATTCCAGGCTTTTTTGTACCTGTTCTCCCTCTGCATCGCCCTCCAGGCTGCCATACGTAAATACAAGCTTCAGGCTGCTTCCCAGGCCGTCCATGTCTTCCTCGCTTATGGCTACGGCATAGCCATCCTCCTTCACCGTGGAATCCTCTCTGAGAACACTGACATTGCCGCCCTCAAACCCATAGCTGAAATCGTTTGTATACTGCTCATAATAAACCAGGCTGAAATTGTGAAACTGCACGCCCCAGTCACCGTAGTGAGGAAGGCCTTTTAACCCGGGAAAGCTGTAGGTATCCAGATCCAGATCCGTCTTTAAGCCGTAGGGATGGCTTTCCCCGTAGGTTTTCCACCCAAAAGCCTCTTCCCCCATCACCGCGGCAAAATCATTGCCTGCAGCAGATGTGGCTGTCATGGCACTGTAATCTTTGGCACGGACATCCGTATCCTCCTCAGACAGCAAACTGCGGAACCGAAGATAATACACAGAAGAGCTACCTTCTGTTAACCCCGGGCATAAAGGTATGATGGCATCCTGATTCCCGGGATTCATTCCCGGATACCGCATGGCAGAATAGGTGCGCTCTACAAAAAATGTCCCTTCTCCCAGGCCCAGCCCGGCTGCCTCTTCCGTTCTATCCATATCCACAAATCCGGCACTGTAGCAGTCTGAAAGTCTTGCGCTTCCCGCAGCCTCCAGCCATCCGATCAGCCCGGCCGTGCAGCCTTCTCTCCCGCTTCCCATGCCGCCTTCTATGCCGCCAAAGCCTGGAGCTGTTCCCGTCCCGGACAGGTAGCAGTCAGCATAGGAATGTTCTATCTCCACGCTGCCCAAAACTCTTCCTGCAAGCCCTCCCACAACCTTTCCCTCAAGCAGGGTAGCTGCCAGACATTCATAGATTCTGTTATCCTCTCCCTCCAGTATCCCCACAAGGCCTCCTGCCTCCTGGCTTCCTTTCAGCTGATACCGGTATCCTCTGTCACTGTCTCCCAGAAGCCCCCGCAGATTGAAACTTCCTGCTGCCGGCTCCCAGTATACCCGGCACCCGTCAAAGACCGTATCCTTTGCCCTGCCTGCCAGTGCTCCCACAGGCTTGCCCTCCGAAGCCTGCACAGAAGTATTTACCAGGCGGACATCTGAAAAACGCATCCCTTTCGTCTCGGCAAATAACCCTGCCCCGGATTTCCCGTCGCTGCTTTGGGGTGTGATCTTCATATTGCGGATGACAAAGCCGTCCCCGTCATACTGCTTCAGGCTGTAATGCTCCACAGGCCTGAATTCATAAGGGGCAGACTCATAGAAGGCACCGTTGATATTGGCCCTCTGTAGGGCATACTCTTTTCCCCCGGTTTTGGAGATTTCGCTTTCCAGATTCTGCAGATGGCGCAGGTACTCCACGTATGCCGTATCCCCTCCGCTGTCCCTGGCATAAAGGCTGTTGTCCTCTGCCACCGCCGTGCTGGCGCTGGCTCCCTGATGGGACACGGTAGCTGACATTCAGGATCAGCTGTTCCCTGTTCAGGATCTCGATAATCGGTGTAAACAAGGCGCCGATGTTGCCGCTTTCCGCCGTCTGGCTGCCATAGTAGCCGATCATGGGATCGTTCTTCATCCTCTTGCTTTTTTCAGCCCCTCTCCACATGGTATAAAAGACCTGAAAATCCTCTGCCCCCATGTCCCTTTTAGAGAAAAATACATCTGTGACGCTGCCGCCCTGCGGCTCATAGACAAGATAAAAATACCCGTCAGTCAGGGAGGCTTCTATGCTTCCTTCCGGCAGCAGGCTTTCCAGGGCCTGCAGGCCTGGCCGGTATTCTATATAGTAGAAAGTCTCTTCCTTTTCATTGCCCTCCGGATCAATGGAGAAAAGGGTTACGGCATTTTCGCCGGAATCCCCTTTTACCACCAGGCCTTTCAGCCTTCCTTCGTTGTGAAGGAGAAGGGCCTGGTTTTCCGCCGCCATGTAGATTTCTCTGGCGGCATTGTCAAGCTCCGTGATCTGAAGCCACCTCATATAGTAGACAATTCCTGTTGACGACACTGCCAAAAGGACTATGATAATACATACAACCGCCAGCATTTCCGCCAATGTAAAGCCTTTATCTCTGCCTGTCATGAATCTGTACCTCCCCGGGCTACTCTGAAGCCTGATACTCGAAAAATACTAGTGTAGCTCTTACAGATACTTCAAAATCCCGGCCGTCTCCTATGTTTATATCTAAATCATCTATCATACAGCGGTATTCGCTGTCCTTCAGTGTCTGAAGGACTTTCCTGGCCCCTGCATAGTCAGGGCTTTTAAAGCCCAGGGAAATCCTTCTGCGCACCATGGCATTTTGAGTGTCCACAGTGCCGAAGCTTAAGGAATACTCCTGCGTCCCTTCCAAAATGTTGTTTAACTCCAGCATCACCTGGGTCAGATTGTCATAGGGCGGGATCCCTGCCGGAGCAGGGTCTTGAGAAAATAAATCCCGAAGCTCTGCCTCCATCTGTTTTTTCCGCTCTAAATTTACCATGGACTGGTTTATCTGCTCCTCTGTCTTGTCCTCTTCCTCATCTGTTTTTTTCGTCAGCTCCAGCAGCATACTGGCAGAGATATCCTCGCCTCCGCTTACTGTGGAAGAAGCGGTGTCCACGGTGATTTTCACCACCGAAGGATTTTTTTCCAGAAGGCTGACTATGGCAGATGTCTGGGCCAGGTTTACTCCTGAAAATTTAATCACCGCATTTTTTCCTTTTATGGATATGCTGCTGATATCGGCATCTGTCCACACCGCCTTGTCTAAAAGATCCAGAATCTCTATACAGTCAATGTGGGACTCTTCTTCTTCCGTGGCCGAATATCTCTCATAGGTTTCCCTTACTTTTTTATAGTCTGAAAGCTGCTCCTGTACATTTTCAAGCTGCCTTTCTTTCAGCGCCAGCTGATTCTCCAGATCCTGATGGCGGATCAATATGTCGTAAATCATGAATTTGGAGAATCCCAGCATCAGCACCAGGACAAACAGGACGTACAGCGACACAGTGGCCGGCATGGTGGTCCTGTCTGGTTTGTAATATAGATTCATATGCTGCTTGCAGGGATAGGCTTTATGTTTTCCTGAGGCTTTCTTTTTGCCGGTTCCGTCTTTTTTCATGGTTTTGTCAATCCCCTTTCTCAGCCATGGATACTCCTGCGGCAAAAAGGCCGGACAGGCAGGCAAAGGTGTCTTCTTCTGTCTTTGGGAGAAGCTCGTCCACTGGCAGAAGCTCCATTCCCACAGTATCACGGATTATCTGGCGCAAGGGCTTTACATTTGCCCCGCCTCCTGCCAGATAGACGCCGTCAAGCCGGCTGTCAGGGTAGGTAAACTGATAGAAATTGATAACCTTCAGGATCTCCACCGCAATCCGGTTGAAGATTTCCTGGCATACGGGGCTTTCCAGTATGTTTTGATAGTTGTTAATTTTGTATGAATTGGCCAGAAATGTATCGATTTCCAGGTGGTCTGCAATGGCAGCATCCAGATTCCGGCCTCCCATGGCGATCTGGCGTGTGGCCTGGATCCGGTCGTGGTATACCACTATGATTTTGGTGGATACATGGCCCAGATCGATGAAGCAGTAATCCGGGGGCCAGTGCTGCAGGCCTTTGGAATGTTTTTTTACAAGGGCAATGAGGGCCATCTCCTGAGGGAGAAGTATTTTCAGGCGGATCCCTGCCCGGGAGAACATGTGGATGTACTGGTAGAGCTGTTCTTTTGCGGCGGCAGCAGCCATCATGGTTACTTCCTGGAATGGATCCTGTGTCAGGTCTTGTGCTGAGGCTTGTGCCAAATCTTGTGTTGATGCTTGTCTCAGGCTTTGTGCCGGGGCTTGGCTTACGCTTTGTGTCAGGCCTTGTCTTGGGTCTTGAAATAGGTCTTCTAAAGGGTCTTCTCTGGACGCAGCTGCCTCCAGAAGCCTGGCCTCCTCTTCTTCCGGAAGGGGAAGATCGTCACAGATGGCATAATCGCAGAAATATTTGTCTGTGTCACCCTGGATGAAATCGTAGAATTCGTAGGGCAGGTTTAAAAGAAGCTGTTCTTCGGTCATCCACGGCATGGTTACCAGGCGGCAGATTACCTGATCCGAGGGGAGTACCAGGGCGGCTTCTCCTCTGGGGAGTTTTAAGGTTTTTCTTGTGGATTTTAAAAATTCCGCAAAGGTGTTGGGCATGGTGATGCCGCCGTTTTCTACCATGTTTTCCGGCAGGCGGATATCGTGAAATTCCAGCTTTCCGGCTCTGGATATGGCTATTTTCATACGGTTGTTTCCAATGTCAAATCCCATTTTTATTTTCGACATGCTGATTCTCCTTTGCGGGGGTGTCTTTGATGGTTGTTTTCTGATGTGTGTTTAAAACAGGTGGATGTACCAGGTGATAAATGGATCTGCAAACCACACGGCAGCCAGACAGCCTATGGATAAAAAGGGGCCGAAGGCTATGGTGGGGTCGGCTTGTTTATTGAAAGTTTTTCTCACTGCAATCCAGATAAGGCCTAAAAGGCAGGATATGAACAGCATGAAAAACATGTTTTTCCAGTTTAGATATAAGCCTAATACATATAGGAGCTTTAAGTCTCCGCCTCCCATGGTCTCTCTTTTCATCAGCTTGTCCATGAGAAGGGTTAAAAACAGCATCACTGTGGGGATGATGAGGGTTCCTGTCAGGATGGAGGTCAGCTCCTGGCGGATCGGGGTGTCGGATAATGGCAGGAATATAAGGCGGTTGAGGGCTAACAGGAGCAGTATGGGGTTGGGGATGATCTGTTCTTGGGCGTCTATGAGGGACAGGGATAACAGCAGGGTTCCGGCTATGAGCCACATCAGGGTGTTGCAGGACCATCCGAAATGGAGGAATATGGCTGGGTAGAGGATGGCTCCCCATAGTTCGGCTGTGAGGCAGGTGAATGGGATTTGGGCATGGCAGTAGCGGCAACGGCCTTTGTGGGTTAGGTAGCTGATTATGGGGATTAGGTCGGTGGGATGTAAAGGGTGGCCGCAGGTCTGGCAGTGGGAACGGCCGGTCAGGATGCTTTCGCCGGATTGGCGGCGGGAGGTTAGGCAGGTTAGGAAGCTGGCGATGGTGGTGCCTAGGAGGGTTAGGTAGGTGATGATTAGGGGTGTTGGGAGTGTTTGCATGGTTTTGAGTCCTCGTGGGGTGAATTTTTTTGGGGGGATGGTTTGGGGGTAGGTACTCTTTCGTGGTAGGTACTCTTTCGTGCTGGGTACGCTCTGGAAAGAGTTCCCCTTCCGTTTGCGGGTTTCGGAGACAGGAACTCTAAGCTTGCAGAAATCTGCTAAAAGCAGGTACAAAAATCCGAACTCGCTTCGCTCAGACATGCGGATTTTTGCACCTAACGCAGATTCCTGCAAACTAAGAGTTCCTAAGTCTCCTGCAAATGCAAACGGAAGGGGAACTCTTTCCAGAGCTGGTTGCTGCCGGGATTGAGTTAAAAGCGTGGCATGAAATATCTTTTGAAAGGCCAGTACCAACCCTTAACTGGCCTGTATTTGTTTAAATTCCGTCTTCTATGGAGTAGTAGTGGGTTCGGAAGTCATTAATTCACTACTATCTAAACTTTCATTGTCAGTAGTGCCACCATTACTCCATGCTATTGTAAACAGTGGTTCTTCCGGTGCATCTTTTTCATCAAAATCTTTATTTTTTTCAACTTTTATATATTGTCCTTTGTGGTCACTGCATTTTCCATAAATGCTTACAGTATCTTCATCCTCGACCAAAATGCCTTTTTCAATATCATAAAAGTATGCATCACCATCCCCCCACTCAAAGCTATCTGTTAAATAACTTACTGTTGCTACTGCTCTTGCAGAACGTTCGTTGGCAGCATCGGTAGCTTTTGCAGCTTTCTCTAATGCTGTACTTACCAGCGGAATGGACACTGCTATCAGTATAGCAATAATGGCGACTACAATCCACAGGTAATACCACTCTCCGTTTATTTTTTTCCAGCCGGTCTGCATCTGGCAGTACTGGTTGAAGTAATACCATTTTCCCTGGATCTCCTTCCAGGAGGAAGAGATGCCTCTGTTTCTGTTGGCCGGGTCAAAATAATACCATTCCCCGTTAATCAGCTGCCATCCGCTGGCATAGGATCCGTCGCTGCTTTTGAAGCGGTAGTTATCTGTATCGCCGGTGAAATTCCCGTAGACGGAGTTGCTGCCGCTTCCTACGGAATCGTTGCAGTTGGTCCACTTGGATGGGTCCAAATATTTGGATTCCGTGGAGTTTTTAGGGACAGCCCTTACATCAAAGGTAATGTCTTCGCCGTCTGTGGCGTATTTCCCAATATCAATCTCCGGCTTTGTCACGGTAATGGTCTTGTATTTTTTTCCGTCCCGGTATATGCGGACGTCATATGCGTGGGCATGGCGCACCTTCTCCCAGGTTGCCAGATAAGGGTCGTCTTCGTCAAACTGGATGTCCGCCGGCTGTTCCAGGGTGATGGAGGGTATGTAGGTCACCTTCATCACAATGGTGTTCCTGGTTATGCCGCTGCCTGACAGTACGGTGCCGTTGGAGGCCTTTAGCTTGGTGCTGCTTTTGGAAAAATAGTAATCGCCCCTGGAGGCAAGACGGATGGTGTAGGTGACTTTTCTCCCTACCTCCCATTCCTCGTACTCGCTGGATACACTGACTTCCCGAATCTCGTATTTTGAGCTGCTGCAGCTTACCTCCACCGGATAGATGACACCTGGATCTACTTTCCCTTCCTTCAGGCTTACGGACACAGTGGACACCTTATAGTTTGTGGCTCCCAGGGCAGGGGCCGGCATCCCGAAGCAAAGCAGGAATGTCCACAGAAGAGCCACTGCTGTCATTCTCTTTTGTTTTCCTGTCTTCACAGTTTATCACTCCCTTCCTACCATCCGCTCCACCTCTTCCACTGTGGTGATCCCGTCAGCCACCAGCCTGCGGCAGTTTTCCATAATGGGGACGAAATCCCCTTCCTCTATGGCTGCTTCCAGCTGCTCCATGGACTGGCTGTGTATGGCTCTTCGGACAGGATAGGTTATTTTTAAGATCTCAAAGGCGCCTGTCCTTCCCCGGTATCCGGTCTTAAAGCATTCCCCGCAGCCCTCTCCCCGGTAGAAAATATGCTCCTCTTCCTCTGGAAACCCCATCAGGGCTTTTTCTTCCCTGGATGCTTTGTAGGGCTTCCTGCACCCGGGGCAGATGCACCGAAGAAGCCTCTGGGATACGATCCCCTTCACAGCACCGGCAATCAGATAAGGCTCCACACCTATATCCGTCAGCCGGTCAATGGAGGACACCGCATTGTTGGTATGTATGGTTGACAGAACCAGATGGCCGGTCATGGCAGAACGCATGGCGATCTCTGCCGTCTCCCCATCCCGTATCTCTCCCACTGCGATAATATCCGGATCCTGGCGCAGCACGGCCCGCAGGGCATTGGCAAAGGTCAGCCCGGTCTTTTCATTTATCTGTACCTGGCACACATTCTCTATATGATACTCCACCGGATCCTCCAGGGATATGAGATTTACCTCATCGCTCTTTAACAAATCAATCATGGTATACATGGTGGAGGTCTTTCCCGAACCGGTAGGGCCCACCATCAGAAGCATTCCCTCTTTCTGATCACGCAGCAGGTTTTTAAACCGCACCAGGTTATCCCCCCGGATTCCGATTCCCTCCGGTGAGATTAACTCCGGCGTCTTCCTCAGAATCCTTATGACAATCTTCTCTCCGTATATGCTTGGCAAAGTGGAAATACGCAGATCCAGAGTCTCCTGGCGCACTGTCACATTGGTTCTTCCGTCCTGAGGCATATTCCGCTTGGCAATATCCATGCGCGCCATGATTTTCAGCCGGGAAATCACCGAGCTCTGAAGCTCCCTGGGCACCGTAAGAACCGGGCGCAGAATCCCGTCGATCCGCATGCGGATAGCCAAAGTCCCTTCCTTAGGTTCCACATGGATATCACTGGCCTTCTCCGTGTAAGCTCTGTCTATAATGGAATTCACCAGACGAATCGCCGGCGCCGCATCCACCTGATCCTCATCCAGGGTTATCTGGGAAAGCCCCTGCCCGGAAAGGCCAGAGCCGTACTGCCCTCCCATCACGTCCTTCTGCATATCCTCAATAGCCTTCATGGCCCCCTGATTGCTGTACAGATTCAAAACGGCCCGCTCCGTGGCCGCCTGGGTTGCAATCATAGGAATCACCCGCTTTCTGGTGACAGCCCTTACCTCCTCCACAGCCACAAAATTCAAAGGATCCGCCATAGCCAGATACACATCTGACCTGGTTGCCTTCACCGGCACCACTGTATATTTCTTCGCAATATTTTTCGGAATCACCTGAGCCATCTCCGAGGAAAGGGAACAGGAGTTGAGATCAATATACTCCACTCCCAGTTGAGATATAAGCGCATCAATAAGCTGGGGTTCCGTAATAAATCCATGCTCCTTCAGGACTGTCCCCAGCCTCTCCCCAGTCCCGGCCTGCAGCTTCAGGGCACTGTCAAGCTGTGCCTCTGTTATAGTCCCGTTCCTTACAAGCAAATCTCCCAGTTTCGTATACTTCATCCATTTACTCCCTTATCAACCCTTTTTCTATCAGCGAAAACATAGCTCTGAGAGGGCCTTACACGATTTCCCCAAAAACTAAATCCTATGGTTTCCCCCACTATACCACACCAAATTCCATTTTCCCCCTGCACAGGATACATTGCCCTTTTGCAGGGACAGTTTGTATCCGTATGCAGAAAAACAGGCAGCAGGTTTTCCGTCCTTTTCACGAAAACCCGCTGCCTGCCTTCAAAAGAATCCTGAGGACAAACATCCCGTCCTCCGCCTTAAAATCCACTTCCCCGTCATAATGCTCTGCGCTTCTCAAAATGCTCAAAACCCCGATCCCATGCCCCTGCCCGGCCACTGGCTTTCCATCCTCAAACTGCACCGTATCCGTACACGTATTGACAATCCCAATCCCCAGCTTTTCGTACTTTGGCTTTATCCGAACCCTGATTTCCTTCTCTTCCTTCTCAGAATTCAGACACCCGTGAATCGCATTCTCCATGGCATTTCCCAGAATGGCGATGAAATCTGTTTCCCGCACAAAACAGTCCTGTCCTACAGACACGTCCATACACACCTTGATCCCTGCTTTTCTGGCCCTTTTCCCGTATTCCGTAAGAATATTGCTGACAGCGCTATTCTCGCACAGGATCACAGGTATTTCCTCCTCACGCTCCTTCTCATATTCCTTGAGATAATGCAAAAGCCCCTCCATATCTCCTTTCCTGGCATAGGCTGTCACATTCAGATTGTGATGGCGGACATCATGCCGTATATGCCTGCTCTCCTCAACAGAATGCTTCATCAGCTTAAGCTCCTTTTTCAGAAGGCCATTGCTTATCTTTATGAGCTCCATCTCCTGCCTTGCCTCCATCTCTTTCCGGATTTCATGAAGGGTAGTCAGCATGGTCAGATGGGTGAGAAGCATCAAAAGGCACAGGCTTACAAAGACAATCTGTTCCCTGCCTTCTCGAAGAGATACCATGGTTGGCTGGGAGCCCTGGTATATAATCAGCAGATCGCCTGCCACAGAAACAGCGCATGCCTTATTCCACCGGATATTCACATTCTTTATCAGCTCCTGAAAGGGATTCCTGATCCACAGAAGATAGACCGATGCCATTATGGCCATACACACAAGCCGTATTCCTATATCCGCCCAGGGATTTCCATTGAAGAAAAACTGGGCCCCGCCTATTCCCACATACAGCAAAAAGAGAAACAGAAACACCTGAAGAGACAGGTTGTAGATGATCTGGAACCGATTCATGCTGCTCATATGAAAAAAGAAAGCTGCCGTGCTGGCGCACAGCACCTGAATACAGTAATTTTTATAGCTTGCCGCATCTGTAAGCACCCACACAATCCCTACAAGGCTCATAAAACCGCAGAAAAGAAAATATCCGGTTATGGTTTTCTGCCATGAAAAACGCGGCTTATCCAGAAGCAGAAACATCAGGCAGAAGCCGCTGATCTGGATGATGTTGCGGACAACTGAAAGAAGCGGCGTAATCCCTAAGATCATACATCCTCCTCACAGTAAAACCGAAGATATTGCTCTTTCAATACAGAATACGCTCCCCTCGGCAGCCGGATACTCCTGTCAATATCCAGATGCATTTCCTGGGCATTTAAACTGTCCACATGCCCTAAATTTACAAAATACGCACTCCCCACTCTCACAAATTCCGGGTGGGAGGACACCATGTCAAACAGCCCTGACAAAGTCATGCGAAGAGTCAGCTGGCTTTTGTCTTTTAAGTACAGGCACTGATAGTTTCCCTGAGCCTCACAGCAGACAATCTGTGTCAGGGCGATTCTCCTGGCCGCCCCTTTGGTCTTCAGGATCAGATACCGTTCCTTTTCTTTTTCCAACCCTAAAAAAAATTGTTCCAGAGCTGCGAACAATTCTTTTTCTGAAACCGGTTTTATCAGATAGTGTATGGCTCCTACCCTGAAAGCATCAACCGCATATTCCTTTGAATTGGTGATAAAAATAATCCTGCACAGGCTGTTTAGCCTTAGCAGCTCCTCCGCAACCTGAATTCCTTTCATGCCCGGCATGCAGATATCTAAAAATAAAAGGTTGGGATCATATGCTCTTTCCTCAACCTTTTTTAATAAATCGTCAGGATTCACAAAACTTTTTACTGAGAAATCTGCTTCCGGTCTCTGTATACGGTATGCTTTCAATAAATTCCGGAAATTCTCCAGCTCTCTCTCGTCATCATCACAAATAGCTATGTGGTACAACTTCTGCCTTCCTTTCATGCGATTTACCCCCCCGAACTGAAAAAAACACATACAGCCAGGGAGGAATGCAAAAATATTTGTCATTTGCTTTTCAGGAAAATCCATAAGGAAAAAGATATAGCCGGCGCCGGCACAATCTCTGCCGAAATTATACCATAGATTTCCTTATATTCCACAGTGTGTGATGAAACGCACTTTTTCAGTGATATTTCGCCGCCTGCTTTATTCATTCTGACTTTTTATTATTCGTTTCGAATAGCTGCCAGAGGACTTAAATGCATCGCTCTTAAGGACGGGAAAAATCCTGCCACCATGCCTACAAATATGGCAAAGATAATGGCTGCACCGCTAAGCCAGACAGGGATCCTGGAAATATCTCCGTCCATCCCAGTCATAGCCTGCGCAATTCCCAGAAAATTATTCATGATAAATCCAAGGCCGTAGCTGATAACAACCCCAATCACTCCGCCTAAAAACCCGATGAAACCAGATTCCAGAAGGAACATGTTGCGGATATTCCTTAAGTCACAGCCTAATACCTTGATAACCCCGATTTCCTTGGTTCTCTCATAGATGGACATCATCATGGTGTTGGCAATGCCGATAGCCGCCACAAACAGAGAGACCGCCCCGATCCCCCCCAGCACCAGCTGGATAATATCATAGGTCTGCTGGGACTGTTCGATCCACTCCATCTGGCTGTTGGCCTGGAACCCCATGTCTGTGATCATCTGCTGGACAGTCGTCACGTTGGCGGTATCATCCACGAAGACCACTGCCCGGTTATAGATAAAATAGGGGTAAGGCTTTCCTTTTTTGTTGGTAGGCTGCCCGGGGATAGGATTCTTCCTGTAGATTCGTTTCAGCTGTGCCTTTAAAGCCTCGATCTCCGCATAGACAGAGTAGGTATAGTTGTTGTAATCATCCACCCCGCCTTCTACCACGCCTGCCGCCTCGATCATATATTTCTTCGGCGGCTTTACCGTATTTCCTCCGTCTGATCCGCCAGGGTATCTGGACTGATAATAGGCGCTGGTATCAAAGATCACAAACATAGGCTTATTCATGTAGTCCACCGGAGGCATCTCCCCGATTTCCCAGAAGCCCTCCCCGGTTTTGCTGTTGGAGAACCAGCGGATAATGCCGTTTCCATAGATGAATTTCAGTTCATCACTTCCCGGATCCGGAAGCGCTCCCTGGCCCAGGGGAATGTCCTCCAAATATTCTCTGGATACCCCTTCAATATTGACCCCGGCCTCATATAGCCCCTGCTTTAAGATAATATCTGTCTGGAGAATAGGGGACGCTGTTTTCACATGCTCCAGCCGTTTGAACTGCTCGATGGTATCATCTGTAATATACTGTTCCTCCTCGCTGCCGGAGCTTCCCGAGCTGGAGGAGGCGTAGTATCTTCCACCTCCGCTGTATATATCGATCGATGTCATGCTTCCATAGGAAGAATACATCTCCATCATCAGACCGTTTAATCCGATCCCTAAGGATACCATCACCACCACAGAGGCCGTGCCGATGATGACTCCCAACACGGTCAGGGCGGTCCGAAGCTTCCTTCTTCTCAGGTTGTTGATGCTCATTCCAAGTAAATCAAGAAATCTCATCGTCTATATCCTCTTCTTTGGCAGCCTTCTTTTTCTTTCTGATTATCATCACAACCACAACCACCACAGCCACTGCCGCTACTGCCCCCAGGGGAAGAATAATCTTTAAATATTTCTGCAGAGGAGAGGCAGGCTCCATGGGAATATCCTCAAACATAGATGCATCCATATCCCCGAAATCCTCTTCCGCCATCTCTGTCACATAGAGAGACAGCTCCTTTTCCACTGGATCCTGAACCTCGCCGTTTTCATCCTCATAGGTTATGATAATCTTCACTTTCCCCTCATCCATAGTGGCTGCAATGCCGTTTACCATGGCGTCCACATTGCCTGTATCACCTGGTTTAATATTGCCTACATAGTTTTCTGAGGGGGCGATGGAATCCGCCTCAAATTTCACCATCACATTGTAGAGAATCACCTTTCCCGTGTTGTTGATGGGAAACATAATATTGCTTTCCGATCCTACATTAATGCTGTCCGGCATCACTTCAATGGTGCCTGTATTCAACTTGGCAATCTGCCTGATGGGGATGTCAATAGACACCTCCTCAGAAGCATTTTTAAATTCCGGGCTGTCATAGGTCTCCTTGATCTTCAGCGCATAGGAGCGCTGATCGATGCCTGCCTTGGAGAGCATGTTGATCTTTATCTCCGTCACTTCCCCTGCCGCCATGGAGTTGACTACCACGGAAGAGGATCCGGACTCTGTGGTAAACACAGCGCTCTCCGAAATCTTTTCAGATTCCAGGGAGAACATGATGTTGCTTGCCGCGATGTTGGAGGACGCATTCTTCATCCGCAGAATCAGAAGAAACGGTTCTCCCGCAATAATATCCTTTGGAACAGTCTCAAAGCTGTCCACCACGATCCTGGCCTTTGTCCTGTCATTGGCATTGAAATCACCGGACGCATCTTCCTTCTCTTTGTTCTTTATGCGCACCCAGAAGGTATCTTCCTCGGTTTTCAAATCGCCGGTGGCTGTCTCCCTGTATGTAATATTAAATTTCAGCGGATAATATCCGCTGTAGGTTTCAGACCGGACAGCCATGCTGTAGGGCAGCTGTACCACGGCCCCTGCCGCCACGGTCTCGAAGGTCCTGTCATAGTTGCCGTCATTGATCTCAAAGGGAAACTCGGCGGAATCCTTGCTTAACACCATGCTGACCGTCACATCCCTGGCATCGGATAAGCCGGAATTGCGCATATTGACGGAAAAATCCAGTACATTGGGATATATGCCGTAGGGGGTAGACTGTCCCTCTCCCAGGACGAAGCCGATCTGTTTGTCCGGATCATCGTCGTCATCTGTACCGGAGGTAGGCTTGGTGACCCAGATATTCACATAGCCGATAGACCATCTTCCGTTCTGGCCGTCCTTCCCTAAAAGCACTTCAATGGGAACCGAATAATATCCTTCTGACAGATCGTTGCGGACTCTGGCAGACAAAGACACGCTTTTTACATTGTTGGTTGAATTATCTGCGCTTTGGGCCGGCACTTTTCCTACATACTTGGGTTTAAAGGTACTGTCTGTAATCTCAAAGGGAAATACATAGTCCAACTGTTCTGTTCCCGGTTCAATAATAGAATAATAATTGTCCTCAATAGCGACGTATACATCCTCCCAGGGTGTACCGGAATCATTTCTTATAGAGAATGTAATATTCATGCTTCTGCCGATTTTGCCCCGGGGAATTGATTTTACAACCAGATTAGGGGTCTCGTCAGACGGCAGCGCCATAGCTGTCAGCATGGTCAGGGGAAGGGCTGTCACTGTCAGCACCACCGCCATTATCAGGATTATTGCTGTTTTTACTTTCTTTTTCATTCTCTGTCTCCTCCAAATCATCATCCGCATGGTGCATTTCTTCTATTTTAAATATCTTTCCGTCCACAATATGGAAAAGCCTGTCCGCATAGGACGCCAGATGGTTGTCGTGGGTTACCATCACCAGGGTCTGCTGCTGTTCCCTGACGATCCGGCGCATCAGCTTTAAAATCTCCATGGTGGTCCTGGAATCCAGATTTCCGGTAGGCTCATCTGCAAATATAATCCGGGGATTTACCGCCAGCGCCCTGGCGATGCCCACCCTCTGCTGCTGTCCGCCGGACATGGCATTGGCCATATGCTTCATCTGCTTCTCCAGGCCTACCAGCTTTAAATACTCTGCGGCTACGGCATTGCGCTTCTTTTTGGGAACCCCGCGGAATGACAGGGGAAGGGCCACATTCTCCACCGCATTCAGGGTCTTTAACAGATTGTAGGACTGAAAGATAAAGCCCACCCGCTTTCGCCTGAATTCCACCAGCTGGTTCTCTGTCATATGCTCTATATGTATCTTGTCAATGACAATCTCTCCCTTGCTGGGCTTTTCCAGTCCGGCAAGCATATTCAGCAGGGTGGATTTCCCTGAACCGGAAGGGCCTACGATGGCGCAGAACTCCCCCTTGTAAATAGAAAAATCCACACCGTCCAGGGCATGAACCTTGGTATCGCCAACCTTATATATCTTATACAAATTTTTCACTTCAATGATAGGAATCGATGGCACTTAAAGAATTCCTCCTGGCAATTAATGTAATTTTATCCTTATATATCTTACACCACATATCCTTTATTGTCCTGCTTTTTATTCTTAAAGTTCCTTAAAGTTTCCTTAACGCCCAAGAAATAAGTAGCATATTTTTAAAAGATCCGATATAATAAAAAGCGAAATGCCAGATTATAAACCTGTCTGGGCAACGAACATTTGAAAAAGGAGAAAACCATGAGACACCTGTTAAATCCGCTAGACTTCTCAGTCGAAGAGACCTCTCAGTTATTGGACTTAGCTTCTGATATTGAGCATCATCTTCCCAAATACGCTCACGTATGTGACGGCAAAAAGATAGCAACCTTATTTTATGAGCCAAGCACCCGAACTCGTCTGAGTTTTGAATCCGCCATGTTAAGTTTAGGCGGAAGTGTTCTTGGCTTTTCTTCTGCGGATTCCAGCTCTGCCGCCAAGGGCGAAAGCGTGGCGGATACCATCCGTATCATTTCCTGCTATGCAGATATCTGTGCCATGAGGCATCCCAAGGAGGGGGCGCCGCTTGTAGCTGCCAGCCATTCCTCCATCCCGGTGATCAACGCAGGCGACGGCGGGCATCAGCACCCTACCCAGACGCTGACAGATCTTATGACGATCCGTTCCCTTCTGGGGCGGCTCCATGGAATGACTGTAGGCCTGTGCGGTGATTTGAAATTCGGCCGTACGGTTCACTCTCTCATCAACGCCCTGGTCCGTTATCCGGATATTCGCTTCGTCCTCATCTCCCCGCCGGAGCTGCAGGTACCGGAATATATCCGCGAGGATGTACTGAAGGCAAACAATGTGGAGTTTAAGGAAGTAGGGAACCTGGACCAGGCTATGCCGGAGCTGGATATCCTTTATATGACCCGGGTGCAGAAGGAACGGTTCTTCAATGAGGAGGACTATATCCGCTTAAAGGACTGCTATATTCTGGACAAGGCCAAGATGAAGCTTGCCAGGGAAAAGATGTTTGTCCTTCATCCGCTGCCCAGAGTCAATGAGATCTCCGTGGAAGTGGACAGTGACCCCCGGGCCGCCTATTTCCGTCAGGTTCAATATGGAGTGTATGTGCGGATGGCCCTGATTATGACATTATTGGAGGTGGAAAAACCATGTTAAATATCAGCGGATTAAAAGAAGGGATTGTACTGGACCATATCCAGGCAGGGAAAAGCTTGGACATCTACTACCATCTGGGCCTGGACAAGTTAGAATGCCAGGTAGCCATTATTAAAAATGCCAAAAGCAACAAGATGGGCCGGAAGGATATTATCAAAATCGAAGGGGATCTGGACAACCTGGATCTGGAGGTCCTGGGCTATATTGATCACAATATCACAGTCAATATTATTCAGGACAATAAGATTGTGGAAAAAAAGGCTTTAAAGCTTCCCAAGAGGATTACCAATGTGATCCACTGCAAGAATCCCCGCTGCATCACCTCCATCGAGCAGGAGCTTCCAGATATTTTCTGCCTTTCTGACGAGAAGACCGAGACTTACCGCTGCCTGTACTGTGAAGAAAAGTACGGAAAATAACAGTTTGAAATTAAAAAGGGGGCTTTCCCATGAACCAGAAACGAATCCGCGATTATAATTTTTTACCAGGCGTCATGAAGCCGGGAAAACGGAATAAAATCACTGATGTGCCCGGTGTTTTGGTAGGTCACTCTACCATAAAAAATGAAGAGAATCACACAGGAGTCACAGTGATTCTCCCTGGAAGCGACAATACATTTTCCAGCAAATACACTGCTGCCTCCTATGTCCACAACGGATTTGGAAAAAGCTGCGGCCTGATTCAGATCGATGAACTGGGGACCTTAGAGACTCCCATCGCTCTTACCAACACATTAAACGTAGGGCTGGTGTGGGATGCCCTGGCCCAGCATGTGCTTGACAGGTGTGAGAAGGACGGGGTGGAGGTTCACAGCCTAAATCCTGTGGTAGGGGAATGCAATGACAGCTCCATCAACCAGATTAGTCACCGGGCCGTACGGCAGAAGCATGTGCTGGAAGCCATCGGCTGTGCCGGAGAAGATTTCAGGGAAGGGGATGTGGGCGCCGGCGCCGGAACCATTTGCTACGGCCTAAAGGGCGGAATCGGCTCTGCTTCCAGGATCGTCTCCGTGGGAGACAGGGAGTATACCATCGGCGTCTTAGTGCAGTCTAATTTTGGTTCCACAGAGGATTTTATATTGAACGGTATCCCGGCAGGAAAAAGGATTCTGGAGTTTAAGAAAGAGAGGGAGCAGATGGCTGTCTCCCGGCAGGATCAGGGTTCTATCATGACCATTGTAGCCACAGACCTTCCTGTCTCCTCCAGACAGCTGAAGCGGATCATCCGGCGGACAGCTGTGGGAATCGCCAGGACTGGGGCCTACACCGGCCATGGCAGCGGCGAGGTGATGATCGGTTTTACCACAGCCAACCGGATCCCGGCAGATCCCAGGGATACGCTTCTCTCCCTGACTATGATTCCGGAAAATCTCATAAACCTGGCATTTAAGGCTGCCGCGGAAGCAGCCCATGAGGCGATTCTAAACTCCATGGTATGTGCAGAAAAAACCGTCGGCCTGGACGGACAGATTTACTACAGCCTGGCAGAGTTTCTTCCTGAATTGCTGCAATCCAGTCTCTGACCACACAGAAGAAAATATCTCATCAGAAGAAAGTATCTTATAAAACAAAGGGCTGCCAAGGCAGCCCTGTCTTTTTGAGCAAAACGGTAAGCCGGGTTATGTCGTTGGATGGTCATCTGTCTAGGCCTGGCGTCGCCGCCAGGCTCAAGCAACCTACCCGAAAGCAGACGGGCCGCCTTATGCCTTCTGTTCGGTCTTGCTTCGGATGGGGTTTACATGTGCCCTGTCTGTTGCCAGCCAGGCGGTAGTCTCTTACACTGCCCTTCCACCCTTACCGGTCTGACGACCGGCGGTATATTTCTGTTGCACTGTCCCTGGAGTCGCCTCCGCCAGACGTTATCTGGCATCCTGCCCTGTGAAGCCCGGACTTTCCTCTCCCGCCGCCTTTCGGCACTGCGGCAGCGACCATCTGTCTTACTCAAACTATGTTCCCTATTCTACCACATATTTTTTAAAATGTGAATCCTGTTCTTACACTCGGAAGCAGCTTCCTCCGATAAATTCCCTGACAATGGAATTCTGTGGGATCATCTCGCTGCTGACTCCCTGCACATAGTCCAAAAACTTAAGAAGCCTTTTAGCCTCCAGATATTCCGGGCAGTCCTTGGGAATCTGAAACAGAATGGGCTCCGCATACTGCTTTAATACAGCCAGCTCATACACAGCCGCCGAATTAAACATCACATCTGCTTCCTCCTGGAACGGGAAAATATTCCCCTCCTCCCCTCTTCTTACCGACGGCCACATCCGGATGGTCTCCCTGGCGGAGGTGCCTCTGGTTCTGGCATCCCTTACCATGCGGCGGATCAGCCTTCCGTCTGTGGTGGGGATCCGGTTATGCTCATCGATATTCAGCTGGGTCAGGGCGCTGATATAGATCTTAAATTTACTTTCTTTGGGAAGGGAATAGGAAAATTTGTCGTTCAGGCAATGGATACCTTCAATCACCAGAATATCTTCCTTCCCCAATTTCATTGTATCTCCCTTGTACTCCCGTTTACCGGTGACGAAATTGAATCTGGGCAGCTCCACTGTCTCGCCGCTTAAAAGCTTTACCATGTCCTGGTTAAACAGGGGCACATCCACACACTCCAGTGCCTCAAAATCGTAATTCCCGTCCTTGTCCCTGGGGCTTTTCTCCCTGTCAACAAAATAATTATCCACCGCAATGGGGTGGGGCCTCATGCCCAGAGCCTGAAGCTGGATGGAAAGCCTGTGGGAAAAGGTAGTCTTTCCCGAAGAGGAGGGCCCGGCGATCATGACAAACTTTTTGTCAGGCTGGTCGGCAATCATCTCGGCAATCTGCCCTATTTTCTTCTCCTGAAGAGCCTCCTGAATCAGAATCAGTTCATTGGCCCGGCCGCGGCTGATCTCCTGGTTCAACGCCCCGATATTGGGAATCCGCATTTTTTCTCCCCACTGGGAGGATTCCTTCAAAACCTGGAACAGCTTCTGGCTGGGGCGAAACTCCGGCAGCCTGTCAGGGGCTGCAGCGTCTGGTATCAGCAGCACGAATCCGTCCTCAAAGGGAATCAGGTCAAACAGTCTGATATACCCTGTATCAGGCGCCATATATCCATAGAAATAATCCTCAAACTCGCCGATCCGGTACACATTAACCCTGGACACCCTGCGGAACTTAAACAGCTGGGCCTTGTCATACATTTCCAGCCTGGTGAACAGCTCGATGGCCTCCTCCGTGTTCAGGCTTCTCTTTTCGATGGGAAGCTTCTTTTCCACATACTCCCTCATCTTTTCCTTTACCTGCCCAAGAAGCTGCTGATTCAGAGTAAAATTGCCTGACGGCTGAACAAACAGGCCCTTTCCAGCAGAGAATTTAACTGTAATCTTCTCAACATTCTCTCTCCCCACAACCTCATAAAAAGCCTTCAGCATAATCAGCTTCGTGGTTCTCTGGTAGGTCTGGCTCCCTGGCTTTTCGGCCGCTGTTATGAACGTAAGAGAACAATCCCCGGAAACCTTTTTTTGCAGCTCAGCCAGCTTGCCATTGACTGATACAAGCAGAATATCATAGGAATACTGCCCCTGATACTCCTTTGCAATCTCCAGATAAGGGGTACCCTCCTGGTACTCCCTCACCTGATCTCCAATTTTTACTTTTGCCATGAAATCCCCTCCTTTGTTTTACCTGGTACTCTTTACCAAACCGCCGCCGGGAACTCTACAGGCGCCTTGCATATCTCTACAGAACCGTCGATATGCTCCGCACAGTAAGCTTCCATAAAATCCACAAACATATGCTCCAGTCCATAATGTCCGGCATCCATGACAGCCAGTCCGTTGGCTGCCCCGTCGATCCCGTCGTGATGCCCCATATCTCCTGTAACCAAAACCTGAGCCCCGGCCTCTATGGCCGCCTCCGTCATCCCTTTTCCAGAGCCAGGACACACGGCAATCCGTCTTACCGGCTTGTCCGTCTGCCGGTATCCATAAACCATGACAGAGGAAAGTCCAAACCCCTCTTTTACTTTATCAGCCAGCTGTTTTAATGTCAACTCTTTCGCCAAATTTCCCACTTTTCCGATGCCGTAGGCAGCCCCGTCTGCCTCCCCCATCACCTCCAGAGGCACTGTCTTTAAAAGCCCCAGCTTTTCCGCCGCCAGATCCGCCATACACCCGGGCGCCGCATCAAAGTTCGTGTGCATGGCATAGTAACTGATATCCGCCTGAATCAGCTTTATCAGCCGCCTTCCGATAAAATCCTGATCATTGATCTTCTTCATTGCCTTAAAAATAAGAGGGTGATGGGTCAGCAAAAGATCCACCCTGTTTTCCACTGCCATATCCACCACCTCATCGGTGGCGTCCAGTGCAATCAGGATCTTTGCAACCTCTTTCTCCCCTCTTCCCGCTAAAAGCCCTGGATTATCCCACTGGCACCCACAGGAAACCGGCGCCAGCCTCTCCAGCCTCTCTGTCCACTCTGTAACCTTCATTTTTTATCCCTCGCCTTCTATATTATATCCTTCCAGATTTCCCACAATTTCAAGCGCCCTCCTGATCCACACAAGCTTCTGCCTCAGCTTACTGGCCCTGTCTTTTGCCTTCTCCCCCTCCTGCCTGTTAATCCCTTTCAAAATCTCCTCCAGCGTATTTTGTTCCCGCACTAAAAATTCTCCAAGCACCGGGTGTTTTTGTCTCACCAGGCAGGGCCCGTACAGAAGCTCCCAGGGCTCCATAGGCTCCATCCTTCCGGGAATCACCCTCATAACTGTATAATACTTCCCCTCCTCCTGTACCATATCCTCCCGCTCAATCAAAAACCCGTTGTCTTCCAAAAACTTGCGGACTTTGTCTAACTCGGACTGGGGCGACAGAATCCAGTGTTTTATCTCACCCCAGAGCCTCTTCCCGTCCTCCAGGATATGTATCACCAGCTCCCCGCCCATACCGGCCACAATCACCGTATCCGCTTCCCCGTCCTTTAGCTCCTTCACCCCGTCACCAAGCCGCACCTCAATCACATCCTCCAGACCATGGCGCCTGATATGCTCCCTGGCCCGTGCCAGGGGCCCCTCCCTCACATCCATAGCCACCCCATGGACCGCTATGCCTCTCTCTGCCAAAGCGATGGGAACATACCCGTGATCCGTCCCCACATCCGCAACCCTGCTCCCTGTCTCCACAAAAGAAACCACCGTCTCAAGTCTTTTTGACAGCTTCATCCCATCTCCCATCCTTTCCGGATCTTCTATCCCCTTATTCCGGACATCTGTCTGAGCCGGCTTTCATATGCCAATTCCATTTAATTAACACTCGATATTTCGAGATAACATAGCCCGCCGAGAGAATCCTATTGTTTTCTCTAGGGTACTCGAAGACCGTCGGTACTTAGGCGCTGTCTTTTAGCGCCTTACGTACCGCTACGCTCTTCACGTAGTGCAAGCGTGCCCGGGAGAAAACAATAGGATTCTCTCGGCGGGCGGACCTTTCACGATTTCTCAAACAGCCGGATCCGCAAATAATATCCCTGCGCCTGCATTTCCAGGAGACTTAAAAATCCTGGCCCCGCAAGCGCAGGGATATGGTTTGCGAAGCCCATCACTGATCCAGATAGTCTTTTAGCTTCTTGCTCCGGCTGGGATGCCTAAGCTTTCTCAAAGCCTTGGCCTCAATCTGCCGGATCCGCTCCCGGGTCACATTAAACTCCTTTCCCACCTCTTCCAGAGTCCGGGGATGCCCGTCCTCCAGCCCGAACCGCAGCTTTAAAACCTTCTGTTCCCTCTCCGTCAGAGTCTCCAGCACTTCTAAAAGCTGCTCGTGAAGCAGAGTAAATGTAGCCGCATCCACCGGAACCGCCACATGCTCATCCTGAATAAAATCCCCTAAGTGGCTGTCCTCCTCCTCCCCGATAGGAGTCTCCAAAGACACCGGATCCTGGGAAATCTTCATCACTTCCCTGACCCGCTCCACAGGCATATCCATCCTCTGTGCAATCTCCTCCGGCTGAGGCTCCCGTCCCAGCTCCTGCAAAAGCTGCCTGGAGGTCCTGACCAGCCGGTTGATGGTCTCCACCATATGGACCGGAATCCGGATAGTCCTGGACTGATCCGCAATGGCCCGGGTAATGGCCTGGCGGATCCACCAGGTGGCATAGGTACTGAATTTATATCCCTTCCGGTAATCAAACTTATCCACAGCCTTGATAAGCCCCAGGTTCCCTTCCTGAATCAAATCCAGAAACTGCATGCCTCTGCCGGCATACCGTTTGGCAATGCTGACCACCAGACGCAGGTTGGTCTCCGCCAGACGTTTCTTCGCCTCCTCGTCCCCTGCCTCGATCCGCCGGGCCAGCTGGATCTCCTCCTCCGGCGACAAAAGGGGAATCTTCCCTATATCCTTCAGATACATGCGGACCGGATCCTCCACCCCGATACCGTCCGGAACGGTCAGATCGATCTGTTCCAGGTCAATCTCCTCTTCCTCAAACAGCTCTTCAGGCTCAAGCTCTATATCATCGTTTCCTATACGTAGGATATCTACCTTATTTGCATCCAGAAAGTCAAAGACTGTGTCCCATTTTTCCCCGTCCAGATTGTCTCCGGAAAAGAAGTCCTGAACCTCCTGCTCCTCCAAAACATTCTTTTTCCTTTTGGCCTCTGCTAAAAGCTGCTGCAGCTTTTCCTCAAATCCCAATACCTTTTCGTCCATAAATCCTACCTTTCCGTAGCCTGCCTATAGTTTTTCCACCTCTAAGAGAATTATGCAGGTCTGATACCGAACCATCATATATTTAAATCCTTCAGTTCTTTCTGGGCCTGAATAATTTTCTGCAGCTGTTCAATATCCGAAGCAGCCCGGCTTGCCTCATCCAGGCTGTTTTTCTTCACCTTTTTTACCGTCTCGGCAAAGGCCTTCTTCTGCTCCTCCTGGTTCAGTGATTCCCTCAGGCTGGCATTAAAAAGTCCGGCCACTTCCTTATACTGTGCCTCGTCATTGATAAAACGATTCAGAATCCCGGCAGGATTCAAATCCCCGGCCCGATGGCCGTCAAAAACCATCTGAGCCACCTGATGATACAACTCCTCCTTAAAATCCTCCGGCGAAATAATCCCCTCAATCTTGTCAAACAAGGCGGGATCCTCGATGAGCCAGGTCAGCAAAAGCCGCTGGGAACGTTTCACACCATCCTCTTTTTCCCTTTTCCTCTCCCGGGCCACAAACGGTGTCCTTCCTTCCCCGCCCTCTGCTCTTTCCGTTTCCGGAGAAACCCGAAGCCCCATACGGTTTACCAGCTGTTTCAAATCCTGATAATTGATATAATATTCCCTGGACACTGCCTGGGTGTAAGTATCACGCTCCAGGGCATCGGAAAAGCTTAAAAGCTTCTGTGCCACCCGGTTATAGAATCCGGTCTTCTGCTCCGGATCCTCAAAATCAAAGTCCTGCTTCAGCACGTCAATCTCAAACAGGAAACTGTTTCTCGCCTTCTCGATCCGCTCTCTGAATGCCTGTGCCCCCATATTTTTTATAAACTCATCCGGATCCTTGTAAGGCTTCATATTCAAAACCTTGCAGGAGATTCCCGCCTCTTTAAGAATCGGAATCGCCCGAAGGGCTGCTTTCACACCTGCACTGTCGCTGTCGTATGTCAATATCACCTGGTCGGTATACCGTTTTAAGATCACGCCGTGCTGGCTGGTAAAGGCTGTGCCCAGGGATGCCACCCCATTGGTAAAGCCTGCCTGATGAAGGGCAATAACATCCATATATCCCTCGCAGACCAGCATATATTTTTCCCTTGAGGTTCTGGCATAATTAAGCCCGTATAGATTCCGGCTCTTGTCAAACAGCCTGGTCTCCGGTGAATTCAGATATTTAGGGGTTCCGTCCCCCATGACCCGCCCGCCAAAACCGATGACCCGGTTGTTCACATCCATTATAGGGAACATAACCCTGTTCCAGAATTTATCATGGCTCCCCCGCTCTTCGATGGTTACCAGCCCGGTCTGAGCAAGAAGCTGATCTGGATACCCTTTGCTTTTTAAATACCGGTACAGATCGTCGCTGGTCTTATTGGCAAATCCCAGCCCAAACCTGCGGATGGTGTCATCGGTCAGCTTCCGTCCCGTCAGATACTCATACCCCTGCCGGCCCTGGGGCTGTTTTAGCTGATAGTAAAAATAGTTGGCTGCCAGCTTGTTTATCTCCAGCAGGGAAACCCGAAGCTCTGCCTGAGCCCTGGCCTCCTTTGACTCCTCCCCTTTAGGCAGCTCCATCCCCACACGATCCGCCAGGTATTCAAGAGCTTCTTTAAAAGAGTAATTTTCGTACTCCATCACAAAGGTGATCACATTTCCTCCTGCCCCGCAGCCGAAACAATAATACATCTGCTTGTCAGGGGACACGGAAAATGACGGAGATTTCTCATTGTGAAAAGGACAGAGCCCAAAATAACTGCTTCCCCGCTTCTGCATTTTCACATACCCTGAAATCACGTCCAAAATGTTGTTCCTGCTCCGTACCTCTTCTACAATCTCCTCCGGATAAAACATCTGCCCCTCCTGTCCGTTCTTGTGTACTCTGCGTCACATTGGCTCTAAGCGTACATGCTACAGTACCTTCCACGCCTTGGGAACAAACAGCTCCTCAAATTTATCGATGGCATAGATATCACTCATCCCCGCAATATAATCACAGACTACCCGTTCCCTGGTCTCGTTTCTCTCCTCCATCATCTTCCGGTATTCGGCAGGAAGCCTGTCCACGTGTTCCATATAGTACAGATACAGGGCTTTTATCAGCTGCTGGGCCTTCCCCTCCTCAGACTTGGCGATGCCGCCGCTGTACACATGATCAAACATCCATGTGCGCAGCCCCATCATAGCCTCCTCCATCCCCGGCGACATCTGGATCTCCGGTTTATCCAGGCTTTGGGTGATGATGTCATGGACCATGTTGTTCAGCCGGTCCCTGACACTGTGTCCCAGAACAGCCGTGTACCGTTCTGGCAGATCCCCTTCCACGAAAATTCTGGCCCGTATGGCATCGTCGATATCATGGTTAATATAGGCAATCTTGTCTGCAAGGCGGACGATACACCCTTCCAAGGTTGACGGCCGTCCGGCAGTCCTGTGATTTAAGATCCCGTCCCGGACCTCCCTGGTCAGATTCAGCCCCCGCCCGTTTTTTTCCAGCACATCCACCACCCGGACGCTCTGGGTATAGTGGGAAAACCCTTCCCTGCATATTTGGTTTAAGACCGCCTCCCCAGAATGTCCGAAAGGCGTATGGCCCAGATCATGGCCCAGTGCAATGGCTTCCGTCAGGCTTTCGTTAAGCTTCAGGGCTTTGGCCACAGTGCGGGCGATCTGAGACACCTCCAGGGTGTGGGTCAGGCGTGTCCGGTAATGATCCCCCTCCGGGGCCAGAAACACCTGGGTTTTATGCTTCAGCCTGCGAAACGATTTGCAGTGAAGGATCCTGTCCCGATCCCTCTGATATTCCGGCCGTATATCACAGAGCGGCTCCGGCTTGTCTCTTCCTAAAGTATTTCGGCTTAAGGAGGCATATGGGCTTAAATATCTTTCCTCCATCTCCTCCAGCGATTCTCTGACTGTCAATTTCCTTCCCCCTGTCGTTATAAACGATTGGCAAACTCTCCTAACTATATATATTCTTCTTTTGTTTCAGACATGCATGAAATAAAATATATTCCTTTTTACCAGGTGCCTTATCAGCGCTTCCATGTAGACGGTGCAAACAGTAAAAGCATAGGGAAAATCTCCAGCCTTCCTGCCAGCATATCAAACATCAGCACATATTTTGACAAAAAAGACAGCTGTGAAAAGTTGCTCACAGGCCCCACACCCCCAAGCCCGGGGCCGATATTGTTAAAGGTAGCAGCTACCGCAGTAAAGGTGGTGGTAAAATCAAAGTTATCCAGGCTCACAAGAAGGACCGACACAGAAAAAATCAAAAAATAGGCGATAAAGTAAGCATTGGCTGACTGAACCACCTCATCCCCTATGGCCTTTCCCTCAATCTTTAAAACCTTTATGCTTCTGGGATGGATGAGGGATAAAATCTCCTTCTTGGCCTCCTTTACCCAGATTACGATTCTGGAGATCTTCATGCCGCCTCCCGTACTGCCGGCACAGGCTCCGATGAACATCAGGCCGATGAGAATACATTGGGAAAACTGGGGCCAGCTGTTAAAATCAACTGTGGAAAAGCCGGTGGTGGTAATGATCGATCCTACCTGAAAGGCCGTATGGTGAAACGCGTCAAACAAGGTGGGAAACATGCCCCTCACATTCAGGGTGATGCAGAGTACAGACAGGGCGATAATCCCCAGATATACTCTGGCCTCCTCACACAGAAACCCCTCTTTAAATTTCCTAATTAAAAACAGATAGTACACATTGAAATTGACACCGAACAGGATCATAAATACGGTGATGACGCCCTGCAGGTAGTAGCTGTCATAATAGGCGATGCTGCTGTTTTTGATGCCGAAGCCTCCTGTGCCGGCTGTGCCGAAGCTGGTGGCTAAAGCGTCAAAAAACGGCATGCCGCCTGCCAGAAGCAGGACAACCTGAATGATTGTCATGACCAGATAAATAATATATAAAATCTTCGCCGTGGTCCTTAATTTAGGCGTCATCTTTCCCACCGAGGGGCCGGGGCTTTCCGCCCGCATCAGGTGCATGTTGTAGCCGCCTCCTGCCAGGGGAAGGATTGCCAGCATAAACACCAGGATTCCCATCCCGCCTACCCAGTGGGTAAAGCTTCTCCACATAAGAAGGGACGGAGAAAGGGCCTCCACGTCATTCAATATGCTGGCCCCTGTGGTGGTAAAGCCGGAGATGGTCTCAAACAGCGCATCTGTCAGGGATGGAATCTGTCCGCTGAGCCAGAAAGGCAGGGCGCCGAAAAAGCTGAGCATCACCCAGGTAAGAGACACCACCAGAAACCCCTCCCTGGCATAAAACACCGTATCCTTCGGCTTTTTGTGGGTGGTAATCCAGCCGATAAGCAGGCACAGAACCATGGGGCTTAAGAAAAATTTCAGGATCCCGTCCCCGTAGATAACAGATATCACGCAGGGCAGAAGCATAAGAACCGCCTCAATATTTAAAACCCATCCCATATAGTAAAATACGATTTTCAGATTCATAATTCTCTCTCCTGTACATCCTCTGACCTGCTGCGCTTCGCCCTCCCGGCCTGCCGCAGCATCAATATCTCTATTATAACCGTATCCCCCATGTTTGTCATGTACTTTTTCTTTCTCCCTGTATCCTCATCCGAAAAAAAGCAGCAAAGAGGCTGCCGCAAAATATGCAGCAGCCTCTCCCATATCTTTATGGCTGTTTTTTCATTTATCCCTTTATGCCGGTGGAAGCAATTCCTTCCACCAGATACTTCTGCATAGTCAGAAAGATTAAAAAGATAGGAACCAGAGACAGCGTCGCCATGGCGAACATTGCCCCCCAGTCTGACCCTGCCGTAGGATCAGAGAACATTTTCAGCGCATAGCTGACCGGATATTTTAAAGGGTCGCTTAAATAAAGCAGCGCCGAAAGAAAATCGTCCCATCTCCACATAAAAGAAAATATGGCGCTGGTAACCAGAGACGGCTTTATAAGAGGCAGGATGATCTGGATAAAGATGGAGTAAATCGAACATCCATCCATTCTGGCCGCCTCATCCAGATCATAGGGAATCCCTTTTATAAACTGGATGTTCAGGAAGATGAAAAATCCCTGTCCGAAAAACTGAGGCAGAATCAATGGCAGATAAGATCCTACCCACCCTAATTTATTGAAGATAATATACTGAGGAATCATGATTACCTGGAAAGGCAGCATCATGGCAAGCAGCATACAGGAAAACCAGAAGCCTTTAAACTTAAACTGGATTCTGGCAAATCCATATCCCACGATAGCGGAGGATATGACTGCACCTGCGGTGGAAACTCCAGCAATGTAAAAAGAATTCTTAAAAAAGTTTCCGAATCCATATCCGGCAAAGCCCTGCCATCCTACCCGGTAGTTTTCCAGTGAAAACCTTTCGGGCAGCAGATTTGCCGCTGTCCGGAAGATCTCATTGGTATTTTTGAAGGAGCTCATAATCATCCATGCCAGGGGATAAATCATGACACATGCGAAAAAGAAGGTAAACACATGATAGGTTACCGTGAATATCATTCGTTTTTCTTTATAACCTGTTTTCATACATCCACCCTCCCTTAGGACTCATAGTAAACCCATTTATTCTGGGTTTTAAATAAAATAAAGGTTAAAAAACCTACAACAAATACCATAAACCAGGCCATGGCGCAGCCGTATCCCAATTTACTGTAGGTAAAGGAATTCTGGTACATGTAAACCGTGTAAAACAGCGTGCTGTCCCTTGGCTTCCCCTGGGTTATGATATAGCTCTGGGTAAAAGCCATAAACCCGTTAATAAGCTGATTGATCAGGTTAAAAAAGATGGTAGGCGTCAGCATAGGCAGAGTGATCTTAAAGAACCGCTGTATCCCATTGGCTCCGTCTACTGTGGCTGCCTCGTAAAGGCTGACGGGAATCTGCTTTAAACCTGAAAGGAAAATAAGCATGGAAGATCCAAACTGCCACACTGCCAGGATAATCAGCGTCCAGATAGCCGTATCCGTCCTTCCCAGCCAGGCAATCTCACAGGGGATTTTCATGGCCTGCAAAAGAGCATTTATCACTCCGTCGCTGGCAAACATCCGCTTCCACAGGATTGCCACCGCCACGCTGGAACCGATGATAGACGGCAGATAGTAGACTGCCCGGTAAAAGCCGGAAAGCTTCGTACTCCTTACCAGCAAAAGGGCCACCAAAAGGGCCATGATAAGACGCAGAGGAACGGAAAACACCACATAATACATCGTCACGCCAAAAACCTTCCAGAATTTGGCATCCTCAAAAAACATGGTCTTATAGTTTTCCAGCCCGACAAACACAGGTGATTCCAAAATATTATATCTGGTAAAAGAAAACCCGAATGACAGGATCATGGGCAGGGCCAGGAAAGCCACAAAGCCGATGATGAAGGGCAGGATAAATATATATCCTGCTACCCCCGGCGTATGAAGTATCTGTACAAAAGTTTTCTTCTTTCTGAGGACTGATGTTTTACTGCTCATATGGTTCCCTCCGGACATTCTTTATTTGGCGGCTTCTGCCAAAATATTGGCGGCTCCTTCCACAAAGCTTGCCGCAGCTTCGTCAGCCGTTGCATCCCCGTAGCGGAGATCCTCCACACAGGTTTTGTTAAGGGCCTCAACCTCTCCTTTTCCTGCCGGATCCGGCTCGTCGATAGGAGTTGCTATCTTGCTTACCTCCGCGATAAAATCAAACACAATCTGGGATACTTCATCCATATTGGGCTTGAGCGCCTCTGCCACATCGGTATTAATCGGGATTCCCCGTTCTGCCATAAGGATCTCATTACACTCCACACTGTTTGTAAACCAGTCAATGAATTTGGCTGCCTCTTCCTTGTTGAGGGAAGTCTCAGCGATGGAGAAAAACATACTTGGCTTTAAATACATGGACTGTTCAGTGGCATCGTTGCCTGTAGGATTCATGACGATTCCCAGTTCTCTTCCTGCGGTACTGGAAATGGTGATAAACTGGTTGGAAAAAGCAAAATCATTCCAGGATGTGCCGTCTATAATAGGCTTTGTCTCAACCAGGTCAGGATTCTTCTCTGCCAGAATCTCAGGAGAAATACAGAAATCGGAGCGGTTAAACCGGTCTACCATGTCATAGCACTCCTTCACTGCCGTGTCCTCCCCTGCTCTTAACTGATCAAACAGATGAGAACCTTTGGCTCTTGCCATGATCTGCATCATGCCCAGGCCGCCGTCAAAAAGTGTTTTTGCCCCTGTTTTCTCATAAATCTGCTGAGAAATGTCAAAAAACTCGTCCATGGACATCTGCATGGGAAGGGTAACTCCTGCCTCTTCCACCACTGCCTTGTCATAGGACATCATAGGTGCATTGCTGCCCAGGCTGAGGGCATAGCACTTTCCGTCGATGGAACCGCTCTCAATAATACTTTCCGGAATTTTGCTGGTGTCAATGATCCCGCTTTCCATAAAGGGGGTCAGATCGGCCAGCTGTCCGCTTTTCTGATACTGTTTGATATAGGAATAGTCCTGCTGGATAATATCCGGCAGGTTGCCGCCTGCAGCCATGGCAGACAAGGAGATTACACCTCAGGGATCCGGTGTGGGGCTGACCAATATCAATTCCCGCTTAAAGCTTTTATACGGCGATTCCTATGGGCTGACCTTTTATAATCAGGAGGAGATGGCAGTCGTCATGCTTACCATCCCAAAAGAAAGGAGAAATTTTCATGCTGAGACTCATGATTGTTGATGATGAACAGATTATCCGGGAGGAATTATCAGAAATGGTGGACTATCCGTCCATCGGGTATGAACTGGTAGCTACTGCCAAAAATGGTATGGAGGCTTTCGATATCATCCGGGACGAATACCCGGACGTGGTGGTTACGGATATCCGGATGCCGTTCATCAACGGTCTGGAACTGATAGAGCGCTCCATCAAATCCGACGCTGACATCAGCTTTGTCCTTCTGTCCGGCTACGGAGAATTCGAATATGCCAGACAGGCCATGCGGTACGGTGTGCGCCACTACCTGCTAAAGCCTACAGACCGCCAGGAATTGATTGATACTCTGATTGCCATCCGCCAGGAACGGGTTTTGGAGGAGGAAAAGCGGGTTTCGGAGCGTTCCCAGCTGCTGTGCAGTCTTCAGACCTCCCTGGAGCAGTGTTTTCTCATGAAGGCCCTGGCCTATGAGGAGAATTTTCCCTCTGTCTACCAGAAATACCTGCCTCTCCTGCCATCGTCCCTGGACTGCTGCACCGCGTGCGTATGCTCCTATGTGAAGGAGCCCTACATGAAAAGCTTTGCGGCAGATGCCAGGCGCCTTCTTGAGCTGGAGCAGGTACCCTTATGTTTCTCCTGCATCTACATAAAAAACAACATGATTCTGATTTTCCGTGCCTCCTCCCTCCTGATCCGGGAGCGGATCCGAAGGCTGCTGGAAAATCTCCATTATTTCAGGCAGTCTGTTGCTTTTGAGGTTCGGTTTCTCCATGAGCCTGCGGCCCTGGAACTGTTCCGTTCTATTTTGCAGAAGCTGGCCCGGTTTCAGCAGATTTGCCTTGTGGATCAGGAATCTCACACCTATGAGATCCGGAACGATCCCACTGCCCCCTGGAGAATCAGCCATCTGAACGCCAGCATCGCCAGTGCCTCCGATGCCTGCCAGGCCGCCAGTGTCTTAAACACGGTGTTTCATGATACCATGCCCACAGACACCGCCAAAAACCTGGCCCTCGGCCTGTTTTTAAAACGATGGCCGGAAAGCGGGACCTTCCCTCCAGAGCTGGCCTGCGATTTTTTCCAAAAGCTTTACAGCTGCTCCCGGATTGGGGAGATTCAGAATCTGATGGAGGCGGTTCTCCTCCTAGAAAACGCAGGAAGCCAGGAGGAAAAAAACAGTGCCAACATCACACTGTTAAAATCCTATGTAAACCAGCATCTGGATTCGGAGAACCTGTCTCTGAAATGGCTGGCGGAAAACTACCTTTTTATCAGCATCGGATACTTAAGCAAGCTGTTTATCCGGGAGGAAGGCCTCCGCTTTTCGGATTATCTCAACCAACGGCGGGTGGAGGAGGCCAAACGGCTTATGACCGTTTACCAGAACGAGAACATTAAAAACATTGCCGCAAAGGTAGGGTTCGGCAGCAATCCACAGTATTTCAGCCAGGTGTTCAAACGGTATACAGGGCTTACGCCTACCGAGTATATGGAAGAAAGGAAAAGACATTTATGAAAACTATTGATTTAAACAAGCACTGGTGTATCCGTTCTATGTCAGATGACACCTACTGCTACTCCGACGTGCCGGCTTCTGTGGCTGACATCTTATACCGCAGCAAAGCGATTGGGGATCCCTATTATGGGGAAAATGAATGGGATACGTATGAAGTGCTGAAGAAAGACTATGAATTTACCAACACCTTTACAGTGTCAAAGGAGATCTTGAAGGATGACCAGGTTCTGCTGCGGTGTGAGGGGCTTGATACTGTGGCAGATATCTATGTCAACGATGTGCATGTGGCATTTGTCAACGACATGCACCGCACCTATGAATTTGATGTGAAGCATATCCTTGGAGAAGGGGAAAACCGTATTAAGCTTTTATTTCACTCCAACCTGGAATATGCACTGAAACAGCATGAGAAAGAGCCTTATTATACAACATCCGATACCGTTGACGGATTCAGCCTTGTGAGAAAAGCCCATTCCACCTATGGGTGGGACTGGGGACCAAAGCTTCCTGACATGGGAATCTGGAGAAGCATCTGCATTGTATCCTGCAGCCAGGCAAAATTCACGGATCTGTATATCCGGCAGAATCACCGGGACGGAAACGTGGAATTACAGTTTGACATTGGGATTGAAAGCTTTGGGCCGCAGGAGGTGGAGCTGGAAATCCTTGTAACTGCTCCAAAGGGCCAGGAGTGGAATGTAAAAGCCAGGAATCCGCAGAAAAACGGTTCTTATCACCTTCTTATTGAAAACCCGGAATTGTGGTGGTGCCGGGGATTGGGGGACCAGCCCCTTTATAAGGTTACCTTCACCCTGAGAAACGACGAAGAAATCCTGGAGACAAGACACATGCGGATCGGTCTGCGGACTCTGACAGTCTGCAGGGAAAAGGACCAGTGGGGAGAAAGCTTTGCATTCTGCATCAACGGGATCTCTGTATTTGCCATGGGCGCAAACTATATTCCGGAAGACAGCCTTTATCCGCGGTGCAGCAGAGAACGCTCCAGAAAGCTGCTCCAGCAGTGTGTAAGGGCCAATTACAACAGCATCCGGGTATGGGGCGGCGGATATTTCTGCGAGGACTATTTCTATGATCTGTGTGATGAATACGGCCTGATGGTGTGGCAGGATCTTCTGTTTGCCTGCGGTGTATACCGGCTTCACAAGGATTTTGTGGAAAATGTGGAGGCAGAGACCAGGGATAATGTAAAAAGGCTCCGCCATCACGCCAGCATCGCCTTATGGTGCGGCAATAATGAGCTGGAATGGGGCTGGTCCGGATGGGATATGGGATTCGGAGACAAGCTTTCCGATAAAGCAGATTATCTGAAGCTGTTTGAATGGATTCTTCCAAAGACCGTAAAGGAAACTGACCCGGATCGGTTCTACTGGCCTGCCTCCCCCTCCTCCGGCGGAAGCTTTGACGATCCCAATGACCAGAACCGGGGGGATGTCCATTACTGGGAAGTGTGGCACCGGTTAAAGCATTTTACAGAATACCGAAAATACTATTTCAGGTTCTGTTCCGAATTTGGTTTTCAGTCCTTCCCGTCTGTAAAGACAATCCGGACTTTTGCAGGGGAGGAAGATATGAATATCTTCTCACCGGTGATGGAAAACCATCAGAAAAACAAAGGGGCAAACGGGCTGATTCTGTACTATTTATCCGCCAATTTCCTGTATCCGGCCAGGTTCGATACACTTGTCTATGTCTCCCAGATTCTGCAGGCAGAGGCAATCCGGTATGGGGTGGAGCATTGGCGGAGCAACCGGGGAAGATGTATGGGGTCTCTGTACTGGCAGCTAAATGACTGCTGGCCGGTGGCAAGCTGGTCAAGCATTGATTATTATTATCGCTGGAAGCCATTGCATTATTATGCAAAAAAATTCTATGCTCCTGTGCTTCTCTCGGCGCTGGAAGAAAATGGGATGGTCCGGTTTGTAGTTTCCAATGAGACCAGGAAGGAAGTATTTACAAAAATCCTGTGGAGGCTGCGGGATCATAAGGGGAACATCCTAAAGGAGGATTGCCGGATCTGCCAGGTACCTGCACTGGAGGCCAAGGAGTGCGCAAAGGCTGACTTTACCAGGGTATTGGAAAACAGGCAGGCCTTCCGAACACAGTATCTGGAATATATCCTTTTAGATGAGGAGAAGGAAATAAGCCGGGGCACCCTGCTGTTCTCCCGGCCCAAGCACTTTAAATTCCTGGATCCGGGCATCACATACTCTGTAAAAGAGGAAGGGGATCACTTCCGTCTTACGTTCCGCACAGAAAACTACGCAAAATATGTGGTCATTGATTCTGACAGGTTTGATTTTATAGCCAGCGACAACTGTTTTGATCTTTCCAAGGGGGAGGAGAAGGACATCGTCATCAAGAAAGACGATATCACCAAAGACGGAAAAACCTTCACAGTTCAGGTATCGGATTTCCATTGTTTAAACGTATTAAGTGCATTTGATATTCCGTCTGCATAAACAGAAGCTTTTACTGCATAAAGGGGATATGGCATGCTGCCATATCCCCATATTCCCTGCCTGCACCGGGGTGCATAAGGGCTGTTATAGCAAAATATCTTTTAAGTCATTTAGCCCCTTATTGGTAGTCACAATCACCACCGTATCCTGCACTTCTATGGTGTCCTTGCCCCGGGGGGTGATGATCTTCCCTTTCCGGTTGATACAGGCCACCAGCAGATTGAGCTTTAAGGTCATTTTCTCAAGAGGAACCCCTGCCATAGGAAAGTCCCTGCCTACCCGGAATTCCAGCGCCTCCGCATGGTTTGCCATCTTATATAAGGTCTCCACATTGCTGCCCAGGGAATTCTGCATGGCCCGCACATACTGCAGGATCAGATCCGCCGTAATCAATTTGGGATTGATCACGCTTCCAAGATTTAAGGAATTGATCACATCCTCAAAGGAAATCCGGTTTACCTTGGTGATCAGCTTTGCCTTGGACTGGCTGGAAGCGTAGAGGGAAAGCATGATATTCTCCTCATCAAAGCCGGTCAGCGCGGCAAAGGCCTCTGTCTGCCGCAGCCCCTCCTCCAGAAGCAGCTGCTGATCCGAGGCGTCTCCGTGAATGATCATGGCGTAAGGCAGATCGGCGCTTAACATCTCGCAGTTTTCTTTTTCTTTTTCTACGATGGTGATCTTAATGGGCGTATCTTTTAACATCTTGGCCAGATAATAGGTGATCTTTCCCCCGCCTATCATCATAACGGACTTGGCACTGTTGTTTTTAACCCCTGCTGCGCGGAAAAACTTGGAGGACTCTGTCTGAGAACCGATGAAGGATATTTTATCCTTTGCAGACAGTTCAAACATACCGTTGGGAATCAGCACATCATCCCCCCGCTCCACGGCGCACACAAGTACATTGCTGTGGGTCTTCTGGGCGATCTCATACACCTTTATGCCGTGAAGCACGGAATCATCGGGAATCTGAAATTTCATAATCTCCACCCTGCCTTTGGCAAAGGTATCGATTTTAATGGCAGAGGGAAATTTCAGCAGGCGGGCAATCTCTCTGGCCGTTGCCAGCTCCGGATTGATCGCCAGAGACAGATTCAGCTCCTCCCGGATATAATTCACCTCCTCTGAATACTCTGGATTCCGGATTCTGGCAATGGTGTGGCAGTCGCCGGCCTTTTTGGCAATAAGGCAGCAGAGAATATTCAGTTCGTCCGAGTTGGTGGTGGCAATCAGAAGATCCGCCTCCGCGATGCCGGCTTCCACCTGCACATTGTAGATGGCCCCGTTGCCCTTTATGCCTATGACGTCAAAGCTTCCGGTTACATTTTTTATGGCTTCTTCATCCTGATCGATGACGGTGATCTCATGCCCCTCCTCATTCAGTTCCCCGGCGATGGTAACGCCTACTTTCCCGCACCCCACAATGATTATCTTCATGTTATCTCCTTTTTCCAGCCTGTTCGTATAAAGGTCTGCGAATTTTCTTCCTTGTAATTTCCACCAGATTTAGCTTGGTGATATCAACCACGGTTGTCTTTACCGGGTCTGCCAGACAGTAGGCGGACAGCGTCTTTAACAGAAGCTTTTTGTCCTCCTCTGATTCCATATCGATAAAATCAACCACGATTATGCCAGATAGGTTCCGAAGCCTTAGCTGGCGGCTGATTTCCCCTGCCGCCTCTAGGTTGATCTTCATAATGGTGTCGTGAAGATTCTTCCTTCCTGTATATTTTCCCGTATTTACATCGATAACGGTCATGGATTCTGTGGGGTCGATTACCAGATACCCGCCGGAGCGCAGCCACACATGGCGGGACAGTGCCTCCTCCATGGCTTTTTCCAGCTGATACACCTTGCCTAAAGAAACCATAGGATCTGAATAGAGGCGCAGCTTTTCCAGATCCTCTCTCTGGTAAACAGAAAGATACTCTTTTATCTGGCCATAAATCTCCGGATCGTCTGTAAGGATTTCCTCCATATTCTGGGAATATGTATCCCGCAGCCGTCCTATATAAGGCAGGGCTGCCTGAAAAAGCAGGCTGCCGCTTGTCCTGTGTGCCCCTGCCTCCATCACCCCCTGAAACTGACTTTTTAAAAGCTGCAGCTCCTCAATGATTCGCTCAGGCGGTGCATCCCAGGCATTGGTTCTGACAATGACTCCCCACTCTTTCTCTTTATATGGCTTCAGCCTTTGAAGGATCATCTCTTTCCAGGGCTGGCTGTTTATCTTGGAGGAAAAAGTAATCTGGCTTTTTTGGCAGGTAAGGACACAGTAACGCCCGGTAAAGCTTAGATTGGCTGTAGCCACCGGATCCTTGGTTTTCACCGCGTCTCTGGAAATCTGGATGATAATGTCATCCCCTGGCTTTAAGCTGCCCTGGCGCCCCTGCATGGCAAAATTATGGACCGGGTTGTCAGACAGGCTGTAGTAAGCCATCTGCCTGTCCCCAAACTCCACAAAAGCAGAATTAATGTTCTTCGCTATATTTTTGACTTTCCCCACATATATATTTCCTAAGCTTGAGGCGCCTTCCTCCTCCATATCCATCTGAATCGCCCTGGAATCCTCAAAAAGAGCCGTCACAATCCGGCCTTCCATCCTGGTAATCAACAATCTATTCAATGTCCTGTCCCAAATCTTCCAGTGCCACCAGGCGCCTGGAACCTTCCTCTCCTAAATCTGCATACACCTCTTCCCGCTCTATCATCATGGCAAAAGGCGGGTATTCCTCTCCCCTAAACCGGTAAAAGGCCTCCATCACCAGTTCCGGCTTTATGTTGTCTGTGCTTCCTGTGGAAACCTGCAAAAAGACGGCCTCCCCCTGTCTCTCGGCTTTATAGATCAGAGGCTTTAAATCCACCTCTCTCTGTCCCTTTTTTGTCTCTTTCGTAATCATAATCTGAGGCTGCCTGCAAAATTCCAGGAATTCCCTGAAAAATCCATCCAGATCCTCCGGCTTATACCCATCCCGGAACGTCAGCAGATAATCTGCCGCCGCCACAACAGACATGGCATTTTTGCAGGAATCATCTAAAAGACGGTAGGACAAAACCCTGGTTCCCTCTGCCATGACCTGATTCATCCGCTCCACCATGGTTTTGGAATCATCAGTGCTTAAGACCTCAATATCCATATATTCGCCTCTGCTGGTTAAGCCTACGCCTAAGGGGGCGGCAAAAGACATAATCTGATGGGGGCTGAAGCCTTCGCTGTAGCGGATGTCCACCTGGGCCCGCCGCATAACCTTCTGAAAATACCGCATCATATCCAGATGGCCGATAAATTTCATGGTTCCCTGTTTGGTGAATTTAATTCTTATCTTCATAGCAAACTCCTCCCCCAAACATCCTGGCGCCGCATCCGGAGCATCTCTGCCTGCAGTTTGGCGTCACGCTCCCTTTAAGAGCCTGCTGCCACTCTCTTTTCAGGAATTCCTTTGACACGCCTGCATCAATAAAATCCCACGGAAATATTTCATCCAGGCTTCTCTCCCGAACCGTGTAAAAGTCCGGGTCAATCTGGCAGGCTTCAAAGGCCTTCATCCACAGCTCATTGTGAAAGTTTTCTCCCCAGGAGTCGAACAGCGCTCCGTTTTTGTAAGCCGCCTCAATAACCGCAGACAGTTTTCGATCTCCTCTGGCTAAAACCCCCTCCAAAACGGACAGATCCGCCTCGTGCCAGTTATATTTCAGGCTTTTGGCATTCTTCATCTGACGGAATTTATCTTTTACAATGTAAGCTCTCTCCAGAAACTCCTCTTTCGTACACATTGTAGCCCACTGGAAAGGGGTGAAGGGTTTGGGTACGAAGAAGGAAGAGCTTGCCACAATCTGTACCTTCCCATGGCGCTGCTCTTTGGGCACTGTGTCATAGTAGCTTTCGGCAATCTTCTCCGACAGCAGGGCAATTCCTTCCATATCCTCTTTCTGCTCCGTGGGAAGGCCCAGCATAAAGTACAGCTTCACCCGGCTCCATCCGCCTTTGAAGGCCTCCCTGGCTCCCTCCAGGATCACATCCTCTGTCAGCCCTTTGTTGATCACATCCCGAAGTCTCTGAGAGCCTGCTTCCGGTGCAAAGGTCAGGCTGCTCTTCTTCACATCCTGAATTTTGCTCATGACATCCAGGGAAAACGCGTCGATCCGAAGGGACGGCAGGGAGATATTGACCCCTTTCCCCTGAAAATTGTCAATGAGGAAATTCACCAGGCCTTCCAGATCGGTATAGTCGCTGGAGCTTAAAGAACTTAAGGATATTTCCTCATGACCTGTGGTTTTCAAAAGGCTGTAGGCATAATGTTTTAAATATTCGAGGCTTCTCTCCCTCAAAGGACGGTACACATTGCCTGCCTGGCAGAAACGGCACCCCCGGATACAGCCTCTCTGAATCTCCAGAACCACTCTGTCCTGGGTCACTTTGATAAAAGGAACCAAAGGTTTCTCAATATATCCGTAGTCATCCATGGAGACCATCAATTCCTTTGTAACGGCCTCCTTCGCCGCCGGATGGTTTGGTTTAAAGGAAGCAATAGTTCCATCAGCTTTATACGCCACATCATAAAATGCCGGAACATAGATGCCGGGAACCGTTGCAGCCAGCTCTAAAAACTTCCTGCGGCCTCCTCCCTTTTGTTTATTCTCTTTATATAAATCTAAGAGACCATCATAAACCGTCTCTCCCTCTCCGATATAAAACAAATCGAAGAAATCTGCCAGGGGCTCCGGATTGTAGGCACATGGGCCGCCGCCGATGACAATGGGATCCTCTTCCCCTCTCTCACAACTGTGAAGGGGAACCCGGCTTAAGTCCAGAATCTGCAGCACATTGGTGTAGCTCATCTCATACTGAAGGGTAATCCCCAGAAAATCAAAGTCTTTAATCGGATCCTGGGACTCCAACGCAAACAGAGGGATGCCCTGCTCCCTCATCACTTTATCCAAATCATTCCACGGCGAATAGACCCGTTCACAGTACACATCCTCCCGCTTATTGAACATGTCGTAGAGAATCTGGATCCCTAAGTGGGACATGCCGATCTCATAGACGTCCGGGAAACACATGGCAAAACGGATGGCCACATTCTTAGGGTCCTTGACGCACATGTTTACCTCGCCGCCGATGTAGCGGGCGGGCTGTTGGATGCTTAGTAAAATTTCATCAGGTAAGGCTAGTTTTCTCATGGTTTTTCCTTATATTTTTGTTGGTATTGCACAAATTTCTGGCTGTTTTTTGTGGCGTGGAAAATCGGTTGATTTTGAAGGATTCGCTGCAAATAAGGTCCCTATCAAATCGGTAAAACAGGCCTTTTTTGAGCCGAAAATGGGGCAAAATTCAAAATCTTCAACAATTTTATTTTCACGTACATTCCTACCACATACTGATCTATTCTACCACAGTTTCTTACAAAACGGCAACCACTACTTGCGCGTCAGAGAAAAATCGTAAGAATCCTATGTATATCAACATAATCGAACAGTTTTTCACGAAGAAATAAGCCATTTAATGTCCCACCGGTCTGTTTCGTTATTCTCTCACAGCCATATTCCGATTTAAGCTTTATCCGTGCATCCTTTAGCGATAATTCCTTTTGATTTTACCCCTCCCAGTACTTATATGGTCTTTATGAAGGCATCCCCTTGATTCTCCCCTCGAAGCTTGTCCGCGAAAATATCCTTTTCAGCTATGAAAATCATCCTTCGATAAATACTCCTAAGGAACCTCCAAATACTTACTTTCATTATACCGAAAGGATATTTGGATGGCTAGTTTCTTTTCATCGTTTTGCAAATAGCACAGCCTTATAGACTTTTTTTGTATATATTGTTAGTGGATGACGAGAATGATTTTTTGCCACACTTATCTTTTCGTAAGGAAAATGGCTTTATTTTTCATATCAACTTCAAACGCCGTTTCCGATATACGAATAAACTCAGTTCCTACTGGAGCAGTCAAATATTTATAAACATCCCTGTCCAGTTCATGGCACACTTTGCCGAGCGGCATCAACACAATGTTTTTCACATCCGAATTATAGTGTTCGTCTTCATTTCCTGCTAAAAATATCCATCCGCTGTCTGCCGGATTGTTTGGCTCACATCTGTACATAAAGCCGACTTTCCAGCCTTCCTCTACAATTCTCCTGGAAACAAGTGCACCTTGATTCATGAGTGTGCGTATTTTTTTGATTTCATCATACCGACTTTCATGATTCAAAAAACTATTCCTCATTTCGTCGCTGACAAGTATATCAGAGCAGAGACTTTCAATATTTGCGTTCCATTTGCTGCTGTCCTCTGCCTGATGCCTCAAAAGCACAGCCAAATCCAATAATTCTTCCTCTCCACACTCAATACGAGTGTGTACTTCTTTGCACATATTCTTTCCGGCATTGTCATAAACAAACACCTGCACCGCTCCATCTCGATAAAGCAGGAGCTTTACAGCTCCCATTTTGGCATCATCATCATAGAACATCATAAAAGGCGGCAGCTTATCATTGACGTACCATTCGAATTCGGTTCCATCCTTGCTATTCATAAAATAGACCGCCCCGTTTTCTTCCAAATCGCAGGATTTTACCTGTGGCAAATGTTGTTCCTTGTTCTGTTCCATAATGCTTTTAATTTCATTTAAAATCACATTCATAAAATATACCTCTGTTTCACATTATCCGTTGTAATTTATCTAATCCCCAAATTGTCAAATGCTTTTCTGCTCTATTAAAACCCTTGTTTCAGGTATATAAACATTTATGTACTTTGTTTGCCCTCTATGCAAAGCGAACTATATAAGCCTTTTTTGTGTTCCTTTATATAATTCAATCTAAAAGGAGTATGAATTGGAAGACGGCAGATACCGCTCAACGAAGATGTGATACTGCCGTCTAATTAATGATATCTTAAACAACTTCATAGGATTTTTCAAGGCATAGTATGTGCTATGTCCTATGTTTATGCCTATTTCTCGTGAATTTCTTTTTCTATATGGTATTCGGTTATCAATTTTCGGTTGAAATCTCATCTGCTGAGATTTCGAAACGTTATAATATTACGCATCATCTATTTCAATGTCCGTATCATGCTCATGACCGTCAGTAAGGGCAACCACCTGAGGTATGGTCAGGTTGAGAATGAAGTTAGGCGCGGTTCCGGTAATCGTAGCGGCCGCTGTAGGACCGGTAGTGACCGTCCCTATACTCAACGTCGGAGTAGCGCCGGCAACCCCTGCTGGGCCTTGGGGACCAGTTGCTCCCGGGGCTCCCACTGGGCCTTGGGGACCGGTTGGGCCTACCTCTCCCGGGGCTCCTGCCGGGCCTCTGGGACCTGGACATCCCCTGGGGCCTGGACATCCTCTAGGGCCCTGAGGGCCTCTGGAGCAGCAGCCCCTTCCCCTCTGGTTATCATATGCCAGACACCCCTCACTAACCAAAGCCTCAAAATTTTCTTCAGAAGGATTCATACATTGGGTGCAATCCCAGTTCCTCTCATTTTTACAACCATTTCGTCCGTCTAGAAACATACTATTCTCTCTCCTTCATTATCAAGCCAGCCTCGCTTTCTTGTAAATGCTTGGCTTACTATATCTTATGTCTCTCGGAGAAATTGGTTTCTCATATCTGTCTTTGATAATACCTGAGGCTTTTAAAAAAATGACCGCGGCAATCCTTCCTATGGAGGCTGCTGTGAAGGTCATCTTGATAGGCTTGGTCTGAACCAGACGGTTATCTCTGGCCCACGTTGTCACTACCTGGGTCTTGGCCATGACGCCGCCCAGAGGACATGGCTTAGTTTCTTACATATCCTTAAAATATGCTGCCACAAGAAAGCAGCGCCCGCTGAGAAGCGGTTGCTTTTCAGCAAATACTGCTTTATAATAAATGAACTGGCAGGTTCATACTACCCAACTGAAAATTAACAAATACTACTGATGTGGTTGGATACTATCGTAAATTCAGGCAAATCAAAGCCAAACGTAACAGGAGCAAACTTATGAGATGGATTGATGGGAATGATATCAATATCAAACAATTTACAGGAGAGGCAGATCGGAAGAGCGTCGTGTAGGGAAAGAGTGTTC
>CAJUEJ010000027.1 GCA_910585435.1 uncultured Hungatella sp. | reverse complement strand
TCCATGATGCCTTATTCTCCTGCTATCGCATCCATGTACCGCCGAATCTTATCAATCTTGTTTAACTTGCGTGTTCCTACCCGGCAGACTGCATTTGCTTCGGATGCTATTCTTCTGGCCGTGGACACTCCCACCCCAAGCATGAAAGCAAGTTCTCTGTCTGATACTGCAATCCGTCTTTCCAATACATCAATATCATAAATTTTAGCTTGCGTTTCGTTCAATTATCCTGCGCCCCCTTTACCGTTTCGATTGCCCGGATAACCTTTTCTTTCCGCTCTGCATCCATTTCAGACCGTAGCCATTTGCTGAAAGCTGATTCCGATACCCCAAGCGCATCCGCAATTTCATAGTGAAACAATCTGCTTTTCCTGATTTCTTCCCTGATTTCTAAATTTGCCATTCTATTCACTCCTATTGACATTCTACATTTTCTGTGTTACCATTTCAGTAATCAACAATTATTGTTTACCATATAGGTATCTTAGCACGGTTCTTTCAGCTTGTGTGAATTATTACCAAATAAGTTACTTATACGGTAATATGTTGTAAAAAATACTATTTTGGTAATAACGGAGGTTGAACAAATGGAAAACAGATTCAAAAAATTAAGAATGGAACTCAATCCGAATGATATGGAGGAATACAAGGCAAAAGACTTATCTAAGGATTTAGGAATTGCCCCGCCCAAAATATCAGAACTGGAACATGGAAGAACTGCATCATTATCAGAATTGCAGGCATACCACAAATTCTTTAATGTTCCCTACGAATACCTTTTAGGGGAAAATGACAGCAGGCACTATGAAAACATGACAGCATCCGGGGAAATTGGTTTAAACAGCGAAGCCATAGAAACCATTAAAAAAATCACGCAAGATACCGTTCTGAAACGTCTGCTGAATACTTTCATAGATAAATATATGGTTCAACTGCTTAGAGAAATATCGCACGGAACTTACTATGTGGAAGTTACTAACCAAAATATAATAGACGGTTCTGGAAAGGCTTATGAAAACTACCGCAACTATTATAAAGATATACAGACGGCAGAGGAAAAAGCAAAAGAAGCTCTCCAAGACGTTACCAACCAAACCGGGCATATATTCCGTGTTGTTTCCGGGGATGATAATATTGAATACTGCAAATTAAAATCCGGGGAAATTGTGAAAAATGCAGTAGGCGAAATGCTAAAACACTGGGAAGAATAATTCAAAAAGCCTTGCTGTTTTTCTTTTGGCGGCAGGGCTTTTCAATCTGTATTTGTTTGTATAGTTCTGCTGAATTGTTGTAATTTTGTTGTAAAATGCCATTTTCCACACATTTTCAATATCGCAAAACCCTTTATTTATCAGTGTTTCAAGGCTTTTTTGTGCCGTCTGTAGTAACATAGAGGTTGTACACCTGATCAAAGCCAAGCTCCATGAATTTGCCTGCCTCCAGCAGGAACAACGTAATAATCGTCGGAACAAGGATGGGCAGCGTAATGTACCTTGTCCGCTGGAAACGGCTTGCTCCGTCGATAACAGCCGATTCATAAAGCTCCGTGCTGATTCCGGCAATGGCCGCCAGATAGACAATGGTCTGCCACCCGGCATCCTTCCAGATGGCGGTAATCACATAGATTGGCCGGAACCATTGTTCCTTCTGCATCACAAGGATCTGCTCAAGCCCCAGCATCTCACGAAAATTGTTGAACAGGCCGCCAACGCCAAGGAAGCTGAAGGTCAGGCCGCCAACCACAACCCAGGAAACAAAATGGGGAATGCAGATAACCGTCTGGATTGTTTTCTTGGTAAATCCAGACCGCACCTCGTCTAACATTAAGGCAAGGATGACCGGGACCGGAAAGGTGAAAACAATTTTCAGTGCGCTCAGGATCAGTGAGTTGCGAAGGATTCGGTAAAAATCCGGATAATGAAACAGCTTGACAAAATGCTTAAACCCGACAAAGGGACTGCCCAGAATTCCTCTTGTGGAAGAAAAATCCTGAAATGCGATGACGCTCCCGAACATAGGAATATATTTAAAAATAATCAAATACAGTATGCCCGGAAGAACCATAAAAAAATACGGAAGATACTTTTTCCAACGCGTAAGTCTACGCTTTTTGTTTAGGGCAATATTGCTCATTATGGTATTCCTCCTCGTTAATTGTTGATTGTCTGCGCTGTAGTACTACGTCTGTAAAAAAGGATAGCATAGGCATATTTTTATTTCAATGCACAAATATTAGTTAAAAATGTGGCATTTCTTAGTGCTTTATGCCCAGGTATTGACTATGACCCTGTTCTTCCCTATATTGATTATGTCCAAAACCGGTCGGCCGGAAATATCCGGCTGAACGGAATATTTCGGAGGAGGATAATACATGATGGGACATTGGTGGGAGGATTATCCGTGGCGGCTGATACAGACAAATCTCAGAGAGACTGATATGGCAGACATAGATGCCCATACGTATGCTGCGTGGCTGAAAGATGCAAAAGCGACTGTGGCCATGATAAATACCGGCGGCATTGTAGCAAGCTACCCCACAGAGGTTAAGGACCACACACAGAGTGAATTCCTGACAGGCGATACGCTCCGTGCGCTTATGGAGGAATGCCACCAGGCCGGAATAAAAGTTATCGCAAGAATGGACTTTTCCAAAGCCAGGCGGGCGGTTTATGAGCGTCACCCGGATTGGGCCTACCGGGACATAAACGGTGAAATCGTGGATTATAACGGAGATGTACATATGTGCATCTGCGGCGGATTCCAGCAGAGGAAGGCGCTGGAGATCCTGAGGGAGGCAGCGCTGACCCTGCCCATTGACGGTGTATTCATCAATATGGGCGGATTCCAGACAAAGGATTACAGTTACCGGGACTATGGCCTTTGTCATTGTGAAAATTGCAGGCGTCTTTTTAAACAGCGTTTTGGAAAAGAGCTTCCAAAAAAGGAGGAGCCCGATGATCCGGTGTCACGGATGTATCAGATTTTTAAGCGGGAGATTATGGATGAAACCCGAAACCGGGTCAATGCCCTGATAAAAAGCATCAATCCGGAGATTGCCGTGGAGGGCGTGGACTTTTTCCGCCGGGAATCTAACACAGAATATAAACGTGTGGGCCCGCCCTGGCAGTACAATGCATCCTCCGCAGCCCGGGCAATCCGCTCTCTGAAACCGGAATGTATCTGCAGCAGCGCTACTGTAGACTACATCGGCTTTTTTTACCGCCATATCAGCGTGGGAGCCCAGCTGCATGCTTTGCGGATGCGGCAGGCCATCGCAAATTTTGGCGCTCTGGACTATTATCTCATCGGACGTATGGATAACCACAGGGATAAAAGCGCTTTTCCTGCCGTAAAAGCTGCATTTTCCTATATGGCAATGCATGAAGATGTGTACCGGGGAATGGGGCCCTGTGCCGACGTGCTGGTAATCCGTGAGGGAAAGCATATGGCTTCGGAAGAGGCCAGAGGCTGGATCCAGGTATTGACAGAAAGCCATATCCTTCTGGCCGAGGCGGAACCGCAGATGGTGTGGGCCTGTGGCACGCTCTCCCGCTTCAAAGCTGTCATCCTTACGGATATTCAGGAGATTTCGGATCAGGCGGCTGCCATGGTGGATGCATACGTCCGCGGCGGCGGATGCCTGATCTGCACCGGCGCCACAGGGATATGGAACAGCCGCGGCGAAGAGAGGGAAAATCTTCCCTTTTCCTGCCTTGGCACAAAATGCATCCGTTGTTATCGAAGGGATCAGGCATCTGCCATGCTTGAAATCCGTGCCGGTGAAAAGGGAAGCTTCCCCAGCCTGGCTGATACGGATCTCATCTACTTTGGGGACGATTTTCTGATTGCCGATTATGGGGACAGTGTCCAAAAATACCTGGGTTTAACTCCGCCCCATCCTCTCGGTCCCCCGGAGCGGTGCTGTTTAAGGAAGGCAACAGACATTCCCGGGGTGACGGTAAACCACTATGGAAAAGGCAAAGCAATCCATATCCCGTGGCTAGCCGGAAAAATCTTCCAACTGGACGGCTATCCAAATACTTCCTGTGTGATGCGAGACGTCCTGGAGCAGCTGGCCGGACTGGAAAGCGTTGAAGAAATGCCATTCTCACCGATGGTTGAAGTGACCCTGGGCTATTCACGGGACAACAGCCGCGCCATGGTGCATCTGGTAAACACTTCCGGACATTTTGGATGCTCTTACTTTGAGCCGGTACCGATTCGGGATATCCATCTGAAAATAAGAATGGAGCAAAAGCCGGAGACGATATCCTTTTTAACCGAGGGAAAAGCCCCACAGTACCGCTGGGAAGATGGTTTTTTATTTCTTTTTGTAGAGTTTCTCGATACATTTGCCGCAGTAGACATCCGTTTTGCTGACACATGACAGGAGGCGTTTTATGGCTGAGATTCAAAAGGTATTGGCTGCCGTGCCGTATCATCGGGAACGGCGGGAACAGCTGAGGAAAATCTTCGCGCCTGCGGAGATGATTTTCTGTGATCCGGAGGATCGCGCAGGTATTCTGAATGCCCTGCAGACAGTAGATGTGGCTCTTTTGGGTTCCGACAGGGATGACTCATTTTTTTACGGGCCTAATCTGAAATGGGTCCATGTAGACCATGCAGGGTTAAACCGGATCGCGCGCCCGGAATTTTTGAACCGGGATATGGTGATAACAGGCTCCGCCGGACGGTCCGCCCCGGCCCTGGCAGACCATGCGGTTTATTTTATGCTATCCTTTACGTTTGCATTTTCTGCACTCATTCAGGCACAGCAGGCTCACCATTATATTCAGGACCCACAGTTTTTAGGTTCCCTGCGCTGCCTCCATGGACAAACGGTTGGGATTATCGGCATGGGAAATACGGGAAAAGAACTGGCTGTGCGGGCCAAGGCATTCGGAATGCAGGTACTGGGCTATCGGCGCAGCCAGGCGGACTTGCCGGAGGGAGTGGATCGGATGTACTGCGCAAATGCCGGAGAATCCATAGATGCACTGCTGTGCCAGAGTGATTTTGTAGTGCTGGCCCTGCCTCTGACCAACGGCACCTACCATATGATTTCGGAGCGGGAGCTGTCGCTTATGAAGCCTACGGCCTGCCTGATTAACATTGCCAGAGGCGCTGTCATAGATGAGAAAGCCCTGACTAAAGCTTTGTATAGCAGCGCCATCGGAGGCGCCGGGCTGGATACCTTTGAGAAGGAGCCTTTGCCGGAGGACAGCCCTCTCTGGGATGCCCCTCATACAATTCTGACTCCCCATGTGACTCCGCAGATGCCGGACCGGACAGACCGTTCCCTGGCTATCATCGAGAAAAATGTCCAGAGATACCGGGCCGGGAAGCCTATGCGCAACCAGCTGGGGGAGGAGGAGCTGTTTACTATGAACCCTTCGGGGGATTTGGAGGAGGCTACATGCCAGAATATTTTTATAGGCCGGAGCTGAAAGCAAAGGTTCCTGCTTACAGTATTGATTTCAGCAAGCCTGCTTTGGCTCCCATGATAAAAGCTATGGTCCGTTCACTCCGCCAGGCGTCTGCGTCTTATCTCCCGCCTGAGGGGATACGATGCCGGACTGTCTGTGCCAAATCCTGGGACGGGCAGGCGGTTACCTGCTTTGTTGTTGAGCCGGAAACAGAAGGACTCCTGCCCGGGATGCTTTACTGCCATGGAGGCGGTTTCTTGAATGCAAAAAACGCATTTCGGTACGTCGTACGGTCAGCGCAACAAGTGCCACTGACACTCAGCGCCCCACAATCGGCGGCGGAACTTTTAAAGTAAATGGAGAAAGAGAGGAATTTATAATGAAAATTGGTATGATTGGGTTAGGTATTATGGGAAAGCCTATGGCAAAAAATCTTCTCAAGGCCGGCTATGATCTGACTGTCAGTGACCTGAGCCCCTCCAATGTAGAAGAACTTGTTGCCTGCGGCGCTAAATCTGCCGACAACGCGGAGATCGGACAGAACTGTGATCTGGTACTCACCATGGTGCCCAACAGCCCTCAGGTAAAGGCCGTCATGCTGGGTGAAGACGGGGTGGCCTCCCACATGAAACCTGGAAGTGTTTTCATTGATATGAGTTCTATCAACCCGGTGGCCTCTAAAGAAATTGCAGCCGCACTGGCAGAAAAAGGAATCGAGATGCTGGACGCCCCTGTCTCCGGCGGGGAACCCAAAGCGATTGATGGAACTCTGTCCTTTATGGTAGGCGGAAAACAGGAAATTTTTGACAAGTATAAACCTATATTGGAAGCTATGGGTACTTCCGTTGTCCGCTGTGGCGATGTGGGGGCCGGTAATACCACGAAGCTGGCAAATCAAATTATCGTTGCCTGCAATATACAGGCTGTAGCCGAAGCCCTTGTTCTGGCTCAGAAAGCCGGCGTTGATCCTCAGCTGGTATTTGAGGCTATCCGGGGTGGCCTGGCTGGTTCCACAGTCATGAACTCAAAAGCCCCTATGATGATCGCCGGAATCGACAAACCAGGCTTTAAGGTCGATCTGCACATCAAGGATCTGAATAATGCTCTGGATTGTGCCCACACTGTGGGGGCTCCGGTTCCCATGACAGCAGCGGTTCAGGAGATTCTCCAGTGGCTGCACAGCCATGATGGCGGGCAGAAGGACCACAGTGCCATTGCACAGTATTACGAGGAACTGACCGATATCAAAATCGGCCGCTGAAGCTGCCTAGTACTAACTTGCGCGAAATACCTATATGTCTGACGCAGGATACATTTTCATATGCAGCGCGGCAGATGGAAATTTGAAAAATAAGGAGAAATGCTATGACCATTGAACAACGTGTCAATGCCGCCAACGCCCAGGCGGTAGAGATACTGACAAAGGCACACCCCAGATGGACAGATGTTCAAAAAGCCCTGGATGTAATTCCCGGCATGACCAGCCATACGGTCCTTGTTCCGGGTCCCCCTCTTCCTGTTGAACAACTTACATATCCTATCCAAACCTCTGTCTGCGGTGCCATCATTCACGAAAAACTGGCCAAAAACAGAGATGAGGCGTGGAACATGGTTCTGAACGGGCAGATCACCGTTGCCTCTGCCCAGGACCACCAATGCGCATGTGCCGCCTGCATGACAGTTTCCGCCAGCATGCCGGTAATCATTGCCCAGGATGATATCTACGGAGGCAGGGGATATGCCCCCATCCATCCCGGCAGCAATCCAAAGGTTTTGCGCTGGGGGTTTTATGATGATGACGTGGAACGGGACTTATCCTGGATCCGGGATTTTTATGGTCCTGCACTGGGCCAGGCAGTGCGGGCCTGCGGAGGCATTGATTTAATCACAATTCTCTCCAAAACAGCAGGCATGGGAGATGAAAACCACAATCGGCAGCCTGCAGCCTCCATGTGCCTGGCGCTGCATTTAATTCCGTATATGTTGGAATCGGACAGTCCCCAGTGCAGCCATATAATTCGGGCCCTGGCTGGAAACGACCGCTTTTTCCTTCACCCCATGATGGCCGGTGTGGAAAGCATCACGGAGTCCATTAAAAAGATCCCTTTGTCCACCGTAATAGCAGGCATGGCCGGCAACAGCGTGGAATTTGGTATCCAGCTGGCCGGCACGGGAAACCGGTGGTATACAACCACAGCGCCTGTTATTAAAGGCACATTCTTAAAGCCTTCCTACACAGAAGAGGATCTCCTGGGTTATCTGGGAGACAGCTGCGTTACGGAAGTTTATGGCCTGGGCGGTATGTCAGCCATAGCCGGCCCAGCCTATATGCGCATGACAGGCTCTACGCTTGGGGAGGCCAGAAGCCGGACAGAAAAAGCACGCACTGTATCATTGGGGGAACACACATTTGCCCCTGTCCCCTGGGATGATTTTAAAGGATTCCCGGCAGGGATTGACGCTCGAAAGGTAGTGGGATTGAATGTACTTCCTGTCAGCCATGGAGGTTCTGCCCTCAAAACAGGAGGGCAGGGAGGAGCCGGAGCAGCAGAATTACCTCTGGAGTGCTTTAAGAAAGCTCTAAGGGCAATCTACCAAGAGGCTCTTTCTCTCAACCTGGCAGAGAATTAACCCAAAAAAATTAACGAAAGGAGAAGGATTATGGAATTCTATACTCAAATTGAGCAGGGGAAATACGTGGATTCTCTGGAAACATTGTCCGCCACAGCCTTTCTTAATGAGCAGCCCGGAATAAAAATAGGCTATGTATGCATGGCAACTGATGCAATGAAAGATATTCTCAAGGAAACAGGTCTCCTGTCAGAAGCCATTGGCAGCTGCGATGAAAATTGCTATGTCATTGCAGCCCAGGCCGAATCAAAAGCTGCTTTCGACGCGGCAGCAGCGGCAATCGAAAAAAGCATGGAGCCTGAAAAGGAGGCCAAACAGGACGAAAGCTTTCCTTCCATCAGGGCCGCGGCGGCCGCATACCCCAATGCTAATCTTTGTTCCGTTTCCGTTCCGGGTGATTGCGCCCTGGCAGAAGTGAAAAAAGCGTTGAATACCGGGCTGCACTGCGTCGTATTCAGCAACAACGTACCTCTGAAGGATGAACGGGCTATGAAAGAGCTTGCCCGTGAGAAAGGACTGCTATGCATGGGGCCGGACTGCGGTGTGGCAAACATCAATGGCGCGGCTCTGGTACTTGCCAGCATTACTAACAGGGGCCCCTTCGGAATCTGCGGCGCTTCCGGCGTAGGTATCCAGCATGTGGCTGCTATCCTCCATGAGGCAGGCAGCGGCGTGTCTCAAACCATCGGCACTGGCGGAAATGATCTGAAAAATGAAGTGGGCGGTATCATGATGCTTATGGGAATCGATGCATTGGAAGCAGATCCGGATACCAGTTACATAGCCTTGATTGCCCGGCGGATAGGAGATGAAGTAGAGCCGGCCATTCTAAACCGTATATCCCTCTGCCGAAAACCTGTTGTCGCCTTATTTATGAGCTGCGACAAAGCAGCCGTAGAAAATACCGGCGCTATCTGGGCCGCCGATTTGGATGACTGCGCGCAGAAGTGTCTGAATCTCATTGGCAAAAAGTATACGCTGGAATCCGATGAAGAGATTCAGGCACGCGCGAAAGAGGTGGTTAAGCTGCTGGCTCCGGAACAGAAATATGTGCGCGGCGCCTTCAGCGGCGGTACTTTTATGGATGAAGCCATGCACGCCTTAATTCCAAAAACGGGCCCCATATATTCCAACTGCCCGCTTCGGGAAGTATTGCAGACGTACTCAATGAGGAGAAACACCGCTATGCAGCCATCTCCTGCCACCTGGGCGGTAGCTGTTCCGTCTGTGCCATTCAGGATGGCAGGAGTGTTGACACCAGCTTCGGAATGTCGCTGGAGTCCGGACTAATCCACGCAAATCGTGTGGGAGATATGGATCCCAGTATGCTCTGTTTCTTAAAACATGAAGGCCTGACAGAGGAGCAGATCCTGGAGGGTTATCAGAAAAAGGGAGGGCTTCTCGGCATTTCCGGCGTAAGCAATGATTTGCGCTATATTATAAAAGCCGCTGCCTCAGGAAACCAGAGGGCCCAGCTGGCTATCGATGTATTCGTTACTGGTATTGTCCACTATATCGGCGCATTTTACCTGGATTTAGGACGATTAGATGATTTGGTCTTCACCGCCGGTATCGGGGAACACTCTGCCCTAATCCGAAAAATGGTATGCGACAAATTGCTGCCATTAGGAGTAAAGCTGGATAAAGAAAAAAATGAATCCTGCCATGGAAATGCAGTCATTTCCGCAGAAAATTCACCCGTATGCGTACGGGTCATTCCCACTGACGAAGAACTGGGGATTGCACGCAGAACCTATTCCATGTGAAGTGTTTAAAATGAAAGGACAGGTCAGCCATCAACTATTGGAAGTAGTTGGCCTTTCACTTGCTGACCGGCTCCATAACCATGAAAAGTTTGATATGGAGGCTTATCAGAAAAAACAGGGAAGCCCTGCTATTTCAAGACTTCCCGACCATTAAAAAAGAGCGCGAGACGGGACTCGAACCCGCGGCCTCGACCTTGGCAAGGTCGCGCTCCACCAACTGAGCCACTCGCGCTGATTTCTATAAATTTTAACAAGATTTATTCTACCACACCTTTCATAAAAAATCAAGTTGAAGTTTGCTTTTCTGTAAGATCCCAAAACAGAACCTAAAAACCGCTCCCCCTGTCTCATAACCAACAAGTGGGAGCGGTTGCTTTCCTTATACTTCAACTGTCTTCCCGCTGCGTCCGGACTCCTGAATCGCATCGATGAGCCGAATACTCATGAGAGAATCCTTCACATGGAGATAATCCTGGCTTCCGGTTTCCACAGCATGATAGAACCGGTCTATCATCTTGCCATGGCTGGCTCCATAATAGAACTTGGTTCCAGGCATCTTGGCATCCTCTGCCAGACGCTCTTTTGTCCCGTCCGGCATGAGACGGTACAGCACGTTGTCAATGATGGCAAACTCCGCGTCCTCCAGCTGTACGGAGATCTGAACACTGTCATTCTTATAGTTGGCGTTTGTGGCCTCAAACAGTCCCTGGGCCCCATTGGCAAAATTCAGGCGAGCGCTGACCGTATCCTCCACCTCAATGCCATAGTCCAGAAGCTGGCTTACAGATGCCTTCACGCTGGTGATGGTTCCGCACAGGAAGTACAGAAGGTCCAGGGTATGTACAGACTGGTTGATCATGCATCCGCCGCCTGCGGTTGCCCATTTCCCTCTCCACGGCTTGATGTCATAGTAGGACTTGAGTCTGGACCACAGTACGGTACCTTTGGCTCCCTTTACCTCCCCGTACTTTTTGCTGTCAATAATCTCCTTCAGCATTTCCACAGACTCATTGGCCCGGTTCTGCAGGCAGATTCCCATGTGAATCTCAGGGTGAGCCGCTTCAAACTCCACAAACCGCCTGCCCTCCTCTGCGTTCAGAGCCATAGGCTTCTCACAGAACACATGGACTTCCATGGAGCCAATCTCCTCTGAAACCGGTACATGAAGATAATGGGGAAGGCAGATATGAGCCACATCCGGCTTCTCTTTCTGAATCATCTCTTTGTAATCTGTGTAAAACGGTACTCCTTCCGGAGCCTGGCTTTTCGTACTCTCGTCAATGTCACAAACTGCCGCCAGCTGAATCTCGGGATTCTTCTGAATACCGGCAATGTGGATTCCTGAAATGTCACCTAAGCCGATAACTACTGCCTTTTTCATGGTCAATTCCTCCCCATCTTTTTATTTAATTTTAGGCGGCCTATATCTGAAAACAGAACTGGGCCGCCTTTTATTTTATCACATTTTTTTACTTATGGGTAGACTATCTGGTGGGGAATTTGCCTTCTTCGGCAATTCTCTTGTTCAGCTCAGCCAGATACAGATCCTCATCTACCGGATTCTCCACTTCCTTGCCTAACCAGGCGGAAAGAAGGGTGGCATTGGCCAGGTTTACACCGTTGATGCCGTCAGAGCCGGGAGCCAGAAGAGGAGTTCCTTCCAGAATGTGCATAGCAAAGTCTTCCATAACCGTGGTATGCTGATATCCCCAGCCGTCCGTATTCTCAAAGGTCTCTGTCGTGTACATACCGCCGCCTGCAGAATTGCCGCTGGTCAGCTTGGATACGTCCATCATGCTCATGGTGGCATTCATCTCGTCCTCGCTCTTATTTAAGCGGTAGACAGTAGCGGTCTTGCTGTTATCCACTACGATCTTGCCGTTGTCCAGGTCGATCTCCAGACGGTCTGTTCCGTTGGGATCATGGGTGCAGGTGACGAAGCTTCCCGTAGCGCCGTTGGGGTACTCGGTTACGATGGTAACGTCATTCTCAACAATAATGTCTCTGTGGGATCCGTAGATACATTTTGCATATACTTTATTGGGAATACCGCAGATCCACTGCCATAAGTCTAACTGGTGAGGAGCCTGGTTTACCAGAACGCCGCCGCCTTCGCCGCCCCAGGTTGCACGCCAGTCGCTCTGGCGGTAGTAGCTGTCCGGACGCCACCAGGAATTGATGATCCAGCTGGAACGGCGGATCTGTCCCAGTTCACCGGATGCCACCAGCTCTTTTACCTTCTGGTACAGCTTGTTGGTTCTCTGGTTGAACATGATACCGAAGGCCACATCCGGATGGGCTGCCGCACACTCGTTCATCTCACGTACTGCCTTTGCGTAAACGCCGGCAGGCTTCTCTACCAGAACATTCATCCCGTGCTCCAGGCAGTAGATGGCAATCTCTGTGTGGAGATAATGTGGCACCGTGGTGATCACCGCATCTACATTGCCGGAATTAACCATCTCTTTCCAGTCTGTATAGAACGGAATCTCAGGATATTTCTCCTTGCACATAGCCTCTTTGGCCGGATCCGTATCGCACAGCGCGCCTAATGCACAGTGTGGCGGACACTGCGGAGCCGGCATTCCTGCAAAGCCGCTTTTTCCTGTGAGAAAGCCTGCATAAGCACCGCCCTGCGCTCCGATACCGATAAGTCCAAAACGAATTTTCTTGTCCATAATGTCATTTCCCCTTTTCTTAATATGATAATGATAACCTTCCCCTAAATCGTATCTAAAATCCCCTGCAATGCACGGTACTGCATGGTATATCCCTCTGCCCCGTCCTTTGCCTTATTCTCTTTTATGATATTCTCCGCCGCTGTGGTCTCCAGAGATGCCAGCGCGTCAAACAGTACCAGATGGGGCTCCAATGTCAGGAAGCCTTCGTATCCTTCCTCCTTGATGGCCTGGCTTAAGATCTCTTTAATCTTTCCTTCTCCGGTGCCGCAGACCACGTTCTCCTTGTCTGTGGAGACCGCATCTTTGATGTGAATATATGCCACAGAGCTTTTCAGCAGCTCCCAGCAGGCTTTTGTATCCTCACCGCACTGTACGAAGTTGGCAAAATCAAAGGCGCTCTTAAAGCAGTCCTCTCCCAAAGTGTCCATCAGGTCCTTGCACCGTGAGCCGATATCGCCGTAGATATCTTTTTCGTTCTCATGAATCAGAACCACCTGATATTTCCTGGCAATCTCAATAAACTTCTTCAGCTTCTCTATAACCTCGTCTCTGTAGTCTTCCGGCTTTTCTCCTTCCGGCATATAGAAACTGAACATACGGATATATTTACAGTCCAGAACCTTGCAGATCTGGCAGAGAGCGTCCAGCTGTATAAGCTGTTTTGCAAAGCCTTCCTCATCCCGGATGCCCACTTTGCCGATGGGGGAACCCAGGGAAGACACCTTCACGCCAGCTCGCTCCAGCTTAGGAAGCAGTGTCTCCTTCACTTCCTTGGCCGTATAATCAGCGATACCTTTTCCATCTGCCGACCTTAAGGAAATGTAATGCATTCCCAAGCCGGTAACTGTCTCCAGCTGCTTGTTAAAATCAGAGCTGATCTCATCTGCAAAACCGGAAATCATGATATTCTCTTTCATGGCTGCAACCTCCATAACCTTTCCAAGTGTCAGGGCATACACTGCTTTTTACAGCTTAAACCAGTCCTCATAGCCAAGGGCGATCAGGTTGTCCCTGCTGATCTTAAGGCTCTCGAAGGGGTCGCGTCCATAGGTATCGTCCTGCTCGATGAGGAAGTACTCGCTTCCGCCTGCCAGGCCGGCCTCGATGCACTCTCTGATAGGCAGGCTGCCCTCGCCCACTTCCGCAAACTGAACGTTGCCGGTGAAGGACTGCATAAATGTCTTGGGATCAAATTTGCCTTCCGGCAGCTTCACTTCGCTGATGCGGTAGTCCTTCAGATGGAGAAGGCGGATGCGTCCCGCATATTTCTTCACAAATTCCACAGGGTTCTCCCCGCCTCTCTGGATCCAGTGGATATCCAGCTCAAATCCCATATGTTTTGTGTTGTCTTTTATAATATCCAGCAGATACTGTCCGTCATACTTTACAAATTCCACATGGTGGTTGTGATAGTACAGATCGATTCCGTGCTCTTTCAGCCTCTCAGCATACTCATCCGCTTTTTTTACGAACTCCAATGCCTTGTCCCGGCTGCCCATACAGGTCATGGGAAGCATGCCGATTCTCAAAAGGTCGCAGTCCAGTTCCTTGCAGTCTGCCACAATCTTGTCAAAATCAGTAGACAGATACTCTCCCGGCATTCCCGGAATCATTGGCTCTACGGCAGCGCTACAGGCAGCAATCTTGATTCCGAACTCCTGACATGCCTTTTTCATGCCGGCCACATTCTCAGGAGTCATGGGAATCTGGCTGACCTCCACACAATGGTACCCCAGTTCCGCACATGCCTTCAATGTTCCATAGGCACCCAGTTCGTCAATTTTGCTCTTAATGGTACTCATCTGGATACCGATCAATCCTTTTTTCATTGTTATCGTCTCCTTTTCTTTTTAGCTGACTGCAATATATAGGGCCAGACAGCCTTTGATGCTACTATCATAGCACGAACACTTAAATACAATGAGTACTATTTTTTGCAATACTGGTAAAAATATAGAAAAAATCCCAATATCCGTGCAGCAGATTATTTATATTGCCCCATGGGTACGGACCTGTTTTACATATTCTGTGGGCGTCTTCCCTGTGATTTTCTTAAACAGCTTGCGAAAATAATTCACGTCATAAATCCCGCTTTCCGACGCGATATCCTGAATCTGCATATCGCTGGAATTGATCAGCGTGATGGCTCTGCGGACTCTCTGCTGGCTGATATAGTCTGTCAGCGTAACACCCATGTCCTTTTTAAACAGAGCGGACAGGTAGCTGGCATTTACCGAGTACTCCACCGCCAGCCGTTTCAATGACAGATCCTCTGTCAGGTTCAGGTTGATATGGTTTACCACCTTCTGAACCACCGGGGAGCATCCCCTTAATGAATAGTTGCGCACCAGCATACAATATTTCCGCAGCATCTCCGTCTTAAAACGGACTGCCTCCTGGCTGGAGCTGATAGTCTCAATCCGCTTCGCCAGCTGCGTGGACAGTGCATCCACATGAGCAGGGTGAACCCCTCCCATCTCTGATGCTTTTCGCCACAATGTATTCAGGCTGATAAGGCCGTTGCGGATATTGCGGATCGGGTCCTTGTAGCGGACAGGAAGCTTGAATTTGCCCATCTTGGCAAGAGCCTTTAAGGCTTTCTCCATATTGCCGCCGGCCACAGCCTTCATAACTTCTCCCTCCGCCGCATATCTCTCTTCAATCATCTTAAAGGACAGCTCATCTTTATAGTTTTCCTGGCGGAATTCTCTCTCTAAAGAATCGCTCAGTATGTACTGAACCTGAACTATCCTGTCCTGATACAGCGTGCGGCATAAGGTATTGCAGACTTCTCTCCACTGGTCTATCCCCTCCACTGCCGGTACCGCATGATAATATTCCTTCAGTTCATTGGCGTAGTCCACAGGTATCTTTTTCTGAGCCATCAGTTCGCTGATCTGTAGCTCCGTGTAAACCATATCCCTGTATGGGCCTAAAATAATAAAATCCCCATATGTGCTTTCTTCCTTTGGGATCTTCATAATAGAATACTCTGTGTCAAAGTAATCTGTCACAAAATACAGAACCCCTTCCTCCCCGTTCTCGTAAAGCAGCTTAAGAAAATGTTCATTCTCTCCCGGTTCCAGAAGGATACCGCGGATTCCCAGATCAAACTCGGAACAGACATCGCCTCCTTTCGTCACAACAGTCATACCCACATTGGCACACCTGACTATTTTCCGCATCATTTCCAGAAAATCTACAACCATAAATTTTACCCCTTTAAAACTGAATCACCTGATAATATCTGCTGATATTGTACCATACTTTTCCATTTTTCACAATAAGGGCTGTTTTAAGGGCGAAAGCCTTGACATAAAAATATTGATATGTTAGATTCCAGGAGTACAACAAAGGAGGTTATTCCATGGATATGAACCCAATGAAACTTCTTCAGTTAAAAAACTCCTGGGGGCAGTTTAAGCAAAACCACCCCAAGTTTTCATCCTTCTGGAAGGCCGTGTATAAAAACTCTTTAGATGAAGGCACGGTTATCGAATTCAAGGTCACCGCTCCCGACGGCAAGGTACTGGCATCCAACATTAAGCTTCGTGAGTCCGATCTGAAATTTTTTGAAGAAATTATGAGCATGAAGAGTTAAACCCCAGCTGTCATCGTTTTCTTATCTTTGCCACAAAAAATCCTTCGTATAATCTATCGGGGCAGATGCATAAAGTTCCTTCCAGCGAGACAGGAAGTAAAGGTACTCCCGGCAGGGCATCCGGTGATAGGGGCACAAGCTCTGCCGTCTTCCCCAGCACCTTTTTTACTGTGTCCTCATTTTCCTCCCGCAGCACAGAGCAGGTGGAGTAGATCATCTCATGTCCAGGCTTTAACAGCTTCAGAGCCTTTCTTAACAGCTCTTCCTGGGTTCTGGCCGACCGGGATATAAGCTCCTGTGTGATTTTCTGCTTTAATCCCCGGGCCCCCAGATTCAGAGTACCGCTTCCGCTGCACGGTGCGTCCAGCAAAATCTTGTCAAAGGAAAAGAAATCATCCAGCTTTCTGGCATCCTCAAACATCACATACACACAGGAAGCCCCCTGCTTTTCAATATTATACTTCAGCCTCTCTCCCCGCACCTTATTTTTCTCACATGCGGTGATCTGTGCCTGATTGCCTGACAGGGCGGCCATCTGTGTGGTCTTTCCTCCCGGCGCCGCCGCCATGTCCAGAATGCATTCCCCCTTTTGGGGCGCCAGCACAACAGGCGGGATCATGGAAGACAGGCTCTGTAAATATATCATGCCCTGGCTATAGATCGGAAGCGCCCGGATAACATCTTCCCTGACCTGTTCCACTATCAGCGCCTCCTTGCTCCATACAGCCTCCTTCCAAGAAATCTGTGCCGCCTCAAGGCATGACTTTACAGAGGGCACATCGGCCTTTAATGTATTTACCCTCAGCGTCACTGCCCTCTGCTCTTCATACCCTGACAGAATCTTCTGAAGCCCCTCCTCCCCATACTGTTTCATCAATTTTTCCTGCAGAAAATCCGGAAGCAGTTCTCTCATCTATATCCCTCTTTCCCGGACACCTGTGAAAACGTGTCCTTCCTATTCATTTTAAGATACTATATTCTGCTTCCTTTCGCAATCACAAATCTATTTTATCAAATAGTACTCACCGGAAAACGGCGGCAGTGTAAACCTGGCCTGGCCCTTAAAAATTGCCTCTTCCTGGCTTTTGACAGGCTGTGTGCCTCCGTAGATATCCGTGTTGCTGGACAGAACAGGCTTTAACCGGCTGGCATCAGGGATGGCCAGACAGTAGTTTTCCTGCATTTTATCAGAGAAATTAAAGATTGCCAGAAGCCTCTGGCTGCCGCTCCTCCGCTCAAATGCGTAGATGCATCTGGACTCCTGGTGGCAGTCCAGCCACTGAAATCCTGCCCTGTCATAGTCCTTTTCCCAAAGCGCAGGGTATTCTTTATACACTGTGTTTAAGTCTTTCATAAACCGCCGGAAAGCATCATGAATCGGATACCGTATTACCTCCCAGTCCTGCTGCCGTTTTTCATCCCACTCCCTCAGCTGCCCGAACTCATTTCCCATAAAGTTCAGTTTTTTCCCCGGGTGGGCGTACATATACAGATACAGCGCCCTGGCCTGAGGGAATTTATTCTCATAATCCCCGTTCATTTTCTGCAGGATTGTGGCCTTTCCGTGGACACTTTCATCGTGGGAGAAAGGCAGGAGATAGTTTTCCTCATAGTAATACTGCATGGAAAATGTCAGTTTGTGATACCGTTCCGGCCGCTGTGCAGGAGATGACTGGAAATAAGACAGGGTATCATTCATCCATCCCATATCCCATTTGTAATCAAACCCCAGGCCTCCCTCTGCCACAGGCGTGGTGATGTCCGGACGGGCCGTGGAATCCTCTGCTGCCAGAATCGCAGACGGAAATCTGTTTTTCAGTCCCTGATTCATATTCTGGAGAAACTGAACCGCTGATTTGTTCTCTCCTCTGGCCGGATTGCCCTGCCAGTATATAAGGTTGCTGATGGCATCCATCCTGAGGCCGTCAAAGTGAAATTCCTCCAGCCAGTAGTGAGCCGCTGACTGTAAAAAACTTCTCACCTCTCCTCTGGAGTGCATGAAGTTACAGCTTCCCCACTCGCTTCTTCCCACATCATTGTTGGGATATTCGAATAATGCTGTCCCGTCATACCGCCAGAGTGCATAGTCATCCACCGCGAAATGAACCGGCACAAAATCCATGAGAACACCGATATTCTCCTCATGGCACCGGTTTATAAACTGTTTTAAATCATCAGGATTTCCATACCGGGAGGTGGGGCTGAAAAAGCAGCTGATCTGGTATCCCCAGGACTGGTCGCTTGGATGCTCTGCCAGAGGCATCAGCTCCACATAGTTGTAGTGGTTCTCCTTTAAATACGGTATAAGCAGCTCTGCCAGTCCCCTGTAGTTGTACCACTGCTCTGCCACATCTGCTGCCCCGGCCTCCTGCCTGTCACTGCCCCCTGCTGTTTTTGTCTCCTGGGGTTTGCACCTCCAGGAGCCGGCATGAATCTCATAGATATTTAACGGCCTATCCTTTTGGTCGGTCCGTTTTTTCATCCATCTGGAATCTGTAAAACGGAAGCTTTCCTGCTCCCAAAGGACAGATGCATTGTGAGGCCGCAGCTCCATGTATCTGCCAAAAGGATCGCACCGATCCAGGCAGTGCCCGTTTTGATCGCAAATCCTGTATTTATATTTCATTCCCGGCCTGACACCAGGAATCCGGCACTCCCAGAAATTCCCGTCATATATTTTGCTCATGGGGGAATCTGTCCACTGGTTAAAATCCCCGATGACCGCGATGTGCTTTGCGCCTGGCGCAAAGGTGCGGAAAATCCCTTCTCCCCCTTCCATGTGCGCTCCCAGATAATCGTAAGCCTCAAATTCCGTTCCTGTGTAAAATCCGTAAAAATCCATACGTACCTCCTTGCCCGTTTTCCTGGACATTCGTCGTTTTTCCTACTATAATTGGATTATAGTAAAGCTGCATAAAATCTGCCAGCATCAGTCTGGAGAAAATGTAGGATAAGCAACCATTTCTTTAAATTGTGGAGGAACTTACAGCGTATGGATTTAAGAGTGGAAAAAACAAGAAAAAGCATTGTCAATGCGTTTATTGCCCTGAGGGCAAAGAAACCAATAGAAAAAATAACCATCAAAGAGCTATGCCAGGAGGCTTTAATCAACAAGTCTACCTTCTATTCCCACTACTCGGATATATACAGTTTATCCGATTCACTGGAAACTGAGGTTGTCATGTCTGTGATTCAGGCCCTGAACCGCCCCGGCCTGATTTTTGAAAATGCGGAAGAGTTTTCCCGTGCCCTCTTTCTGTCCTATCTCTCTCAGGATCATCTGATACGCACGCTTTTTTCAGGCAACCGCAGCAGCCAGCTGATCTCCAAAGTGGAGAAGGGTATAAAAGAAATGGTATTCAGGGAGCACCCTGAATACCGTGATAATCTTGCAAAAAATATGGGGCTGAGCTATGCCATCTACGGCAGCTACTACGCCTTTCAGGAGAACCGTGACCAGGATCTGGAGCAGGTGATTGCCATTCTGGGAAAATGCGCCCAGTATGCGGCTTCCCTCCTGCTGCAGGATGAATAAGACCGTTTCAGGCTTTTACCTCTTTTGCCACTGCGGCCGCCTCCCTGGCGATTTCCAGCTCTTCGTTGGTGCGGATTACAAGTACATTGACCTTTGAATTCCTGGTGGATACTCTCACGGCCTCTGCCTGCTCCCGGTTCTGGATTTCATCGATGGTAATGCCTAGAAACTCCAGATAGCTGCAGATTTCTTCCCGGATATCGGAATCATTTTCGCCTACTCCTGCGGTAAACACAATGTTGTCCACCCCGTTCATGGCCGCCGCATAGCTGCCCACATACTTAGCCACTTTGTATGCAAATATCTCCCGGGCCAGGGATGCTTTGTCATTGTATTTAATTTCTGCATCTTTCAGCTCTCTGAAATCGCTGGAAAGGTTTTTGGAGATACCTAAAACCCCTGATTCCTGATTGAGTATCTTCATAATCTGGGGGAAGTCCAGGTTTTCCTTCTTTGCCAGAAACTCCAGGGCGCCGGGATCCACGTCGCCGCAGCGGGTTCCCATGACCAGGCCCTCCAGAGGTGTAAAGCCCATGGAATTGTCAATCACCTGCCCGTATTTTACCGCACAGATGCTGGCGCCGTTTCCCAGGTGGCACACAATGGTCTTTACATGCCGCGGATCCTGGTTCATAAACTGGGCGGCCCGCTGGGATACGTATTTATGGCTGATTCCATGGAACCCGTAGCGGCGGATTTTATATTTCTCATAATACTGATACGGAAGGCCGTATAAGAATGCTTTTGGCTCCATGGTCTGGTTAAAGGCTGTGTCAAACACACCTACCATCAGCGTATCCGGCATTAATCTCCGGCATGCGTCCACACCGATTAAGTTGGCCGGATTGTGGAGCGGCGCCAGATCATTGCACTCTGTCATGGCCTGCACCACCTCATCGGTAATCACCACGGAACCGGTGAATTTTTCGCCTCCGTGAACCAGACGATGGCCGATGACATCAATCTGGGAAAAATCTTTGATGATTCCTTTTTCGTCGTCAACCAGGGTGTTTAAAAGCGTGTGTACTGCCTGGGTATGGTTCTCCATCACAATGTCTTCTTTCACAGAAACACCTGTGTCAGTCTTATATGTAAATCTTCCGTCGATGCCGATGCGCTCGCACAGTCCTTTTACCAGAACTTGCTCGGATTCAGAATCAATGACCTGAAACTTTAACGAGGAGCTTCCGCTGTTGATTACTAATATTTTCATGCCTGGTTTTCCTTTCTGTGTAAAGTGGATTGTTGCTTTTATGACTGTCTCCCTGTATTGATACGGAAATTATCCAGATAGTCTCTGTAAAGCTGGAATGTGGCCTTTCCGCAGAATTCGGAAGCCATCTCCCGAAAGCCTGCCTCTGAATCGGTCACAATATAAATTGTCTGTATCTCAGGAAATTTGTTTACCTCTTTGTTAAAATCCTGAAAGTATTTTTCATCCATCAGAATGGCAAATCTGTTTTCAGGAAGCACCTCCATAGCGGCTGTCCCTTCTTTAAGCTGTGGACATAAACCACAGGAGCCTGCTTTCATCCATAAAACAGGGAACAGCTCTGTAAGCTGCCTCCCTAAAGCTACGGATATCTTGTCCAAAAAGCCTAATTTAAAGAAAACTGCATTCGCCCTGAGCCCTTCTGCCATGGGCATCTCCGTTCCAAGATAATTTCCTCTCAGAGGTTTTCCATTCACGTCGTGCCCTTCAATGGAGCAAACCGTACGTGGCCAGGTAACGTATCGCGCTATACCAAGCCTTTCCCACTCTTCATCTCCCGGATGATATCCGGCATTTTTCAGTGATTTTGCTTCTCGCTCAGAGACCTCATTATTTGTAATCATTATACATTTGCGATGCCCGCCATCCTCTGCATTCAGCAAGTTGACAGCATGCAGAGTCGTTCCGGATCCGGCAAAAAAATCAAGTATAAGTGCATCTGGCTTGTCTGCTGTAAAAAAATAAATGCAGTCTTTTACCGCATATAAAGATTTGGGAAAAGTGAACCTTCTGTCCTGAAAGATATTTCCTATCAGCCTGGATCCATATTGGGTAGCATCATGTGATGCTATCTTCCATATATCACCGGGGGTGGCCATAACATGATCCGTGTCTTTATCCTCAACCAGGATTTCTTGATTGATTCCGCGGCCAATGATGTTGAATTCACCTTTCAATATTTTTGAGTATTCACCATCTTTCAGTATATAAACGGTGAAACCTCTGTCAGCATTTCCGCCAATTTTTACCCTTCCCTGCTTCATCCGTTCCATAAATGTATTCGCTGCCCACTGCCAGTTTCCTTCGGTTCCGTTCTGTCGAATAGGCAGGAGAGTAAACAGCCCGTCTATTTTGGGGGCTTTGGATATCCCCGGAGGCAGTGGTTCACCTAAATGATGGATTTTGCCATTTGAGGGATCTATGTAGATCGGATAAAAGCCGCCTGGGGAATGGCGCCTTTCAGCATTGGTTCCTGAACGCTTTAAGAGATCCCAGCGTATATTTCCGGTGTGTGTTCTTCCTTTATTCGATACCCATTCCCGATCAAGCTTCACTCTTAAAGGTGCGGCGCTTCCCATCATCACGCAGAAAATATATTCTCCACTGCGTCCGAATTCTCCTGCACGGGCTACATTTGCAGGATTGATCATTGTACTTATCATCTGGATCCTTGCATCTGGAAACAGTTCTTCCAGCAAGCATCCAAGATGCAGGTATTCTTTCTCATCAATGGTCACAAGGAGAACGGAATCGTCAGGATTCATAAGCTTCCCGGCAAGCTTTAACCGCTTCTTCATCATTGACAGCCATTTGCTGTGGCGGTATGCGTCATTGGAATCCACATAATCATTATTATATTTCCAGTCCCTGGCCCCTGTGTTGTATGGGGGATCGATGTAGATGCAGTCCACCTTGCCGGCATACAGATATTCCAGCAGCTGCAGCGCGTGATAATTGTCTGCCTCGATCAGCGTGTGCCACGGATCACTGTCCCCGCCGTTTCTGACACTGTCAACCAGCTTCAGGTACGGATATATAGGCTCTCCAAACTGAGCGACACAGACCAGATCCTCTGCCGGTATTTCTTCCTTCTCTTTCGTCACTTTATGGCAGCATGTGGCCATGCCCTCTTTGATGGCGCAGACCTCATACAAATCGCTGACAGATCCGGTTTTCTTCGCAGCTAAAGAGCCTTTCTTTACCGGAATATCATAGAGGGGTGTACACTCCGGCAGATGCTCCTCAAACACCAGCCCGAATTTCTTCGTCTTAGACAGTCTGTTAATCTCCTGCTCCAGCCTGGCACGCAAAGCCTCATCCTGCACCTGGGCAAGCAAATCATGTATTGCAGCCATGTCTTTCCTCCTGTTTTTCTGGTGTATACTATCCTCCGAAAAGGCCCTTCAGAATCCGTACCAATATATTAACAAAATACCTTGCCTGGTGCAATACTTTTAAAAAATTCCCACAAAACCACAAAAAACAGGAGTGCCGAAGCACCCCTGTTCTTCAAACCCTCTTGCAGAATTTGCAGTGTTGGTTGGTTAGAAACCGAAAGATTTTGGTGCGTCTAACGGTTGACAATCGGAAACCAATAATCAATTTCAAAAAACAAACGGATTAAGAGAATTAGAGCACATTATGTTGAATAAGGCTATAGAAGATTACATAAAAAACCCATCTGTCTCAAATATGTGATCCAACTCATCATTTGTCATGGCACGGGAGACTTTATCACGCACGGCGCTCATTGCCATATCCAGTCTTTTAAACTGGTTATTGCCTGCCCCGTCTCTGCCCTTGCGAATCAGCTGAATGCGTCCCACCCCCGGATTCTGTCTGGCATATTCCGCAAAGCCCTTTGCCTTGCCAAGGTTATCTGTTCTTGTATGATCGTGGGGTTCCAGAATGTCAAGGATGTATCCCTGGTTATCATCCTTGCGGATAATGATAAAATCAGGATATGTAGGCTTCTGCTTTCCGCCTGCCTCATAGGGAATACAGAGAGACCAGGGCTTCCTCGGCGGATTTCTCAGCCAGCAGACATAATCCGGCTGCCTCTGTTCCTCTGCCAGAACCCCTTCTTCCCATCCGTTTAAGGCGATACGTGCCTTGCCGGCATCATCCACAAACAGATGATCGGTGTACTCCCTGCCATCTGCTTCATGAGGCAGGCTGATGGTCTCTGGCAGCCTGAAGTTATGCTTGCTTACTATATCGCCGTCAGAGACAATGGTGTTGTACTGTCTGATGAACCGCTCCTCCAGTCCCACGATCTGACGACGGTAATGATCGTTCAGCTTGTGGAATGTCTTCTCAGCATAGGAGAGAAGCCTCTCATAGCAGTGATCATTTGAGGCATAGAGAATCACATCAATCTTATAGGTATTGGGGTCCGCCTCATCATAATAATAACGGCCGTACTTGTTGCCTGCCCCTTCATTTCCAAGCCTTATCTCTGCGCGTCGGAACTGCCGATCAATATCAGCGTCTGTGGCGGACATGAACATATGGACTATATGGTTGTCCACACTTTCTCCGAATACATCAAACACCTGTGACTTCATCTGAAATTCCATGATTTTCTGTATCATCTCTTCGTATTTGCCGTCATGCTTCAGTTCTTCCACATGTGCCCGGATCATGCGGACAATTTCTTCCAGTACATCATCTGTTGCATCCGGATATTTTCCGGACTGTCTGAGCAGCCTTGAAAGGCTGTACAGGGAATTCAGATAATTATTGACCCGCGTTGTCCTCACATCATAGGATAAAAGACCGGACATATTGACAGCCTTCACAACGCTTTCCCGATCCAGAGGATCCACATATGTTTCCGCAGCCGATTCCGCTTGGGTTTGTACCGGATTTTGCAGAGCATCTCCCGCCGTCCCTGCCTGTACCGCATTTTGCACAGCGTCTTCCGCCGTCCCTGGCTGCCCGGTGCGGATGCCAACACCTGTTTCTGGCGACAGCAGCGCCTCACCGGTGCAAGCGGGGTTTTCTGCCTGTTCTCTGGCGCCGCCGCTGTAGGGCACTGCCCCTCCATCCCTCACCTCCATCGGCTGACCACCGGATGGCGGCTCAAACAGGGATGTCTGCCCCGGCCACGCGCTGGCAGAATGCATTCCCTGGCCGGCCGCCCTTCTCCCTGGTCTGACAGATAATGTATCCATCACCCTGGCGTCCAGCGATTCTCCGTAGATATCTGCCGGAATCTCACCGCCTTCTGCGTTCTGCAGCTCCTCCACAACCTTTCTGACCGTTTCAGAATTGAAGTGGGGCAGGTACAGATGTACATCATTCAGTGTCTCGTCCACCTGAATATGCATATGCTTGGGAGTCCGGATCATCCGCCCCAAAAGCTGTGCGATATAAGTTGCATCGGCCGCATGGCGGAAGGACATCATGGTCTCCGCCCGGGGGCAGTCCCAGCCGGTTGACAGGCTCTCCTTAAAGAACACCACGCAGATTCTCTTGTCCTCCGCGATAGAAGCCGGAGCCACATAAGGCACACGCAAGCCATTGATTTGAAGAACCGTCGATGCATCGCCGAAGGCATGGACTACCTCACCCTCGTGAAACCGAAGGCCGGCCCGTTCTTCGATTTTCTGTATGCATTCGTCCAGATCTGTTGCGGATACAGAGGACGCGGTTGCGTTCTGCACCTGAATCACAAACACAGGATTCACATGGGCAGAGTGCTGTTCATTACAGTATTGATACCAGTGTTCCCGCTTGTCCCTCCATTCATCGGCAGCTGCCTGAAGCACGGCCATATCTCTTTTTCCAGTGTTCTCCTCCGGATATGAGATGACAATCCTGTCCTTTAATAATCCGGAAGATCTGACCTCTTCTGTGGTAACCACCACATACTGTGTATCTGACGGGATTCCGGAAACCAGGGCATTGAAGCGTGCCGATGTGGCGGACATACCGATAACCACCGGCATTGCCTCGATGCCATCCTCCGGGCTTCCCTTAAGAAATTTCTGCATAATCGTAGTGGCACGTCCCGCTTCCCGTCCCTGCATGCCCCGGTGGGCTTCGTCTATGATGAAATAAACCCGGTCACTTTTTTCCCTGGCTGTGTTGGCAAGGGTCTCCCAGATTGTATACTGGCGGTTATCCGTAGCTTTCGTAAGATTAGAACTTTTCCCCAGCTTCTGGGTATTGAGAAAGTAAATGTGTCCGTCATCCAGTATCTCCTGGTCAAAGGATTCGTCTTTTACAGTGACACACTGCCCGATCCGAATCTTGTCTGCCTTAAAGTCAATCTTATCCTTTGACTGCTCGTTTAACTGGGGTGAATCTGACAGCCACACAATAATAGCCTCCGGCTGTTCAGGGTAATCCTCATTTCCAAAGAAAATGCTTTCCATCAGCGCCGCCATAATGATGGTCTTTCCTGCTCCGGTAGGCGCTGTAAATGAAATCACCTGTTTTGAATGTGTACGGTTGTATCTGTAAACAGCCTCCGCTGCTTTCATGCGCAGCTCCTTTAACGCCCTTTTTTGAAACGGATATAACTCTTCTTTCATGACTGTCTCCCTGTATTGATACGGAAATTATCCAGATAATCTCTGTATAGCTGATACGTATCCCTGTGTGTATAGCCGGTTATCATCTCCCGGTACCCGGCTTCTGAATCGGTCACAATATAAATTGTCCGGATTTCAGGATGCAAATCTATCTGTACGGCAAAGTCCTGATAATATTTCTCATCTATTAATATTGCAAAATGATTCTCAGGCAAAACCAGCATATCTGCCTTCTCTTCCTTTAACTGAGGACAGGGCCCCACCGCTCCGGCCTTTAGCCACAGCACGGGAAGCAGTTGTGCAAGCTGGCGTCCAAGGGCAACTGACGTTTTATCCAGGAAGCCTAATTTGAAGAAGGCTGCATTTGCCTTGAATCCGTCGGACATTTTCATGTCTGCCAAAACAGGATTATCTGCCGCTTTTACTTTTCTGTATTTTCCCTTTGCGCCTGTGTCCGGAATATATTCCTCATGATAAGTCCCGTAATCCCCTGGCAGCGGCTGTCCTTTTGTATTAATCCCTTTAATGCTGCAGACCGTTCTGGGCCATGTAACATAGCGGGCTATCCCATATTTTTCCCATGCATCGTCTCCTGGCTTTAGCCCCTTTTTTGCCAACGATCTGGCTTCTGCCTCTGAGACTTCATTGTTTGTTATCATAATACACCGGCGATGGCCTTTGTCCTCTGCATTCAACAGGTTGAGGGCATGAAGGGTGGTTCCGGATCCCGAAAAAAAGTCAACCACAAGGGCATCCTTTTTGTTTCCACATACGGCCTTCAGGCATTCATACACCCCGTAAACGGATTTGGGATAATCAAATCTCTTTTCACCAAGAATCTTATTCAGCAGCTTTGTCCCATAGCTGTTTGCATTGTAAGCTTTTTTATTCCATACGCTTTTGTATGTAAAATGAGTCTTATACCTGATTACATCCCAAATTTTTCGTGAATTATTCCATTCAATATGCAGCTCATCTGTTATGCTTTCCACTGTGTTCCGTGCGAAAACCCATTTTTTCTCGATTCCGCTGGCATCAATGGGATAAATCTCCGTGACTCCGTCTTCCCGTTCAATATTGGCTGAGCAGGGATGAAACGAGTCTTCACATACATCGCCAAACCCTGCAATCTTCTGATCTTTTACATAGATAGGATAGAAACAGTTCCGCGCATCGGTTCTCAGATTACTGTTGCCGGATACATCTCTTAATGGCCGGATATCAGGCGCATCCACCCGGTTTTCCAGGCTTAGCAGCTGATCTCCTGACGGAAGCACAAAGAAAAGGAACTCATTGGTAATGCCAAAGTTCTTTCCCTGGTTTCCGTTGGGATTGTGAACGACCGTGATGCAGAATTTTTTGTACCCGTCAAACACTTCGTCGATCAGCAATCCAAGGGAATTTAACTCATTGTCATCGATGGCTATAACGATTACGCCTGTCCCGGGATTTAATATTTTTCTGGCCAGCCTTAGCCTTTTTTCCATAAATGAAAGCCATTTGCTGTGCCGGTATGCGTCATTGGAATCCACATAATGATTGTTATATTTCCAGTCCCTGGCCCCTGTGTTGTATGGGGGATCGATGTAGATGCAGTCCACCTTGCCGGCATACAGATATTCCAGCAGCTGCAGCGCGTGATAATTGTCTGCCTCGATCAGCGTGTGCCACGGATCACTGTCCCCGCCGTTTCTGACACTGTCAACCAGCTTCAGGTACGGATATATAGGCTCTCCAAACTGAGCGACACAGACCAGATCCTCTGCCGGTATTTCTTCCTTCTCTTTCGTCACTTTATGGCAGCATGTGGCCATGCCCTCTTTGATGGCGCAGACCTCATACAAATCGCTGACAGATCCGGTTTTCTTCGCAGCTAAAGAGCCTTTCTTTACCGGAATATCATAGAGGGGTGTACACTCCGGCAGATGCTCCTCAAACACCAGCCCGAATTTCTTCGTCTTAGACAGTCTGTTAATCTCCTGCTCCAGCCTGCTACGCAAAGCTTCATCCTGCACCTGGGCAAGCAAATCATGTATTGCAGCCATGCCTTTCCTCCTGCTCCTCTGCTGTGTACTCTCCTCCAAGAAGGCTCTTCAGAATCCGTATCAATATATTAACAAAATACCTTGCCTGGTGCAATACTTTTAGAAGCAGGAATATCGTTTTCCATAATGGACAAGGCAAATAAGGGACAGGACGAACATAATCCCTTCTGCCGCCGGCACCGCCAGCCACACCCCTGTAATCCCCAAAATACGGGGCAGCAGCAAGATACCTGCTGCCAGCAGTCCAAAGGTCCGCAGGAATGAGAGGACAGCAGACACCTTCCCGTTTGACAGGGCTGTAAACATAGCGGAGGTAAAGTTATTCAGGCCGCAGAAGAGAAAGCCGTATGAAAAGATTGTAAAGCCTTCTGCCGCAATTCCATAGACTTTTGATGTCTCATCTGCAAACAGGCCCACAATCCGGGAGCCTGCCAGCATGGAAACTGCAAATACGAGGACCGATGCGCCTGCAATAAACTTCATGCTGATGGAAAAAACCTTTTTTTGCTGAATAGCATTCTGGTTTCCATAGTTAAATCCCATGACAGGTGCTATCCCCATGGAGAAACCGATATACAGCGTGTTCAGCAGAAATTGAGAATAAATGAGAATCGTAATGGCCGCAACCCCGTCTTCCCCCAGCAGGCCCATCATGGTGCGATTGAACAAAAAGGTGGTGACGGCTGTTGCCAGCTGGCTTACCATCTCGGAGGAGCCATTAAAGCAGCTTTCCCCTATGATGTCCCACTTTAGCTTAGGTTTTGCAAAAGACAGCCCTTGTTTATTTCCCATAAAAAAAACCAGTCCGGCAACCGCAGGAATCAGGTAACCGAAACCAGTCCCCAAAGCAGCGCCCCGAATGCCCAGCCCCAAGGGCACAATGAAAATATAATCTAAGATAATATTTGCCACACCTGCCAGGACAGACAACCCCAGGCCAAGCCCCGGCTTTCCCGCTGTCACAAACAGATTGGAGAACAATGTCTGGAGTATATTGGCCGGAATAAACAGGAGAAGTACTGCCAGATAGTCTTTGCAGTACAAAAAAAGCCGGTCACTGGCACCCAGCGCATATATAATTTTGTCCAGCCAGACAGTTCCTGCCAAAAGAAGAAGAAATCCCATGACTGCTCCTGTGATAATAAGCAGTGTAAAGTCCTCATTTGCCTCCTGATTCCGGCAGGCACCCATTTTCCGGGAGACAATAGCATTTCCGCCTGTAGCAAGCATGGTTCCCAGGCCTACTGTGAGATTGACAACAGGACATACGATGTTGACAGCGGAGAGGGCGTCGGTATTCACAAACTGAGCCACAAAAACAGTGTCCACCACAGTATACAGCCCCATAAAAATCATCATGACAAGAGTGGGAAATGCAAAGCACAGAAGGGATCCGGCAGTCCATTTTTGATTTAACATAGTATCACTCATTTCTCCATTCCCCCCTTTTTAGCGGCAGAATCAGCTTTTGGGCCGGATAGCCAAATGCAGTGACAGGATCCGCCTCGGCAAATCCCAGCCCCATATACTCTTCCCGCTGTCCCGTATCAGCCTTGTCCCCCTGGCGGAAGGTGGTGATACTGATTTCCCGTCTCCCAAACACATTACACATCATAAATTCAAGCAATGCCTTCGCCACCCCACCATTCCGGTATTGGGGATGCACCGCCAGAAACTCAATGCTCCCGGCCTGATATAAAAAAGCGGCAGCACCGATGATGGAAGATCCATCCCGCATGATAAGGGCCTGCCGTTTCTGCATATGCTGCCTGACCTGTTCCAGATGAGAAGCCTCATCCAGACAGGGAAAGCCGTCGATCACCAGGGTAATAAAATTCATCCAGTCAGAGATGTCTGCCAGCGCGGCATAAGAAACCTTCTCCATGGCAGCACCGGGAACAGATGGATTCAGATTTAATGTAAGGGCCAGCTGGAGAGGGTAAAAAAACTGGTTCTGCCGGTACTCCAGCGGCGTCTGCTTATACATGCTCCTGAAAACAGAAGTAAAAGCCTGTCGGCTCTCATAGCCGGCTGTCAGTGCAATTTCAATAATCGGCTTTTCCGAAAATACCAATCCCCTTGCCGCCTCTGTCAGCCTTCTGCGCTGTATGTAATCGTGAGGCGTGAGCCCGGCTGTGCATGTAAACAGCCGATGGAGGTGGTATTTGGAGTAGCCGGCTGCATTTGCAACCGCGTCCAGATCCAGCCTCTCATTGAGGTGTGCTTCAATATGGGAAATTACAGCTGCTATGTCCTCAATTTTACGGATATTCATAGTCCCCTCCTTCGTCGGACGGCAAATCAGCGCCGGTATAATGTCTGTCAACATTATACCAGAATGTCTGAAGCTTTGTTTCATTATTCTTGCTAACTCCTTTTAACTTCATCTTTAGAAGTATATTAAATATTTCCTTTCAGCCAAAGCAGCATCCATCACTTCCTTCTCGCATCCTTTGGTTTCTCCGCATTATGGGTCTGTCCTATGACCCTATTAGAATTTTACTTCGATTGTACCAGATGATCCCCATCTTTAATAATTGACCCATAATACTTCTCGCTCATACAATCAACACCTTATGTTCAATTCTTCTTTCACATTTACTTTGGAAATAATGCACTTACCGCTCAATCCCGGAAATCAGCCCCATGGCACCACCTCCCCTCAGCGCAAAAAATAACTGCCAATGTTTTCGCATCAGCAGCTATTATCCCATTTGTGCAACGGCTGTTGCACTTTTTCTATCAATTTTGCCGTTATTCCAATTCTCTTTCTATTTCCTCAATAGAAGGCAAACTACTCTGCAGCTCCTCTGGTAAAGATTGTGTAAGCTGATTTTTCCATTCTGCTACACCAATCGGGTTTTGATAACCACACAAAGAATATTCTACCACGACATAGCAACGCAATTTCAAGTGGTAAAACAAAAATCCAAATAAAAATCTTGTCCTCCAACCTCTAAATGAACCTGCCGGCCAACAAATGCAAATCCTTGTCCCAATTCTAACAGAAAGCTTTGAATATGCTCTGTTAATTTCTGTTCTATTTCCACTTCACGTCTTGGCATATCGGTTCCCAAAAAATCAAACAGATAAGGATCTTTAAATATCTGATTCGCCATATCAGAATCAAGCGGTGGCAGTGCCGCAGGAAAATTGTTGACGGTTTTTCCAGTACGTTCCATTAATCTGCTTTGTATTTGTAACTCAAGTATTGTTTTACTCCAGCCATTTTCTATTGTTTTACTGGCATACCATACGCGTTCTTCTTGCGTTTTTAATTTATCCATTATAGTAATATTTGTCCGCCACGGTATTTGTGCAACGACCCGTTGCACTATTTTCTCATCCAACCAACACTGCGCGAATTTACGCATATACTTAATATTGCGCGGAGAAAAGCCAGACATTTCTGGAAAAGCAATTTTCAAATCCTTTGACATACGGTCAATGACCTTTGCGCCCCACCCCTCTTCTTCTTGTTTTTTCAAAATAGCCCTGCCAATATTCCAATAAAGGCAAATCATACTTCTATTGGCATTCATTACAACAGAAACTCTCTGCTTCTGAATCTCTTTTTTGATTTCTTCTATAAATTGCAAATAACTATCACTCATTTCGGGAAGATTTGGAGCAACTGGAAAAATTACTCCTTTTTTATCTTTTCCCATGTGCTTTCGTTTATCCATAAGCGCTCTCCTTTATCTATTCTTTAATCATGGACGATAGTATTGAATTTATCCTCCAGCTGCTTACACTTTGTTGAATTTTTAAAAATATTGGCATGAATACAAACCAGGCGTTCTCTATTGTTGTTTGCCTGCTCCTTCTTGTCCTGTAAACAGCGTTCGACTTCTCTCATATATGCTGCTTGACATTGAGTTTTTTTGGGTTAATAAAACTACCGTCTCCACATGCCCCGTCCACCCAAACATATCGCAGCACCGCACCTTCTCCACCTCAAACCCCCTGTCGCACAGATACCGCAGGTCTCTGGCAAGGGTGGCGGAATCGCAGCTGACGTAAACCACTTTCTCTGGCTGCATCTGAACGATTGTATCCAGGCACACGGGATCGCAGCCTTTTCTGGGCGGATCCACTACGATGACGTCGGCCCGGCTCCTGTTTTTCTCATACCACCGGGGCAATACCTCCTCTGCCTTTCCCACAAAAAACTCCACATTTTCTATGCCGTTAATCCTGGCATTTTCCCTGGCGTCACGGATGGCTTCAGGAATAATCTCAACTCCATAGACCTTTCTTGCCTTCTCTGCCAGAAATAAGGATATGGTTCCGATTCCGCAGTACAGATCCCATACTGTCTCGTCCCCTGTAAGACCTGCATACTCCAGTGCCGTGCCGTACAGCTTTTCCGTCTGTACCGGATTCACCTGGTAAAATGACAGCGGCGAAATCCGATACTGTATGTCGCCGATATAATCCGTAATATATTCCGGGCCGTAGAGATTCACAATCTCCTTTCCCATGATCACATTGTTTCTCTCTGTATTTATACTATAAGAAATGCTGGCCATTCCCTTCAGCCTGCAAAGTCTTTCCACCAGCTGTTCCTTCCCGGGGAGCCTTCTTCCGTTTATCACCAGACACACCATCAGCTCCCCTGTCCGAAACCCTTTCCGAATCAGTGCGTGACGGACAAGCCCTTCCTGCTTTTGCTCATTATAGGGCGGAATCTGAAACTGTCTCATATGCTCTTTTATAACAGCTAAAATCTCCCTGTTCTCCTCCACTCCCAGCAGACAGTCCTCCTGGGGGATAATCACATGGGTACGCCCGGCATAGAAGCCGGTGACCACATGTCCTTCCCTGTCCTCTCCGAACGGGAACTGAGCTTTATTCCGGTAGCGCCAGGGATTGTCCATTCCCATAATAGGCAGAAAATCTATGGCCTTAGCATCCTCTGCGCTGCCTCTTCCCACGTTACCTTCCTCTCTGTCAGCCTCCCCCGCCTGGGCCGCCCGCCTCAGATTATAAAACCCGCCAATCCGAAGCAGGTTATTATAAACCTTATTCTCCTTAAACCTAAGCTGTTCCTGGTAGCTCATGGCCTGAAGCTGGCAGCCGCCACACTGGCGGGCCACCGGGCAGACAGGCTCTATCCTGTTGGGCGAGGGCTTAACCACCTTCTCAAGCCTGGCAAAGCCATAAGACTTTTTCATCTTCATGGCCCTGGCCTCCACCACATCCCCTGTGACCGTGTCTTTGATAAACCATATATATCCGTCCAGCTTTCCGATGCCGGAGCCATCCTGGCTGATGTCTTCAATCACCACTGTAAACCTGTCATTTTTTTTAACGTCCATCATTCACTTTTCCTTAAGATTTATTTCCATAATTTTACACTTCTTTTATGAATTTAACAAACTCTATTCACAATTACCTGTTATTATATAACCATGATATCGATTGAGATATGAGGCGGTTCCAGATTAACGGCAGCGACGCTGTTAAAAGAACCGTGACTATACGAAATTGGGTCTGGCAGCACACCGCGCGCAACCGTTGCCGGACCCGTCTAACAACAAGACGTGCCAACTCTCATAATCCTTGAGAAAGTAGTACGCTTTACATAAATATATATAAAAACTAGCGATACCTCCTAAAAAAGGGTTGCTGCAAAAATCAGAAGTCTCTGGGTTTTGCAGCAACCCTTTTGTTCCCAATACTGAATTCACAGGAAATTCCCCAAGACAGTACTGGCTGTTTTGTCCTCAGCCGACAAGGCTGTTCTCGGATATTCTCAGCTCTCTGTCGTCCTGCGGATATTGGTCTCTAAAAGACGGTTGTATCCTATCCATCCCTGGTTCTCTCCTGCTCCGCGGAGCGCCTCAAGCATCGTCTCCATCTTTGCGTCTGTGTTGTCCGCAAAGCTTAAGGCCAGCGCCTCCAAAAGGGCAGGCTTTTTAGGAGATCCATATTCAAGCTCGCCGTGATGAGACAAAATGCAGTGCTTTAACTCGCTCTCCAGCTTCTTCGGAAATCCTGGAATCCTCCGGATCCCCTCTGTTATCATCTCCGTCCCGATAATGATGTGGCCTAAAAGCTGCCCGTCGTCAGTGTAATCATTTTCCGGGAATACGGACAATTCCTTAATCTTCCCGATATCATGAAACAAGGCAGCTGTCAACAGTAAGTCCCTGTTTAACCCCGGATAGTACCCTGCGTAATAATCGCACATTTTAACCACGCTTAAGGTATGCTCCAAAAGCCCTCCCACAAACCCATGGTGAACGCTTTTGGCCGCACTGTGGAACTGAAAAGCCCTGGCAAATTCTTCATCTTCTATAAAATAACAGGAGGCCAGACGATTCAGATAAGGATTCTTTACAGAATGTATATAGCTTACCAGCTCCTCATACATTGTCTCAATGTTCTTGGAAGACACGGGAAGATAATCTGCCGGGGAATACTCCCCTTCATCCGCCTTGCGGATTCGGCGGATATTCAGCTGATTGTTGCCCTGAAACACTGTTACCTCTGCATCCACGCACACGTAATCCAGAGTCTCAAAATTGCCGATTCCCGGAGAATTCAGATCCCAGATTTTCGAGTCAATGGTTCCCGTCTTATCCTGAAGAACCAGATTTCCATAATCCTTCCCAGCCTTTGTCTGTGCAATCTGTTTGCTTTTACACAGATAAATCTCTGAAATCCTCATGCCTTCCTTCAAACTGCCAATAAATTTCATGCTCTGCTCCCTCTATCTGGCTCCTACAATTACCTGATATTCTAATTGTTTATATTCATCAATGCCTTTTCGCTGAACCACAACTGTAATCTCGTCCCCCCGGTTCAGCTGCTCCATTCCGTTCTGGTAATCCTTCATGGATGCTATGGTTTTGTCCCCCAGCTTCACAATCACATCCCCGTTCTGTATCCCTGCATTGTACACCGGGCTGTCCAGAATGCACTCTGCCACATACACCCCCAGAGGCATGCCGCTCTCATTCATGGCTGTGCTTACCTCCTGGCCTTTGATTCCCAGATAAGGAATAGGCACCCCGTTGGACATCTTTTCCAGATTGGTTTTATAATCAGAGATAGCCATGACCGTAGTCATGTTGGTGCTTTGCTCACTGGTATATTCATCTGTCACCCATCCTACCACTTCCCCTGAAATATTGATTAAAAATGTTCCTGCTCCCCCGTTGCCTTTGATATCTGCAAACAAAAGCCTGGTGCTGTTATCTGCCACCTGAACATTGCGCAGAACATAGGATATAAAGCCGTAAGTGCTGGAATGGACATTCCCTGATGGCGCCCCTATGGCGGCAACCAGATCCCCCTGTCTCACACTGTAGGAATTCCCCAGCTGCAAAACAGCCGCATTCTCTCTGGTGCTTTCCCCCAGTGTATAGATATCTACGCTGACCACGGCCATGCCGGATACTGTATCTATCTGTTTTATGGTGCCGTCTGTCTCCGTATTGTCAATAAATGTAACCTTAATCGAATCAGCATTCTCCACAGCGCTTTCGGGAGTCAGAATCAGAAGCTCCTGGCTGGTGGAGGCAATGATCACTCCCGCGTACATGCCGGACACTTCCACCGGATTGTCAAACCAGTCCACCTCCTGCTTCACGGAATGCACCACAACAATCCCTTTATCTGCCTCTGTCACAACGCTTTTTAATGAACTGTACATAGAGCTTAAATCATTGGCTGTATATTGATATTCTTCGATAGCTGACTGTAAAATGTCTTCAATAGGCTCTGTCTCAGGTGGCTGGCTCTGAGTCTCCTCCTGGGAGGTTTCCTCCTCTGTCGTCTCCGGCGGCAGTGTCTGGGAGGGCTGAGAAGGCTGGGTGGCCTGTGTGCTTTGGGTCTCCTCATCTCTGGGAATGGTGACGGGAATGCTCTCTGTCGTCTCCTCCTGAACCAGATACCTCTCCGCCAAAGGCCTGGCCACAGCAAAGCTTACCCCTGCTGCCGCCCCACCCAGAACCGCGATGAACACAAACATGAAGACGCGCCCGATTATCTGCCTGCGCGTCAAAGGCGGCCGTTCCACTTTTTCTCGTATAAACGGACGTTTCTGTCTTGGTTCTTGATCAGGATTATTTATACCCGGCATACCTCACCCTCCTCTCAGAGACCTACGTATATTATAGAATGATAGTCCGATTTATGCAACAAAAAGCAAACAAAAAAGAACATTTTTAAATCTCCCCTTACATGATTTTTTATGATATAATGTGAATAGGCTTTTTCCAATACCATAAACCAAGCTTAAAAGGATATGAAACTATGAATATAAAATCACTTAAAACCCTGGAATACGATAAAATCATCGCCCAGCTAAAGGAATACGCTTCCTCCCCCCTGGGCCGGGACATGTGCGGCAGCCTTCTGCCCTCCACAGACATCCACGAAATCCGTCAGGCGCAGTCCGAAACCACAGATGCCCTGACCCGTGTCCGGATGAAAGGAAGTATCTCCTTCTCCGGCCTGAAAGACATAACCGGCTCCTTAAAGCGCCTGGAGATCGGCAGCTCCCTGAGTGTCAGCGAGCTTTTGTCACTCAGCTCCAACCTGACCCTCTCCGCCCGGGCCAAATCCTACGGGCGGCATGAAGAGTCTGAGCTTCCTGACGATTCCCTGGAGGAGATGTTCAGGCTTTTGGAGCCTCTCACCCCGTTAAACACAGAGATCAAGCGGTGCATCCTGTCAGAGGAGGAGATAAGCGACGATGCCAGCCCTGGCCTGCGCCATGTCCGGCGTTCCATGAAGGTCTTGGGCGACCGGGTGCACTCCCAGCTGAATGCCCTGTTAAACTCCAACCGTTCCTATCTCCAGGATGCTGTCATCACCATGCGGGACGGCCGTTACTGCCTGCCGGTAAAAGCCGAGCACAAGAGCCAGGTTTCCGGCATGGTCCATGACCAGTCCTCCACCGGCTCCACATTGTTCATCGAGCCCATGGCCATCATCCAGCTGAACAACGAGCTGCGGGAATTAGAAATCCAGGAGAAGAAGGAAATCGAAGCCGTCCTGGCGGATTTAAGCAACCAGGCAGCCCCCTATACAGAGGAGCTCCGCTTAAACCAGCAGCTTTTAGCCAGATTAGATTTTATCTTTGCAAAAGCCGCCCTGTCCAGACACTACAAATGCAGCGAGCCCCAATTTAATACCAGTGGATACCTAAACATCAAAGACGGCCGCCATCCCCTTTTAGATCCGGCCAAGGTGGTTCCCATCAATATCTGGCTGGGAAAAGACTTTGATCTGCTTATTGTTACTGGCCCCAACACCGGCGGGAAAACCGTCTCCTTAAAGACAGTGGGGCTGTTTACCCTGATGGGCCAGGCAGGTCTTCATATTCCTGCCTTCGACGGATCCGAGCTGGCCGTGTTCCAGGAGGTTTTCGCCGATATCGGAGACGAGCAGAGCATCGAGCAAAGCCTTAGCACCTTCTCTGCCCATATGACCAACATCGTATCCATCCTGGAGCAGGCAGACAGCCATTCCCTGTGCCTGTTCGACGAGCTGGGCGCAGGAACCGACCCTACAGAGGGCGCTGCCCTGGCTATTTCCATCCTGAATTTCCTGCACAATATGAAGTGCCGGACTATGGCCACCACCCATTACAGCGAGCTGAAGGTCTTTGCCCTGACCTCCCCCGGTGTGGAAAATGCCTGCTGCGAATTCAGCGTGGAGAATCTGCAGCCTACGTACCGGCTGCTTATCGGTATCCCCGGCAAAAGCAATGCCTTTGCCATCTCCCAGAAATTAGGCCTGCCGGATTTCCTCATCGAAGATGCCAAAAGCCATCTGGAATCAAGTGACGAAACCTTCGAAGATCTTCTGGCCCACCTGGAGCAAAGCAGATTAACCATCGAAAAAGAGCAGGAGGAGATAAAGGTATACAAAGAAGAGGTGGCCCAGTTAAAATCCCGCCTGTCCCAAAAAGAAGAACGCCTGGATCAGCGGAAGGAAAAACTGCTGCGTCAGGCCAGCGAAGAAGCCCAGAAAATCCTGCGTGAGGCCAAAGAAACCGCTGACCAGACCATCCGGAATATAAACCGCCTGGCCGCCTCCTCTGGTGTAAATAAGGAGCTGGAAGCAGAGCGGACCCGTCTGCGGGAGCAGATGGAGAAAGCGGATCAGCGCCTGGCTGTCAAAGCCAAGGGCCCTAAAAAGACTGTTTCCCCCAAATCTCTCCGTATCGGCGACGGTGTAAAGGTGCTGTCCTTAAATCTGACAGGAACCGTCAGCACCCTGCCCAATGCCAAGGGTGATTTATTTGTACAGATGGGAATTCTGCGGTCCCAGGTAAATATAAAGGATCTTGAGCTGGTGGAAGAGCCGTCCGTAAACGGAACTGGTGCGGAAAAGGCAAAAGAAAAAACCGGCGGCGGAAAGATTAAGATGTCCAAATCCTTCACCATATCTCCAGAGGTCAACCTGATTGGAATGACGACGGATGAAGCTATTCCCGCATTGGACAAATACCTGGATGATGCGTATCTGGCCCATCTTCCTCAGGTGCGGGTGGTTCACGGAAGAGGAACCGGAGCTTTGCGGACCGCTGTCCACAAAAGGCTTAAAAAACTGAATTATGTAAAGGAATTCCGCCTGGGAGAATTCGGCGAAGGCGATTCCGGAGTCACCATCGTTATCTTTAAATAAGCCTGCATGTGCCTGGCGGGCGCACTGGGCATACCTGAATTCATGCCGCCTAATCGGCGGCGGACTTTTAAAGCAAACCTGCATGCGCCTGGCAGGCGCACTGGGCATACCTGAACTTATGCCGCCTAATCGGCGGCGGACTTTTAAAGTAAAACCTTCCAAGGAGGAATCGTATGGCAGAACGTCAAAAAGTCTTAATTGTTGATGATGACGCAAATATTGCAGAATTAATATCACTGTACCTGACAAAAGAATGCTACGAAACCAAAATCGTCTATGACGGAGAGGAGGCCCTCCGGGTATTTCCTGTCTTCCGCCCCAGCATCATTCTCTTAGATCTGATGCTTCCGGGAATCGACGGATACCAGGTGTGCAGGGAGCTGCGGGCCTCCTCCCAGGTGCCTATCATCATGCTGTCAGCCAAAGGCGAAATTTTCGATAAAGTGCTGGGCTTAGAGCTGGGGGCGGACGATTACATGATTAAGCCCTTTGACTCCAAAGAATTGGTGGCACGGGTAAAAGCAGTGCTGCGGCGGTATCAGACAGCCCCCGGAGCCACCGCCTCCTCCTCCCACGCAGACCAGCAGGGTGATTTCGTAGAATACCCGGATCTTCTGGTGAATCTGACCAATTACTCTGTCATCTACCAGGGGCGCTCCGTGGAGATGCCGCCTAAAGAGCTGGAGCTTTTATATTTCCTGGCCTCCTCCCCCAATCAGGTGTTTACCAGGGAGCAGCTTTTGGATCACATATGGGGGTACGAATATATCGGCGACACCCGGACCGTAGACGTACACATAAAACGCCTCCGGGAGAAGATCAAGGACAACGAAAGCTGGTCTCTCAGCACGGTCTGGGGAATCGGATATAAATTTGAGGTAAAGCGCTGAGATGACTATAAAACATTCCCTTTATTATAAGTTCATACTGGGCTATCTGGTTTTCGGCCTTCTTGAGTTTATTATCGTCGCCACCGCTTCTTCTGGTATGACTTATAAGTATCTGGTACAGACCAAGGCAAATGCCCTCTATGATGAAGCCAGCCTTCTGGCCTCCACCTACAGCAGCGTCTACCAGGGGAGAGGCCTGGACTTTGATTCCACCCATCCTCATCTGGAGGCCGTAGCTGCCTATCTTCACGGTGAGGTCTGGATTGTAAACAACCGGGGCACAGTGGTGGCGGACAGCAATCACTCCCATGTGTCTGTCTCCATTGAAGGGTTTGATCCAACCTTTACCGGGAACAAATCCTATCGGATCAGCAACTATTACGGCTGCTTCGGTTACGATGTCCTTACGGTATCCGCCCCCATTACAGGAAATTACCGGGTTCACGGCTATGTGCTTATCCACCTTCCTGTCAGTGAGATTCAGGACACCATAAACAGCTTTTTAAATATTTTGTATATTACATCGATTATTATTTTCGGGCTGTCCCTGATTATCCTTCTGGTGTTTACGACTACGGTGTATTTTCCCTTAAAGAAAATCACTGCCGCCGCCAACCAATACGCGGAAGGGAACCTAAAGCATAAGCTGGTTCTTCACACCCAGGATGAGATGGGGTATCTGGCGGCAACTCTGAATTATATGTCTGATGAGCTGGACAAGATGGAAGAATACCAGAGAAATTTTATCGCCAATGTGTCCCACGATTTCCGCTCTCCCTTAACCTCTATCAAAGGGTATCTGGAGGCTATTTTAGACGGAACCATCCCGCCGGAAATGCAGGAAAAATACCTGACGCGGGTGATCTCAGAGACCGAGAGGCTGAACAAGCTGACCCAGGGGCTTCTGACCCTGAACAATCTGGACAGCAAAGGCTACCTGTCAAGGAATAATTTTGATATCAACCGGGTGATCAAAGATACAGCCGCCTCTTTCGAAGGCACCTGCAATGCCAAAAATATTGTGCTTGATCTCACATTTTCCCATAATCTTATTATGGTTTATGCAGATTTGGGAAAAATCCAGCAGGTACTGTACAATTTAATTGACAACGCCATCAAATTCAGCCATCCCAATTCTGTGATCTACATACAGGCTACCATAAAATATGAGAAGGTTTTTGTGTCGGTCAAGGACACCGGCATCGGTATTCCGAAAAATAATTTAAAGAAAATCTGGGAACGGTTCTACAAATCAGATTCCTCCAGAGGCAAAGACAAAAGAGGCACCGGCCTGGGCCTGTCCATCGTAAAGGAGATCATCCAGAATCACGGGGAAACCATCGATGTGATCAGCACGGAGGATGTGGGAACCGAATTTATCTTTACACTGCCCCGGGCATCCAATCTGTGAGGGCAGCAGTTGGGATCCTCTCTGAATTGTTACCTGTGAGATACAAAATAAGGTTACCATCTCCTGACAACAGAACGATGGCAACCTTATTTTTATTCACGAAAGCTTCTCTGGTTTAGATATAGGCAATCGCCTCAATCTCGCAGAGCACACCCTTTGGCAGCGTCTTCACCGCCACGCAGGAACGGGCCGGCTTGCTGACAAAATACTTCTCATACACACCGTTAAATACCTGGAAATCACCCATATCAGCCAGGAAACAGGTGGTCTTTACCACCTTCTCCATGGAAGATCCGGCTGCCTCCAGAACAGCCGCCACATTCTTGCAGGACTGCTCTGCCTGCTTTGCAATGGTATCGCCTGCAACTTCTCCTGTAGCCGGAACAACCGGAATCTGGCCGGAGGAAAACACCATGTTTCCTAAAATCATCCCCTGGGAATAGGGTCCTATAGCCGCCGGTGCATTAGTTGTTGAAATTTTCTCCATCTTTTTTCTCCTAACCTTATTGTTATCTATATGTAGCCGCGCAAGGCATGAAAACGCCTCTCTGGCAGTTACATTTTACTTCTGTATGCATTCAAAAGCTTGTTGATCCTCTTTGTGGGATTCAACAGATCGCTCAGGGAAGCATCATGATTCAGATTATCAATAATCAAAGCAATATATTTGCTCATATCCACATTGATATAGTAGGGTCTGGACAGAAGCTCCGGAGTCTGGTACACCAGATTGGTGGTTAAAATCCTGTCAATCAGGCCGTCCTTATAGTACTGGTCAAACATGGACAACCCGTTGGTAAACAGGCCAAAGGTTGCACAGACAAAGACCTTTCTTGCCTTCCTTCTCTTCAGCTCCTTGGCTACATCCAGCATGCTCTCTCCGGAGGAGATCATATCGTCGATAATCAGCACGTCTTTTCCTGCTACGTTAGATCCTAAAAACTCATGAGCTACAATAGGATTCCTGCCGTCTACAATGCGGGTGTAGTCCCTGCGTTTGTAGAACATACCCATATCCAGGCCCAGCACATTGGCAAAATAAACGGCTCTGCTCATGCCTCCCTCGTCCGGGCTGATAACCATCATATGGTCGCTGTCAATCTGCAGCTCTGTCTCTGTCCGTAAAAGATATTTGATAAACTGATAGATAGGCTGCACAGTCTCAAATCCTTTTAAGGGGATAGCGTTCTGCACCCGGGGGTCGTGGGCGTCAAAGGTGATGATGTTCTCCACTCCCATATTCACCAGTTCCTGCAGGGCCAGGGCACAGTCCAGAGACTCTCTGCCAGAGCGCTTATGCTGCCTGCCTTCATACAAAAAAGGCATAATCACATTTATCCTGCGGGCCTTTCCTGCCGCAGCAGCTATAATACGTTTCAGATCCTGAAAATGATCATCCGGCGACATGTGATTGGTCATGCCGCATAATGAATATGTCAGGCTGTAATTACATACATCTACCATAATATACAGATCATCGCCCCGAACCGATTCTTCTATGGTCCCTTTTGCCTCACCGGAGCCAAAACGAGGAATTTTAGTGTTCAGGATGTACGAATCTCTTTGATAACCTGCAAAAGCAATCGTTGATTTGTGCTCGCTTTCTCTCTCATTTCTCCAGATAACAAGATAGTTATTTACCTTTTGTCCCAATTCCATACAGCTTTTAAGCGGCACCAGGCCAAGAGGGCCTACAGGAATGGTTTCAATGGTCTTCTCTTCGTATATCATGGGTTTCCTCCATCTCTGTGCAGTTTGTTAGTTATAGCCTTTCTTTTATATCATTATGTATCAAAATAGTCAAGATAGTCAACCTACTTTTGTACGAATATCCTCTCCATACAGAGGTATAATAGAATATTTGCTGAGAATCCGGGACGAAATCCTGTCAGAATATGTATCCCTCAGCATAGTCAGCGACAGGTTGGTGGAGATTATGGTACTCTTGCTCCGAAGCAGCCTTTCGTTGATACAGTAAAACAGCTGGGAGGAGACAAACGTATTGTTCAGCTCTGTCCCAAGATCGTCGATGATCAGCAGATCACAGTCTAAAATATACTGGTACATGTCTCTCATCTCTTCTTCTGTCTCATAGTGAAACTTATTCTTGGAAAAAATGTCAAACAGGTCGTTGGATGAAAGGTAAATCACTGATTGATACCGGTCAATCAGCTCTTTGGCAATACAGTTGGTTAAAAATGTTTTTCCCACGCCGGTGCTTCCGGTAAAAATCAGATTGCCCCCTTTCTCCTGAAAATTCTCCACATATTCCCGGCACCAGCCATAGACCTGCTTCATATAATCTGCAACTGTCATGCGTATCTCCGGTATCACCTTGTCCCTGTCATAAAATGCAAAAGAAAAGGCGGAAAAGTTTTCCCTTTCCAAAATCTCTTCAATGTTAGACTGGGCATACAAAAGACGAATCTGCTCCTTCTTAAAGCAGCGGCACTTCTGCCCGTCAATATACCCTGTGTCCTGGCAGCTGGCGCAGCAATAATGCATGTCCATGTAGTCCGACGCAAATCCGCTGGCAGCCAGAAGCACTTCCTTCTGCTCCTTTAAATCCTCAATGCGCTGCTTTAAGATCTGCCTGGCCTGTGAATCTCCGTCCAGCAGCCTTCTGGCACAGGAGACTGCCTGGGCGCTGATCTCGTCTTCGATCTGTCTTATCTCAGGTATCTTCTCATAAACCTGCTGCCTGCACACGTCCTGCCGGTGCTTGTTCTCAAGCTGCCTCTGGCTGTAAATGCGCATAATGGCATTGTACTGAGAATTGCTTAAAGCCATGTCCTTCCTCCTGACGTTTCATAGTAGCAGTTCCCACAAGTCTGTGGGCTCACCCTGCTGACCGTAAGAAAACCCAGCCGGCTACGGTGTGTCCAGGCGCTGCTTTAACCGCTCCAGAACCATCCCGTCATAGTCTGTATCCCGCTGTTCAAAATTGTGAAACTGGTTTTTCGACTGCCTGGGCAGATTTCCTGCAGTGCCTGATTTTGCGGCCCTTTTATTGTCTCTTTTCTCGTCCAGCTTCTTTACGTCTGCCATGGACCTTACCCCTGCCTTCTTCCACTCCGACAGAATCTTGTCCGCATAAGAAAAGCTGGGACTGTGGGTAGCCTTTAAGGTTCTGTTGCAGGCCTCCAGCACCATCTCCTTGGCAAAGCCCCACTGCCGGAACCACCGGCGGATGGTCTCCATCTCTGCATCTCCCGGCCTCCGCTCATTTAAACCGAAGGCCTTCATCACAGAGAATGCCTCGTCCGAAAAAGACACTGTATACTGTTTCGCCGTATCCACCGTGCGGATATTTCTCTGGTGCCAGTCCAGGGCCACTGTCTCCAGATACCGGATGCTGTAGTGCCCTCCCTGGACACAGTACTCCACCAGATATTCTAAAAGCTCCGCCGGCATATGAAGGGCATCATACAGATATGCAAAGACTTCACATTCCCTGGGTGTAAACACCTTGTTCATATATTTTTGGGATATGTACAAAAGCTGGGTAAATTCCTCTTCCCCTGCCAGGCGGCCTACCTGCTCCGGCGTGTAGAGGGGCCGCTGATTTGCCGGCTCCCGGAAGGTATCGGGGCTGGCGGCTGTCTGGGCGGAGGGAAGTGCCATGTCCTCAAAAACCACCACCGGTTCCTGAGACGGCTGCTGCCTGCCTGCTGTCTCTGCCTTTGGCCTCTCCTGCAGATTTCGGTTCCTGTCTTCACTGCCTGCCCTGCCATTCTCTGCTTCATATCCTTCTTCCTGAATCAATACGCCCTGCCGTACCCAGTAGGCCACAGCCCGTTTGATATCTGACTCTGTATGATTCAGGGCATCTGCCACCTCTGCCACCTCCACCTCTCTCTCCCGGTGACGCAGCAGATACAGATACACTTTCACATACTCCCCATTTGCCGAGGCCATATATTTGTCAATAAACTCATTTGCCACTGCCGTTGCATCCAGCTGAAACTTACTTCTCATCTCTGTTCTTCACCCTGTCCTTTATCGCCCTTTTTCGCTCCCTATCCATCATACCACAGGTCTTTCTAAAAGAAAATAGGCGGAATTTGTCCACCAGGTGATTGTGGATAATGTGGATAATGTCGATGAATAGCCTGCGCAAACAGGGGATTTCTGTCGAACCATGGCAGAAGCCTTTTATTTACAGCATTTATCCCGTATAGAATCGTAAACAGTATAAATAGAGAAATCCACATAAGCTTTCCACGAAAAATGTTGAAAACTATGTGGATAATGTGGATAACTCACTTACCCAGAAGCTTTTCCCCTACTTTTACTATGTCTCCGGCCCCCATAGTTATCAACAGATCCCCGTGTACACAATTTTCTAAAAGAAATGTTTCTATCTCGTCAAAGGACTTAAAATAGTGGGCCCTGGTTCCCAGCCTCTCGATTCTCTCAGCTATATCGGCAGAGCTGATTCCCAGATTATCCGTCTCCCTGGCAGCATAGATGTCTGCCAGAACCACCTCATCCGCCGCCGCCAGAGCCTGTGCAAACCGGTCTAAAAATGCCCTGGTCCTGGTGTATGTGTGAGGCTGGAAGACACACCACAGCTTTTTGTGGGGATAATTCTTTGCTGTGGACAGGGTAGCTTCAATCTCCTTGGGGTGATGGGCATAATCATCAATGATAGTGACGCCGCCGATCTCTCCCTTTTTCTCAAACCTCCGGTTTGTTCCTGAAAAATTCTTCAGGCCTTTCCGGACAGCTTCCATATCTACTTCCAATGCCTGGCACAGGGCAGCTGCCGCCAGGGCATTGTAAACATTGTGCTCACCTGGGACGCCCAGGGTGATCCTTCCTCTCTTCTCTCCTTTTACAAGAAGGTCAAAGGAGGCCCTGGCTGTGTCGTCGAAGGTTATATTCTCTGCCCTGTAATCGCTGTCTTTATGTTTCCCGCAGGTCACAACCCGGCAGGCCAGCCCATCCACAAGCTCCTCATATTTTTCCATGTCCCGGTTGATAACCAGCACCCCGTCCCGGGGAAGCTTTTGGGCAAACTGCCGGAAGGACTGTCTTATCTCCTGAATATCCTTGAAAAAGTCCAGGTGGTCTTCCTCCACATTCAGGATGATTTCCATATTGGGGAAAAAAGAAAGGAAGCTGTTGGTGTACTCACATGCCTCTGTCACAAACAGCCGGGAACCGCCCACACGGATATTCCCGCCGATGGAGCTTAAAATCCCGCCTACAGATATAGTCGGATCCAGATCTGCTGCCAGCAGGATTTCGGTCACCATGGAGGTTGTGGTAGTCTTCCCGTGGGTTCCTGAGACTCCCACCGCATATTTATAATTTCTCATCATCTGACCCAGCAGCTCTGCCCTGGTCAGCATAGGAATCCCTTTCCTCTGCACTTCACCGAATTCCGGGTTATCCGGGTGAACAGCCGCCGTGTACACTGCCACATCGATATCGTCTGTCACATTGGACTCTCTCTGTCCGTAAAAGATCTGCGCCCCTTTTGCCTCCAGATGCTCTGTCAGCTCTGATTTATGTGAATCGGAACCGGACACTGTAAAGCCTTCCTCCATCAGGATCTCTGCCAGCCCGCTCATACTGATGCCGCCGATCCCAATGAAATGTACATGCTCCGGCCTTTTGAAGTCTATCTGATACATATCTCTCCCACCTTTAATCCTTTATTCTCTTCCTTATTATAATAAAAAAGAGGCAGGAAATCTACAGATTCTCCGCCTCTTTTTTATGTCTTCTCAATTTTTTACTGCGATCTTTTTAAAAATACCACCGTACCTTTTAAGCATCATCAAAAGCATGTTGCCCAGCACGCCTATAGCCAGGATCTCTCCGATCCCCACAGTCAGCATGGCAACAGGAATCAGGTCTGCAGATCCATAGGCATAGCGAAGCACCCAGGGGATGATAACCGTGTTGGAAACTATGGGCGGTATGCACACAGCCCACATAGTCCTGCGCAGCCTATAAGAGCCCAGGGCGCCTATCAGTGTGGCAATGCTTCCGAACACTACATCCAGCATGGCCGACCCGCATAAAAGGTTGGACAGAAAGCAGCCCAGAAACAATCCGGGAACCGCCGCCGGTGTAAAAAAGGGAAGGATGCACAGGGCCTCGGAAACCCTGAACTGAACTGGGCCGAAGCTGATGGGCGCAAACACCATGGTAAGCACTGTGTAGACAGCTGCGATGGCTGCCCCATGGACCATAAGGTAGATGGTCTTGTCTGATTTTGAATTTTTCATGGTACAATCTCCTAGTTTTGTTTTAGGTGAGGATGGTTTCGAACTCACCGTTCTTTTTTCAGGCCGCAGATACGGCCCCCGTGTCACAACACCAGGAGATACTATAACACACTCCCATAAAAAATACAAGCCTAAAACACCCTTTTTCCTCCCAGATAGGTTGCCAGTACAGAGATATCTTTTAACTTGTCCTCATCTGTCTCAAAAGGATTTCTCTCCAAAATCACAAAATCCGCCATCATCCCCGGCTGAATGCGCCCTTTCCTCTCCTCCTCGAAGCTGGCTTGCGCGCCGCAGATGGTATAGCTGTCCAAGGCCTCCTGGATCGTAAATGCCTGGTCCGGAAGATAGGGCTCTCCTCTGCCGTCAAGGGGCCTTCTGGTAACTGTACACTGTATGCCTGCCAGCACATCCGGGAGCTCCACCGGACAATCGCTTCCGTTGCTGACCCAGACCCCATGCCCCATCAGTGTCTTCCAGCTATAGCTGGAAGAGGCCAGCTTCTTTCCTACTCTGTCTTCAACAATCCGGGAATCATAGTCTAAAAAGATCCCCTGGGCATACACATGAAGCCCTAACCTGGCAATCTTCTCCAGCTGATCCGGCCGGGTGATCTGGCAGTGGACAATCCCATGTCTGTGATCCTTTTCGGGATGCTCCTCCAGCGCCTTCTCACAGGCATGAAGTACCCGATCCAGGCATGCGTCTCCGATGGCATGGACTGCCACCTGGATCCCCTGGCTGTGGGCATAGGAAACCATTTCATCCAGGGCTTCCTGACTGTACAGGGGCAGCCCCCGGACAGACGGTTCATCCCTGTAGGGTTCACTTAAATAGGCGGTTCTGGCTCCCAGGGCGCCGTCCGCCACCATCTTTAATGGCCCTATCCGGAACATGTCCGTACCGGTTCCTGTGTGGTTCCCCTCTTTTACAAACTCCGCAAAGTCTGCAGTGTTGGTAAAATTGCACTGCTCACAGACCCTCACTGTCAGCTGCCCTGACTGCTCCAGCTCCTGATAGATCTGATTCACCTCTCTCCATGACACGTTCTGAAAAGCGCCGTAGTCATCCGACTGGCAGCTGGTAATCCCCCGGGTGTTCAGCTCTCTGGCCGACGACAGAAGCATGTCCTTTATCTCCTCCCTGCCAGGAGCCGGAAGGGCCTCAAACACTAAGTCCATGGCATTATCATAAAATCTTCCGTCCAGACGCCCATGCTCTGTTCCTATCTTCCCGCCCTCTGGCTGCCTGCTTTCTTCTGTCACTCCCAGAATCTTAAGGGCCCTGCTGTTTACCACCAGGCAGTGTCCGCAGGCCCGGATGGCACAGACAGGCACTTTGTCAGAAACCTTGTCCAGATCAAAGCGATCCGGCATTCTGTGTTCATCCGTAAAAAAATCCTGATTCCATCCCCGCCCTATAAGCCAGGCATCCTCCCTGCACAGGTGATTCTCCAGAAACTCTCTGAGGCACTGCAGCATATCCGCCAGGCTTTTCGTCCTGCCTGCCAGCTGCGCCCCCTGCAGCACATTCCCATAGTTTAAAAGGTGCATGTGGCTGTCATTAAACCCGCTGCACACAAACCTCCCCTTTAAATCCACACAGAAATCCCCATCCTCTGCCAGGGATTTTGCTTCCTGGCTGGTTCCTGCAAAACAAAACCTTCCATCTGCAACAACAAAGGCTTCTGCAAGAGGCAAAAAGCCTGTATACACAGCACCGTTATAATAGATTGTCTTCATATTATGTATGATTACTCCATCTCCGCCAGGGAAGGATAAGACGCGATAGCCCCGTGCTTGGTCACGCTCTTCCCGCAGAATTTATTGGCAAATGCCAGGTATTCTTCCATCTTCTCCTGGCTTAACTCTGAAATCTTATCCACTGCAATGCCGTCTCTGGACATACAGTACAAAAATGCGCCGATAAAGCCGTCTCCAGCACCGGTGGTGTCCACTGCATGTACCTTCTCACAGGCAGCAAACCCGTGTCCCTTCTCTGTGTAGCACTCTGCCCCCTCTGATCCTCTGGTGTAGATCACCAGCTTCGTGTTCCCCTGAAGGAGTCTGGGCAGAGCCGCCTTGATATCTGTCTCGCCGGTGATAAACTCCAGCTCCTCATCGGAGATTTTCAGCACATGCACCATAGGCGCAAACTCCCAGATCACATTCTTAAGAGCTTCCGGATTATCCCACAAAGCCAGGCGCAGGTTGGGGTCAAAGCTTACTACCACCCCTACCCGCAGCGCACAGTCAATAGCCTTTCTGTGGGCTTCCTTCATAGGAAAATCCCCCAGTGACACGGAGCAGAAATGAAGGGCAAAGGCATCTGCAAACCAGGAGGCTTCAATATCCTTTGCGTCCATCATCATATCAGCGCCAGGCTTCCGGTAGAAAGAAAATTCCCTGTTTCCATCCTCCTTAAGGGCCACAAAAGCCAGGGACGTATTGGCTTTATCCGTCCGCTTTACATAGGTACAGTCAATGCCGCACTCTGTAAACTCCTCCACGATCTTATCCCCGAAGGGATCCGCTCCCAGCTGGGTGATCAAAGCGCCTTCTCCCCCTAATTTTACATAGGCACCGCATACGTTGGCCGGAGCTCCTCCCACCTTGGGCTGAAACCCGCTTACATACCGCAGCTCCTTTCCTGACTCTTCAGGAATAAAATCAACCAGTGCCTCGCCAATCGCCAACAATTTCTTCATGAATCTATACCTCCCCATTATGTATTTTCTTCTTACTCACGGTTCTCCACCATGGCCCGCAGTTCATCCACCACGTCTCCGGCCGTCTTCCCGGCTTCCTCTACAGTAATATGGGCATATCTTTCATAATAAGGAATCCTCTCATTATAAAGATCCAAAAGAGTCATCCCTTCCCTGATTGCCACGCCCCGATCCGCCAGATTCCCCAGCCGTTTTTCCACTTCCTCGTAGCTTAGCTTCAGATACACCACTGTGCTGATCTCCCTCAGATGCTCCATCGCCTCTTTTCCGTAGATCACGCTGCCCCCTGGTGCAATCACGGCCCGCTGTGCCTGAAGCCGGGCGTTTACACGGTTTTCCACCTCCAGAAAACCATCCAGGCCTTCCTTTTCAATAATCTCTCTTAAAAGCCGGCCCTCCTTCTCCTGAATCAGAATATCCACATCCACAAAAGAATACCCCAGCCGCTTGGCTAAAAGTACTCCCACCATGCTTTTTCCGGAAGCAGGCATACCGATAAGAGTAATGTTTCTGAATTTTTCCTTCATCGCGCTTTCCTGTTACTGTTTTTCTTTTTCCTGGCTACGGAAAAGCCGAACTTCCCAAGCTTCTCCCCCAGTTTAAAATACTCCCCGTGGGAATAAGCCACCAGGCCGGCATCATTTAAACGGAATTTCCCGTTCTTGTCAATATACTGTTCATCCACAGTCACCCCCAGGACCTCTGCCAGAAATAAATCATGGCTTCCCAGAGGAATCACCTGTGTAACCTTGCATTCCAGGTTCAGAGGGCTCTCGGCGATCCCCGGCGCCTGGATGTGCCTGGAGGGCTGAGGCGTCAGTCTCATCTGGCTGAATTTGTCTGTGTCCCTGCCGGATTTAACTCCGCAGTAGTCTGTGGCAAAAGCCAGATCCTTTGTCACCAGATTGATCACAAACTCCTTTGTCTCTTTCAAAATATTGTAGGAATATCGTTCCTTCCTGACAGAGACAGACACCATAGGCGGAGCCGAACACACAGTTCCTGCCCAGGCTACCGTAATAATATTGGGCTTTTCCCCTTCCCGCCTGCAGCTTACCATCACTGCCGGTACGGGATACAGCATATTTCCGCCCTGCCAATGCTGCTTTGACAGCTTCTTTCCTGTTTCATTCTCCATGAAGCTCTGCCCTCTAATCATTGTCCGGAAGCAGTTTTACTGTGATCATCAGCTGCCTTACAAAGCTCCCCTCAGGAAGCTCCATGTCCTCCACATGGGACACCTCCGGAAGCTGAGGGTCCTCTTCCTCCAGCTCCACGAAGATCCAGTTGTAGGCCGCCTCCTTGGCATTGTCTATAGTATCCTCCAGATCCGGCCCATCTGCCGCACAGCCTTCCAGATCCGGAAACTCTGCGTGATAGCCTTTTCCGTCTTCATGGGGTGTAAACACCGCCGGATAAATAAATGTCACCTGCTTTTCCTCCTATCCCTGCAAAGCCACCATAATAGCGGGAATCAGCTGCTTCTTCCTGGACACTACCTTGGGAAGCTCCACAATCCCCTGCTTCCCATCCCTCTGCGCCATCTCATCGCTCTCCGCATGGAACGCTTCCAGAATCATCTGACCTGCCCCCTGGCCTTCGCACAGAAGAGTGGTAGACTCTGTCAATATATTGGTTAACATAAAAAACATCATATCCACATTGTGGGTCTGGAATGCCTGCTTGATATAGGGCTGCATCCGGCTCTTCAGCTGGTCTAATTCCTGTCCGTTGAGAGAGCTTATCTGTCCCACCCCAAAGGTAAGCTTCCCGGCTGTAAACCGTTTAAAGTCCTGATAGAAAATCTCTTCTTCTGTCTTGTTTTTCAGGTTGCTTCCTGCGGAAAACATGCCTACTGCATAATCCTCCACCTTGATCCCGGCAATGTCAGCCAAAGCCAGGGCCGCATTCTTGTCCACCTGGGTGCAGGTGGGGGAGCGGAACAGCAGGGTATCAGATATGATAGCGCTGCACAGAAGGCCTGCGATAGTCCTGTCAATGGGTACTCCTGCCTCCTGGTACATCTGGTAAACAATGGTTGCCGTACACCCCAGAGGCTGATTGCGGAAAAACACCGGGGATATGGTCTCAATGGAACGAAGCCTGTGATGGTCAATGATCTCACGGATCCTGGCATTCTCCACCCCGTCCACTGCCTGGCTCTTCTCGTTGTGATCCACAAGAATCAGAGATTTGCCTCTGGCTCCCAGCAGGTTCCGCCTGGAGATCATCCCTTTATATTTCCCGTCCTTATCCAGAATCGGGAAATCCCGGTGGCGCTTGCTGGCCATCACATCCTTGATCTCATCGATCACATCCGTCTCCTCAAAGGTGATCAGATTCTCGGTCTTCATGAAATAGCTGATAGGCATGCTCTGATTCACCAGACGGGCTGCCGTGTAAGCGTCATACGGTGTGGTAAGCACCGTACAGCCACGCTCCTGTGCCAGCTTTTTGATAGTCATGGACACTGCGGCGCCCTCACAGACAATGATGCAGGCCGCCTCCATCTCGATGGCACAAAGCTGGGATTCATAGCGGTTTCCCAGGATTACCAGATCGTTCTTGTTGATGTAATACTCCATCATATCCGGGTTGGCCGCCGCGATCAGCACCTTCCCCTCATTGAAGTAGGCGTTCTCATCGCCGATGATCAAAGCCCCTTCCAGCGTCTCGATAATATTGGAGTACTGGGTGTTGGCCTTGGAAAGGATGCTGCTGTCATACACATTCATGTAGGACTGGGCAATGTCGCTTACTGTGATCAGCCCCTCCAGCATATTGTCCTCTGTGACGGCAGGGAGGGTCACCACACTTGCCTCCTGCATGGTATTCCATGCCTTTTTCAGGGAAATATTTTTGTTTACCCCTTTGATCTTGCGGATGTCAATATCCCGCACCTCGGTCTTTACATGCTCAATCAGCTCCGGCGCATCCACGCCGAAATAGTCCAGCACAAACTGGGTCTCCCCGTTTACCTGTCCCGCCCTGCCTGGTTCAAATTCCTGGCCCGTAAGGGCTTTCTTTAAGTTGGCATAGCAGATAGCCGAGCAGATAGAATCCGTATCCGGATTTTTGTGCCCCACCACAATGGTTTTGTCCCTGTTATACTCTGTCATTTTCCTCCATCGCAGCAGCCTGAGATCCTAGGACATCGTTTTGCAGATAACTACACCAATCACTTGCCGAACGATGTCCTGAAGAAACCAATAGCGCCGCTTTCTATATTAATAAATTGAAATCATGAAGCCTTTCTGCCTGCAGCTGCCCGGAACCGCTGTCCTGTAGCTGCTATCGGGAGCTGTCTGAAAATGTCCGCAGGACAGACAACAGCTCCTTCTCCGGTATCACCGGCGAATAATAGGATCCCATCTGCATGGTGCAGCCGAATTTGTCTAAAAAGTCCCGCTGTCTCTGGGTCTCCACGCCTTCTGCGATAACCTTTTTCTTCATCTTTTTTGCGATCTGCACCAGGCCGCCGATGACCGGGGCAAACTTGGCGCTGTTCTCCAGCTCTCCCACAAAGGTGCGGTTAAACTTCAAAGTGTCTACAGGCAGGTCAAAGATCCGGCTTAATCCCGTACTTCCGGAACCGAAATTATTTAAGATAAGCTCCACTCCCATCCAGGACAGGCCCTGCAAAAGCACTGTAAGCCTGGCATAGGAGGTCACTGCCGCATACTCATCAATCTCTATGGCCAGCTTCTTGGAGGGAAGCTCATACATCTCCATGACCCGGGACACTTCCTGCAGGAAATCTCCCTGCAAAAGCAGCATGGAGGAAATGGGAAGGGCAATGGAGTCAAAGCTCCTCTTTTTCTGTAAAAGGCCTGCAACCGCTGCAGCCGCCCTGTCCAGAGCATAATATTCTACCTGCCGGATCTGCCCTGTGTCCTCAGCGATGGACAGATACTCGCTGCTGTCGATCATCCCCAGCTCCGGCACGAAAATCCTCATCTGGAATTCTGCCCTGGAGAACCCTTTCTTCTCCCTGTCATAGATGGGGCGGTAGCTGACCTCTGTCTCCCCCTTGGCAATGGCGGTGTTCAGATATTTGGCGATAATCTGCCTGCGCACAAACTGCTGGTGCAGATCATTATCATATACAATGGCCTGGTTGCTTCCTCTCTCCGCCCCGTGGGACACAGCCATGTCAAGATATTTCAGTATCTCGCCTACATTGGAAGCGTAGCCGGGATAGGCGCACAAGGCAATCTGAACTGAACACAGACAGTCCGTGCCTTTTATGGTCCAGCTCTCATTAAACCGCTCTGTCAGCTGCTCCACAAGCCAGGATGCGTCTGCTATGGTCCGGTTCTTCATGATAATAATGAATTCCACGCCTACATAGCGGTAAACCACACACCCGGTCTTCTGTTCCAGATACTTTAAAATCTCCTCAAGCAGCTCATCGCAGTATTCCATGCCAAAGAGATCGTTCATTCTCTTGAAATTCTCAATATACAGCTTCAGCACAACCCCGTGGCTTTTCATCAAAAACTGGGCTTCCAGATGGCTGTAGCAGGCCTTGCTGTCATTGTCTTTCTTCTCGTGCTGCTGGTTCAACTCCTGGGATGCACGCTTCACATCCTCTTCTTCTGCTGCCTTTCCTTTCTTCGCGAATACCCCCATGTGTCTTATCCTCCAACGTACATTAATGAATAGATTATACCATATCTTTTATAAAACGTATATCCCGGAATTTTCACATTTCATAATCTATTTACACTGCGTTCATATTCCGTTCACAAATAATTTTTATACTATTTGTATAGAAACCAGATGATTTAAATCGGTTCTATTGTTAAATTGCACATAGATTTTTCATAATTACCCTGGCTGGAAACGGCTGGGGTCTCCTCATTTTATAAAACATTTATACAACAGGCACCTTCGGGAATCCCAAAAGTGCCTGCGCCATTTATCTCAGTACCATTCTGGCCGCCCCATAAATCCCGGCATCATTTCCCAGCTTTGCAAGTCCGATGATCCCATGATCTTCTGAGATAGCCATATACTGTTTATAATGTTTTTCTATGATATCAATCAAAAACAGGCCTGCCTTAGACACGCCTCCGCCTATAACAAAAATATCCGGATCTACGGTCAGTGCCAGCTGTGCCAGGACAATCCCCAGATAATGGCCTACCGTATCCATCACCTCCAAAGCCAGTTCATCCCCTGCCTTTGCGGCATCAAGCACATCCTTTGCTGTTATGGAATCTCCTGCCCTGCGAAGGCTGGATTCCTTATGGGAAGCCGCCAGCTTTCTTCTGGCCTCCCTGACAATCCCTGTGGCCGAGGCAACCTGCTCCAGACAGCCTTTGGCCCCGCAGTTGCAATGCTCTGTCTCCTCATCCCGGACATGGATGTGGCCGATCTCCCCGCCCAGTCCGTGCTTGCCCGGCAAAATTTTCTCATTTAAGATGACGCCTCCTCCTACGCCGGTTCCCAGCGTCACCATGACAATATCTGTGTAGCCTTCTCCTCCGCCTTTCCACATCTCACCCAGGGCCGCTACATTGGCATCATTGCCGCACGCAACCACAACGCCGCCCAGCAGCTGGCTTAACTCCTTAGCCGGGTATCTGTCTCTCCACCCTAAGTTTACACATACCTCCACATATCCGTCCCTTTTCACAGGCCCCGGTACGCCGATGCCGATTCCCTCAACATCCTCCAGCAAAATATTTTCCTGCTTTAACGTTTCCAGAATGGAGTCTGCCACATCATTCAATATGTACTTTCCATGCTCTTCTGTCCTGGTAGGAACCTCCCACTTTTTCAGAAGCTCCCCCGTAATTTCAAATAAGCCGATTTTTACTGTTGTTCCTCCCACATCCACACCAATACATTTTTTTGCCATGGTTCTCTACCTCTTTTCTTAAGAATTTTAAAAGTCAATGCAGCTTAATCTCTTTGATTACCTGAGGCCCTGCTATAAAGATCTGGTTAGGCTGGCTTCCCTTGTTTATCTTGGAAACCGTAAAATCAAAATCCCCCTCATATTTCAGAATCCCCCGGGAATTGTAGATTCTGCAGCTGTCCTCATTGTACAAAAAGATCAGGTCTTCGTCAATGTCCACATGTTCATATCCATAGGTGAAGTCCGTGCTGAACAGCTTCTCTCCTCTCATGTCGTAGAGGTCCATGCGGAAATCATATTCTCCGGAGACGGCCTTTACCACAATACCAGCATAGCTCTCATTGCAGAACACACTTTTGATTTCCTCCTCCACAGGCACCTGGGTCACCAGCGCCGGGGACATCACATCTGCCGATGAATAAAAAGAAATGCTGCTGTCTGCAAAAGCCACCGCATATGTATCATTCAGATATTGGACTCTGGGTACCATGCTGTTCTCATAGATATCATGAAAACCGCCTACAAACCGGTTCAGTGCATTCTTCCCCACCTCTGAAAAGTTGTAGAATGCCACCCGGTTCTTCAGTACGCCTCCCTCAATAAACGCATAGGATCCAATCAGTATGGTCCCGTCAGGGGACAGGCTGATATCCAGGGGATAACCGATATTCCCTCCCAGAACCCCTTTTATGAAAAGCTTTATCTCTGTTCCGTCTTTCCGGTAAAAATAGATGTAGCTTGCACTTGCCGTAGGATCCTCCAGAATAGCCGCGACCACCCCTTTGGCGGACACTGTCACCTTGATAATAGGCAGAACCGTGGTAGCCATGCCCTGGCAGCCGTTTAAATCGCAGATATAAATATTGTTTCCCTGTTGATCCGCTATGGCAGCGTAGTCTCCGTTCACCGCTACAATGGGGGCCTTCATCTCATAGCTTTGAACCCACACATCTTTCCCTTCTCCATTGATGTAAGATGCCCCGTCTTTTGAATACCTTAATAAATTTGTCCCGAATTTCTCATAGGCCGTAAAATTTCCTTCCCGCTCTAACTGCCGCTCCCATCCTACGGTAAAGCTTTCGTACTGGTAATACTTCTTGTACCAGGAAAAGCCTCCCACAGCTCCCAAAAATACAATAAGCAGCAGTGCCAGCAGAATCCGACGGCGCCGTACCACCCTGCGGTGTGCCTGTTTTACAATCTCCTGGCCGTCCTCCCCGGGCGGCTGTGCCTGAGGCCGGGACTGTCCGGGTGTAATCACCCTGCTCCGAAGCTGTTTTTTCTTTAGTTCCCGGCTCATGGAATTTATGTCATTCATCTGTAATTCTCCAAAATCTCTTTTTCCTGTTGGTAAAAATCCGTTGGCTGTATAACAGTATAGCACAGAATATGTTCCTACGGAAGAATCAAATTCTGACCGGAAATAATCTTGTTTTCATCCTCCAGCCCGTTTAATTCACAAATTTTTTTCAGCATGCTTCCGTTTCCGTATAATTTCAGACAAATTCCATACAAGGTCTCTCCATCCTGTACCTGGTAGGTATTTCCCCCGGCCAGAGCCTGCCGGGCATCGGTTTCTGCCGGGCTGCTGTCAGGGGTATGGGCATCTGTATTCTCCGTATGGATGCTGTCTGCATCGCTCCCCTCATCTCCCTCATTTTGCACCGGTTCACCCTGTTCTTCTGCCAGGCTTGTCCCTGCCTCATTGTACTTTCCGCTTTCGCTTTCGCCGCTTACGGCCTGTCCTGCCGGATATGTATCAGACATGGTCTCTTTGGCTACTGTAGGATACACGGCTCCCTGTGCCTCCTCCACCCAAAGCTCCTCTCCTGTCCCTTCCTCTTCCCCCTTTGCCATGACTTCCTCAGGAAGGGCAGAGGTCAGGACTGCCTCCATGTTCTTCATCTTCTCATAATTGTTAAACATGGCGACGCCGCCGGCCAGCACCATGACAGCCAGCGCGCTGCACATGGTTCCCAGTACCCGGATGGTTCCCCGCTGAGATACTGCCTGGCTTTTATTGTCCTCCATTCTCTGGCGGAAATCCCGAATCACAGAATCTCCGCTTCCGGATTCCACTCTCCTGGCATCTTTGCGCAGGATCATGTAATCCTGCATCATCTGGTTGCGTTCATAGTAAATGCTGTAGCCCTGAAGCTTATAAAACCCGTCTTCAGAGGTAATGTATACAGCCTCCTCTCCTTCCAGTCCGGAGTTGAGATACATCAGCTGGTTTTTCTTTGAAAAATACTGTCCATGCTGTTTCCAGTAATTTAAGGGGCTTAAGGTTGTCCCCGATTCTCCGCACAGAAACCATCCCATGATCTCCCTTTTGGGGAACATGTCCTCCATGGTCTTATACGCCTTTTTCCAGGCGCTCTCTGTCAGGATCACCTTATCGCTGCTTTCCGCCACGTCGTCCATCTCCAGGGCGCCGTCAACAAATAAATATGGTGTCCCGTCATGCTCCTCAGACGTGCCAAGCAGTATGCCTACCCGCAGGTCTTGTCCTCCTTTTGGGTATAACCGTCTTAAGTATGTGTTCACATAATCCTCCAGATACAGGCGCACTGTCTGGTCTCGTTCTCCTATCTGCCGTATGTTCTTTGGTAATTTCGGAAATGGATTATATAATTCTCCCATAGGCTCACCCCACTATTAAATTCTGGCACTATTCTAATATGCTAATGCCAATCATATCATGGAGCTTTTGCAAAATCTGTCAAACGAATGCCATAGATTCCCATAATTTTTCGACAAGACAGATGCTGTCGCTGATGCATTCCGCCATTCTCATAACCGTACTCAGGCGAATGCTCTGAAGCATCAGAGGATCATATCCGCCGCACCCGCTTACAATTCCTGTGATAAACAAATCTCCCACAGCCTGGAGTTCTTTGCTGACCCCTAAACCTGGCTTTAAGGCCCCTTTGCCCAGAGTAATGCACCCTACATGGCTGCTCATTCCCACAGAGGCGTCCACAGCTATGATCAGATAGTCCTGGCACTCCTGCTCTAAAAGATAGACCGTATCCTCCAGATTCATGGCATGTACCGGTTTGTTCAGCGTCCCTACCACATGGATATGCTTTAACCCCCTCTGCCTCAGCTGATACCCGATCAAAGGCCCAAGGCTGTCTCCGGTAGAGCGGTCTGTCCCTATGCACAGGACCAGCACCTTGTTCTTTCTCCCTTTTTTAAACTCCTCCCGCATCATCATGTACAGCCTTGCCGCCAGCTCTGCCGCCTCAAATTCTTTTGATGTATCGTAATAATAAATCTCCCTGCCTTTGGAGGGAGATTTTCTTCTCAGAATATCCATTTTTACTCACCTGTTCCAAATTCTTACTGCTATTATAGACCAGGTTTTATAAATTTATGCGTTTTTCCTGTATTGCTCCATGGCTTCGCTTAAATTGGCAGCAGTACCTCTCTGCATAATATCCGCAAGAGCATCCAGCTTCTCCGGCTGGAGAAATTCCCGGGACAGATAGGATCCATAGCAGTCCGTAATATAGAGGGATCTTGTCTTGATCAGCTCCCGCAGATCCCGAAGCTGCTTCTCCTGCTCATTGCACTGCCTGGACATATTGGCAAGCTTGTCCTTGCCTGCCTCCGTGATCTCGTCTGCAATAATGTTCTTGGTTACAGTCTCAAACGCATTCAGGGCATCCTTCTTCTTCGCCGCTGTCTCCGACAGATTCTGCTCCATCTGGGCAATCTCATCGTCAAACTTCTGCAGATCATAGATAGCTTCATTTTTATCCCTTTTGATGGTGCGGGTAATCCTGCGGATTCTCTTATTATTGTCATGAATCTGATCCCGAAGGTCCCTTCCCTCCCGCAGGACGATCCCGTGATGCTCCCTGGTACGGTTCCCGATAAACACATAAGCCCCGCCGAAGACTAAAATACACGCAAAATAAATCCCCACTAAATATAATACGGTCTGATCCGGAAGAAGCGTATAGATCCCATAGGGAATCAGCAGAAAGCACAGTATCACTGCTGCCAGCAGCTTAAGAAATTCCTTTATCCTTTTTGGAAAATAAAGGGCATAGTATAAATCCGTGTTGCAGTATCTGGGAACATGATTCTGCTGGAACAGGGTCTTAATCTGTAGGCGGATTCTCCGGTTATCGTCTCTCAAATCCACTGTCTCCTCCACAATCCGCTCTTTTATCCCCTGGCTTTTTGCCTTTTCTCTTTTGCTTCTGGCTTTCTTCAGCTGATCCTGGCCTTTGCTTATCTCTTTATCATAGCTGGAGGAAATCTCCCCCAGCCGCTTTCTCGTGGTCTGGCTGATCTTATCCTCCTGCTGCCGTTTCTCCGCCTCCAGTGCCTTCTGATTCTGTTTCAGCTGTTTTGCCAGATGTTCCTCCTGATGTTCCAAATCTGTCAATTCCATCACCGCCGACTTGGCTTCCCGCAAAAATGTCCCGTAGTCTGTGATGACATTCATCCTCTGTCCTCCTTGCATAGTAAACCTGCATACGCTTTTATAATATAGTATTATACAACTGAATATTTTTCTTTACAAGAAATGCCCGGCAATTTTTTGACAATTCTTTTAAAATCTGCTAAACTGATGGGGCGGCATTTACCTTCACTGCTGCATAAGAATCAATCTTATATCAAGGAGGCTTATGCCATGTTCCGTATGTGGGGAAAACTGATGAAAAACAACCGGCTTTTAAGAGATACCACCATTTGTATCGGCGATTACAGCCTGACACGGACCCAGATGGTCTTTCAGGCTTTAGATGATATCTGTTATGAATTTGATCTGGGAAAGCCTATCTGGCTGGATTCCAATATTCACGAGTTCCAGGTTCACGCCAAAACCCGCTTTAAGCAGGATCATTTTATTGAGCATATAGACTTTGATTTTTTAGAGATTCAAATCATAGAAGAATAAGTTTAAGAAAGGCTGCTGCTGCAAAAATTCCTGGATTTCGCAGCAGCAGCCTTTTGATTTACTGTTTCTCAATCTGCGCCATTTGCACCGGGCCTTACAGCCTCTTTAACAGCGCTTCTCTCTCCTTCTCATATCCTGGTTTTCCCAGAAGGGCAAACATATTTTTCTTGTAGCTTTCCACGCCTGGCTGGTTAAACGGATTGACTCCCAGCAGATAGCCGCTGATGCCGCAGGCAAACTCGAAGAAATAGAACAGCTGGCCTAAATAGTAAGCATTCTGCTCCGGAATATTTACCTTCAGGTTGGGAACCTGTCCGTCGGTATGGGCCAGCATAGTGCCGTTCATGGCGCTCTTGTTGACAAAGTCAACATTCTTTCCTGCCAGATAGTTCATGCCATCTGTATCCACTTCCTCTTCCTTCAGCACTACCTCTGCCTGGGACTCCTCCACATTGATTACGGTCTCAAACATAATCCTGGCGCCGTCCTGGATGAACTGTCCCATGGAATGAAGGTCTGTAGTCAGATCTACGGCTGCCGGGAAGATACCCTTCTGGTCTTTTCCTTCGCTCTCTCCGTAAAGCTGTTTCCACCACTCAGACACATAGTGAAGACTTGGCTCATAATTAGCCACAATCTCTACATTTTTTCCCTTTCTCAGCAGAATATTGCGGATTGCCGCATAGAGAAGAGCCGGATTCTCCTCGTAGGGAGTGTCCAAAGCCTTGGATCTTCCGTAGGCAGCACCTTCCATCAATGTATCGATATCTGCCCCGCTGACTGCGATAGGAAGCAGGCCCACAGCTGTCAGCACAGAGAAACGTCCTCCCACGTCATCCGGAACAACAAAGCTTTCATATCCTTCCTGGTTGGCCAGGTTTTTAAGCGCTCCCCTTGCCTTATCTGTGGTGGCATAGATTCTCTTATTGGCCTCTTCCCTGCCGTACTTTTCAATCAGCATCTCCTTAAATACCCGGAATGCAATAGCCGGCTCCGTGGTGGTTCCGGACTTGGAAATAATATTTATGGAGAAATCCTTTCCCTTTAACACATCCTGAAGGTCTTTGATATACTTGCTGCTGATGCTGTTTCCTACAAAATAAATCTCCGGCGCTTTCCTGTCTTCTTTGTTCAGCACATTATAGAAGCTGTGTGTCAAAAACTCTATGGCTGCCCTTGCTCCCAGGTAGGAGCCGCCGATACCGATTACCAGCAGCACATCTGAATCGCTCTGAATCTTTGAAGCTGCCTTCTTGATCCTTGCAAATTCCTCTTTATCATAATCTACCGGAAGATCGATCCAGCCTAAAAAGTCATTGCCAGCGCCGCTTTTGGATACCAGCACTTCTTTGGCCCCCATAACAGCAGCCTTCATATTCCCGATCTCTTCTGCGGAAATAAACCCGCCAGCCTTAGAATAGTCAAACGTTACTTCTTTTCCCATACCTGTTTCTCCTTTTCCCCTGTGATTTTTTTACTTGTGTAACATTTCAGCTTCCTGAACTGTATCAAATTATATCACAAACAGGCAGGAAATGCGATATAAATTTTCTTTTAAACCAGGTACTGCTTTAATATTTCATCGATGAGCTCCAGCTCATCTGAGGACAATTCCTTAATCCAGTCCCCGTCCCCCTGGTTCTTCTCCCGACTTGCTGCAATCTGCTCCAGACTGCGCTTTAAATAGTCCATCTGGGAATCCTGGTCTTCTTTTTGATTCCTTTTTGCAAGCCGCTCTATCTTTTTTGAGGAACGTTCTGTTTTTTCTTCTCTTCCTTCTGATTCCTCTGGCACTAAAGCTCTCAGGTTATCACCTTTTGGCCGCTCTGTCTTGGCCCTCTCTGACCGGGAACGGTCTCTTGATGAAATATTCCGGATGCTCTCTTTGCCAGGCTTGTCCTGTTCTTCATTGTCTGTAATGGTTAAATCCCGAATGTTTAATTCACGGATACTGCCATTTCTGCCGCCCTCCCGGGCTCCATTCTCACGGACCGGGGTCTCACGGATTCCAGCCCTGCCACTTTCCCTCACGCTGCCTTCCAGGGCAGATGCCGTCTCTCTGGACAGACGGTGAAACAGGGAATTCTCCATATAGTCCTGAAGTGCATTGAGAAGCTGATCCTTTCTCTCAGAAAGGTTTACCCCGCAATCTACAAACAGGGTAAAAAGTCCGGCCAGAATCCCTACGGTTCCGTATAAAACTATGTAATAATTATCGCAGCGATACCAGTAGGACAAAAATGCCGCCGCACCGCCGGCCAAAAAGCACAGAACTGTAAATTGGTTGGACAGGTTCCCCCATCCGTTCAGGGTAAGGCCAAAAAAGCGATAGTTCATCAGCTGTTTTTCCAGATATGCCTGTGTATTCTGAATTCCCTGATTCAGGCGGTAAGCATTTTCTGCCTTCTGCTTCAGTTCCCGCAGGTATCGGTTTTTCGTCAGTGTCATATTATCTGTTTCTCTGATTAATCTTTTGTAAAGGCCGCGCGCCATTATTCTGCTTAAAAGCCCCAGAGCGCAGATCCCGGCTAACACATATAATGCTTTTCCTGTTTCCAATAATTCCAACATCATAAAAAGCTCCCCTTTCTTTTCCAGATAACTTCCAGATGCCCTTTATTATAGCCTTGGAAATTCATTTTGGGAAGATAAGAGAGCCTAGAATCGTTCGTCAAATTCTGCTATAAATCGATTCTCAATGTCTTTAGAGCTTTTCCACCATTGCCATAACCAGCTTTACACTGTGTTCAATGGCCTTTGCCTCAAACTCTGTATAGTCCATAGTTGCACTGTCATCAGCCTTATCGGAGATCGCTCTGATAATCAAAAAAGGAATCTGGTTTAAATATGCAGTCTGAGCAATGGCTGCCCCTTCCATCTCCGTACAAAATCCCTGGAAGTTCTCCAGCAGCCATTTTTTCTTCTCCTTAGTTGATACAAACTGATCTCCGCTGACTACCCGCCCTGTATGGACACCGATCTCCGGTATTTCCTGCCTGCAGCACTGCAAAGCCACCTGAAGCATATGAGGATCGCCTTTAAATACGGATACATCCATCTGAGGAATCTCTCCAATAGGGTGGCCAAACCCTGTGGCATCCATATCATGCTGAAGTGTATCTTCTGATAGCACAATATCTCCAATATTAATCTCATTTCTCAAGGAGCCTGCAATCCCTGTATTTATAATGCCGTCCACATGATATCTGTCTGCCAGAATCTGGCTGCAGACTGCCGCATTTACTTTTCCGATTCCAGAGCGGACTACTACTACATCCTTTCCTTTCAGCTTTCCTTTATAAAAATCCATTTTAGCAGCGGTCTGGATCTCTACATTCTCCATCTGTTCCTTTAAATTTGCCACCTCTTCTGTCATAGCTCCGATAATTCCCAGCATAGTTTTCTCCCTTATTTAAAAATTTCTTTATAATCTTAAAAAAAGAATCACATTTCTGTGATTCTTTCAAGAGGCGACAACCAGATTTGAACTGGTGATCAGGGTGTTGCAGACCCACGCCTTACCGCTTGGCTATGTCGCCATATCATATTATCAATCTAAATGACCCCAACGAGATTCGAACTCGTGTTACCGCCGTGAAAGGGCGATGTCTTAACCGCTTGACCATGGGGCCATTTTCTGCCACAGCCCCTCTTTGGCCGTCTGGCTAGCTCCCCGAGTAGGACTTGAACCTACGACAGCGCGGTTAACAGCCGCGTGCTCT
>CAJUEJ010000026.1 GCA_910585435.1 uncultured Hungatella sp. | reverse complement strand
AGGGCGCAGCCCGGAGCAATCGACTTTCATAGGGCGGCTGGTGCAACATCAAAAGTTGCATAGAAGTTTACTATGAAAGTCTTTAAATCCTCATGGTGTAAACAAACATAAAATTCGCTGCTCAGCATCCGCCTCATCGCAGCCGTCGAAACAAAATAGCTGGTGTTGCCTTCGAGTATCGAATCCAATCTTCATCTCATCGTAATCTTTGACGTTAACCAGGGACTGTTCGTATTCAACGAAAATATCACAGTCACAGGTATTGGCCGTACTAATCAGAACCGAAATGGGGATCGGGTAAGATTTCTGGCGAATATCTAATCGTCTTCGCAACATAGTATTGGCCCCCTAACTTATGACTATTCAATTAAAAACAAAATGATTGCTACAACTGGATTATAGCATAAACAAAGATTAGAAACAAGTATTCGAAGGGCATAATTTATTGAAAATTATGCGATTTTGAAGGAAATTTTGAAATATTCTGTCGACAATTACACAATCCCTTCTGCAATCTCATATAGCAGGCGTTCAGAAGCCTCCCATCCCAGGCAAGGGTCGGTGATAGATTTTCCATAACAGTGTTCACCTATCTTCTGGCTGCCCGGTTCAATGTAGCTTTCAATCATAACCCCTTTGACCATCTGGCGGATCTCAGAAGAGTGACGGCGGCTGTGAAGGACTTCTTTCACAATGCGGATCTGCTCCCCGTACTGTTTGCCGGAATTGGAGTGATTGGCATCTACGATGCAGGCCGGATTTTTCAAATCACGTTTGCTGTAAAGCTCATGAAGAAGAATCAGATCCTCATAATGATAGTTGGGAAGATTCTGCCCATGCTTATTGACAGCGCCCCGCAGGATGGTGTGAGTCAGCGGATTCCCGGGCGTGTGTACCTCATAACCCCGGAAAATAAATTCATGGCCGCTCTGAGCAGCCACAACGGAATTCAGCATAACGGACAGATCGCCGCTGGTAGGGTTCTTCATGCCAACCGGCACATCGCAGCCGCTGGCTACCAGCCGGTGCTGCTGATTCTCCACAGAACGGGCGCCTACGGCAATATAGGACATAAGATCCGTAAGATACCGCAGATTTTCCGGATACAGCATCTCATCAGCCGTAGTCAGCCCGGTTTCCTGAACCACATGCATGTGGATATTGCGGATAGCCAGAATCCCCTCATACATATCAGGCTTTTTCTCAGGATCCGGCTGATGCAGCAAGCCCTTGTAGCCTTCCCCTGTGGTTCTGGGTTTATTGGTGTAGACTCTGGGAATAAGAATCAGCCGATCTTTTACCTTTTCCTGAATCGGAACCAGGCGGCTGGTGTAATCCAAAACCGCCGCTTCATTATCTGCAGAACAGGGGCCGATAATAACAAGAAATCTGTCACTTTCACCGGTCAGCACCTGTCTGATCTCCTGGTCTCTTTTGGCCTTTACCTCTTCTAACCCTTTGGGGATAGGAAATTGCCTGCGAATTTCATCAGGGGTAGGCAGTTTATTTATAAATGTAAGTCCCATGATTATTCTCCTGAAATTAGTCTATTTTCTCGCCGTCAAAATCACAGATACCATCATCATCGATGTCCATATGCCGATGTACGGGAGAATCTCCGTAGAATTCCTTCCCCACCACATTGCGGCGCTGACGGCTCTCCTCCACGGCCTGGGAAATCAGGCTGCGTACCTTTAAAGGCTTTGAGATATTCTTAAGGACGATCTCCGGTGAGGCATCTACTTTAGCCTTGATGATAATATCCCCTGTCCCGAAGATACGATGGGCCAGAGTCCTGTGAAGGGTGAGATCCACGATGCGGTAGAGAAGGGTTTCATTGATGGTGGTGCTTAAAAAACCTTCCGTGATCATCAGGCGATCATTTTCGATCGAGTATTTTGTAAAGCTTATGGGAAACCAGAGATGGTGCTTTTTATCTTTCCACAATACCGTATTTTTTAAATCCATATTCCATGCTCCTTCTGAAATTTTTCGTTCTTATTTTAGCATGGAACATTGGGGATGTAAATAAGGATAAGGAAATGTTGACGCAGTTTATTTAAGAAAGTATAATGAAGAAAAAGAAAGGACGAAGAGAAATGACAGAAATGATAAAAGTCACATGGTTAGGACATTCCTGCTTTAAAGCAGAATACAAAGAATACACTGTAATATTTGATCCATATGAAAATGGATACGTGCCAGGACTGGAACTGGCCATACAGGAAGCCAGCCAGGTACTGTGCAGCCACGAACACGGCGACCACAACGCTAGGGCAATGGTCCATATTAAAAATTCGGCCCCCTCCCCCTTCCGGATACAGGCAATTTCCACTTACCACGATGACAGACAGGGTGCCTTAAGAGGCCAGAATACCATTCACATCCTGGATGACGGAAGCTTCCGCATAGCCCATGCAGGGGATCTGGGCTGCGGGCTTTTGCCAGAGCAGAAGGAAGCCTTAAAAAATCTGGATCTCCTTATGATCCCCGTAGGAGGATACTATACGATTGACGCAGGACAGGCGAAAAAAATAGTGGAGGAAATACATCCGAGAATCGTGATCCCCATGCATTACAGAGGGGAGGGCTTCGGTTTTGACGTGCTGGCGCCTGTGGAAGACTATATAAGCCTGTGTGATGACGTGGTTTATTACGATGAGAATACCCTGACGCTTACAAAAGATATGCCCGGACAGACAGCCATATTAAAATTAAATCCATAAGAACCTGAAAAGGAGGTGTTTCCTGCATTGAATAACCTGAAAGACAAATTCCGCCGTTTTATGGTAGGCCGATACGGCACAGATGAACTGAACCGGTTTATACTTACAGTTGTCCTGGCCATGGTAATATGCAATCTTTTCATCCGAAGCGGCCCTTTAATCTGGGCAGAGCTTTTGCTTCTTTTACTGTCCTATATACGGATGTTCTCGAAGAACACAGGGGCCCGCTTTAAAGAAAACCAGGGATTTCTCAATCTTCGTTTCCGGGCACAGGAAAACATAAAGACCTTAAAGCCCCGTATGGAAGAATTCCGTAAATACAAAATTTTTAAGTGCCCGGACTGCGGCCAGAAGCTGCGCATTCCCAGAGGCCACGGAAAAATCAGTATCCACTGCCGGAAATGCGGCCGCGATTTTATGGGAAAAAGCTAAAAAAATGTAGTTTTTTTCTTGACATCTAAACTCTGGAATGTTACCATAAGAGTGACAGTTGAATAACAAAAACCTTTGTGATAAGAGAGTAAGGTAAGACAGAGGAAGGGATTTCCCCTGTGTTTGCATTACTCTTTTTTTATCCAAGGGGAATAGGAGAGGATTATGAGCAGACTAAATTATGATGTAGTGGTGGTTGGCGGCGGCGTAACTGGATGCGCCGTTGCCAGGGAACTGTCCAGGTATGAATTAAACTGCTGTCTGATGGAACGGGCGGAAGACGTATGCTCCGGAACCTCCAAGGCAAACAGCGCCATCGTTCATGCCGGCTATGACGCAGTTCCAGGATCTCTGAAGGCAAAGTTTAATGTTCAGGGAAACGCCATGATGGGAACCTTATCAAAAGAGTTGGATTTTGAATTCCAGAGGAACGGTTCCATGGTGCTTTGCTTTGCAGAGGAGGATCGTCCGGGGTTGGACGCCTTATATGACAAGGGCGTTGCCAACGGGGTACCGGATCTTCAGATTATCAGCGGAGAAGAGGCGCGGGCCATGGAGCCGAACCTGTCTGACCAGGTGGTAGCGGCTCTGTACGCACCTACCGGCGGAATCGTATGTCCCTTCGGTTTAACCATTGCCCTTGCGGAGAACGCCTGTGACAATGGTGTGGAATTTAAGCTGAATACGGAAGTTTTGGATATATCTGCTGTGGAAGGCGGATACATGTTAAAGACAAATCAGGGTGAATTCACTGCCAGGTTTGTGGTGAATGCCGCAGGGGTTTACGCAGATGTTTTCCACAATATGGTCAGCGGCAGGAAGCTTCAGCTGATACCGAGAAAGGGAGATTACTGTCTTCTGGATCATGAGGCAGGGGATCACGTTTCCCATACGATTTTCCAGCTTCCCGGAAAGTACGGCAAAGGTGTTCTGGTTGCGCCCACGGTTCATGGAAACCTGCTGCTTGGGCCAACAGCCGTGGATGTGGAGGACAAGGAAAATACGGCGACTACCGCACAGGAGCTGGCGGATGTGATTCAGAAGACAGCTATCAGTGTAAAGAATATCCCATATAATAAAGTAATTACATCCTTCTCCGGCCTTCGCGCCCATGAGACAGGAGATGATTTTGTCATCGGGGAAGCAGAAGATGCAGAAGGCTTTTTCGATGCGGCAGGAATCGAGTCTCCCGGACTTTCCAGCGCACCTGCTATCGGAGTCTACCTGGCAGAGTTAATCGCAAAAAAGGCGGGGGCAGGAAAGAAGGACGGATTTAAATCCGAGAGAAAAGGAATTCCCCAGGTAAGCAAGCTAAGCTTTGAGGAGAGAGCAGCGCTTATCAAAGAGCGGCCGGATTACGGCACTATCGTCTGCCGCTGCGAGAATGTCAGCGAAGGTGAGATCGTGGATGCCATCCGCAGGACACTGGGCGCCACATCCCTGGACGGTGTAAAGAGAAGAGTGCGCCAGGGCATGGGAAGATGCCAGGCAGGCTTCTGTACGCCAAGGACGATGGAAATTCTGGCAAGAGAGCTGGGACGGCCTATGGAGTCTATCTGCAAGAACGGCCCGGGCTCTGAGATTCTGATTGGGGAAGGGAGGACAGAAGGATGAGAGAGCATGATATCGTAATTATCGGAGGCGGTCCGGCAGGACTGGCGGCTGCTGTGTCAGCCAGAAAAGCAGGCATTCAGGATATCCTGATCCTGGAGAGAGACCATATGCTGGGCGGCATCTTAAATCAGTGCATTCACAACGGGTTCGGCCTCCATACATTTAAGGAAGAGTTAACCGGCCCGGAGTATGCAAGCCGTTTTATCAAGATGGTAGAGGAGGAGAAGATTCCTTATCGCCTCAATACCATTGTGGTGGATATTACGAAGGAAAAAGAGATTACATATATTAACCGGGAGGAAGGCCTGGTTACTATCAAGGCCGGGGCAGTGATTCTGGCTATGGGATGCCGGGAGAGGCCAAGAGGCGCCCTTAATATTCCAGGCTACCGCCCGGCAGGAATCTATTCTGCAGGCACAGCCCAGCGCCTCACCAACATGGAGGGATTCCAGGTAGGCAAGGAGGTTGTGATCTTAGGCTCCGGCGATATCGGCCTGATTATGGCCAGAAGAATGACCCTGGAGGGGGCAAAGGTAAAAGTAGTGGCAGAGCTTATGCCTTATTCCGGTGGACTTAAGAGAAATATTGTCCAGTGTCTGGATGACTACGGCATTCCGTTAAAGTTAAGCCACACAGTTGTGGAGATCCACGGAAAAGAGCGGGTAACCGGTATCACCATCGCACAGGTGGACGACAGAAGGAAACCGATTCCCGGAACAGAGGAATACTATTCCTGTGATACCCTGCTTCTGTCTGTAGGCCTGATTCCGGAAAATGAACTGACCAAGGGAACAGGGGCTTCCATGAGCCGCGTTACTTCCGGCCCTAATGTAAACGACAGGCTGGAAACCGGGGCAGAGGGCGTATTTGCCTGCGGCAATGTACTCCATGTCCATGACCTGGTGGATTTCGTTTCTGAGGAAGCGGCTCTGGCAGGGGAGAATGCGGCCCACTATGTACAGAAGCAGAAGGGCGGACAGGCAGCAGAAGAGGCTCAGAGCCATGAAGTGCCGCTGTTTGCGGAGAACGGTGTGCGTTATACAGTTCCCCAGACCCTTGATGTGGCCAATATGAAGGATATGGTGGTGGTTCGATTCCGCGTCAGCGATGTGTTCAAGAACCGTTCGATTGCAGTTTACTATGATGACCAGCTGATATCCAAGAGAAAGAAAAAGGTGCTGGCTCCTGGAGAGATGGAACAGGTGATTCTGAAGAAAGACAGTTTTTCCAAGTATCCTGATTTAAAGAAAATCACCATTTGCACGGAGGGAGAATGATGGAACGCAGAGAGTTAATTTGTATCGGCTGCCCCATGGGCTGCCCGATGACAGTAGAGATGGATGGAACAGACATTAGGGTAAGCGGCAATACCTGTCCCAGAGGCGAGGATTATGCCAAGAAGGAAGTTTTAAGTCCCACCAGGATTGTGACCTCCAGCGTGAAGGTTGAAGGAGGAGACATGGCGATGGTGTCGGTGAAGACAGAGCATGATATTCCCAAAGGAAAGATCATGGATATTATGGCAGAGATTCATGGCGCCCAGGCGAAGGCTCCGGTGGCTATCGGGGATGTGGTGATTGAAGACTGTGCCGGCACGGGAGTGAATATTGTGGCTACCAGGAATGTGGGAGCGGCAGTTTAAAGTTGAGTTGAGATGATAGGGTAAGATACGGACAGCCTGCGGGGAGCTTCTGCAGGCTGTCTCCATGTCTGCTGCAGAAAAGAAAGAGACTCGGCCTGTCAAACCAGGGTGTGTTAAAAAATGCTTTCTGTCAGAGAGTGGCCACAGCTTGCAAAAGCTTCGGCCAAAAGGAGGGAGGCGCGGTACCTCTGACATTGCGCGGTGCAGTCAGGAGATTCCGGCAAGGTCACGGATCACATGTCCGGCGATGAGAAGGCCGGCTACGGGAGGGACGAAGGATATGCTGGCGGGGACAGAGCGTTTGCCAGTCTCTTCTTCACAGGAAAGGGCCGGCTGGATGGGCTTTTCTCTGGAGTATAAGACAGTCAGCCTGGGAATGCCCAGACGCTTTAGCTCCCGGCGCATGACCTTGCACAGGGGGCAGACAGAGGTATTCCCTATATCTGTGATCTCAAACAGCTCAGGATGAAGCTTATTTCCTGTACCCATGGAGGCGATGAGAGGGATCTGACGGGAATCTGCCAGGCCTGCGATGGCAAGCTTGGCGGAGACCGTATCTATGGCATCGATGATGTAATCAACCGGTCCTGGGAGACTGTCAAAAAATGGGTCCAGATTTTCAGGGAGAATAAAGATCTCCCAGGTGTCTACAACGGCCTTTGGATTGATATCCAGGATACGCTCCTTCATCACATGGGTCTTGTAACGGCCCGTGGTGCTGTGGAAGGCGATGGACTGGCGGTTGATATTGGTTATGGAGACCGGATCCGGGTCCACCAGAAGCAGATGTCCGATGCCGCTGCGGGCAAGGGCTTCGATGCAGTGGGAACCGACTCCGCCTGCACCGAAGACTAAGACCGTGGAAGAGGAAAGACGGTTTAAAGCGTCCGGGCCAATCAGACGTTCTGTTCTGGAAAATTCGTGGATCATGTGGGTGTGCTCCTTTATAAAAAGTTGTATGCCCCTGAAGGCTGGTAAAAGTATACTAGAAGCAGGTTAATTATTCAAGAGAATCTTCCTTGCCTCCATTCGAAAAATTGTGGAAATTATCCGTAGATTGTGGTAAAATATAATAAAATGAATTATTTTGAGTGTCAAAGGAGATTGGTAAACGATGGGTCAGAAGGACAGGGAAATCAGGGATTTATTTGAGATTTCTCCGATTATTACAGCAGTTAAGGACGACTGGGGAGTTTCCCGTGCAGTGGAGACAGAGTCACCGGTGGTTTTTGTTCTGTATGGAACCATATGCACCATAGGGGATATTGTGCAGAGGCTGAAGGATCATGGGAAGATAGCTATTGTCCATGCGGATCTCATATCCGGCCTGAGTACGAAGGAAGTGGTGGTGGATTTTATTCATCAGAATACAAAAGCAGATGGGATTATCAGCACTAAATCCTCTATTGTGAAAAGGGCGATGGAGCTGGGGATGATTGCCGGGCAGAGGACATTCCTTATAGACTCCATGGCTTTGGAGATGACGAAAAAGCAGCTGACAGTATTGCGGCCGGATTTTATGGAGATCATGCCGGGGGTGATGCCTAAGATTTTGAAGACAGTGCGGACTTATACGGATATTCCGCTGGTGGCAGGGGGATTGATTTCAGATAAGAAGGATATTATTGCAGCATTTGACGCGGGAGTGGATGCAGTATCCACGACGCGAGAGGAATTGTGGGGGCTTTAGCTATGGTTATAAAACGAGATATCTGGTATACACCGACACAGAAGATGCGCAGATTACATATCTATTTGCCGGACAGCTATGATTATACGCAGGAGCGGTATCCGGTGATGTATTTTTTTGACGGCCACAACCTGTTTTACGATGAGGATGCCACCTACGGGACCAGCTGGGGACTGAAAGGGTTTTTGGATCATTGGAATAAACCTATGATTGTTGTAGGGATAGAGTGCGGCCATGAAGGGGAGGAGCGTCTCAATGAATATTGCCCTTACCATGTGGGAAAGGGATTTTTAAGCCGTGTGCAGGGAATCGGTGATGACACGATCCGGTGGATGATTGATGATCTGAAAACCATGATCGACCGGGACTACCGGACCTGTCCCTTCAGGGAGTGTACAGGGATTGCAGGCTCCAGTATGGGCGGTCTGATGGCATTGTTTGCGTCCATCCGCTACAATCAGTGGTTTTCCAAGGCGGCATGTCTTTCCAGTGCCATCAGCCCCTGTATGTCTCAGCTGGATAATGAATTTAAATGCTGCAGCATCAGCCCGGATACCAGGGTGTACTTATCCTGGGGAACCAGGGAGGCTTTTGGAATAACGGATCATCTCCACCAGGATAAAACAAGCCAGATGTGGAAGAGAAACCAGCTTATAGCCAAGCGGTTCTCATCAAGAGGTGCTGCGACACAGGTATATTGTCAGGCCGGAGGACAGCACTGTGAGGCAGACTGGGCCAAACAGGTGCAGGGATTTATGAGATTTTTGTGGGAATCGTAAAAAGGCGGAGCATGGTTGGGAGTGCAGTTAATTCTGCCTGTGAATCTGTTCATCGGCAATAGGGGAATAGCGTATTAATGCATTCCCCTCCAGATTCTCCTTATGCATATCAACAGCGGTAATCTGGTGGTTGTCATAGGTTGTATAATAGTATATTCCTCTGGCGGTATTGCAGCAGCAGGTATAGAGGGTTATCTCATAGTTGCCGTCCTCTAACTGGCAGCATCCTCTCTGCTGATTTACACTGCCCAGGATGTGGAAAAACTGACTGACGCTTTCGTTTTCCCCTTCCCCGGAGACAGAGTTCATTTTAGTAAAGGATACCCGTATAAATCTTGACTGTGAGGATAAATCTCCGGGAAGTCCCATAGCGCCCATTCCCCGGCTGTAGTGTTCCAGCTTAAGGCCAGGTGCGAACCGGTTTTTCGGTTCCTGACTGGACAGGTGCATATAATTGTTCAGCGCAAACAGCTGCTTGTCGAAAGGGGGATTGTTTGTCAGAATGCCTACGGGGTTTTCGTATTGCTTAAGACCGTCCTTTACGGATTCTATGGTGACAGCTTTGTTTCTGTCTGCCAGAATCCAGTGGAGCTGTGCGGCAGGAAGACGGTCACTAAACGGTATGTCCCACAAATTCAGGGTTTTCATCAGAGACTGTGCTTCTTTCACAGTGGCACACTGGCTTAGAATCCAGTGAATCAATTCAAAGGTTGCGATATTATCTTTTCCTTCTGTTTTCTCTCTGTACACAGCGTTTCCCACAAAATTCAGACCGGCAATTCCCAGACCTTTTTCGTTTACAGCCTCATAATACAGAGGGCAGCCATCCTCTATGTGGGCCATTCCCAACATGGCATAGTGGCTGTCCATGGCTCCCTTTTCCCGAAAATGAAAGGGATAACGGCGGGGGGTTATGACAATCTCATGGCCGTAAGAAAAATCATAATCTAGAGTCCGTCCGAAATAAAAATCTTTTGTCCTGTATGTGGCGGCAGTACACATAGAAAATCTCCTTTTTCACTTAAAAGTTGCCCTCTGTACATGGAGGTGTTTGGTACCTGGTTTACAGGTTAGGTTGTTCATAAGTGAAAAATTTATACATAAAAACAATATCTATTGGTTCACAGATCAGGTTTACCACTGTGTTTTTTTATGATATGATTATTAAATAATAAAAAGTGGAGTGCAGTAGTGTATAAGCAGAAGACGCTGAGAGAAAAAACGGATTTTACAGATCCGGTTCGAGAATAGGATATAGCAAGGGGAAGATACGGATGATAAAAAAAGAATCAATAAAAAAGGAAACGGCAAAGAGAGAGCCAGCAAAGAAAGCTTCAGGCCAGAAAAAATTAACAAAAGAGGAGCAGGCCAGAAAGGAGCTGGCATTGGAGATTATTGACAGGCTGAAAAAGGAATACCCGGATGCAGGGTGTACCCTGGATTATAATGAGGCCTGGAAGCTTTTAGTCAGCGTGCGCCTGGCGGCACAGTGTACGGATGCCAGGGTGAATGTGGTGGTGGAAGATTTATATGGGAAATTTCCTGATGTGGCTGCCCTGGCGGACGCGGATGTGGAGGAGATCGAACAGATTGTGAAACCCTGCGGGCTGGGGCACAGCAAGGCCAGGGATATCAGTGCATGTATGAAGATTCTGCGGGATCAGTATGACGGGAAGGTTCCGGATGATTTTGATGCACTGCTGAAGCTGCCGGGAGTAGGCAGGAAAAGCGCGAATCTGATTATGGGAGATGTGTTTGGAAAGCCTGCCATTGTGACGGATACCCACTGTATCCGTCTGGTAAACCGTATGGGGCTGGTGGATGGCTTCAAGGAGCCGAAGAAGGTGGAGATGGCTCTGTGGAAGCTGATACCGCCGGAGGAGGGCAGTGATTTCTGCCATCGGCTGGTGTACCATGGACGGGAAGTCTGTACGGCAAGGACAAAGCCGTACTGCGACAGATGCTGCCTGAAGGATATATGCAGGAAATGTGATGTGTGACAAAGGGCGGGCTGCCAAATGCTGCCATTGGTTGTGAACCTGGTTTGCCCGGCTTAGAAAAATCGTTATAAAAACTTAAATAGTATTCCGAACCTCCCTATGGTACAATAAAACCAGCAAATGGAAAATAAGGGAATGAGAGGCGGAACATGAAGAAGGGCAGCAGTTACAGGTTTGCAGCATGGGTTTGTGCATGTATGATTGTGGTGGGAAGCCTGGCCGGAGGCACAGAGAAGGCCTACGGCGCAGGGCCGGGAGAGCAGTACGGGCCGGCATTTGCCGGTTTGTCCGGGGACAGCGGGGAGCTGAAGGGAGTGTGGATTCCTTATTTAATCTGGAATCAGCTTCCTAAGGAACAGGGAGCCTTTCAGGCTGCGGTAGACCAGATGTTTGACAACTGCCGGTCATGGGGACTGAATGCGGTGTTTGTACACGTCCGTTCCCACGGGGATGCTGTATACCCGTCTTCTATTTTTCCCTGGTCAAAATTTTCAGGAGGGAATCCTGGCTATGATCCGCTGGCATACATGATAGAGTCTGCCCATGCCAGGGGACTTAAGTTTCATGCATGGATTAACCCCTACCGGATTACAGGATACCTGATGTCCTGGGATGAGGTGTCGCCGGACAGCCCGGCCAAAAGGTGGCTGTCAGACGGGGACGCTTCCAATGACCGCTATGTGCTGGTTCATGACAATGCCTATTATTATAATCCTTCCGCAGAGGAAGTAAAGAAAATGGTGACAGACGGAGTCGCAGAGATTGTGAGAGGATATAATGTAGACGGAATCCATTTTGATGACTACTTTTATCCCGAGCTGAATGATGAGTCAGAAGCCAGATGGTTTGATCGCCCGGAGTATGAGGCATCAGGCAGCCAGGAGCCTATCGCTCAGTGGAGGAGAAACCAGGTCAGCGATTTGGTTTGGAGGGTGTATCAGGCGGTGAAGGCAGAGAAGCCTCACGTACTGTTTGGCATCAGCCCTCAGGGGTATGTGGATCATCTCAGAAGCGAGAAGAAGCTGTTTGTGGATATCGACCGCTGGATGTCTCAGGATGGGTTTATTGATTATATTATGCCTCAGCTGTACTGGGGATTTGAGACAAAAAAGGCATCGGGAGAGGATGCGCCCTATGCGTTCGAACAGAATCTAAAGACCTGGACGGAACTGAAGAACAGAGGAAATGTAACCTTGTATCTGGGACTGGGGCTTTACAGGGCAGGTTCTGACATAAAGGATTACAATGAGGTGTCAGAATGGCTGCGAAGGGATGATATCATCAGCCGGCAGGTAAGTGCAGGCAGGAACAGCGGGGCGGTAAACGGCTGCTGCTTCTATAGCTATGAATCTTTTCTCTTGCCGGCGAAACAAAGGGAAGTAGAGAATCTTCTGCCTCTTCTCAGGTAGGGAAGGATTCATGGATTTGAGGATAAGGCGATACATAGATGATTTTAAGCGGAGGAATGATAATGAAAAAAAGACGGATGATTCTGACAGTAGCGATAATGGCAGCCCTGCTGACAGCCTGCGGGAATGGGGACGGAGTTGTTATCAACGGAACTAAGGCGGAAGATGTGGAAAGTGTTCCGGAAGGAGGCAGCCAGGACAGTTCAGGGGATACAGGACAGGGAGAGAGCAAAGGGAATACAAAGATAGAGATTATTACAGGCGAGACCCAGCCGGTGGAATCAGCGGCGGAGTCGACGGAAGGACAGACAGAGGCTTTTGAGACGCAGGCTCCCACAGCTGCACCGACTACGGCGCCTCCGGCTACGGCGGCACCTACTACAGCAGCGCCTACCACGGCGGCACCCACGACGGCGGCGCCTCAGTATAAGGTGACGGATGTGAAAAAGAACATGTATGCCACTTCTTCTGTCAGGGTAAGAAGCAATTATTCTACCAGCTCAGAGGTACTGGGAGCTCTGGAAGAGGGGGAGAAGGTGGAGGTGACAGGAGAGTCCTCCAACGGCTGGATGAGAGTAAATTATAAAGGGCATGTGGCCTATGTGTCAAAAAGCTATCTGACAGATACGCAGCCCACCGGCACCACTACCACTACGAATACCAACACCGGTACCAATACTACGACCAATCAGAGCACTAAGCCTTCGTCCACTACCAATACGGGAACAACACCGGGCGGGACCAGCGGCCCTACAGGCCCCGGGGGAACCGGATCAGGCGGAACTACCCCAGGGGGAACCAACGGTCCCACAGGCCCCGGGGGAACCGGTTCGGGAGGAACTACCCCAGGGGGAACCAGCGGACCTACAGGCCCCGGCGGAACCACCTCTAACGGAACTTCAACTCCGGGCGGGACCACGTCCCCGGGCGGAACCACATCCTCTGGCGGAACTACCTCCTCAGGAAACAAAAGCTCCATTACAGGAAATGTAACCGCTCTTGATCCGTCTGGAGTAACCATACAGACCAGCGACGGAACCTCTTATCAGTTTGTCTGGGGGGATACGCCGCCGGATCTGTCCGTGGGGGAGAAGGCCCAGGTTCAGTATGTGCTGGACAGCTCGGGACAGAGGAAGATAGTACAGGTGTCAAAGTAGATACCCATGCATACAAAATGCCAAAAGCGGGTATTTTGGCGCTGTACGGTCAGTGCAGCAGGTGCGCAGACCTGCAGCAAGGGTTCAAGAAATTAACAGTAAAATGAAAAGCGAGGTGCAGAGAGTATGAAGATTATTTATGCTATTGTTAGTTCCGATGACGGTACCAGAGTGACGGATGTATTAAATGAGCATCAGTTCAGTGTAACCCGTTTGGCTACTACGGGAGGTTTCCTGAAAAAAGGGAATGTTACATTGATGATCGGTACAGAGGCAGAAAAAGTGGATGATGCCATTCACCTGATCAAAGATACCTGCGGAAAGAGACAGAAAATCACATGCAGCGTTCCTGCACCTAATATTTCCTCCGTTTCAGCGGGGTATATGATGATGCCGATGACCGTAGAGTTAGGCGGCGCCACCATCTTTGTCATCGACGTGGAGCGTTACGAGAAGATATAGGGAATCTTTCAGGCAGAAATGGATGACGCAAGCGGCAAGGCAAACACGCGGAATATTATAAAGCCCGGCAGTACACAGGCACTGACTATCTCAGTGCCTTTTATACTGCCGGGCCTTTTTACATTTATATTCCTGCATATCCGTGGAGTTCTGCTCTGCCTGTGGCGGATCAGTCTTTGTCATGAATCTCTTTGTGCAGCTCCTGTAAGGATTTTACCTGCCCCTGCCCGTGTTCCTTCACATACCGGATGCCTTTGGCTGTTGCCTTGGCGGCGGCCATGGTAGTCATGTAAGGAATCTTTGCCTTGATGGCGCTTTTCCTTAAGTAACTGTCGTCGTGGACACTTTCCTTGCCAGAAGGGGAGTTGACAATCAGCTGGATATCTCCGTTGGTGATCATATCCAGAATATTGGGCCGGCCCTCATAAAGCTTGTTTACACGGTTTACCGGAATGCCGGCCTGGGCAATCAGCTCATAGGTGCGGCCGGTGGCGATAATTTTGAAGCCGTCTTTGTGGAAGCTTTGTGCTACATCCACTACCTCTGGTTTATCTTTTCTGTTTACGGAAATCAGCACTGTACCGCTTAAGGGAAGCTTGGACTGAGCAGCCTCCTGAGCCTTATAGAAGGCTTCGCCGTAGGACGGGGACAGTCCCAGAACCTCGCCGGTGGATCGCATCTCCGGCCCCAGAATCGGATCTACCTCCTGGAACATGTTAAAGGGGAACACAGCTTCTTTCACGCCATAGTTTGGAATCACCTGTTCCTTTAAGCCGGAAACCGGGGACGGCTGTCCGGTCAGTTCAGAGGTAATGATTTCCGTAGCCAGAGGCACCATGCGGATATTGCAGACCTTGGATACCAGAGGTACGGTGCGGGAGGCTCTCGGGTTGGCTTCCAGCACGTAGACCTTGCCGTTTTCGATGGCATACTGCATGTTCATCAGGCCTTTTACGTGCATTTCCTCCGCAATCTTTCGGGTGTATTCCTTGATAACCTCCACATTTTCAGGAGAAATATGAACCGAAGGAATAATGCAGGCGGAATCACCGGAATGGACTCCGGCCAGCTCAATATGCTCCATAACGGCAGGGACAAATGCGTGGGTGCCGTCGCTGATGGCGTCGGCCTCACACTCCATGGCATGATTCAGGAAACGGTCAATGAGAATGGGGCGATCCGGTGTCACGCCTACGGCTGCCTTCATGTAGCCGGTCATGCTTTCTTCGTCATAGACCACCTCCATGCCCCGGCCGCCCAGGACATAGGAAGGACGAACCATAACCGGATAACCGATGCGTTCTGCAATGGCCGTAGCTTCCTCTACGGTGGTGGCCATGCCGGATTCCGGCATAGGGATTTCCAGCTTCTCCATCATGGCGCGGAACAGATCCCGATCCTCAGCCAGGTCGATGACAGAAGGAGAAGTTCCCAGGATCTTTACGCCGTTTTTCTCCAGGTCAGAGGCCAGATTTAAAGGTGTCTGCCCGCCGAACTGGGCGATGACCCCCAGAGGCTTTTCTTTTTTATAGATGCTTAATACATCCTCCAGTGTCAGCGGCTCAAAATAAAGCTTATCAGAGGTGTCGTAGTCCGTGGACACGGTCTCAGGATTACAGTTGACGATAATGGTCTCAAAGCCCAGCTTTTTAAGAGCCAGGGACGCATGGACGCAGCAATAGTCAAATTCAATACCCTGTCCGATCCGGTTGGGGCCGCCGCCTAAGATCATGACTTTAGGCTTGTCTGTGCGGACCGGGTTCTTGTCGGCAGCATTGTAGGTGGAGTAGTAGTAAGCGCTGTCTTTGGTACCGCTTACGTGAACGCCTTCCCAGGCTTCCTCCACGCCTAAGCGGATGCGGCGGTTGCGGATCTGCTCCTCCGGGATCTGAAGCAGCTGGCTTAAATATTTATCAGAGAAGCCGTCCTTCTTGGCAGCTGTCAGCATCTCGTCAGAAGGCAGGGAGCCCTGGTATTTAAGGAGGGCCTCTTCCTCCTCCACCAGTTCCTTCATCTGTTCAATAAACCAGGTTTTTACCTTGGTGATCTGATGGATCTGGTCGACGGAAGCCCCTTTTCTCAATGCCTCATACATGATGAAATGGCGCTCGCTGGAGGGAGTAATCAGCATTTTCAGAAGCTGCTCTTTCGTCTTTGTGTCAAAGCCTGCTGCATGCCCCAGGCCGTAGCGGCCTGTCTCCAGGCTGCGGATGGCTTTCTGGAACGCTTCCTTGTAGGTCTTTCCGATGCTCATGACTTCGCCTACAGCCCTCATCTGGGTTCCCAGCTTGTCCTCCACGCCTTTGAATTTCTCGAAAGCCCAGCGTGCAAATTTGATTACCACGTAATCTCCGTCAGGTACATATCGATCCAGTGTGCCGTATTTGCCACAGGGAATGTCCTTTAAAGTCAGCCCGGCAGCCAGCATGGCAGACACCAGGGCGATAGGAAAGCCTGTGGCTTTGGATGCCAGGGCAGAGGAGCGGGAGGTACGGGGATTGATCTCAATGACGATAATCCGGTCGCTCACCGGATCATGGGCAAACTGTACGTTGGTGCCGCCGATGACCTGGACGGAATCCACAATCCGATAAGCCTGCTCCTGAAGCCGTTTCTGGCACTCTTCTGAGATAGTCAGCATGGGAGCGGAGCAGAAGGAATCCCCGGTATGGACACCCAGAGGATCAATATTTTCGATGAAGCACACAGTGATCATATTGCCCTCGGAGTCACGGACTACCTCCAGCTCCAGCTCCTCCCATCCAAGGATGGACTCTTCCACCAGAACCTGACCTACCAGGCTGGCCTGCAGGCCTCTGGCACACACGGTCTTTAGCTCGTCCCGGTTGTACACAAGGCCGCCGCCTGCGCCGCCCATGGTATAGGCAGGGCGGAGAACCACCGGATATCCCAGAGTGTCTGCAATCTCCAGGGCCTGATCTACGGAATAGGCCACTTCACTGCGGGCCATCTCGATGCCCAGGGCATTCATGGCCTTTTTAAATTCGATTCTGTCCTCACCTCTTTCGATGGCATCTACCTGTACGCCGATAACCTGTACATGATATTTATCCAGTATGCCTTCTTTATATAATTCTGAACACAGATTCAGTCCTGACTGGCCGCCTAAGTTGGGCAGAAGGGCATCCGGGCGCTCTTTGGCGATAACCTGTTCCAGCCGTTCCACATTTAACGGCTCGATATAGGTTACATCCGCTGTTTCAGGATCTGTCATGATTGTGGCCGGATTGGAGTTGACCAGTACGATTTTGTAACCTAATTTTTTTAAAGCCTTGCAGGCCTGTGTGCCGGAATAGTCAAACTCACAGGCCTGTCCGATGATAATAGGACCGGACCCGATGATCAGTATTTTTTGGATATCAGTTCTTTTTGGCATACAAATGTCCTCCTTGTTTGTTAATATGTCCTCATTAAAATGGCCGTCCGGTGAATACCGCCACAGAACGGGGGCGCAGAACAAAGGAACCGTCGATCCGCACCTCTTCGTTTTCGTTGTAGAAATAGCGCCCCTGTCCGTCGCCGTAGGTGTTGACGCTTAAATACCATGCGCCGTGGTGGGAAAGGGCAGGAAGGGTAATGGCCACATCCTCCCAATGGCTGTTGATGGACATATACACGATATCATCGTGGCCTTTCTCTCTGTCATATCCGCAGAAGCTGATGGAAAAAGTTCTGGCATCTCTGGAAATGAACACTTTTTCTGCCATCAGGTCATGGACATGGATGGGATCCATTCCGCAGACCGCATCGGGAAGCTTCTTGCGGATAACCGGGTGTTTATGCCTGTAGTGGATCATAAACTTGAAAAATTCAAACAGATCCCGGTTTTTCTCAAGGAAACTCCAGTCCAGCCAGGAGATCTCATTGTCCTGGCAGTAGCTGTTGTTGTTGCCGTACTGGGTGTTGCCGAATTCGTCTCCGGCCAGGAACATGGGAGTACCCCGGCTGCACATAAGCACGGCACAGGCATTCCGCATCATGCGGAAACGAAGGCTCAGAACCTGGGGATCATCGGTCTCCCCTTCTGCTCCACAGTTCCAGCTGCGGTTGTCGTCGGAGCCGTCCGTATTGTTCCAGCCGTTGGCCTCGTTGTGCTTCTGATTGTAGGAATACAGGTCGTAGAGAGTGAAGCCATCGTGGCAGGTTAAAAAGTTTACACAGGAATTATATCCGTCATAGTCATCATGATCATTAAAATACCCGCCATACAGATCATCGGAACCAGAGATGCTCCAGGCAGCTGCCTGTGCCTCCCAGTTTTCCCCCTTGAGAAATCCGCGGACAGCGTCCCGGTACCGTCCGTTCCACTCAGCCCACCGCTTGCTGGCGGGGAAATGCCCTACCTGGTACATGCCGCCGGCATCCCAGGCCTCGGCGATAAGCTTGACTCTGCTTAAGACCGGGTCATAGGCCAGGCTCCGCAGCAGAGGCGGGTTGTTCATGGGGGAGCCGTCCTCATTCCTTCCCAGGATACTGGCAAGGTCAAAGCGGAAACCGTCCACCCGGTAGCTTACCGTCCAGTAGCGGAGACATTCCAGAATCAGCTGCTGGACAATGGGATGATTGCAGTTTAAGGTATTGCCGCAGCCGCTGAAATTGTAGTAATTTCCGTTGGGCGTCAGCATATAATAGATTTTGTTGTCAAATCCCTTGAAACAGAAGGTGGGGCCCAGTTCGTTTCCCTCGGCAGTGTGGTTGAAGACCACATCCAGGATGACTTCGATACCATTGTCATGAAGAGCTTTGATCAGCTCCTTTAATTCGTTTCCCTCCTGGTTGTATTCCGGGGAGGATGCATAACTGGTATTGGGAGCGAAAAAGCTTACAGAGTTGTAGCCCCAGTACTCCAGGAGGGTCTTGCCGTCTACAGTCCGGGAATTCATGGTTTCGTCAAACTCGAAGACAGGCATCATCTCCACCGCATTGATTCCCAGCTCCTTTAAATAAGGAATCTTCTCTTTTAAGCCGGAGAATGTTCCCTTGTGAGTGACTCCGGAGGATTCATGGCGGGTATAGCCCCTTACATGAAGCTCATAGATAACCAGGTCGCTTAGTTCGCGGGAGGACTGGGGGGCATCCCCCCAATCGAAGGTGTTTTTTACCACCCGGGCCAGGTAAGAGCCGCTTTTTTTCTCGCCCCATACCCGCTGGCTGGCAACAGCCCTTGCATAAGGATCCAGAAGAATATTTCGTTTATTAAATAAAAGGCCTTTTTCAGGCATATAAGGACCGTCAATTCGGTATGCATATTCAAATTCCTCAATATTCAGACCGAATACGATCATGGAATAGACATCGCCGATTTTGTAGGCGTCAGGAAAAGGAAGAACTGCATAGGGTTCTTCTTCTCTGTGATGGAACAGCAGAAGCTCACAGTAAGTTCCGTGGTGGGTGTGGATCGTAAAATTAACACCGTCGGAAAGGCACATGGCTCCGTTGACATCAAACAGGCCAGGGCAGACCGGGAAACCGGCGATCTCCGCCACGGGAGAGATTGATACGGGGTAGTCCAGCGTAAATTTTTGATTATAAAATTTCAATAGATAAACCTCCTCGTATTAATGTAATTGGTAACTGGATTTTACTCCATGGCTATTATACGTGGATTTTTACCGGTAGTCAAAGGGTTTTAACAGAAATTTAGTAGTGGCTTATGGAAAGGAATGGTGATATGATAGTATTTAGTAAACATTGCGGTTGCCAGAGGAGGATATGTAAAGTATGAGGACGATTACGGAACAGCAGATTATTGCCTATGCGCCGAATCCCAACGCGGTAGCCAATGCCAGGAAGATTTCATCCGGAGGAGGGTTTGTATCCCATATGCGTTCAGCGGATGACACCTTCTATATGGGGGAGTGCAAGGGCAGCGGGAAATCCAATTATGTGGTGTCGGCAGATTTTGTGGAGGAGGCTTCCCCTGTATTCCGGTGCAGCTGCCCCAGCAGGCAGTTTCCGTGCAAGCACAGCCTGGCGCTGTTATTCGAGATTTTTCTGAAAAAGGAATTCGGGGTCGGGGAGATTCCGGAGGATATTTTGAAGAAACGGGAGAAGAAGGCGAAGAAAGAGGCTGCAGACGAAAAGGGTTCGGGAACGGAAGAATCAGAAGGGAAGGAAGCATCAGAGGAGGAGGCCAAAAAAGCGGCCAGGCGTCAGAAGGCCGGCAAAGCTGCAAAATCCAAGAAGATTAAAAAACAGCTGGAAGGCCTGGAAATGACAGAAGATCTGGTCTATGGGCTGATGAGGTCAGGGCTTTCTACCATGGGAAGCGTGTCTTTAAAGACTTACCGGGATCTGGCAAAGCAGCTGGGTGATTACTATCTGCCAGGGCCGCAGCTGTACCTGAATCAGCTGATTCTGGAGATGGAGGAATTTCAGAAGGATCAGGACGGAGATCACTACAGGGCAGCTGTGGAAGTGCTGAAAAAGCTTCGGGGCCTGTGCAAAAAGGCCAGGGTATATCTGACAGAAAAGCTGGAGAATGATACGCCGGAGGCAGACGATGACATTCTCTATGAGGAGCTGGGAGGCATCTGGAAATTAGATCAGCTGAATGCACTGGGACTTAAGAAGGAGAATGCCTGTCTTTTGCAGCTGTCTTTTCAGGTGGTGTACCGCCAGGCGGGGAAAGAGTTTATTGACCTTGGATATTGGGCAGATGTGGACACGGGAGAGATTTATTCCACCTGCAATTATCGTCCGGTGAAGGCGTTAAAATACATAAAGCAGGAAGATTCCTGTTTTGCATTGCTGCATATACCGGTGCTTTCCTGCTATCCGGGGGAATTAAACAGGAGAGTGCGCTGGGAGGCGGCGGAGTATAGAGAGCCAGGGGAAGAGATTTATAAGAAGGTGAAGTCACTGGCCTGTCAGGATATTGCCGGGGCGGTGAAGACAGCTAAAAACCAGATTAAAAATATTCTGTCAGATGATTTCTGTGCCATGATGGTGGCGTACCGGCAGATCGGCATGGTACAGACAGGGGACAGAAGCTTTTGGGTGGTGGAAGATGTAAATGGAAAACGGCTGGAGCTTCGGGGAAGAAATGAGGAGGAAAAGCTCTGTCTGGCTATGCTGTGTGAGCTTCCGGACAGGGAACAGCTAAAAGAACAGGTATTATTCGGGCTTGTCTACTATGATGGGAAGGATCATTCCATGTGTATGGCGCCTCTCAGTGTGGTGACAGACAAGGGGATTATCCGTCTTCTGTATTAGCGCTGTCATAAAGCTGTAGTGTGGAAATCCCGGTGAAGTGGGTGCCTGCTGTTTTGGCAGTCCGGTACTGGAGCATGTCTGAAACGGAAGCAGGGTTTTATAATCGGAATGGGGTTTGACAAGCCGGCAGGCGACGTGAAACGTTGCGTGCCGAGACATAGAGTACTCAACATATGGATACGAGGTGCGGTGTATGAATCTGAATGCGGTGTATGAATTGAAGGATCGGCTGGAGACGGCGGTGATTGCCGGCGTGAATTTAATCCAGGAGGATTTCCGGCTGAAGCGGGCTGTGGAGCAGACAGCTCCTTTGGCTACTGTTTCCCCGGTGTTAAAAAAAATTTATGTGTCCTGTCAGAAGCTTTTGGGCGAGGAGTGCCAGGACAGGGAGGGACTTTTGCTGGATACACTGTCTCTGGTGGATGCGGTCTGCGTTACTCAGGGAGGCCTTCAGACAGAGGGGGAAATGCAACGGGAGGACAGGGACAGACCGGAGCCAGGCGGGCAGAGGATGGCCGGAGGGGAAGGCAGGGAATATAAAAATTTTCCTTACAGTGTAATGGCACCTGTGGTGGAGGCATTTAAAGGGACCGGAGGCGGAAGATATGCTGTTATCCGGGATGCACATGATGGGGCGCCGGAGTTATTTCAGGATTACCGGATAGAATCCCTGATGGTCCAGGCCCTGGGGGACAGCTATGGGGAGCTGGCTGATATGGTTCAGGGATGGCTGGAGAAAAAGGGGATGGATGTTATCCCTGTGTTAAAACAGGGATTTTGCGGGGATGGAAAACGAGAGATGGCCAGAAGAATCCAGATCATGGACAGGGTGGCAGCAGGGGCGGAGAATGGATTTTATTGTAAGCTGCTGGCTGACGGGGCTGTGGGGAAGACGGCTGTCAGCAAGGAGGTAAAGGAGGCGGCTATCCGGGCGCTGCGCCATGAGCAGGCCAATGAAGGACTGCTTCTGGATCTTCTGAAGACTGAGACAGGGAAGATGAAGGAGCAGGTTTTATATGCCCTTTCTTTCATGGATGGCGAAGACAGCCAGGCGTATTGGGGCCAGGCCATGAAAAAGAAGCCGGTGCAGACGGCCACCTATCTGGCCAATACAGCAAAAGACTGGGCTTCCGACATGATTGCGGACGCGCTTATGCAGTGTGCAAAGGCGTATGAGGCAGCCGGTCAGGTCGGGGCGGCCGGAGCAGCCGGTTCAAAGGGAGACGGCCAGGCGGCAGCAACGGGAAATCAGGCCGGGCCGGCACAGGCTTCAGGGGCAGGGAGTCAGGCCGGGAACGGCCAGGCAGCAGCTGCTGGCAGTCAGGCCGGAAAGAAAAAGGGAGCTTTAAACAGCCGGACGGAAAAAGAAGAGAGGCGGCGGGAGCTGGTATCTGTCTGGTTTGCCGCAGAGGGAAAGCATTCCGAGAAGCTGTGCCGGTGCTATGAGACCATGTACCGCCTGATTCCGGAGGAAGTGCCGGATATTCTTGTAAGGTCACTGATTGCAGAGCCTAATCCGGCGCTCTGCCAGGTAGCGGAAACCATGTATCGGGAACACAGGGAACCATTTGCAGAGGCTTACGGGGTCATGGTATTTCTGACAAAGACCAAGGAGAAGGCTTATGAGGAGCTTTCCGTCTATCTGCAGCCTGGACTGAGGGAGAAGCTGACGAAAAAAGACAGGGACAGAGACGGTATTTTCAAGGCCCTGGAGCGGCTGGAATACAGTGAGGATAAGGGGTATTATCAGTTGAATATGGTCAATTCCAGCCAGCTTTACCGGGAGCAGGGGAAGAAGCACAGGCTGGAAGACGGGCTGGATTCCAGATGGTATCCGCTTTTGATGGACAGTCCGGGAAAATATGAACCCAGGTGGAAACACAACTTTTCGGTTTACAGAAACCGGTATGATGCAGTGGTAGGCCGCCTGTACCGCCCGGATATAGAAAGCCTGCAGAAAGCGTACGGAGCTTATTTTTATGACAAAGCACTGAAGCAGGAGGTCACCGCAGAGGGCTTAAGGCTTATGAGACGCTGCGGGTGGAAGGATTATAAAGGGCTTCTGGCAGCAGAGGGAGCCAGAAATTCCAATATAGCAGTATATCATATCCGGCAGCTGATGGAGGAGCTGCCTCTTGGCAACACAGAGCTGGCAGAGGAGCTGGACGGATATATTAAAAAAAGCCGGTCAAAGGCAGTGAACGGAATTACCCTTTTGGAGAAATGGCGGGATGAGCTTAAGAATGGGCAGACAGTGGAGAGGCTGTAGCTTCCAAGCTTATATATGGAAAGGAACGATAAAAATATGGAAAATCAGAATGTGCAGCGGCTGCCTGCGGAGCAGCTGTTTCAGAAGGAAATCGATGGGTTAATTGCCAATGAGAAAAATCCGGTTCCCACTGGGTGGAGGATGTCCCCCAAATCTGTACTGACTTATATCTGCGGCGGGGAAAGCGGCGGAATGGAGATTACGCCTAAGTATATCGGGCACAGGCGTCTGGTGGAGATCGCCATCTCCACCCTGGTGACAGACAGGGCCCTGCTGCTGATCGGGGAGCCGGGAACAGCCAAATCCTGGCTGTCAGAGCATCTGGCAGCAGCCATAAACGGAGACTCTACCAGGGTGATCCAGGGGACAGCAGGCACCACGGAGGAGCAGATACGCTACTCCTGGAACTATGCCATGTTGATTGCAGAGGGACCGTCGAAGAGGGCTATGATCCCAAGCCCTATTTACCGTGCCATGGAACAGGGGGCTATCGCCAGGGTGGAGGAGATATCCAGATGTGCTTCGGAGGTGCAGGATGCCCTGATCTCCATTTTGTCGGAGAAACGGATCTCTGTACCGGAGCTGGGAATCGAGGTTCCGGCGCAGAAGGGATTTTCTGTAATCGCCACGGCCAACACCAGAGATAAGGGAGTCAATGAAATGTCGGCAGCTTTAAAGAGACGCTTCAACATTGTGGTGCTTCCGTCGCCGGAAAGTCTGGAATCAGAGATGGAGATCGTCAATACCAGAATTGCCCAGCTGGCAGGAAGCCTGGATCTAAATGCAAAGCTTCCTGGAGACGAGGTGGTGGAAAAGGTATGTACGATTTTCAGGGAGCTGCGGGCAGGTGCAACCTTAGACGGACGGCAGAAGATAAAACCTACCACCGGCGTGCTGTCTACGGCAGAGGCTATTTCTCTTCTGGCCAACAGTATGGCTCTGGCCGGAAGCTTCGGGGACGGTGAGATAACGGCCCAGGATCTGGCTGCAGGGCTTCAGGGGGCAATCGTAAAGGAAGACAGCAAGGATAAGAAGGCATGGGAGGAGTATCTGGAAAATATTATGAAAAAACGGGGTTCCAGGTGGCTGCCTCTGTATGAGCAGTGCAGGGAGCTGAATCAATGACGGCCCCCCATGTATTCGGAATCCGCCATCTGTCTCCGGCGGGGGCATGGTATGTGAGGGAGTATCTGGATGAAGCAGATCCAGAGCTGGTTCTCATCGAAGGGCCTTCGGATTTTACGGAACTGATAGAGGATCTGGGAGGAAGCCAGGTGAAGCCCCCTGTGGCGGTGATGGCTTACACCCAGGAGCTGCCTGTCAGGACGATTCTGTATCCTTTTTCTGTCTATTCTCCGGAATATCAGGCGATTTTGTGGGCCAGGGAACACGGCTGTAAGTGCCGGTTCTGCGACCTGCCTTCGGATGTGTTCCTGGGGATTTCTGGAAGCCGGGAGATGAGGAGACAGCAGGCGGCGGGGATGACCGGGGAGACAGAGGGAAGGATTTCTGAAAAAAACGGGAGAGAACCAGGGGAAGGTTTTGAGGAGCCGGATGAATCAGCCTGCGGGGGATTGGGGAAAGAGAAACGAAAGACAGACATGAGGGCGCAGGAGGAATCTGTCTATGACCGCCTGGACCGTATATCCGAGGATCAGGATCATGAGACCTTCTGGGAGAGGACTATTGAGCATGCGGCTGATTTTGAAGGATATGTGAGAGGCGCGGCAAGCTTCGGACAGTCTTTAAGGGAGCTGACGCTGGCAGCGGTAACCCTGTCGGGAAGAGAAAAGTCTGAGGAGCAGCGGCTGGAGGACGCGGAGAATCTCCTGCGCGAGGCATATATGCGGGGGGAGATAAAAAAGGCTGTGGAGGAGGGGATTCCACCTGAGAAAATCGTGGTAATCACAGGCGCCTTTCATGTGGCGGGGATACTGGGGACAGGCGCCTTCCAGGATGAGACAGAAGATTACGTGGACTGGCTGAAAGAGGAGGGCGTGGTTTTATCTGAAAAGGAGCAAAAGAGACTGCCCCGTCTGGAGACCAGGAAGACGCTGATGCCCTATTCGTATTACCGTCTGTCGGAGCGGTCTGGATATGGGTCAGGCAACAGGGCCCCGGCCTATTATGAGCTTTTGTGGAAAGGGCTCTGCCTGGGAAAACCGGATTATGCGGCCAACCGGTATCTGACCAGCCTGGCGGTGTTTCAGAGAAAACACGGAAATATGGCATCTTCCGCCCAGGTGATTGAGGCTATGAGGCTTGCCCGTTCCCTGGCTGAGCTTCGGGGGTATGGGATCCCGGCTTTAAAGGATCTGCGGGATGGGGCGGTCACCTGTATGGGACACGGCAATTTTTCGGAGATCGTATTGGCAGCGGCGGACACGGAGATCGGGACGGTCATCGGAAGCCTGCCTAAGGGAGTCAGCCAGACTTCCATCCAGACGGATTTTTACAGGAAGCTGGAGGAGCTGCGACTGGAAAGATACAAATCCCTGACGGCAGACCGGCTGTCTCTGGATTTAAGGGAAAAACTGACGGTGAAGTCCAGGAAATCGGCTTTCTTGGATCTGGAACGCTCCTTTTTCCTTCATCAGTTAAGGGTGCTGCATATCCGGTTTGCCACCCTGGAAGGCAGCAGACAGGAGAAGGCCACCTGGGCGGAGAACTGGACCCTTCAGTGGACACCGGAGGCAGAGATTCAGATTGTGGAGGCTGTGCTAAAGGGGGATACTGTGGAGCAGGCGGCCGGTTTTGAGCTGAAAACCCGGATTGAGGAAAATGATTCCATTTCCAGCATTGCCGCTGTGGTGGAGGAGGCCTGCTACTGCGGGATTCCAAAGGCCATGGAGCTGGCAGTCTCGGCCCTGCAGAAGTCGGCGGTGGATGCGGCATCCATTACAGAACTGGCAGATACGGCCATGAGCCTTTCCGTGGTTATCCGCTACGGAGATATACGGAAGCTGGACAGGACACCCCTTCTGCCTCTTTTGTCCCAGCTGTTTTTAAGGGCCTGCCTGATTCTGGCAGAGGAATGTATCTGTGACGATCAGGCTGCCGGGAATGTGGGGCGGGCCATGAATCTGTTGAATGATGTGGTGGTGAACCATGAATTCCTGGATGAGAAGCGGTGGATTCGGGTGCTTTCTAAGATTGCCTCCAGGGATGATCTGAATACAAGGCTGTCAGGGCTGGCGGCGGCTGTTCTTTTAGAGCGGGGACAGATGGTGTCTGAGGAGCTGGGACGGGAGGTAGAGAGACGTCTGTCCCGGGGAGTCCCGGCAGAGCTGGGGGCAGGATGGTTTGAGGGGCTGTCCATGAAGAACCATTATGCCCTCATTGCCAGGATGACCTTGTGGGAGAAATTAAGCGATTATCTGGATACTCTTTCAGAGGAGGAGTTTAAGAGGGCTCTTGTTTTCCTCAGAAGGGCGTTTGCAGATTTCTCGGCGGAGGAGAAGGATCGGATTGCAGAGAATATGGGGGAGATCTGGCAGATGAATCCGGAACAGGTCAGTGAGGTGCTGAATGGGGGGATTGATCTGAGTGAGGAGAGCGATTTGACAGAAGAAGCGGGGCAGCAGGGGGATGCTGCCGGGGCGGAGATTTTGGAAGGGCTGGAGGATTTTGATTTTGATGATTTGTGAATAGTGACAAATTGTATCATAAAGAATAAAGAAAATGTTGCAGTGGTAAGCTGATAAAGCGTATAATGAAACTATAAAATTAAAAGCGGGATTTGGAGAGTTATATTGAAGAAAAGGGGAGCAGGATGGACTTAAGAGATACCGACACCAGTATCGCATACCAGAACAAAGATATTGTCTCCAAACTTTTTGGACAGCAGATGAAAGGAAAATCCCTCTCTCTGTTTGGCCTTATAAGTGATTTGAGAACAATATAATGGTTGAAATGGAATGAACCCGAACCCAGAACTGCAGAAACGGAGGCGGATTTTCAGTGCAGACAGATAACAGTGTACAGATAGACAAGGGAATATTGGCGAGCGGTGAAAATAGAGCGGAGCAGGCAAGAGAGAGGGTTCGCCGCTGGCGTCTGATTCTGGGGCAGGAGTCGGAGGAACGGTTTCAGAGTATGGGAGGAGCCGGAGAGATGGTGCTGTCTCAGGAGCAGTTTTTGATGGATCAGGCCCTGGCGGCTATTTATAACAGAAGCGGGGCAGGAGGGTTTGGAACCGGAGAAAGAGGGGCGGGAAAGGGGCCGTCCAATCCTCAGATTTCCCAGTGGCTGGGAGATGTCAGATCTCTGTTTGACAAGGATCTGGTGAAGATTATCCAGGCAGATGCCATGGAGCGGTGTGGGCTGAAACAGCTGATCTTTGAACCGGAGCTTTTGGAGAATCTGGAGCCGGATGTGAATATGGCGGCCACCATTCTGCTTTTGAAGGACCAGGTTCCAAAAAGGAGTAAGGAGAATGTCAGAGAATTTATAAAGAAGATTGTGGAGCAGATCAATCAGCTCTTGGAAAGTGATATACGCAGGGCGGTGACAGCGGCGGTAAACAAGCGGCAGCATTCCCCCATACCGTCTGCGGCAGCGCTGGATTATCAGACCACTATCCGGAGGGGGATCAAAAATTTCAATCCTCAGATTGGGAAAGTGGTGCCGGAGCATTTCTATTTTTATGACAGGACTTCTAAAACGGCTGCCAATAAATATACAGTGATTCTGGATGTGGATCAGAGCGGGTCCATGGGGGAATCGGTGATCTACTCGTCTATTGTGGGCTGTATTCTGGCCAGCATGGCTGCTATTAAAACCAGGATTGTGGCTTTTGATACCAAGGTGGTGGATCTGACGGAAAAATGCGACGATCCGGTGGATCTGCTGTACGGTTTTCAGCTGGGAGGCGGGACAGATATTAACCAGTCGGTGGCATACTGCCAGACCTTTATTGAGAATCCGAAAAAAACCCTGTTTTTCCTGGTGACGGATCTGATGGAGGGCGGCAACCGGGCGGCCCTCATCAGAAGGCTGGGGGAGATGAAGGAGGATGGAGTCACGGTGGTTTGCCTTCTGGCTGTGGCTGACGGGGGGAAGCCTTACTATGATGCCCAGATGGCCCAGAAGGTGGCGGCGCTGGGGATTCCCTGTTTTGCCTGCAATCCCCAGATGCTTCCGGAACTGCTTGAGAAGGCCCTTAAGGGGCAGGATCTTTCCGGGTTTTTGGGGGAGAAGGATAAGAAAAGCTGACAGGCTTTATGTGTATATTAATCAGGATTCTTGCCTGCCATGGGAATCCGAAAGCTGACTTTCGTCCCTTCCCCATAGATGCTTTCAACAGTCAGAGAATAGCCATCTCCATACAGCAGCCGCAGGCGGTTTCGGATGTTTCTCATGCCGATGTGACTTTGCGCAGCCTGCTCAAGGCTTAAAGCCTGACGGATCTGAGAAAGAGCTTCCGGCCGGATACCCCGCCCGTTATCTTCCACGGTGACGGTATAATCCCGGCCAGCCTGTCTGGCTGTAATTTTGATCCGGCAGGGATGGGAGGCAGTTAAAATTCCGTGAAAGATGCTGTTTTCTACCAGGGGATACAGAAGAAGTCTGGGAATGTCAAGGTTTGTCAGGGAATCATCGACTTCCCAGGCGATGGGGGCTATTCCGTCATAGCTGTACTGGAGGATGGATACATAACGGTTGGTGTGGATGATCTCCTCGGAAAAAGCGGCCATGGTATCTGGGGTTGTGCGGAGCGTAACCTGCAAAAACATGATAAAGGCTTTGGTCAGATCGATGATTTTTCTATCCTCTCCTTTTCTTGCCAGGAAGATGATGCTGTTTAAGGTATTGGAGATAAAATGAGGGTTGATCTGGTAGATTAACATCTGCATGGTGATCTCATGCTCCCGTTTGTCACGGCAGATTAATTCTTGTGTATAGATGTTTATGTCTTTCACCATACGGTTAAAAACCATTGCGGCATCTTGGATTTCATCATGGCTGTCCAATTCTACCTGTACCTGCTGGTTCCCGGCAGATACCTGCTTCATGGCACCTATCAGCAGGTTTAACGGCCGGATCAGCTTCCTGGTGGTGATATAAGCGCCAGCCAGAGCAAAGCAGGAGCAGATGAGCATGATCAGAAACAGGATGCGGAAAATGCCAAAGATCCCGCCGTAAATCACCTCGTTCTGGGTGATTCCAAGAAGCTTCCAGTCTAAAAGCTCCAGTGGTTCTTCTATCTGATAATAATTAGGTTTTTCTTCGATAACTGCGCTGTCAGGGAAGAGAACCTGCCCGTCTCCATTAAGGAGGAACAGGGAATAGGTGTTCTCAATGGTCTCTAAGGGTTTTATCAGTTCATCATATTTAATCAGGGTTACAACCTTTCCCAAAAACTGATTGGGATCCGATGTATTATTGATATTACAGACATAAGCGATTACCTGGAAGGTCTCCAGGTCGTTGTTGACAGCCACCTGATGGGGCAGGGAAATCCCGCTTTTTACTTCAGGCCGGATCAGCTGAGAGTAGATGGGGGTATCGGTCAGCCCGCCGTATTTCTGACGCACCTCCATAGGCTTTCCATGCTCATCTAACAGAAATACATCGAAAAGAATGTTGTCATGAAGGGTAATATACTGATCCAGGTACTGTTCCACATCAAATAAAAGCCGGAAGTACTGATAACTGTTGGGAGCCAGATCCGTGGTATAGACCTTCTGGATCAGGGGCTGGAAGGATATATCCCTGGAATAGGTGATTACCTCATCCAGATAGTAGGACAGCTGGCGGGAACTGCTCTGGACGGCATTGAACGTATCCCGGATAAAAATGCTGTGGAGGTATGGTTCCAGATAGATGGAGATGGAGAGGAAACATATCAGGACAGTGAGGGCCACGGTAGCCATGGTAGTGGTCATCAGCTTCATCTGGATGGTATTTTTTTTAAGAAAACACAGATGCTTCATAGTAATGCTCCTCCTCTGATTAGTAATATTCTATCAGCAATATTCACTGGGCTTTTTCCCGGTTTCTTTCTTAAAGCAGCTGCTAAAATACTGTACGGTCTGATATCCTACCAGCTGGCTGACTTCATAAACCTTATAATTTCCGGTTTTTAATAATTCCATGGCTACCTGGATCCTGTATCGGGTGATATAGGACATCAGATTCATCCCCACCTCTTTTTTAAACAGCTGGCTGACATAAAGAGGAGTGAGCCCCACATGCTCTGCTATATGGGTCAAAGAGATCTCCTCCTGGTAATGGTTTTTAATATACGAGAGGATCTCCTCTACCTTTTTGCTGTATTGCGGCACCAACAGCTGTTGAAGCCTCAAGACAGCCTGGCAGAGGATCTCCGCCACCGTAAACACATCGGACCGTATGGCTGTCTGGCGGGTTTCTGTCAGCTGCTGGATCACATCCACAGGATACTGCGGACATGGGACGGCCAAAATAGATGTAACCATCTGGCTGACTGCGGTCTGATACAGAAAAACAGACTGGTAAAGCGGCAGCTTTTCTTCTAAAAGGCTGCGGATGGCCTTCTGGGCATGGAAAAATTTGTGCTGGATCAGATAGTCCCCAATCGCCTCTGTCTGCTGCTTAAGCCAGTTTAAGGCAGGCTCTTTCCCATGGTGGACGGCGCTGGGAGTCAGGATACAGCTGTGGTGGAAAAATACCTGCTCCATCAGCTGAGACTTTGCAAAATCATAGGCCTTTGGAAGAGAATGCAGGTCGAAAAAAGCCGGACTGACGGAGAGGGCATAACGTACAGGGCAGGTATGAACGGTTTCCTCCAGGACAGATCAAAAACAGTTAAATGCAGGGTCGGCAGCTATGGTGCGGGAAGAAGAGGCAGTCTTTATCAGAAACATACATAAAGACTGGGACAGGGAATAGCCTGTATACTGTTCTTTGGGCAGGCTTTTTCGCAGGTTATGCACAAGACGGCGGAAGGCAGGAGCGCTGTCCGGAGCGCATAAATCCCGGTTTTCCAGCAGGATTAAGGCTGTCCATCCAGACCAGGGGTACAGGGGAAGACAGGAATCCTCCAGAGGAATTCCTTCGTTTAAATGCCGGCGCAGCAGGTCGCTTTTATTGAGAAAATAGTAGTTTTCTTTGGTTTCAATAGCCTGGCATAGTTTTTTCAGCTCAGCCAGAAGTACAGACGGATCCAGCTCATGCTTCAGCAGGTAGGAATGGATTCCCATGGAAATTGCCTGTTTGGCATAGTCAAATTCTTCATAAGCAGTGAGAAGGATAAACTGGGCCTGAGGGTTCAGCTGCTTAATCTGGCGGATCATGGTAAGCCCGTCCATCACCGGCATTTTGATATCGGTGATTACAATATCGGCCGGGGCCTGTTCATAGGCCAGAAGACCCTGCTCACCGTTTCTGGCCTGTGCGATGACCTGGCAGCCGCAGGATTCCCAGTCAATCATTTCCAGAATATTTCTTCGGATTAAGTCCATGTCTTCAACCAATAATATCTTATACATCCGGATTCGGCCCCCTTTTTGATAATGTATAAAAAATTATAGCATAGTGAATAAAAATGAAGTTATAAAATATATTGATTTTTTACAATATCTATCAGCTAAAAGAAATTTAACCATAAATTTTATAACTTATCCATCTTTGAACGCCTCATTGAGATGAAGCAGAAGAAAACCGTAGATATGCTGGATTATGGTTCACCGGAAGAGGCGGCATCCTGCGGCAAGGACGATCATATCTTCTTTGAATGTCCGGCCTGGGCACTGTCCCAGATCATTTATAAAAATGATCCGGATGGGGCAGGTAGATGGGGCCTGATGCTTCCGCCAGGGGGAGGGTATGCAGGCACATCGGCCAGCATGGGAGTCCCTAAAGGAGCAAAGAACAAGGAAGGGGCGGCTGCGTATATAAAATTCTTCCAGAGTACTATGGAAGGCGGGGCACTGATCCGCGATTATAAAAGCTCCCTGATTCCGTTGAAGGCTGCCTATGAAGATCCGGAGTTTTACAGTCAAAAAGACCCGTTTTTCCATGATCAGGATGTGTGGAAGGTGTTTGCCGAAACCGCCAAAAATATTAAGGGTGTAAGGCCTTTGAACAACTATGACCAGGATTTTGAAGACTCTTATGCTCTGGCAGTAAAAACCATCAATGCATCCGGCGGTGATATAACTGCCGATGAAATTACAAAAACCATGGTGGAGGAGTTAGTGAATAAGCATCCAGAATTAATGAAAGAGGACTGATATAATGAAAAGGAAGCTTGCCCCTTATTTTATGATTTTACCTTATTTTGCAGCATTTGCAGCGTTTCATATCTTCCCTATTGTCTTTTCTTTTTTTATCAGCTTTACCAGCTGGAATGGAATTTCGGCGGCAAAAGAATTTACAGGGCTGGCTAATTATGTCCGGGCGCTGACAAAAGACTCATTTTTCTTTGTATCCTTGAAAAATACCTTGCTTTTGACAGCGCTCATCATACCGGGGCAGGTTTTCATGGGGCTTTTGATGGCATGCCTTTTGAAGGATTTTGTGGGCAGCAGGGTAAGGGGAGGATTCCAGTTAGTGAATTTTCTTCCCTATATCACCACTTCGGTGGCTCTGGCCATTATCTTCCAGCTGATGTTTGACTGGAAGAACGGGATTGTTAACGGTGTGCTGAACCTGTTTGGAATTCAGTCTGTCTATTGGCTGGGAAAAGGCTGGCCTACCAGGATTGTGGTGGCGGTGATGGAGGTCTGGAAAAATTATGGGTATGCCATGATTATGTATATGGCTGGATTGTCCACCATACCGGAGGAACTTTATGAGGCGGCCAGAATGGACGGAGCAAGCTGGTTAAAAAGCTTCCGCTATATTACTGTACCCTTGCTGAGGCCTATCTTTGCTTTTACCATTACCACAAGCATGATCGGAGTACTGAATCTGTTTGACGGGCCCCAGCTTCTGTTTTCCGGTATGAATCAGCCTCTGGGAGGCCCTGCAAGATCGGTGCTGACCATGATGGTACGGTTTTACGAGGCCAGTTTCCTGAATTTTGAGTTCGGCTACGGATCGGCCATTGCCTATCTTTTTTTCCTGCTGGTGACAGTGTTGTCCGGGCTGCTGGTCCGCTTATTCCGGGAAAAAGATTAAAAGGGGGGAATGAGGGTGAAAAGAATCCTGTTATACGCAGTGGTGGGGCTGATTTCCGTTTTTGCGCTCCTGCCATTTTATGAAATGCTGATTATGGGAACCTATTATACGGATCAGCTGTACACCGGGATTAAGCTTCTTCCCGGAGATTATCTGATGGAGAATCTGAAAAATATTTTAAAACATGATTTTTTCCTGTTTTACCGGAACAGTCTGGTGGTAGCTTGCTCCAATACGCTCATAGGGGTAACCATCTCCACAGTGGCAGGCTATGCATTTGCAAAGTATGAGTTTAAGGGAAAGGAAATTCTGTTTTTCCTGGTGATCTCTGCCCTGGCTATTCCGCCTCAGCTGGGACTGGTGGGGTTTGTGATTGAAATGAGAAGCTTGGGATGGTCCAATTCTCTGCTTCCCATGATTATAAGCGGGGTGGCCAATCCCTTTGGCGTGTTCTGGATGCGCCAGTACATAGAGGGCTCTGTGCCTGGTGAGATGCTGGAAAGCGGTCGGATTGACGGATGCGGAGAATGGATGATTTTAGTGCGGCTGGTAGTGCCGATTATTAAGCCGGCGCTAATTACCATTTTCCTGATCCTGTTCCTCTGGTCCTGGAACAGCTACATGGTTCCCTTAGTGGTGGTGACCAACCAGAAATACTATACCATTCCTTTATCCATCTCTCTTTTAAGCACGGAGTTTAAAAATGATGATGCGGCCAGGATCTTGTGCCTGTCTTTATCTACAATTCCGGTGGTGGGTATGTTCTGTTTTGGTTCAAAGCATCTGATACAGGGACTGACGGCAGGAAGTGTAAAGGGGTAGAAAATGAGGGCAGTGGGCCGAAGAATGTTTTTATACAATACAGTATGCGAAGTAGTTCTTTATGATTATTCCGGGGATGTTACCGGGGTGCTGGATGCATGTGAGCAGAGATCCCTGGATATACAAAACATGCTGAACCGTTATGATAATCGATCAGAATTATCCAGGCTGAATCAAAACTATTGTCCAAAAGTTCCCTATCCCTTATCAAAGGAATTGTTTTTTCTTTTGCAGTCTGTATGGCGTTTTTCCAGGCTGTGTGACGGGGCGTTTGACGCGACGGTAGGGAAGCTGGTGGGGCTGTGGGATTTTACAGCAGAGGATCCGGCTGTGCCCCGGGAGAAGGAGATTGAAAGTTCCCTGGCTGCATGTGGCTATCAGAAGGTGGATTTTTGGGAAACGGATTATTCTGTCATCATTCAGGTTCCGGGTATGGAAATTGACGGAGGCGGGTTTGGAAAGGGGTATGCCATAGGGCAGGTGCTTCAAGTGCTTCAAAAAGCTGGTGTAAGCTCCGCTTTGATTAACTACGGGGGGAATATGTTTTTGCTGGGAGAAAATCCGGAGGGAACCGGGAAAGAGGGGTGGCGGGTGGGGATACAGGCTCCCTGGGAAGAAAAAGGAAAGTGTCTGGCCTCTCTGTGCTTTTCCAATCTGGGGATCGCCACCTCCGCCGGATATGAACGGTATTTCCGCAAGGAGGGGAAAGCTTACTGGCATATTCTGGATCCAGTGAGGGGAAGGCCGGCAGATACCGGCATAAAAAGTGTCAGTATTATTTCAGATAATCCTCTGATTACGGATCTGATGTCAACAGCATTTTTTGTACTGGGGCTGGAAAAAGGGGAAGAAGTGGCAAGGCGGCTGAGGGACTATGTGGTTTTGGAATATGTGGCTCAGACAGAAGAAAAACTGATTTTATCAGAAGGCGCGAAAATATGGAATCAATATGGAGGATAATTACATGAGAGAGATTGTGGAATGGAACCAAAGGAAAGAAGTGGACTGGCTTAAGTATACGATCCAGCCGCCTCTGGGATTTATAGCCGGAGATTATTATCGGGCTGAAAAGGAATTTGGAGGAGCGGGGGATGTGCGGGGGCATATGGGAAGGCTGGAAGTGGTGTGCAGCCAGGGGAAGATCTTGTTTGTGGAATTTAATGAGACAGCCATGGAAGCCTACTATAACCAGTATTTTACCGGAAAGGATAAAAGGCGCTCCGATTATGGCATCTGGCAGTCCTCAAAAGAACGGTTAAGGGAAGGGGGTGTTGTGCTGGCAGACGGGATGCTCCATGTGGAAGCGCAGATTCTGGAGCGTCAGTCTCTGGAGGGAGAATTTCAGGTGCTGACCGGGGCTTCCGGAAGCATGAAAAATATGCTTCCCATGGCATCGGAGATTGCTGTGCAGATGAAAGAACCCTCCCCTAAAAAGTATTTTGGAATAGCGGAAGATTTCGGATATGGGATTACCGGCTGGCTTCAGGTGGTTGTGGAGGATGGGAACATTATTTCCTGCCATTATGATGAAGTGTTTGGGGATCATCAGGCGGATATCCGTTTTCCGGAATTGAAAAGGTATTACAAGCAATCCAAGTATCATTCCCCCTGCTACCAGGATCCCTTTCCAAGAGGGTGGGACAGACATGTGTGGAACATTAATTTTAAGACATTGATGGATCTGCTGGAAAAGCGGGTGATAGAAACCCAGGATCTCCTTAATATTGACGGCCTCCCCTATCTGGACGGGGAGAATCAGGGAGTCATGTGGGATACGGATCAGCCTTTTGCGGATCCTATCCGGAATGGAGGGCCGGTCCGCTATCCGTCCTACGACAATTATCTGTATCTGGCCGGGAAGCTGAAGAAGGAGATGGAGGACAGTCCTTTATGGAAAGGAGGTGCAGGACATGGCAAGGATTGAGGTAAGAGAAGCCACGGTTCTTTCCTGCCGGGAATTTATCGGGGCAGACGGGATGTGCTGGAAGGAAGCGGAGATTGCCTGGACCGCCCCAGATTATGCTCCGGGACAGTATGTGATGGCTGCCAGAAAAAAGAAGGAATTCCCGTGGCCGTCCCCTCTTATGATCCAGGAGAAGAGACGGGATGGGTTCCTGGTTTACATACATCAGAGAAGTCCTCTGTGGGAGGTTTCTGTCTGTGAAATGCTGACCCTGTGGGGGCCATGCGGAAAAGGTGTGGAGATTAAAAGGCCTTATATCGCCATATCTGATCCGGCAGGATATCTGTTTGTTGAGCCTGTAGTACGTGGACTTCCAGGATGTGTCAGACAGTATATTATCGGGAGGAAGCCGGAGAGAGAGGAAAGACGGTTGGGACGGGAGATTCGATTTGTCTGCGGGCTTGAGGAGATATGGGAGGAGGAGAGGCTTGGAGAGCCGGGAGAGGATAGGGACTGGCTGGCTGCCCTGCCTTTTGCTCTGGCAAACCAGTGGAAAGAGGAAGCACCGGAATCCATCCGTGCCAGAACCATGATCTTTACCGGGGTTAAGGTTGGATGTGGAATCGGCGCATGCAGAGGCTGTTATATCCACGGGGAAGGCCAGGGAATTCCGGTTTGCCAGAATGGGCCATTCCTTCCTGTTGAAACCATTGACTATAAAAAAGGCCAAAAATTCCTGGCACATTTTATCTAAGGGGGGAACAAAGAATGATGCATGTGACATGTAATGTAAAAGGCCGTGAAATCCGTCTGAAAAATCCGTTGATGACTGCACCCGGAAGCTTTGGGAATATTCTTGAGTATAAGGATTTTGTAGATCTGGAAAAATTAGGGGCATTGATTCCCAATTCCATGCTGAAAGAAGACGGAAGCCCTAATGGGATCAATAAGTTTTTGATGGTGCCTCATGGGTATTTAAGCAGCTTTGGACCAAACAATATGGGGGTGGCAACCTTTATTCGTGAAGTCCTTCCCCTTTTGCCAGAGGGCAGCGCTCCGGTGATTATAGATATTAAGGCAAGATCCATAGAAGAAATGGCGGAATCTGTAGCATTGGCTGCTAAAGAAGAAAAAATTATGGCTGTGGAAATCAATTTAAATTGTCCTTATGCCAGTCCCCAGCCGCCTTATTATCAGAACCCGGAAATGTTTAAAAAGCTGATTTTGGAGGCACGGAAGGCGGCTGGGGAGAAGCTTTTGATAGCCAAGGCTCCTGGGGGGATCTATCCTATGGCTCCTATGGCTCAGGTATTGGAGGACGGAGGGGTGGATATGTTTGTACCTTTTAACTGCGTAGACGGCTGTGCAGTAGATATCCGTACCAGGAAGGTTCAGGGCGGAGGATACTTTGGGCCTGGGATTAAGCCGCTGGCTCTCAGCCGTTTAAGGGAGGCTGCCTCTGTGTTCCATATTCCGGTGATCGGTGCGGGCGGGATTACCTGCGCTGAGGATGTGATGGAATATATTATGCTTGGAGCTTTTGCAGTACAGGTGGGATCCGCAAACCTGACAAGGCCGGATTTCATGATGGAGCTTCTTAAGGATCTGGAAAGGCTGACAGAGGAATTAGGTATTAAATCTCTGGATGAGATCCGGGGATGTGCGGTGTCGTAAGGCTGTTTCTCTTAATAGACTAATTTTGGCCGGCATGTTTTGGCATGCCGGTCGTTTTTTCACTTTTATGGGGGATTGTTCATAGATAATGTTGTTTCGTTAAGGTCCGCCAGGCGAGGGACTTATGTTGTTTTCTCCAGGGTACTCGAAGACCGTCGGTACTTCGGCGCTGTCTTTTAGCGCCTTACGTACCGCTACGCTTTTCACGTAGCGCGAGCATGCGCAGACCGTATTCGGAAAATAGCAGTGGATCCAGAGGGGACGGAACTGGTTCGGGACAGAGCAGTTCAATATTTTTGCCGGGTAATCGGAGAGGAAGCGGTATGCCGGGTAATCCTGCCTTATCTGGACTGAAGGATGTTTGAATATACAGTATTGAAAATCGTGGAGCCGGAGGGACTGGCAGATATCCTTTGGGAATATGTGAGGAAGCATGAAGAGAGCAGGGATATGAGGCGGTGAAGGCTGTGCTGGAAGAGAGGAGCCAGGAGGAAGGAATCCCGTTTTATAAAAAAGTGCAGACAGAGCATTGGATACGGGAGGCAAAGGAAAGCTATAAGCAGGGGTTCAGAAGAAATTTCTTCTTTTGTCATTCCTGCTATTTGGGCGCAATACCCGATAGATACTCTGCGCTGAGTATAATATCCCAGCGCCACGGCACACCGCGCAAACCGATTTGCTTCCTCCTGATTCATTTTAGTATCAAACAAGACTTCGTTAGGTATGTTAATTGCAATCTGGCACATAATTTTTTCTCCTCCATCTGTCTTTGCAGTTGGCCCTTCTCTGTCCATAAGCTATTCAGGCAGTGTTTCCCATCTTTAAGGATACATCTAACGTAAGCCTTTTATGATCTATGGGATATCCGGCAATCATACGAAGGATATACTCTACGGAATGTCTGGCAAGAAGTTCAATCGGCTGGACAATGACTGTCAGTGCGGGGGAAATCGCATCTGTAATATAGGTTCCGTCGTAGGCTATGATTTTAAGCTCTTCTGGGATTTTTACATTTCGTTTCTGAGCCTCTTTCAAAACAGCAATAGCCGCAAAATCGGATCCGAACATTCCGTCCATATCCGGGTATTTGTCGAAGATTTCAGCAGCTATCCGGGCAAAGTAGGGAAAATCAAAATGATTCCATTCCAATTCTATTGTATCTACACGTACTCCATGAAGCGTCAAATAGGTTTGAAGAGAAGTATGACGGTCGTGTGCCGGTGTAGGGACCATGGCATAGGTTCTTACCTGCACCACATGGCGGCAGCCTCTTTGAAGAAAAAGCTCAGCGGCCATCATACCTCCTTTTTGGTGGTCAGAACCGATAAGCGGGATTTTATCTCCGATATAACGATCCAGGGCCAGAATCGGATGATTCAGATTAAGATATTCCTGCATATCTAAGGAGTGAACGCCGGTGATGATTCCATCTACCATATGGCGGTTCAGCATGTCAATATAATCTCTTTCCCGGTTGCTCTCCTGAATGGTATTGCACACCATTGTTTTGTATCCGTTTTTATACAGCTCAATTTCGCAGTATTTGGTAAATTCACAGAAAAAAGGGTGGGACAAATCAGGAACCAGGATGGCTACAATGCCGGTACGCTTTTTAAACAGATTCCTTGCCAGTTCATTGGGAGTATAATTCAATTCTATAATTGCACGATTAATCTTTTCGCGGGCTTCTTCCGATACATAACCGGTTTCATTTGCTGGAGGAGACCCCGGGGATATTTACAATCGAATGTCCGGACGCATTTTTCCTGGACGGCTGTTTTGTAGCGCTGGGAGCCTGGATGAAGCACAGGGACTGTAATGGAAGGTACCAGATGACCCGGTATTATACTGGCAGGCTGGAAAAGGACCGTATGGTTGTGCAGCAAGAGGGATGGTTTGATTTCGGAAGTAATTTTTATGCGGTTCAAACCTTTGAAAAGGATGGAAAGCGGATTGCAGTCGGCTGGATTTCAGATTTTTATAATGAATATGAGCCGGTGGAAGACGGTCCTGTGGGCAGCATAGCGATTCCCAGACTATTGTCCATAAAAAGGGTATGCTCAATATAGAACCGGTTCCACAAATTTACACTCAAAAAAGAGAGTGCCTGGGAAAAGAGACAGAAGCAAATCTTTCTATTCACATTCCAGGCGGAGGAAACAGCTACTATGCGAAGGTGGTGCTGAAGGAGCAGGGAAGCTTAAAGTTTCGGATCCTTCTGGCCAAGGGGAAGGACAGCCGGCTGTGGCTGCTGTCAGATGGTTTTTCTGTCAGGATTTTTACAGAGGGGACAAAGACAGAAGATATTGGCTTCTCTGTGGAGATACGGCCCTGGGAGATTGAAATTTTTATGGACCGCCGTGTAGTGGAGGTGTTTGTGAATCAGGGACAGGCAGCAGGAACAAAAATATTCTGCTGTGACCGGACGGATACCATATTCCAGACAGACTTTGAAGAAGTAAATGAGGTGAAGTCTGTCGAGGTCTACAAAATGGAATCTGTCTGGGCGATAAAAAAATAAAAAAGGAGAACGTGTTATGAAAAGACAAATTGGAACAGGTTTGGCAGTACTGGCGGCAATCTCCATGACAGCCTGCAGCAGCAGCGGAGGAACAGGAGCTGCTGACACGTCAGGCGGCAGTAAAACAGAAGGGGAAGTGAAACAGATTGTATTGTGGGGGCCGTCTTCAGAACCGGCGGTAGAAACCTGGTGGACAGAGACTATCAATGCATTTAATGAACAGTATGCAGGGCAGTATGAGCTGTCCAGAGAATCCATTGTGCGGTCCAACTCGTATGCTTATGAAGATAAAATCAATTCGGCTATCACATCTCATGACCTTCCTGACATTTTAATGCTGGACGGGCCGAATGTGGCCAGCTACGCGGCAAACGGGATTATCATTCCCCTTGACAGCTATGTGGCCCAGGAGGACAAAGATGACCTGGTGGCCTCATCCCTGGAACAGAATACATATAACGGAAGTCTCTACGCCATGAGCAACACAGAGTCATCGGTTGCGCTGTTTTACAATAAGGACATGGTAGAGGCAGCTCAGATTCAGGTGCCGGATAAGCTGGAGGACGCCTGGACATGGTCGGAATTCTATGAGGCAGCAAAGAAATTGACGACAGACAGTGTGGCAGGAACCAATATCATTATGGATAAGGGAGAAGGAATCCCTTATGTTATGGAACAGTTCTGGATTTCCAACGGGACGGATTTTACAAATCCGGAGGGAAGCAAGGCAGACGGATATCTAAACAGTGAAAAGGGCATAGAGGCAGCCGATTTCTTAAACTCATTGATTCAGGACGGCCTGGCAAACATCGAACCGATTCCCAAGGAGTTCCACAATGGGAAAGCGGCGACTGCACTGACCGGCTGCTGGGAGGTTAAGACGCTGAATAATGAATATCCGGATCTTAACTGGGGAGTAACATATTTTCCGGTAGCAGACGACGGAACGTCATCCTCGCCTACAGGTGACTGGACCATGACGATTACCGTAGACTCTCAGGATCCGGAGGCAGCGGCTGCAGCCCTTAATTTCCTGACATCGAAGGAGAATGCAGCTTCCTATGCGGATGCTCAGGGAAAGCCTCCGGCAAGAAAATCAAGCTATGATGTACTGTCTCAGTATGATGAGATGCCTATGGCTATTTTCAAAGAGCAGCTTTTGAATACCGGACATGCAAGGCCCAGAACCCCTTCTTATACGGTATTGTCTCCCCAGATATCCGAGGCGATGATGAATATTTTTACAGGGGCAGATGTCAGGGAATCCTTAGACAAAGCGGCGGAAGCATTTGACAAAGATTTTGAGAAAAACTATGCACAGTAGGATCCATGAATCAGACAGGAGGGCATATGATGAAGCGCTTATATAATCAAAGCCATAGAAAACAGCAGCAACAGGCGGCCTATGCGTTTGTACTGCCGGCAGTGCTGCTATTGTTTACCTTCTTAATCCTTCCGGCATTTTCTACAATCGGTTATTCTTTGACAGACTACAATATTATGAGGCCGGACAAAATCTCATTTGTGGCATTGGAGAACTTTCGTGAACTGATTCATGATGAGAATTTTAGAAAAGCATTGAGGAATATCATCCATTTTACCGTCTTTGTAGTGCCGTACCAGTGCCTTCTGGCGCTGGCCCTGTTAACCAATGTAAAGCTTAAGGGGGCATCTGTTTTCAGAGCAGCGTATTTCAGTCCGATGGTGACTTCCATGGTGGTCATTGCCATTTTGTGGTCGGTTCTCTATAACCCCAATCCGAACCAGGGGCTTATCAATGCGTTTCTTACCAGTTTTGGAATCGGTCCTGCTGCTTTTTTGACAAGCCCGAAGAGAGCGATGAATTCGATTGTGTTTATGTCAGGGTGGCAGGCGGCAGGCTATCAGATGATGATTTTTGTAGCAGGCCTTCAGGGGATACCGCAGGATCAATATGAGGCAGCATCCATTGACGGCGCCGGGAAGCTTCAGCAGTTTTTTTACATCACATTGCCAGGGCTGAAAAATATAATAAAATATGTGATCATGATAACCACTATTCAGGCTATGAAACTCTTTACCCAGCCTTATGTGATGACTCAGGGAGGGCCGCAGAATGCAACAAGGACGTTTGTGTACTATATTTACCAGCAAGGCTTCCAATCCAGAAATTTTGGGTATGCATGTGCGGTAGCAGCTGTGTTTTTCCTGATTGTTGTAACCATGTCATTTTTACTGAAACGTATCATCAAGGCAAACTAAGGGAGGGGAATCTATGAAATCTGTGCAGGCAAGAAGACGGGCATTTAAAGTATTGTTTTATATGGGCAATACAGCAATCGCACTTATCTTTGTTTCTCCGCTGCTTTGGATGATTGCATCGGCATTTAAGCCGGAGGGACAGATTTTTTCACAGCTGAACAGCATAAAAACATTTATTCCCTGGGATGCTTCTTTTCATAATTTTGCAGAGGTTTTTCAAAGAGTGCCTATGATGCGCTATATTACAAACAGCCTTTTTTACGTAACGGTTATTGTAGTGCTTGATCTGGCTGTAAATTCACTATGCGGATATGCACTGGCAAAATTTGATTTTATGGGGAAAGAATTTCTTCTTTCACTGGTGATCAGTCTGATGGTACTGCCAAATGAGGCGGTTATGCTTCCTCTCTATAAACTGGTCAGCAGTTTTGGATGGATTAACCAGTGGCCGGCTCTCATTGTGCCCTTTGTGGCAAAATGCTTCAGTATATATATGTTCCGCCAATTCTTCCTTGATATTCCGGATGAACTGATTGAAGCGGCGAAGATTGACGGCTGCTCTCCCTTTGGGATTTTTACAAAGGTTGTGGCGCCTATTTCAGGAAATGTCTATGCAACGGTGTTTATCCTGGACTATGTGTCTCACTGGAATGATTTTATGTGGCCCATGCTGGCGGTGACTGGGGAGAGTAAACGGACCATTCAGCTGGGGATTCAGACATTTTTTGGATTGAAGCCTATTAATTATGGTCCTATTATGGCTTCACTGACTATCTCGGCAATTCCTATGATAATTTTATTTTTGTTCCTGCAGAAATATTATGTACAGGGGATATCTACAACAGGTATAAAGGGGTAGATACAGCATCGTTCCTGCTTTTGTAAATGGCCGGGAGCTTTTGATTGAACAGCTTCCCGGCCGTTTGGTATCATTTTAATTCTTTTAAAGCCTTCTTCACGTCTTTCTTAAACTGCTTCCACTCATCTTCATGTTCCACAAAATATCTGGGGCAGCCTTTTTCGTTGACATCGTAATGTCGGATTACATCGTCGGAGGTCAGCTCCAGCTCTTTGCACAGCCATGCAGTCAGCTTTACCAGGGAATCATAGGTGGCTTCGTTGTATTTGCCGCTTTCGTCCGGATGGCAGGTCTCCACGGCAACGGTGTCAAGATTGCGGGGCGCATTGGCATAGGCGATCTCGCTGACCGGAATGCACTGGAGAATCTCTCCCTCCAGCCCTACGATGAAGTGGCAGCTGGAGGAGCTGCCTGATTTCTGGGGATCCTGGTCGGCAAGGCTGTCAAAGTACAGGCGGTTGGCCTCTGCGCTGGTGCCGGGATTTCCCACATAATGGATGACGATGTTATTGACTCGTTTCATGGTCACGTCAGGGCGGGAAAAAATATTTTTCCGTATGAATTTCTGTTCAATCCAGTCCGGCGCCTGGATGGACTTTAAGTCTACGGTGTAGGGCTTTTCATATCCCCACAGCCAGTAGCCGGTTCCCAGGCCGGCCAGGCAGCCGAGGATTAACGCTGCAACAACCCCTAAGACCACAAGGGGAGTTTTGGATGAGGAATTCCGGCCGTAATTTCGTTTTTTTGACCTTGGGCGGTCAGAAGACAGATAACCTAAGCTCTGTGCGCCGCCGGATTGGGGGCGGATACGCCCCATATCATTTGTGATTTCGTCGTTCATAGACAGTCTCCTAAGTTGTAGTTGTATAATTCCCATTACAATTCCAGTCTCATGTAGATAACTTCCTGGAATCCGGATATGCGGGAGCGAAAGCCTTTGGGATTTCTGCCATATTCAACAAATCCTGCTTTTTTATACATGGATATGGCTCTTTCATTTTCAGAAACCACGTTAAGCTCAAGCTGGACATAGCCGGCTTCTCTGGCACATTCTATACATGCAGCCAGTAACGCCTGGCCGATTCCCACACCCCAGAATTCTCTGGCGATGCCGATGCCAAGTTCGGCACGGTGGCATACCTTGTGTTTTTTGCCGACGGCTTCGATTCCGGCGGTTCCCACAACCCTGCCGTCAACCAGGGCAAGTATCTCAGCTTCGTTTTTACTTGCAGATTTTTCTTCCAGGAACCGGCCTTCCTGGGCAGCGTCGAAGCTGTTCTCGTCAGGGTAGGAAAGCAGAAAATCGGTCTGTCCGTGGGTCAGGTTAAAGTTTTCGAATACAGCCTGGCCGTCTTTTTCTGTTCCGTTTCTCAAACAGCATTCCATGCCGTTTTTTAATGTGATTGTTTTGTTGTATTTCATGGATGCTCCTTATGGGGTGTATTTTCTCCTGCTTGTTCCAGAACCATAGATTCCAGCTGAGAGTTGATATAAAATCCATTTCGCTTCATCTGTGTCATTAATGGACGAACAGATTCAATAATTCCTTGATGCTTGGCTTTTAGTAGAACTCCTAATGTGCCGGTAACTGTAAGCCCAAGATATTTTGCGGTTTTCTTTGCCGCATCATCATCTATAATAACCAAATCGGCTTTTTGCTCTTGCGCAAGGATCATGACTTCTACTTCTCCAGCATGCAATTTGGCCTTATACATTTTCTTTTCTGTATCATCTTGAATCGATTCCACATGGATCCACGTGTTTTCAGTCATAGCTTGGATACAGGTATGATCATCCACTGCTGTAACCTCCTGATATACGGCAGAAGGAATAATAATTTCCTGATATAGTTTCTGTAAAATATCCAAATATCCAATTCCGAAAAGTACGATAAGCGGTGTGGAATTGACGATTACCTTACGCATTATTTAATTCCTCCAGAAATTCCTCCTTGCTGTCAAAGTGAAAAATAGAGATATGATTTCTCCCTAAATATTTTATAAATTCTTCTTTAGTCATTCCCGCTATTTGGGCGCAGTATCCGATAGACACTTTGCGCTGGGTATAATATCCCAGCGCCACTGCACACCGCGCAAACCGATTTGCTTCCTCCTGATTCATTTTAGTATCAAACAAGACTTCATTAGGTATGTTAATGGCAATTTGGCACATCGTATCTCCTCCTGCTGCAGTATTTGCTCTTACTAGTGTATCACAATCTATGGATAAAAACTATTGATTTTTGCAGTTTTCTGTTTTGGGGTATACCGGGAGCAAAAATATTCGGTTCATGTTGAACTGCCCCGGATAATTTGCTATATTTAGTTTAAAATACGGATGCAAAAAAGCAGTGTGGAGGGATAGGATATGATTTTTAATGTAATGGACTTCGGTGCAGTGGGAGACGGTGTTACCAATGACGGCAGGGCGATTCAGGCAGCGGTGGATGCCTGTGCAGAGAGCAGGGGAGGGCAGGTGCTGATTCCGGGAGGAAGGACGTACCGTTCCGGCACCATTGTGCTGAAATCTTTTGTGGAGCTGCATCTGGAGAACGGTGCGGTGTTAAAGGCCAGCGACCATATGGAGGATTTTAACCTGTTTCATGTTCCCATGAATTATGATGCGGGGCTGGATGTTCCAACCTATGAAAACTGTGATTATACGGGAAAACCGGCGCTGTATTTTCTTTATGCCAAGGACTGCCACGATGTGAAGATTACAGGGTTTGGTTCCATTGATGGGAATGAGGAGATTTTCTACGGGAAGGTTTCTCCATGGCATATCGACGGGAAATTTTATCCCAGAATGCCTCTTTTATTTTTAGAGCATGTGGAGCATCTGAGCATCCTTCAGGTGACTCTGACCCACAGCGCATTCTGGACCACCCATCTGGTAGGGTGCGAGGATGTGCTGATTGACGGTATCCGGATTCTCAACAATTTAAAGCTGGCCAACGGCGACGGGATTGATCCGGATCACTGTAAGAACGTAAGGATTTCCAACTGCCATATTGAGTCTGCAGATGACTGTATTGTGTTTAAGAATACGGAAGGGGCTATGGAATACGGCAGCTGTGAGAATATCTGTGTCACCAACTGTACCCTGATTTCCACCAGCGCGGCCATCAAATTCGGGACGGAAAGCGCGGCTCCTTTCAGGAATATTACGGTACAAAACTGCAATATTCATCACACCAACCGGGGAATTTCCATGCAGATGCGGGATCAGGGCTGTATTGAAAATGTGCTGTTTTCCAACCTGAATATTGAGACAAGAATGTTCTCCAAGGAACACTGGTGGGGATCTGCGGAGCCTGTCTGCATCACAGCGGTGAAGCGGAGAGAGGATACCAACCTGGGATATGTGAAAAATGTCACCTTCCAGAACATCAACTGCGTTTCAGAAAACGGAATCATGCTTTATGGGGATGAACACAGGGAGAAAGGCCACAATATAGAGAATATTACCTTTGAGAACATAAGGGTGCGGATGATAAAGAAGACGGACTGGCCTAAGGACATCCATGACCTTCGTCCTGCCTGTGAGCATCCGATGGTAAAGGGGCCCATGGCAGTGGTTTATGCACGGTATGCGGACAATGTCCGGTTCCACAATCTGTCCTATGTCATCGAAGAGCCGGTGAAGGCGTATGTGGAGACGGATTATAATGTGGAACACTGTGAGGATGTGGTGATAAATGGGGAGAAACTGTGAATGTTCGTTCACATGTAAGCTTCACAACAGGAAGCATTTTGATTCTTCTCTTGCATTTTGTGCCTTTTTGTTGTATTATATTATCGTCATATGTCGGAAACGGAGGCGGAGAGCATGGCAAGACCAATCCGGTGCAGAAGAATTTGTTTTGAGCCAAAATATGACAGCTTCGGCCCGTGCGGGATGAAGAATCAGGAGCAGGTTCTTCTGACGGTGGATGAATTTGAGGCGGTCCGTGTCATTGACTATGAAAAAAGGACTCATGAGCAGTGTGCCGGACAGATGGGGATTTCCCGTACGACGGTCACGGAGATATATGAGAGGGCCCGGACAAAGATTGCGGACTGTATTGTCAACGGAAAAACTCTGTATATTTCCGGAGGCAATTATACGCTCTGCGACGGTTCCGCCAAAAAATGCTGCGGCAAACCGTGCAGCAGGGCAGAGAATGTGGCAGAAACAGCTGGTGAAAGAAAGGATGACAAGATTATGAAGATTGCGGTTACCTATGAAAATGGAAACGTATTCCCACATTTTGGGCATACACAGCAGTTTAAGGTTTATGACATCGCAGATGGCAAGGTTGCAGGTGCACAGGTTGTAGATACACAGGGAAGCGGCCATGGAGCCCTGGCAGGCTTTCTTTCTGCAATGAAGGTGGATGGGCTGATCTGCGGAGGGATCGGGGCAGGTGCGCAGGCAGCTCTGGCAGAGGCGGGAATCCGTCTTTACGGCGGGGTATCCGGCAGTGCGGACAAAGCGGTGGATGCGCTGCTTGCGGGAACCCTTGGGTTTGATCCGGAGGTTCATTGCGAACATCATGGCCATCATGGGGAAGGCCATCACTGCGGAGAGGGCCATCACTGTGGAGAAGATAAGCACGGCTGTACAGGCAGCGGAGAGAAGGCCTTTTAAAGGCGTTTACTGCTATCTGGGGGGCGGGCTGCCTGATGCCCTGTGAGGTAAAAGCCTGCCCCCTATGGATTTCACAACATCTGTTACTAAACGGTCGGTTATGACCGAAAGGGACAGAGAAATCACAAGGCAGGCCAGAATAGGCAGGAGGATCTGCAGGCTTGCGGACAGTCCGGAGGACAGCCAGCCGCTGTAGATAAATGTATTCAGTACATACCAGTGGATCAGAAGGACAGAATAGCTGTATCTGCTGCACAGGGACAGAAGCTGTTTCAAGGGCTTTAGCCAGGGATCCATACGCATGGCCCCGGCTGCCAGGGTTCTCAGCATATCTAGCCAGAGTATCCGGTTATTTTTCCGGGTCTGTGCCGCCGTTTTTCTGCATCCGAACCACAGGTACATTCCAGATGCGCAGAACAGGCAAAAGACCACTGTCTGCAGAAGCCTCATCTGCTTACGTTGCGGCAGAGACAGAAGAAGGATCCGCCGCCGGTATCAGCGTGATTTTTTCAGGGGAGAAGTCTCCCCGGATTTCCAGCCGAAAGGATTGCCAGGGCCCGGGAAGGACTGTAAGGTCAGCTTCCCGGGTTCCTCTCATCATATACCTGCATATCCGGCGGAAGCGGTCGAACTGAGAATCCGGGTTCTCCTGAAAATACAGCACGACCGCAGTATCCTCTTTCAACGGTTCTTTTAAGGAAATGTGGATGTGTCCCAGATTCCCGGTTTGAAACAGAATCATAGCGGTATCTCCAAGGGGAGTCCACTGTCTGTCTGTAATATCATAATCCTGCACTGTCCCGGGATCCAGGGCATAACCGGCCGGTTCATTGCCGTATCCCCGGTTTACTCTGTACCAGGACAGAGCAAGCTGAAACGCAAGCGCCAAAAAGATGCCTGTTGCTATTGCGGCCCATTTTCTTGTGTAGCTTCCCATACTGTCTCCACAACCTCCTGTCTGTCCACATCCTTGACTCTGCTTGTATTCCGCCGCAGTTTAGGTATCACTGGTTTCCTTTTCTACTATTTAAACCAATATACCATTTTATTTCCTGTTGTCAATGGGAAGAAGATGAAGCTTTTGTGCCTATTTTTACAGAGGCTTGTGCCTGGAGTTGTGGTAAGAATTGCGGTAAGATCAAAAAAGGGATTGAGTTTTGAACAAACAATGTATATAATAAAGAAATCTTAACTTTTTATTAAGGGAGGAACTTATAGATGACAAGCACATTAGACAGGCAGCAGGCCCTTGAACTGCTTAAAAAATATAACAAGGAGCCATTTCATATTCTTCATGGCCTGACAGTAGAGGGGGTCATGAGATGGTATGCCAGGGAACTGGGATATGGGGAGGATGAGGAATTCTGGGGGCAGGTGGGACTCCTTCATGATATTGATTTTGAACTGTATCCGGAGCAGCACTGTAAGGAAGCGCCCCGCCTTCTGGGGGAAGCCGGTGTGGGGGAGGATATGATTCATGCCGTCTGCAGCCATGGATACGGACTGTGCAGCGACGTGGAGCCGGAACATGAGATGGAGAAAGTACTGTTTGCGGCAGACGAGCTGACAGGGCTTATCTGGGCGGCGGCGAAGATGCGCCCGTCTAAAAGCGTTATGGATATGGAAGTTTCCAGTTTGAAGAAAAAATTCAAGGATAAAAGGTTTGCGGCAGGATGCTCCAGAGATGTGATTGTCACCGGGGCCCAGAGGCTGGGCTGGAGCCTGGAGGAGCTGATGGAGAAGACAATTCAGGCTATGAGATCCTGCGAGGCGCAGATTCAGCAGCAGGAAGGCTGATGACAGAAGGAATTATACCTGTTTGTGCCCGGTAAAGCGGGGCATGCAATGCTGTGAAACATGCACAGAATGGAGGAAATGATGAAAAAGGTTGTGAAATTTGGTGGAAGCTCCTTAGCCAGCGCCAGGCAGTTTAAAAAGGTAGGGAATATTATCCGCAGCGACAAGGCCAGAAGATATGTGGTGCCCTCTGCGCCTGGAAAGAGAAATGACAAAGACGAGAAGGTGACGGATCTTCTGTACCAGTGCTATGATGCGGCCGCCGCAGGTACGGCTTACAAGAAGATTCTGGAGAAGATAAAGAAGCGGTATGAGGAGATCATAGAGGGGCTGGATTTGAATTTAAGCCTGGATCATGAATTTGACAGAATCGAAGAGAATTTCCTGGCAAAGGCAGGAAGGGATTATGCCGCGTCCAGAGGAGAGTATCTCAACGGAATTCTGATGGCCCAATATCTGGGATATGAGTTTATTGATGCGGCGGAAGTCATATTTTTTAATGACAACGGAGTTTTTGATGCGGAAAGCACCAACAAGGAGCTGGGGGAGCGCCTGGAACATGTGGAGAGGGCTGTGATTCCCGGATTCTACGGCTCCACCCACAGTGGTGTGGTGAAGACATTTTCCAGAGGCGGGTCTGATGTGACAGGCTCTGTGGTCGCCAGGGCAATCCATGCGGATATGTATGAGAACTGGACCGATGTGTCAGGTGTTCTGGTGGCGGATCCCAGAATCGTTAAGGATCCGGAGGTGATCGAGACCATTACCTACCGGGAGCTAAGGGAGCTGGCCTACATGGGAGCCAGCGTACTCCATGAGGATGCTATTTTCCCGGTGCGCAAAGAAGGAATCCCTATCAATATACGCAATACCAACAAGCCGGAGGATAAGGGAACCCTGATTGTGGAGAGTACCTGCCGCAAGCCCCGGTACACGATCACAGGCATTGCAGGCAAGAAAGGGTTCTGCTCCATCAATGTGGAGAAGGCTATGATGAACTCGGAAGTGGGTTTTGGGAGGAAAGTGCTTCAGGTGTTTGAGGACTACGGCATTTCCTTTGAGCATATGCCTTCCGGCATCGATACCATGACGATTTTCGTCCATCAGCCGGAATTCGAGGAGTATGAACAGTCTGTGATTGCCGGAATTCACCGTGCAGTGGAGCCGGACTTTGTGGAGATGGAGTCGGATCTGGCATTGATTGCAGTAGTGGGCAGAGGAATGAAGGCTACCAGGGGAACTGCCGGAAGGATTTTCTCCGCGCTGGCCCATGCCAGGGTAAATGTAAAGATGATCGACCAGGGATCCAGTGAACTGAATGTGATCATCGGCGTGAAAAACGCAGATTTTGAGGACGCCATAAAGGCGATTTATGATATATTTATTTCCTCGGAGTTGTAGGGGGAAGAAGTTAGGGCCTGTCAGTGTAATACATAGAACTGACAGGCCTTATTGATAAGAATGTACAGGAAATCGATGAACAGTACAGGTCTTATGAAAATCTTATTTCCATTGAGGATATCGAAAAGCTGATGGAGATCTATAAAATAGGAAAGGCCCCTTTATCGCTGGGACTTGGTTTTGGTGAGATAACCATTTTCAGATATCTGGAAGGGCAGGTTCCGTCAAAAGAATATTCAGACATTATGCGCCTGGCCCTTGCTTCGCCGGTATTTATGAAGGAAAAGTTATCTGAAAACAGGGAGAAGCTTACGGAGGCTGCGTATAGGAAGGCGATGCCCGTTTTTCAATTTTAAAAGGGACGGCTGACGAGTTGACAGCTGAAGAGAAGCGGGCAGCTGATCTGGTTGTGGATACTTTTGGGCTCTATGGAGGAAAGGTTCTTGAAAGAATTACCCATAATGAGAAACCGTGGAGAGACGCACGAAAGGGGTATGGGGACAATATTCCATCTAATGAAACCATTACAAAGGACAGTATTCTGGCATATTACTGTACGGTGAATGCAGAATACGGACTTAATTCGGAGGAAGGAATCAATCGGTATATTAGAGATATGTTAAGAAAAAATTTTTAATGAGGGCTTTATGGCTGTCAGAAGGTTGCATCATTGTAAAAAGGTCATTAAATATACAGATTAAAGCCCAGGTAAGTTTTTCCACTCCTTTATCTTCTCCAGCTTCTCCTTAACCTCTGCCTCTTTCCCCTCTTCCGTAGGCCGGTAATATTTCCTCCCCGCCAGGGAATCCGGCAGGCACTGCATGCGGGACAGCTTCTCCTCGGTGGCGTGGGCGTAGATATAGCCTTCGCCGTAATGGAGCTGTTCCATCAGCTTGGTGGGCGCGTTGCGGATGATGAGGGGTACCGGCTCTGCCAGCATATTCTGGGCGTCTAACTTGGCTGATTCGTAGGCTTTGTAAGCAGAGTTGGACTTGGGGGCCATGGACAGGTAGATGACAGCGTGGCTTAAGTGTACGTTGCATTCAGGCATGCCTAAAAAGTGGCAGGCCTGATAGGCAGCCACGGCCAGAGGCAGGGCCTGGCTGTCTGCCATCCCGATATCCTCGCTGGCATAGCGCACCAGCCTTCTGGCAACGTAAAGGGGATCTTCCCCGGCTTCCAGCATACGGGCCAGCCAGTAAACGGCCGCATCCGGGTCAGAATTGCGCATGGACTTGTGAAGGGCGGAGATCAGGTTATAATGTTCTTCCCCCTTTTTGTCATACAAAAGGCTTCTCTTGCCAATACACTGTTTTAACACTTCCATGGTAACCTTGGTCTTGTCCGGACGGATTTCTCCGTTGGTTACCGCCATCTCCAGGACATTTAAGGCTGTTCTGGCATCGCCGTTGGCAAATTCTGCAATCATATGTATCATATCGTCGGAAATCTCAATATTCAGATATCCAAACCCCTGTTCACTTTTCAAGGTTCTTTTTAAAAGAAGGCACAGATCCTCTGTTGTCAGTGCCTGGAGAACGAATACCTGGCACCGGGAGAGAAGAGCGCTGTTTATCTCAAAAGAAGGGTTCTCGGTGGTAGCGCCGATCAAAATAATGCTCCCCTTTTCCACATAGGGAAGAAAGGCATCCTGCTGTGCCTTGTTAAAGCGGTGAATCTCGTCTACGAATACGACGGTTTTGATTCCCATATGCCGGCTGTGCTCCGCCTGGGACATAACCTCTTTGATTTCCTTGATTCCGCTGGTAACCGCGCTGAAATTGATAAATTCCGCATGGGTTTGATGGGCGATAATGCCTGCCAGAGTGGTTTTGCCTACACCAGGAGGGCCCCAGAAAATCATGGAAGGTATCTTGTCCTGGGCAATCAGCTGGCGCAGAAGCTTCCCCTCCCCCAGAAGATGGCTCTGGCCCACAAAGCCTTCCAGGCTCTCCGGACGCATACGGCTGGCTAAAGGGTGGTAGGTTGTTTCCTGGCTGCCAAACATTGATAATTGTTCCATAGACATACTTCTGGCCCTCCTTGTAATATGTAATGATATCCTTATCGGACAAGGGCCTGCATTTTCTTGTCCAATGAGGGGATTCTCCGGCCCGACGCCTCATCGCCGGAAACCTGTGTATCTGGCTGGTGTTATTATACTTCAAAATTTTAACCAGAACAAGAAAATTATAAATTTGTAGTAGGAATTTATGAAAAAATAGGTTATACTAGAAAAGCTAGTAAAAATGAAGCATGAAATCAGTGCCAAACCGGCCTCTGGCCTGGAAAAAGGCGATATGGGAAAATCCGGCAGAGGCGCGGGATAAACTGGCAGAAAAATAGGTTAACAGGTTACAACAGAGGGAGCGTTCTTAGAAAACTGTCTGTGAAGACAAGAAAGAGGTCGAAGGCGTTCTGAGAAGCGGAGGTGTACTTAGGTTGGAGGGTGAAAACAGGGCGGCAGAGCTGGAGGAGATTAAGCAGCAGATAGAGGAGCTGCCTGTAGGCTATATATCGAAAAAAAATATTCACAACAAAACCCGTTATTACCGTCAGTGGACTGAAAACGGAAAGATAAGAAGCCAGTACATAAAGGAAGCAGAGCTGGAGATGATTCAGGATCAGATTGCCAGGCGCAAGGAATTGCAGCAGAGATTGAAGGAGCTGGAGGGGGAAAACCCGGAAGGAAAGAGGCAGGGTACGCCAAGAAAAAGAAGTACTTCCAGGCCAAAGGCCAGCTTTCAGATGAATGTCATAACCGGGGAAGGGCTTCGGGCCATGACAGACAATATATGTGCAGAAGAGAAGCGCAGTGACTTCGGGAAGCTGATGGATTATCTAAACGGGGAAGAGGACGACAGGGTCTGTCTGGTCATGGGGCTTCGCCGGACAGGGAAGACCACCATGATCCGCCAGGCCATTCTGGAGATGGTGTCTGAGGACAGGCAGGTGGCTTACATAAAGGCCACAGCGGCAGACACTATGCCGGTACTGAGCAGTGATTTGAGACAGCTGTACCAGAATGGTTACCGCCATGTGTTTATCGACGAGGTTACGCTGATGGATGATTTTATCGATTCAGCGGCCCTTCTTTCGGATATCCATGCCGCTCAGGGGATGCGGCTTGTGCTGACCGGAACAGACTCCCTGGCATTTTTCCTGGCCCTGCGCCAGGAGCTGTATGACAGGGCGGTGATTATCCACACTACGTTTATTCCTTTCAGAGAACACAGCCGGGTGCTGGGGATTCACAGCATGAATGACTATCTCCGGTACGGCGGTACCATGCGGGCCGGAGAACGGGTGGAAGGCCAGGTGAGGATAGATTCCCGGCATGCTTCATTCAGAGATAAGGACTCTACAAAGGAGTACGTTGACAGTGCTGTTTTGAGAAATATCCGCCGTTCCATCGCCTGCAGCAAGGACAAGAACCAGTTTGAAAATCTAAGGCTTCTCCAGGAGAGCGGAGATTTGGAGCAGATGGTAAGCCGGGTTATAGAAAACATGAATCTTAATTTCCTTCTGCTGGTATTGTCAAAAAGCACGGTTTTTCATGACCTGCGCCTGGCAGTGTGGAATCTGCGCAATGACCACCGCAGGGAGGAAGAGGCAGCCGGTGTGAAAAAGGCCTGTATTTCCGAGGTGAAGGAGGTTTTGGTGGCTCTGGATCTGATTATGGAATGTCCTTCTGAATCGGCGCAGTCAGGGGGAGAGCTGATCGAGAGGGTTATTTTCATTCAGCCTGGGATGCGGTACTGCCAGATTCAGAATCTTATCGATTCCCTGATGGACGGGGAGCGTTTTTTGGCTCTCAGCGAGGTTGAGAAGCAGAAGCTGGCGGCCCTGGCGCTGGAGCGGGTGCGGGAACAGATGGTGGAGGAGACCATTTTTCTGGAGACGGAAAAGGCCCTGGAAAATCATTACAAGGTGTATAAGCTTCAGTTCAATGCAGGGGATTACGACATGGTGGTGTATGATACGAAAGACAATTCCTGTACCGTGTGTGAGATCCGGGAAGGCAGCGAAGGCGGCCAGACAACCCATTACCGCAGGATGCCGGATGCGGAGAGATATCGCCAGATTGAGCGGAGATTCGGAAATGTCAAGGAGCATTTTATCATTTGCAGGGATCCGGAGAATCAGAGGAATGACGGGAAGCGGTATTGCAGCGTGGAGGATTACCTTAGAGGGCTTTAGATAGACTTTTTCGAAAAATAGTGATACAATGAAAGAACGGTATTCCGGCGGCTTTACAGACAGCCGGGGTGCTGAGAATGAAAATCATCCAGGAAAAGATTTCGGGAATATTAAAACATGCGAGGAGGATTAAAAATGCTGGATACAAAAGTTGCGGAGTTATTGAATGCACAGGTGAATAAGGAATTTTATTCTGCCTATTTATATCTGGATTTTTCAATTTACTATGGGGAGCAGGGGCTGGAGGGCTTTGCCAACTGGTATAAGGTGCAGGCCCAGGAGGAGAGAGATCATGCCATGCTGTTTTTGCAGTACCTGCAGAATAACGGATGTAAGGTGACTCTGGAGGCCATTGACAAGCCGGACAAGACATTTGCTTCCTTCGGGGAACCTCTTCGTGCAGGGTATGAACATGAGCAGTATGTAACCAGCCTGATCCACACCATCTATGATGCCGCCAGTACGGCAAAGGATTTCAGAACCATGCAGTTTCTGGACTGGTTCGTAAAGGAGCAGGGAGAGGAAGAGACCAATGCGGAGGCACTGATCAAAAAGTATGATCTGTTTGGTTCGGATCCAAGAGCCTTGTATATGCTGGACGGTGAACTGGCTGCCAGAGTGTACAGCGCTCCGTCTCTGGTTCTTTAAGGTTTAACTATACATAATGGAGAAAAGATGAATGAACGTTTATTCCCTGTATTTCAGTCCTACGGGCGGAACAAAGAAAATCATGGATATTCTGGCTGCTGCCTGGAAGAATAAGACAGAGCTGGATCTTTCCATACCGGATAAAAATTATGGGATCTACCGGTTTCAGAGAGGAGATGTGTGCCTGATCGGCGTACCCTCCTTTGGAGGAAGGGCGCCGGAGGTGGCGATAAAACATTTAAAGCAGATGAAGGCAGACAATGCGGCAGCCATACTGGTGGTTTCTTACGGGAATCGTGCGTATGAGGATACTGCCCTGGAGCTGCGCAAGGCTGCGGAAAGCTGCGGCTTCAGCGTGGTGGCTGTCATAACGGCTGTGGCGGAACACTCTATCATGCACCGGTACGGCGCAGGAAGGCCGGATGCCAGGGATGAGAAGAAGCTTAAGGCCTTTGCCGCCAGGATCAGGAAGAAATTAAATGTTCCCAGAGCGTGGAAGGATTTCTTTGTTCCGGGCAATTATCCCTACAAGGAGCTGGGGGTGATTCCCTTAAAGCCTGAGGTATCCAAAACCTGTACAGGCTGCGGGATTTGCGCCGCCAAATGTCCGGTGAAGGCGATCCCTAAGAAAAAGCCTTCCCAGACAGACTCAAGGAGATGTATTTCCTGTATGCGGTGCGTATCGGTTTGTCCCCATCACAGCAGAGGGCTGAAGCCGGCCCTGGTTTTTGCCGTGACCCTGAAGATGCGAAAGGTATGCTCCGGGCGGAAGGAGCCGGAATTGTTTATGTGACAGGTTGATATCTGGCAAAATCAGACACAAAGATGCTCAGGAGTATATTGGCTATATAAGGAAGGAATGGAGATATGGATACAACAAAGCAGCGTAAGGAGCTGGGGGAGCGGTTTGAATTCAGGAACATTTTAAAGGAGGAAGCAGACCAGGCAGTGATTATCGAGAAGGTATGCTTTCCGCCTAATGAGGCGTGTTCTGAAGCGATGATGAAGGAGCGGATTGCCGTGGCCCCGGAACAGTTTTTAGTGGCGGTTGACAGGGAGACAGGAAAGCTTGCAGGCTTTTTAAACGGATTGTCTACTGATGAGGATTCGTTCAGGGATGAGTTTTTTACCAATGCAGGCCTGTATGACCCGGCAGGAAAAAATGTTATGCTCCTTGGGCTGGACGTGCTTCCGGAATATCGGAGGCAGGGGCTGGCAAGTGAGATTATGTCACGGTATCTTCAAAGAGAACGGGAGAAGGGCAGGAGTTTGGTGATTTTGACATGCCTGGATTCTAAAGTTTCTATGTACGAAAAGATGGGATTTGAAAATAATGGGCTGGCTGATTCCTCATGGGGCGGGGAGCAGTGGTTCGAGATGTGTTATAAACTGATAAAACAGGCAGAATAATCTGCTAATTAGTTTTGTAAAAAAGAAATAAGCATCCTCGCTTTGGACGGTAAGGGATGCTTATTTCTTTTTATGATTGTCTATGTAAGACAGAGCCGGCAAATTACAGCTTTAAGCTATACCGCAGGTAATTATAACAGTGACCGTCTCTAATATCTGTTTTAGGCGTTGAAGAAATCATTGTAAAGCCTAATGATTTGGCTAATCCATTGGAAGCTTTGTTTTCTTCTCGTGTTGAATAAATAAATTCTTTTGCACCAAATGTTTCCTTACAGTACCTGATTAAACCCTGGACAATCTGCCTGCCCAAGCCTTTTCCCACATAATCCGGCCCCAGGCATATTCCTGTTTCCTGGTAGACGTAAGGCCGGATTTTTTCTACGCCTGCAAACCCTATGGCCCTGCCTCCTGCTTTTTTATAAACCAGATAGGTATCATGGTCTTTCTGAAATGCGATGGTTTTCATGATTCTTATTTTGGCGTCTTCTTCACTTCTGGTTATATTCCACAACATATATTTTGCACTTTCCGGCTGCGACCACACATTCTCATACATGTCCTTCCAATCGGAAAACTTGGCTTTGTCAAGAATAAGGCTTTCTGTTTCAATCATGTTCAGGCCTTCCTCCGGCTGCCCATTCCTGGATCCGGCAGCTGTGAATTTTAGTCTTCTTATCGTATCCGATCCCGACCAAAAGCAGATTTCCCTTGTAATCTTCCAGGGCTTTTGGATAATGCTTTTCCTTTATCTGCCAGATCGCGCTTTGGGCGGAATGGTTATATTTCAGTTCTACTACCATGGCCGGCTTGTCTGAATATTTTCTGGGGAGGAATACCAGGTCTGCGCAGCCGTTGCCGGATGGCAGCTCCCGAATCAGGGGATATTCATTGACAGCATGATAATATGCCAGGGTGATGACACAGCTGAGGGCATTTTCATTGTTGTATTCCAGTAAGGAAACATTGGCCATGTGAACCATTTCCACACCTTTTGCCACGGCTTCTTCATCCTTGTTCCAGGTATCCGTAAGCAGACGCCGGGATTTTTCCATAGCCTCTACCACCGGTGTCCAGTCAGTGCCGCCCACAGCGTTGGCAAATGCTGTCCGGACCTCTTCGTTAGGCACGTAGACTTCTTTTCGGTCCCGGTCATAAGCCAGATATCCAAGATGAATCAGCACTGTCAGAACATCGTCACGGCTTTTAAAGGAGGTCATATCATTTTCAAATGTATCTGTGTTTACATGGCAGCGTCCCCCTGCCAGCATCTGAACCACGCAGTCTTTCAGCCCGTCAAAATTCATGCTGATATAATTTTTCAGAGATTCATAAGTGACAGTCTTTGTCCAGTAATTATCGTATTCACCGGAGAGCATGGCTTTGACTATGGAATTGGGATTGTATACGTGTTTCATACGGGGAAAGGAGTATCCGTCATACCATCTTGCGGCTTCGGAAAAGTCCATATCATATTCCTGGCATAGCCGGGCTACCTCGCTCTCCGTAAAGCCTACGTACTCTGCCAGACGTTTGGGGCCTGCCATGGTGAATTCATCGAAATTGTTCAGGGCGGATTCGCTGTTGTATTTTTTGATTGGAAGGATGCCTGTGATGTAGGCCAGCTTTACAAAATCCTTGGACTGTTCTCCCTTAAAAAGTCCGCGAAGCAGCTGGATGTATTCTCTCTGGGCATTGGTATCATATCTGTCTTCCCGGAAAATGGCATCCCATTCGTCAATGATGATAATAAATGCAGCGCCTTTTGCCTGATGGATCTTAGACAATGCAAATGGAAGCATCTGCTCGTCGTCGGAGAGAATGCTGGGATAGATGGTTTTCAGCTCTTCAATGACATATTCCTGGAGGCAGGATATGGTTTTTGAAGGATTTTTTATCTGCACAAGCAGATAGGCGATATCCAGGTGAATCACATCGTATTGGTTTAAATGTTTTTTAAAAGAAGGTGAATCGGCGATGGCTAAATCTGTAAACAAAGTCTCGGAATTGCATCCCCTGCAATAATATGCCATCAGCATTCCGGCAGTCAGAGTTTTTCCGAAGCGTCTTGGCCTGCTGACGCAGATATAACTCTGTTCTGTATTTATAACAGAATTCGTATAATTAAGAAGCCCGGTTTTATCAATATAAATCTGAGAATTTCTTGCTCTAGAAAAACTTTCGTTACCACGGTTTACAAAACTTCCCATGCAATCATCCTTTCTTAAATTCGTCCATATGAGTATTATACGATGTATAAACGGATTAATCAAGGAAAGGGCGTACATTTGAAAATTGCAGACACAGCTTTTTTGTGATAAGATAGAAGAAGGAAACCTGCATGCGCCCGGCAGCAGATTTTTTATGCAGACCATAAAAGCCGGGATATGGATGAAAGGGGATATGATGATGCCTCCGGTAAATGTTTTGATTAAACCTGCGTCAGGAAGCTGCAACATGCGGTGCAGTTATTGTTTTTACGCAGATGAACTGAATAAACGGGAAGGCGGCCTCCTTGGGAGAATGTCTGAAGATACCATGCACAGGATTGTGGACAGGGTAGCAGAGTATGGCAGCCGGGAGTGTACCCTTGCCTTTCAGGGCGGGGAGCCTATGTTGATCGGGCTTGGGTTTTATAAGGATTTGATGGAGTATGTACAGAATTGCCCCAGGGCCGGAAGTGTCCGGTTTCACTATGCGATTCAGACCAACGGATATGGGATTGATGAGGAGTGGGCCAGGTTTTGGGCAGAGAATCATTTCCTGGTGGGAATTTCCCTGGACGGAACAAAAGAGATTCATGACAGGTACCGGAAGGATGCAAAAGGGAAGGGAACCTTTAACCGCGTCATGGCCTCCATCCGTCTGCTGGAAAAATATAAGGTGGAATACAATATCCTGAGCGTGGTTACAGCTGCTTCCGCCAGATCCCCCCAGAAAATCTACCATTTTTTTCAGAAAAATCATCTGCAGTACCAGCAGTACATCGAGTGCCTGGATCCCATCGGAGAGACGCCGGGACAACGGGAGTATTCTCTGACGCCAAAAAGGTATGAGACATTTTTAAAAGGTATTTTTGATGCCTGGTACCTGGATATGAAGGCAGGGAACTATGTATATAACCGTTATTTTGAGAATCTGATGATTATCCTGGCCGGCGGTATGCCGGAGAGCTGCAATATGCGGGGGATCTGCGGGAAGCAGTGGGTCATAGAAGCAGACGGAAGCACCTATCCCTGTGATTTCTACGCCCTTGATTCATGGCTTTTGGGAAATGTGAACAAGGACAGCTTCGAGGCTATGGATAAGAAGCGCCAGGAGCTGGGATTTATCAAAGGATCGCAACAGGTGAATGAAGAATGCAAAAGCTGCCAGTGGTTTTATCTGTGCCGCAACGGCTGCCGCCGCAACCGGGAAAATGTAAACGGGGATGGGGATGACAGAAACTATTTCTGCAGTGCGTATAAAGGATTTTTTGAATATGCGTATCCCCGCTTGACAGAAGTGTACCGGATGTATGCAGGCCGTGTGTGAGCCGTTCACATGTCTGTGTCAGAGAGGTTCATGGTTGGATAAGAGATAACGCAATGTAAATTCCGGTGAATTCAGTACTGGTTTCAGACACTGAATTTACCGGAATTTTTGCAGGGCAGCACCGGAGCTTCAATCTCTCCTAGCAGCCTGTTTTTTTCTTAAAATACTCGTCAATCCTTTTCTTGATATCAATAGGATTCAGATATTTCAGCAGATAGCCGTCTGCCCTCAAGGACAATACCTTTTTTACACTATCCGGATCATCCTTGCTTGTCAGGAAAATCACAGGAATATCTGCAAATTCTTTTTCGGATCGAAGCATGGCCAGCACATGGCTTCCGTCGCAGACAGGCATCTCATAGTCCAGCAACACCAGATCCGGCCTGTCCAGGGTGATAGCCCTGATTGCAGCTGCACCGGATCCTACTTCGGAGACCTCATAATGCTCTGACAGCAGGCTTCGTATCCGCTGCCGTATGGTGATGGAATCGTCCACCAGAAGGATTTTTGGTTTTTTATTACTCTCTTTCTCTGCCAGATATTTTTCAAGCTCGGTCATGGCATTGCTGGCATCAAGAGGAATTCCGATGCTTTTTGAGAGGATGCGGGGTGCAACGACACAATAGGAAAAATATCCCTGATCCGTGTCAAACAGCAGGCTGACCTGCAGCTTCTTATTCTCGAAAAACTGGTGAAACTGTTGGTAGGTCAGAAGATTCTCCTCCATCATCTCGAATGTATTGGCAGTGGGGTAATGAGACATAACATGTCTTACAAATTGGCATGCTGTATATCTGACTGCGTTAAGTAGTACGATGTCAAGCTTATCGGTATGGATTCCCATCAATTTGCCTACTGTGTTAATAAGAATCTTATCTTCAAAGGCCAGCAGGATCTCCCAGGTTTCATCATCCTGTTCTCTTCCATAGACAAGCCGGTAGTAGACGCCTTTTCCGAACCGTTCACCGCCGTACGATTCGCTGATTACATGTGCCTTTAAGTGGAACATGCTCTGCACAAGCTTCAGGATCACCTGTTCCATAGATGCAAGCTCCTGCTCTGGCAGAAGGTTCACCCATTTGCTTATCTTTTCTCCTGTGATGGCTTTGTCCTCTGTCAGTGTATGTCCAATGAGCCATCCTGCACAGACTGCCAGAAGATGGTCTACCGAAGAGGGAGAATAATCTTCTCTTATCAGTTCCTTCTCCAGGGCCGGCAGAGTATTCTCCCTGAATCCTCTGTGCAGACGCCTGTGAGTCTCAAGATCCTCATAAGCAATCAATTCCATATACTTTTCTTCGTCACTGAAATGCTTCATTGCATGTTCTTTAAAATACTTAATCCCCTCTTGACATGCTCTTTTGTTCCTTTTCTCTTCTGCCTCAAGTGCAAAAAGCCGGTTGATAATCGTAAAAAGCCTCTGATGTTCTTCATCAATAAGCGTTATCCCGATATTGAATTCATCCGTCCATATCAGTTGATTATCCATGATATCCTCCTTCGCTATGATCAAGTAATTAAATTACCTTTTGGTGATATTAATTATAAATATATTTACAGAATATGTCAAACTTGTCTTGGTGGTTCATGGATAAAAAGTTAGATGAGGAATTTCCAGTCTGCCTCATCCGCGCCCTGGCGGCTGTATCTTGCCTTTTCGTAGATCCGATGAAGTGTTGGATCCTGGATGCCGGATTTCTCTTCCAGCTCCATGGGAGATGCCCAGGCCGGAGGTGCTGTCTTTTTCCTTTTATTCTGCCCGGCCAGGATCTTTTTCCGGTAATATCTCCGTATTCTTCCATTGTAAGACAGAAAGTAAAAGAGCCCTTCCGGTCTGGATTCGGCAGCTTTTTCACCGGCCATGGATAAAGTGGGCTTTAGATATATTTTTTCGTCGTCGTCAAAATAGCGGGGGCGGGTAATCCAGTTCCATATGGAAAGGAAAACGGTGCGCACAAGGAGCAGGGCGATGGCCCCGATCAGGATATATCCGATGACAGTGAAAGCCTGATCCACAATCTCCATCCAGACAGGCGGCGCAGCCGGTTCGCCAAAAAGGGCAGAAAAATCAGGAGCAGAGGAGGAAGGCCGGATAGCTTCGGCAGGGACAGGGGGCCGGGGCTCTGAAGGGTGCTTCAGAGAAGAAAGCCACTGCCGTATCATGGGCCACAAAGGCTCTGTCAGAAGGGAAAGCCCTGTCATGGAAAAAAGGGTGATCCCCAGAAAAACAGTCATACAGAAGGAATTTACATGCTGCATCTGTTTTCTGGGAAAATGACTCTGGTTTTGAAACAGCTTTAAAAACTCATGGCTGGCATAAAGGTTCAGATGGATAAGTACGGCGACTGTCAGCAGGAGAAAACCTGCAAAAGAGGCGTACTTTATAATGGCGGACCAGGAAACGTACCCGTAGTTTCCCACCCAAACGCCTGCAGCATAGGCTGCAGCCAGAAGGAAGGCCAGAAAGAGATAAAAGCCGTCTCTCTTTTTCCCAAACCAATAATTCAATAGCTTACGAATAGTCATAAGGCACCTCCCAGGGGAAAAGCTTTGCATACTTTATGTGTTCGGAGATTCTTAAGGGGTCGCCGGGGCGCATGGGAAGAATCCACTGAGAGCCGGGGCTGTGTAGACACAGGGAATCGTAAGACGCCGCCAGGGATTCCCACTGTTTGGGGGAGATCAAAACATAAAGGGTGGTGTCAGAAAAAAAGCCTGGATCGGTGGAGGCAGCCGGGGATCCGGAAAGAAACCAGTCCGGGCTTTCGCAGGCGCCTTCGGTGAGAATCCGGGCCAGAAGCTCCATGACAGAGCGCCAGTGATCCGGGCCGGCGCCATTTTTCAAAAAGCCAGGCTGACGGCTCAGACAGTCTATGCCGTTGGTGTGGAGGGATACGGGAATCCCCTTGTCTAAAAGCTGGCCGGCCATAGATCCGCACAGGCGGATGGCCTCCTCTGTCAGTCCGTGATCCTTCCAGATCAAATCGGAATTGATATCTAAAAGAAAGGTAACCTGCCAGGAAGAGGTGGGAGCATAGACATTTACCTTTAAATTCCCGGTGCGGGCAGTGGCTTTCCAGTTGATATCCCGGTATGTGTCAAAGGACTGATAAGGGCGGATGGACTGCATCTCAAAGGGGTCGCGAAGCAAAGCCTGTCTGGTGAGCACCTGCCCTAAAAGGTCTCTTAAAGGCAGGGCAAGCCGCATGGGGTCTGCAGGGGCAGGGTACACATACATGGCAGTATCCACCGGACGGTGAGACACAAAACGGCTGAACAGAAACAGATCGTAGCTGATTAAGTCTGCCTGCCGGATAGAATAATATCCTCTTTTTGTACAGACAAAGGTCAGGGTGCGGCGGATTTCCTGCCATGGCATACAGGAAAAAATATCGCTGCGGTAGTTCTGATCCGTGATCTTAAAATTTTCGGAGTCTGTGAAAACCAGTTCCTTTCCCATCTGGAATTTGACGTGGAGGACAGGGAGGGGAAGAAACTTGCTGTTGGTGATAATTTCTTTTAAGGATGCCTGCTGTCCTTCTGTCACCTGGCTGTGGGTGAAGGATAAGGAGACTGCCAAACCCTTCTCCCAGAATTTTTTCAGAAAGCTTCCTGACAACAGCCAGACAAGCCATGCCACAGCAGCGGCGACAATCAGCTTCATAGACGTTTTCCCCAATCTTCTGTGGGAAGGGCTACGGTGGAGAGAAGCCTTTCTATGATCTGACGGTTGGCAGAAGAGAGGCCAAAGGTACGGACAGCAGTCAGGCGGTGGGCCAGGACGGGGACAGCCAAAGCTTTGATGTCTTCCGGAACCACAAAATCCCGGCCTTTTATGCAGGCGTAGGCTTTTACAGCTCGGAACAGGGCAAGGCTGCCTCTGGGGCTGACTCCGTTTAGTATCTGGCTGTCACGGCGGGTGGCCCCAACCAGGTCAACCAGGTATTCTTTTAAGACAGGATGCACATAGGTTTCCTGTGCCACCTGCTTCAGTGCCGCCAGATCTTGGGAAGTACATACAGGGGTTAGGGATTCCAGAGGATTTTCACCGTCAAACCGCTCAAGGATTGCCAGCTCCTCCTGTTTATCAGGATATCCCATGGAAACCTGCATCAGAAACCGGTCAAGCTGTGCCTCCGGCAAAGGGTATGTGCCGGCGGTCTCCACCGGATTCTGGGTGGCGATGACGAAAAAGGGCTGCTTAAGTACATAGGTGTCTCCGTCGATGGTTACCTGGCGCTCCTCCATGGCTTCCAGAAGGCTGGACTGGGTTCTGGGGGTGGCACGGTTGATCTCGTCTGCCAGCAGAATATGGGTGAAGACAGGGCCTTTGCGCAGGACGAACCGGCTTTCCTTCTGATCAAAATAGTTGAGGCCTGTAATATCCGACGGCAGCAGGTCCGGGGTAAACTGGACTCTGGAGAATGCCAGATCCATGCTTTTGGACATGGCCTTGGCAACCATGGTCTTTCCCGTCCCTGGCACATCCTCCAAAAGCACATGGCCGTGGGATAAAAGGGCTGTCAAAAGTAAATCAATAGTGTCCTCGCGGCCTACCATAACTTTGGATATATTCTGCTTTATGTTTTCTATTCGCTGGTCTTTCATTGGCTGCTCCTTTGAATGAATACCGTATTTTAAAACTATTTTATCACAGCAGACGGGGCGTGTATAGATTCGGCGAAAGAAAAAGAGACAGCTTTTTAGCAAATATAGGATAGACGAATCTGCAGAGAATTGGTTGTCAGATTTGAAAGATAATGATATGATGAACATTGCGATGAACCCTCAGATGAGGGGAAGTATCGGATGTGGCTGCATAGTATGTGAGGAGGAGACAGATGTACAAAATAGTGAAGGCAGAGCTTTTGGCAGACAAGATATATCGGATGGACGTGGAAGCGCCCAGGGTAGCCAGGGCCTGTGAACCAGGAGAGTTTGTGATTGTAAAGATGGATCAGGTGGGGGAGAGGATTCCCCTGACTATCTGTGACTATGACAGGGAGGCAGGTCTGGTTACCATCGTATTCCAGA
>CAJUEJ010000025.1 GCA_910585435.1 uncultured Hungatella sp. | reverse complement strand
TCCAGCAAAATAAAATCATACCGTTCCCGAACCCTGTCAATATACTGCCGCAGAATCGTCTCCCTGCTCATCATGTTCACCAGGGTTGTCTCCATACCTGCCAGTTCAATATTGGCAGGAAGGAAATCCACTCCCTCCTCATGGTGCAAAATCCCCTCATCAAGCTCCCATGGTTCATCATTGACCACCTTCTCCATCAGGCTCACCAATGTAACATCCAGTTCATCCGGTTCACCAATCCCCAGGCATGCTGTCATACTGCCCTGGGCATCCGCGTCAATCAAAAGGACTCTTTTCCCTTCCCTGGCCAGCCCAATGCCCAGATTCACACAAGTTGTACTTTTTCCCACTCCGCCTTTCTGCGAAGCTATGGTTATGACCTTTGCCATCTTTTTTCCTCCGTCCATCGTCTCTCTTTAAGCTGCCCCGCAATACTCCGGATACCGAATCTTCACCGCCTGCCAGAAATAAGGCGCATAGCCACAGCAGAACAGTTCCTCCACCGTATACCGCCCGCATTCCGTCAATTGTTCTTCCGAATCCTCATAATCGAACACGCTTGGAGTCCCATTGTTATATAAGTTATAAGCCATTCGGACAATTTTCTTACTCCCAGAAGTCTGCCATCCATCATGAAGACACTCTGTCTTCACCAACCCAGTCTTGAAATCATAGATTTCATTTACATGATCCCTTGTATCTCTGTCGATTCCCAGACAGTACACCAGCGCAGCATGATAGACATCCTGATATCTGCACCGCTTCAATGACCGAACAAAAAAATCCTTATGCTCCATACTTGAATAAATCGTTTTCTCTTCATTCATATTCTTTATTTTCCTTTTCTTTTTTTGAAGGTAACGATGTGGTTTTTAATAATTTGAGTAAACTTCGCTAAAGATTTAAGATACTCATTTTACTCAACAAGTAGTTTGAGTAATACTCAAGTTGAAGTGATTTCAGACGGTTTTATACGGTATTTTGCGGCTTTTTCAAAAACACGCAAAAAGCCCCAAAACACCTTGCATTCTCCGATCAATCGGGAATTTACAAGGCTTTTGGGGCCTTTTTCATATCATGTTAAATTTTCAGGGTTCAGGGCTTACATTCCCATCTGCTTCGCCACTTCCTCAGCGAAATTCTCCTCTTTCTTCTCCAGTCCCTCGCCAGTCTCAAACCGGACAAATTTCTTAATCTTAATGTTTGCCCCGTTCTCCTTCGCCACAGCTTTCACATACTGATCCACAGACTGTTTTCCGTCCTCCGCCTTCACATAAACCTGATCCATCAGGCAGATTTCCTTCAACTCCTTATTGATTCTTCCCTGAATCATTCCGGCGATTACCTTTTCCGGCTTGGAAGCTTCCTTAGGATCATTCTGGATCTGAGCCATCAAAATTCCCTTCTCATGCTCGATGAACTCCTCGCTCACTTCGCTTCTGTCCGTATACATAGGCTTTAAAGCTGCAGCCTGCATAGCTACATTCTTAGCCATCTCTTTTACCGCATCATTGACAACATCCGTCTCCACATCAACCAGCACACCGATTTTGCCGCCGCCGTGGATGTAGGAAGCCACGAAACCATTCTCCTCAACAACCTGCTCGAATCTTCTGATGTTCATATTCTCGCCGATAATGGAAATCTGAGAAGACAGCGCATCCTTTACTGTCATAGTAGTATCTTTTGCCCATGTCTCGGCCATAAATGCATCAATATCTGCCGCCGTTGTAACCAGAGCCTGAGCTGCCACATCTGCCGCATAGTTCTGAAATTTCTCATTCTTTGCAACAAAGTCTGTCTCCGCGTTCACCTCTACCACAACTGCCTTCTTGGCATCCTCTGTGAGAGCGGTCACTACAATGCCTTCTGCCGCAATACGGCCGGCCTTCTTAGCCGCGCCGGCCAGGCCCTTCTCCCTTAAAAACTCAACTGCTTTATCCATATCACCGTCGGTAGCTGCAAGAGCCTTCTTGCAATCCATCATACCTGCACCGGTCATTTCTCTTAACTCTTTTACCATTGCTGCTGTAACTGCCATGTTTATTCCCTCCATAATAAATTAATTTTTACATACTGAGTATAGAAAATGCTTCAACCCGTCGTCTCAACAGGTTGAAGCATCTGTCCTGTCATTATTCCTCTACAGTCTCTTCTGCTTCCGCCATTCCTGCTTCTTCATAGGCGTCCACTGCTTCTCCCTGATTTGCCTCAATTACTGCATCTGCCATCTTTGCCACAATCAGCTTTACGGCTCTGATTGCATCGTCATTACCTGGAATTACATAATCCAGCTCTTCCGGATCACAGTTGGTATCGCAGATACCGATTAACGGGATTCCTAAAGTATGGGCTTCCTGAACGCAGATTCTCTCTTTCTTAGGATCTACGATAAAGATGGCATCCGGAATCCTCTTCATCTCTTTGATTCCGCCTAAGTTTCTCTCTAACTTTTCCCATTCTTTCTTGATCTGGATTACTTCCTTCTTCGGAAGAACATCAAAGGTTCCGTCCTCGGACATCACTTCGATCTCCTTCAGCCTTGCGATTCTGCTCTGGATAGTCTTGAAGTTAGTCAGCATACCGCCTAACCATCTCTCATTTACATAGAACATACCGCAACGCTCTGCCTCTGTCTTGATAGCATCCTGCGCCTGCTTCTTGGTTCCCACAAACAGAATGGTTCCGCCCTCAGCCACAATATCGGTAATGGCATTGTAAGCCTCATCTACCTTGCCTACAGACTTCTGAAGGTCGATGATATAGATACCGTTTCTCTCAGTGTAAATGTATGGAGCCATCTTAGGGTTCCATCTTCTTGTCTGGTGCCCGAAATGTACACCCGCTTCCAAAAGCTGTTTCATAGAAATAACACTCATGATTCTACCTCCGTTTGGTTTTTAAACTTCCGCCTGCGTCTCATACTCCCTCGGGGACCATCTTTTTGGTGGCACCGCCCTCAGAATCAGACAGACGTGTTTTTTGACATTTAATCTCAACTTCTAAAATATAACACAGGAATTTCCATAATGCAAGCACTTTTTATCACTTGGATCTACCTGTCTTTTTCAGTTACGCAGCAATTCAGATTCCTCCTGGGATATTGCAGCATACAACCATTCAGAATCGCTTTGCCGCCCCAGCGCCAGTGACGCCTGTTAGGGAACGGCCAGGGCAGAGTGTAGACGCATGCCATATGCCTGAACCACTATGTCTTGCCCCTAAGGCACGATATCTTACAGTCAGCGCGGTAAACGCCCCGATCTGTCTGAGCTGTTACTCAGCTGCTTCAGCTCGTCAAACACCACATCATTCAGCACCTTGATGTAGGTCCCTTTCATTCCGGAAGAACGGGATTCGATAACGCCCGCACTTTCAAACTTCCTCAGGGCATTGACAATCACCGAGCGGGTGATGCCTACCCGATCTGCAATCTTGCTGGCTACCAGAATCCCTTCGTTTCCGTCTAGTTCGTCAAATATATGGGTGATGGCTTCCAGCTCGGAAAATGACAGCGTACTGATGGCAGATTTCACAATCTGAATCTTCCTGGTCTCCTCCGCATTCTCCTCATTGACAGAGCGCATCATTTCCAGACCTACCACGGTAGTTCCATATTCACTTAAAATAATATCGTCAATATCATACTGCGCGTCTTCCTTATAGATAAACAGGGTTCCCAGCCTTTCCCCCGCAATGTCAATCGGTGTGATAATCGCCTGATACTTCTTCACATATTCCTCTGCAAAGCCTAAGGTAGCCAGATTCACATTTTCCTTGGTGGAGAGAATGCTGAGGAGACGCTCGTTCAGCATCTTATCCACGAAGCCGCCCAGCTTCTCATCGATCAGCTCTTCTATCTCGTCCACACCAGGCCAATGACCGATTCCCAGAATCTTTCCTTTCTTGCTGATTACCAGAATATTCGATTCCAGAATCTCGCCTAAAACTTTACAGATATCGTTAAATACTACTTTGTTAGAATTATTATTGTGCAATAATTTCCCAATTTTTCGTGTCTTATCCAACAACTGAACGCTCATTCTCCGAAAACCTCCTTCTCCACTGTTTATAAGTTATCGATTAGCCAGCTTCTGCCCCCATGCCAGAGCACACCTTACAATTCATTCCTGATCCAGCTGCCAGAAAGTAATTTTCAGGTATACTCCCGATTCACGCCCTAAATTATCTGAATTTTTCTTTATGACTAAACTTTAACCCAAAAAATAGTTATCATTCCCCTATAATATAGGAATTGTATCATATGTTTTGAAAAATAACAACAGTTATGAGAGATTTTCGAATTTTTTAACAATTTATTTCTTTTCTCTTCAAATTCATACTTTACAAGCTATGCAGGTGTAACCTGATACACTGACTTAAGCGCTCTCTTCGATATCGCTCTGGGATTAGTCCGTCCTGACTTGGTGTGCCGGCCTAGGCCCCTCCTCGATATCGCTCTGAAAAAGCTCCATCCTGACTTGGTGTACCGGCCTAAGCACCCTCCTCAATATCGCTCTGGGATAAGTCCGTTCTGTCTTGGTGTGCCAGCCTAAGCGCCCTCCTCGATATCGCACTGGGATAAGTCCATCCTGCCTTGGTGTGCCAGCTTAAGCTCCTCCTCGATTTCGCTCTGGAAAAGCTCCGTCCTGCCTTGGTGTACCGGCCTAGGCGCCCTCCTCCTGCGCTGGAGAAACAGGGGCCTTAACCGCCATGGAATACCCGCATTGCTCATTGCTGCACAACAGCTTATTGCCCTTTTCCACCATGTAGCTTCCACAGTTAGGACACTTTTCCACAGATGGTTTCTGCCAGGACATAAAATCACATTCCGGATTGTTTTCACACCCAAAGTACTTTCTGCCCTTTTTCGTCTTCTTTAATACTACCTCTCTCCCGCATTTTGGGCAGGGAACCCCTACCTTCTCAAAATACGGCTTTGTATTTTTGCAGTCAGGAAATCCCGGGCAGGCCAGAAACTTTCCGTGGGGGCCGTATTTGATCACCATATTCCGCCCGCAGACCTCACACAGTTCGTCTGACACCTCATCTGCGATAGTCACTGATTCCAGCTCCTTCTCTGCCTTCTTCACAGCCTCGCTTAAATCCGGGTAAAAGTTGCGGACTACAGTCTTCCACTCCACCTCCCCTTCCCCGATGCTGTCCAGCAGATATTCCATATTGGCCGTAAACTGGGTGTCAACGATGCTGGGGAAGTTTTCTTTCATAATATGGTTCACCACTTCCCCAAGCTCCGTCACGTACAGATTCTTATTCTCCTTGACAATGTATCTTCTTGCAAGAATCGTGGTAATGGTAGGCGAATACGTACTTGGCCGTCCGATTCCCTGCTCTTCCAGCGCCTTTACAAGAGAGGCTTCTGTATAATGGGCCGGAGGCTGGGTAAAATGCTGGCTGTTGACTAATTCGGACAGCTTAAGCTCCTTTCCCTGCTCCAGATTGCCCAGAAAACCATTACTTTCTTCCTTTTCATCCTCCTGAACATAGACAGTCATAAATCCGTCAAAGGTAAGCTTGGAGGCGGAAAGGCTGAAATCATATACCCCTGCCTGCACCTTTACGGAAACAGTATCGTAAACCGCTGGCTTCATCCTGCTGGCTACAAAACGCTTCCATATCAGCTGATACAGGCGGAACAAATCCCTGGATAAAGCATCCTTCATCTCCGCGGGAGTCAGCGTCACATCCGTGGGACGGATCGCCTCATGGGCATCCTGAATCTTACCGTTCTCCTTCCTCTTGACCTCTGCCTGGGAGACAAATGCCTTTCCATACTGTTTTTCAATGTAATCCCTTGCCGCCAGGTCCGCTTCCTCGGCAACCCTGGTGGAGTCCGTACGCAGATAGGTAATCAAAGCGATGGTGCCATGCCCTTTGATGTCCACGCCTTCATACAGCTGCTGTGCCAGGCGCATGGTTTTCTGGGTGGAAAAATTCAGCACCTTTGACGCCTCCTGCTGCAGCGTACTGGTGGTAAATGGAATGGGCGCCTTTTTGGTCCTCTCCCCGTGCTTTACTTCTTTCACCACATAGGAAGCGTCTTTTAATCCTTCCAGAACCTGCTCCAGCTCCTGTCTGTTGTGAATCACCTGTTTTCCTGCTTTGTCCCCGTGAAATTTAGCAATCAGCGGTTTCTTAGATTTCCCGTCTAAAAGCCGGGCTTCCAGATTCCAGTACTCCTCCGGAATAAATGCGCTGATTTCCTCTTCTCTGTCACAGATCATCCTGAGTGCTACAGACTGGACCCTTCCTGCACTTAACCCCCGTTTTACCTTGGCCCACAGAAGAGGGCTGATACTGTACCCCACCATCCGATCCAGGATCCGCCTGGTCTGCTGGGCGTCCACCAGATCCATATCTATATTCCGTGGTGATTTTAAGGATAATTTCACCGCATTCTTGGTAATTTCGTTAAAGCTGATACGATAGACCTTCTTTCCCTCTGCCTCGTCCAGCTTCAGGGCCTTCATCAGATGCCATGATATAGCTTCTCCCTCTCGATCCGGGTCAGTTGCCAGATAAATAATATCTGACTTTTTTACTTCCTTTCTCAGTTTTGCAAGGACTTCTCCCTTTCCTCGAATGGTAATATACTTGGGCTCATAGTCATTCTCCACATCGAATCCCATCTGGCTTTTAGGTAAATCCCTTACATGTCCGCCAGAAGCATCCACCTCATAACTCGACCCCAGAAATTTCTTAATCGTTTTTACCTTTGCTGGCGACTCTACTATCACCAAATGCTTTGCCATATCGACACCTCTTTACTTTAAAAATCCGCCGCCGGTTCGGCGGCATAAATTCAGGTATGCCCAGTGCGCACGCCAGACTTTCTTGTGCGGTGGTATATCGCTGCCGGGCGCACGCAGGTTTACTTTAAAAATCCGCCGCCGGTTCAGCGGCATAAATTCAGGTATGCCCAGTGCGCACGCCAGACTTTCTTGTGCGGTGATATGTCCGCTGCCGGGCGCACGCAGGTTTACTTTAAAAGCCCGCCGCCGCTTAGGCGGCATAAATTCAGGTATGCCCAGTGCGCCCGCCAGGCTTTCTTGTGCGGTGGTATATCGCTGCCGGGCGCACGCAGGTTTGCTGTGCTTTACATTTTTTTTACATAGTAATGACTGTCCGGCTGCAGAATAAGCCCCTTCCACTCCAGTTCTGTCAGAAGGCACATCACCTCTTCTACAGGCAGACCGCTTTCCACCACAACCTGATCAAAATATTTGGGTTGGAAATCTAGGCAACTATACAACATTTTTTCTTTCTTGACAAGCCCATTCTCATTATTTTCCCCAAGTTTTAGATTTTGCTTTTCATTTAACCGGAAGAATTCCAGTATATCTTCTGCTGCCGTCACGACAGATGCGCCCTGGCGTATCAGCTGATTGCACCCCAGGCTTAAAGGGCCGGTTATCATTCCGGGGACTGCAAAAATCTCTTTCCCCTGCTCCAGCCCCAGATCCGCCGTGATCAAGGATCCGCTTCTCTCCCTGGCCTCCACTACCACAATGGCATCCGCCAATCCGCTGATAATCCGGTTTCTCATAGGGAAATGCTGGGGCAGGGCCTGCTCCCCCACAGGAAATTCAGACAATATCCCGCCTTTTTCCGGAATCTGGCAGTATAACGGCCAGTGGCTCCTGGGATAGCAGACATCCACACCGCTTCCCAGCACGGCGAAGGTACTTCCCTTTCCGTCCAGAGCTCCCTGATGGCCGGCTCCGTCGATTCCCAGAGCCATGCCGCTGATAATCTGAATGCCCGCCTCCCCAAGGCGTTTTCCCAGCATCCGGGCCACCTGCCTTCCGTAGCTGGTGCAGTTTCTTGCTCCTATAATCGCTGCCGACGGAACCGTATCCTCCGGCAGCCTCCCCTTCACATAGAGCGCCATGGGAAAATCATAGATAGATCGCAGCCGCCTGGGATACTCCCCATCCATCACCGATACAAAACGGATCCCCCTCTCTTTAAGCTCCCCATACCTTTTTCTCTCCTCCCCCAGTTTTCCCTTCCATCTGTCAAAAGCTCCTCCTGCTTTTCGAGGCAGGATTCCCATGTCCACAAGACGGGTTCCTTCTATATTATAGATACGTTCGAAGGATCCCAACAGCTCCCACATCCGGGCCATAGACACCGCGCCAATCCCCGGTATCTGGCACAGCCAGTATAAGTATTCCTTTTCTTTCTCTATCTTCTTCTGTTCCAATATTTTTCCTCCAGGCTTCGATATCCTATGGCCTCGCACAGATGTTTATGCATAATATGTTCCGATTCATCCAGATCCGCAACCGTTCTGGCAACCTTCAGTATTTTCCCATAAGCTCTGGCACTGAACCCTTTCTCCTCATATATTCTCTTAAAAAAATGTTGATCCTCCTGTGTCAGCCTGCAGAACGCTTCCAGCATATCCGCCCTCATCTCACTGTTAAACTGAACAGGACCTCCTCTGAACCGTTTCCTCTGGATTTCCCTTGCCCTTTCCACTCTCTCCCGTATCCTTGCAGACGGCTCCTGCTTTGCCTTCCCTCCAAGCTCCTCGAAAGCCACCGGCGCTGCTTCCACACAGATATCGATCCGATCCAAAATAGGTTTCGACACTTTCTTTAAATACTTCTGCACCTGTTCCTCGCTGCAGTTACACCGGTTCCTGTCTGGATAGTAGCCGCAGGGACAGGGATTCATGGCAGCCACCAGCATAAAATCCGCCGGGAACTCGTACCTTCCATGAACTCTGGACAGTATGACCCTGTGATTTTCCAGAGGCTGCCTCATCACCTCGATTGCCTGTCTGGAAAACTCCGGAAGTTCATCCAGAAATAAGATCCCCTTGGATGCCAGGGACATCTCTCCCGGGACAGGATTCTTCCCGCCCCCTGTCAATGCCTGCGGCGTAACCGAGTGATGCGGGTGGCAAAAGGGGCGTTTCCTCATAAGAGGCTGCTCCCCTGGCAGTAAACCGCAGACACTGTATATTTTAGAAATCTCCAGCTGCTCCTGCCGCGTACAGGACGGCATGATCGTAGGGATCCGCTCCGCAATCATGGTCTTCCCGGTTCCTGCCGGGCCGATGTACAAAAGATTATGGCGCCCTGCCACCGCAACTTCCGTGGCACGTTTCATCAAAAACTGCCCCTGAACCTGCTCATAATCCACCCCGTATGCCTCTGACACAGAAGCCTCTTCTTCCCCTTCCTGCTCCTCGTCTGTTTCCTCCTTAAGATAGTCCCTGTTCTTAATTATTTCCACCAGGTCCTTAATATGCCTGATTCCTATAATGCGGATCCCAGGAATCATCCGCCCCTCCCTCCTGTTCTCCCACGGCAGATAGCAGATTGCCTTGCCCTGTTCTTTGGCTTTCATCACCATAGGCAAAACCCCCCGCACCCCTTTTATCCGGCCGTCCAGCCCCAGCTCCCCCAAAAACACAGAGGTTTCCAGAGCCTGAAATTCACACCCCAGCATCTGGTTGGCCCCCAATACTCCCACAGCGATTGCCAGATCGAATCCTGTACCGCTTTTGCGTATATCCGCAGGTGACAGATTTATAGTTACCTTTTTAGGCGGAAACCGGAATCTCGAATTTTTAAGAGCTGTCCGCACCCTGTCCTGAGCCTCCCTCACCTCCGGCGCCAAAGCTCCCACCATAATAAAAGAGGGAAGGCCATCACTGGCATCCGCTTCCACATGAATCAAGCTGCCTTCCATTCCGAAAAGGCCGATACTGCAAACTTTATAAAACAATTTTTCCTCCTTTGAAGTGAATCCCCTACTCCCTCTAACACGCCGTTCCCACAGCTCTATTTCTATCCGGCCTATCCGGCGCACATCCGGCAAAAATAGCGCAGAGAGCCCATAAGGACACTGATCTTTCAACATATAAATTCCTGGTGATAAAATACATCCGAAACCGATGCAGATAGCAGAACAATTACAAGAAATACTGTGACTGAACTCTAAGATAATAAAGATACTATAACCGAATTTCCAGAAAATGGCAAGGGAAATTTCAAAAACAGGGGGGCAACAGGGGGGCAAGCCCCTCAGGCCCCCCTTTCTCCCCTGGCAAAAGCATCCCCCCGCCACCTTCAAATCATCCCTCAGAAATAACTTCCTTCTCCATCCACCTCCACAAATCCTTATAAACCTCTTCCCAATTCCGCTCATTCAACACTTCATGCCTGTCCCTGGGATACAGCTTTATAAAAACCCTCTTCATCCCCATATGAAGAAATTCCTTATAAACTCTGGCCACTCCCTTCCCAAAGCCTCCCACCGGATCCTGATTCCCCGAAACAAAAAGAACAGGCAGGCTTCTGGGTATAAGGCAAAACTGCCTGTGAAGCCCTAAATCAATCAGTATATTAAAAAAGTCTACATAGGCCTGACAGGAAAACGGAATATTGCAATAGGGATCAGACAGGAACTTATCTACCTGCTTCTCATCCGTAGACAGCCAGTCATTGGTTGTACGGTTGGGACGGAATCTGCGGTTGTAAGAACCGAGAACCATCTCCTCCATCAAAAAGCTTTGGTGGCGCCTGCCCTTGACTGCGCCCACAAGCATTGCCGCCAGCTTCCCTGCACAGGCCATCCACAGAGGCTGCCCTCCCGTTCCCATCAAAATCAGCCCGTCCAGATGCTCCCCGTGAACCGTCAGGTATCTTCTGGCAATAAAAGAGCCCATGCTGTGTCCCAGCAGGATATGTGGGATATCCGGATACTTTTCTTCCATAATCCGTGTTACCGAAAACAGATCCTGAACCAGGCACACCCCTCCCTTCTTCTCAGCGAAAAAGCTTAAATCCTCCCGTCTTCCAGTCTTTCCATGGCCCAGATGATCGTGGCCGATGACCACAACTCCTCTCTCTGCCATCCAGGCCGCAAAGCGCTCATAGCGTCCGATGTGCTCCATCATACCGTGTGAAAGCTGCAGGGCTGCTACAGCCTTTCCCTCTGGTTTCCAGCAATATCCGTGAACCTGTGTCTGCCTGTCACTGGATAAAAAATAAAATTCTTCTCTCTCCATCATCTTCTCCATTCTTCTGCAATCCAATCTTTCCCTGTCTGCAACATGCAGACCAGTATCCCGGCCTTTTTTGCCCCATACCTGCCCCCTGGCCGTCACTGAAATTCCGTCATATAGGGCCGGAACCTGAGAGGAAGGTGGCCTCTCTGGCATACCGGATTCGTTCTCTCCTCAATGGCAATATGGGTATGGAACGTCTTCCACAGGCTCTCAAATTCCTGCTGATCCCCGGACATTTCCATCCGTTCCTTCCATCCCTCTTCCTCTATCTCCACCACCATCCAGGCCCCGCCTGCCCTGTGTACCACTGCTTTCTTCCTCTTCTCATCATATATAATCCAGTTTTCTCCACAGAGCCTGTCTGCAAAATGAGGAGCCATAAGAATGGTCACATCATTTTTAGGTCCTACAACGCCAAACAGTACCCCGTCCTTTGTCTGAGAAAAACGGATAAACTCAATGAGAAGATGGGCCTCATTGCCAACATTCCGGTTCATCTGGAAAATCTCATATACGGCCGGAATCTGAATCTGTTCCAGGATAACGCTTCCATAATGAAGGGCATAAATCAAAAACCGGTAAATCCGATCCGCCTTCTGCTCCTCATGACTCAAGGATGCCCGAAAAATCTGTTCATATACCTGCTGCCCTGCCTTCTCCTGAACAGAATGAATCACCTTCTCTGCTTTCTCTGCCGTCTCCTGTACCTGACGGTATTCTGTAAACATCTGTACATTCCCCATCCCGCTTAATTCCAGAGACACATTCCTATGGCCCAGACGGCTCATCCAGGCGTCATATACCCCGCACAGAATCCCTTCAAATGTATCCGTACACGTAAAGACCGTCATCCTCCATCTTCCGCCTTTCGTCTGTCATGTAATGTACTCTCGGAATCTCTCCTGCACCTGCCTTTGAGGCTGATTTTCCGTCCTATGCATCGGGGATTAATCAACGTATGTTCCACGTACGCCTCATAAATGTATGCACATCTGACAAAAAATCATCTCACAAAATCAGGCACAGAGAGACTCCAAGAGTACATTGTCTCACAGCTGCCCTGCCAGCACACCTGCCTTCTCCTCCGGATCCGGTTGCACCTGCATGAATCCATCGTCAAACATGGACATCTGCCGGTAGGCATCCCTTTGGCTGATATCCCAGGCATTCCGCCTCTCATCTCCCAGAAGCTGGCTGGTGATAAAATCCTGATCTATCTTCAGAGGATACATCATCCGTCCGTTACAGGTAATAAAATAAACCGCCCTCTTTAAAACCACACCGATTCTCTTCAGATCCGGAAAATCAAGGACCGCGCTGCGCCTGGCAGCCGCAATTCTTTTCGCTGACTTTACACCGACTCCCGGCACCCGCAAAAGCATACCGTAGCTTGCCTTGTTAATCTCCACCGGAAACTGCTCCAGGTGCCGCAGGGCCCAGTCACACTTAGGATCCAAAAACACATTAAAGTTAGGCTGCTTGCTGGAGAGAAGCTCCCCCGCCTCAAATCCGTAAAACCGCATCAGCCAGTCTGCCTGATACAGCCGATGCTCTCTCAGAAGAGGCGGCCCCCCTGGCAATGCAGGCAGAAGGCTGTCATCGTTCACCCGGACAAAAGCCGAATAAAAGACCCTCTTTAAATCATAATTCCGGTATAAAGCCTCCGCAACAGAAATCATCTGATAATCATTCTCCGGTGTGGCTCCCACAATCATCTGTGTACTCTGTCCTGCCGGAACAAACCTTCTCCCGCCCCTGTAAGGAATAATCTCCTGTCTCTGGGCCTGGATCCCCCTTTGTATCTGGCGCATGGGCCTCAGAATCTTTTCCCTGGTCTTAGCTGGTGCCAGACGCTTCAGCCCTTCCGAAGTCGGAAGCTCCAGATTCACACTCATACGATCCGCCAAAAGCCCCACTCTCTCCACCAAAGCCGGATCCGCCCCCGGAATGGCCTTAATATGAATATACCCGTTAAAACGATACTCATTCCGCAGCTTCCACAAGGTCTGATACAGCAGATCCATGGTATAATCCGGGCTGTGAAGGATCCCGGAGCTTAAAAACAGCCCCTCAATATAATTGCGCCTGTAAAACTCTATGGTAAGCCTGCACACCTCATCCGGTGTAAATGCAGTCCTCCTGGTATCATTGGATCGTCTGTTCACACAATATCTGCAATCATAGATGCACTGATTGGTAAACAGAATCTTCAAAAGGGAAATACACCTTCCGTCTGCCGCAAAGCTGTGGCAGAGGCCGGCAGAAACTGCATTTCCCAGGGTGCCCGGCTTATTCTTCCTGTCTACCCCGCTAGAAGTGCAGGCCACATCATACTTGGCCGCATCCGCCAAAAGCGCCAGCTTCTCCTGCACTCCCATCCCTTCCTGAATCAACATATAAGCCTCCGAAAAAACAGAACGTATGTTCTTTTTCTATATTCTATCACATCCTCTCAGTCCCTGCAACAAAAAATTTATTTTTTCATCGGGTACATCCCATAAAATCCAAAACTGCCTGAGTCCCCCTAAGGTTCCTCAGACAGCTCCTGCTCACGCTTTCCCTTCTCTTTTTGCGCAGATTTCTTTTTCTTCTTCTTCCGTCGATTCTTCCCAGGTTTATTCTCCCGCTCCACATCATAATCGTCCCGTTCATCGACACCTTTATTGTATTCATGAAGCTCCGGAAGTCCCATCACATACTCCTCCGGCTCCTCATGTTCCCCAGATATCTCTTCCTCAAAAGCTTCTTCCTCTGAACCTTCTTTCAGGAAGCTTTCCCCCTGGGAATTCCTCTCTTCAAAATCCTGTTCCCTCAAAAGCTCTTCTCCCGCCTCTTCCTCAGAAGCATTTTCTCCGTAAATCTCCCTGTCGGCCGGTTCCTTCTGCTGCTCTGTATTTTCTTCCCCTTTGTCTTCACTGGTTTTTTCAGAAGCCCACTCTTCTCCTTCCGCACACTTTCCCGTCTCCTCTTCCTGAGGCTTAGGCTCCTCCTGGACCTCCATCATGTCCATCAGATTCTTCCCCGGAATGCTCCCTGACAGAAACAGCGCAGCCTTGGCGCTGATAGGTCCGATCATCTCGTAAAGCACAGAGGATGATAAAATAATTGCCAGCATCAGATCTCCGGTCTCAGAAGGAAGAATCCTCTGCCCTAAAAAGGCAAGGCCAATGGCAACCCCCGCCTGTGGAATCAGCGCAAGGCCCATATAATTGCGGATCTCCCTGCTGGTTCCCATAAGCTGGCAGCTTGCATATGTACCCAGATATTTTCCTGCGATTCTGATAAGAAAATAGGCTACCCCGATTGCCCCCACAGTGGTCAGCGCAGTTAAATCCAGGTTCATACCTGACACAATAAAAAAGATGGACATAACCGGAGGCGTAAAGTTGTTAATCTGCCGGAACAGCTTCTTATCTCTGGTCAGATTGATATAGACAGCTCCGAATACCATACACGACAAAAGAGGCGACACATCCACGATGGCGCACAGCCCTGAAATTCCAAGAAGCATAGCGATGGCAAGAATCAGCCTGTTGTCGCGGCTTCTGGCAGGAATCAAAAGCCTGCTTAAAAAATAGCCACAAAATACTCCCACCGCGATAAACACAAAATTGTACACAATAGGGATCACTATATCGGCAGCCGAGAGCGTCCCTAAGGCAGAGCCTTTGATCACGGCTGATACAATACTGAATGCCAGCAGGCAGACAACATCATCCAATGCCACAATCTGAAGCAGGGTATTGACAAATTCCCCCTTGGCCTTGTATTGATTGATTGTCATCATTGTGCTGGCCGGAGCCGTAGCTGTGGCGATAGCTCCCAGAATCAGGGCAAATCCCCAGTCCAGCCGAAACAGAACCTTCAAAAGAAGGGTTACCAGAATACCTGCCACCAAAGCCTCGCTGAACGTAATCACGATAATCCTCTTTCCCGTTTTCATGATCACTTCTTTTTTGAAAAATTTGCCGACTCCGAAAGCAATAAATGCAAGGGCAATATCACTGATAAATCCCATGGAATGTATGGTATCATGAGGGATAAAATCCAGACAGCACGGCCCGATCAAAATCCCTGCCAGAATATATCCGCTTACCTTAGGCATATTCAGCGTGTTGGTAAGCCTTGTCATAATGAACCCGGAAAACAAGATAATCGAAAGGACCAAAAGTATCTTTGTCTCCTGATTCAGCTGTTGGATAAACTGTAAAACATCCATATCTAAAACCTTCTTTCAGCTGCTTTTTATTCTGTTATATCGATACCCTCAGCAGCCAGGAGCTATACGCCCTTTCTGCTGAGGGTATCAATGTCTTAGATAGTATACTTCACAAACAGAATCCCGTCAATCTTTTCCAGATATTTTGTGACTTCTTCCCGGCTCCTGTGATTCTTATCGCAGAGACTTATAACTACCTTCTGAAAAGACTCTGCATTCTGCTCCATCCGCATCTCCCCCATCTGGATCCCTATGGACAGCAGCTCCTGAGCAACCCGACTGATTTTTACATTTTCCTCCATCTCCACATAGAAACGAAACCATTCATCATCATTGATCAGATGATATTCCAGTTTTCTCAAGCGGGTCATGATCAGAAAAACTGCCGAAGTGGCCACAATCCCCGCCTCATAAAAACCAATGCCTAAGCTTAGTCCGATACAGGCCGCCGTCCATAATCCTGCCGCTGTAGTCAGCCCTCTGATTTTCGTCTTTCCGGCTATGATAATACTGCCTGCTCCAAGAAAACCAATCCCGCTGACTACCTGCGCTCCCAAACGGGCCGGATCGCCAGTCTGAAAATGAATATACATATACTGGCCTGTCATCATAACCATGGTAGCCCCCATGCATACCAGCATGTAGGTTCTCATGCCGGCTGCCTGGTGGGCCCTTCCCCGTTCGACGCCAATCGCTCCTCCACAGATCATGGATAATAAAATCCGAATACTAATAGAGATCAGATTCAAATCTTCCAAATACCCTGTAACCTGTCCGACTGCTCCCATTTCACTAATCCACCTTTTATATTTATCCAATCATAATGCACTTTAACACATGCGGGCTGCCTGTCAGCTCTGCCCGTCCAGTTCCTTCAGCACCCTGGCTGTCATATCCGGATAATTGCCGATCACCGTATCCACGCCTTTTGCATACAGATCCCGCACCTGCTCCTCTGTATTCACAGTCCATGTGTTGATCACGATCCCCTGTGCCTTTGCCTCATCCACAATCTCTTTCTTAAGCTGCACCACGGAAGGATGATAGCATGCCACCCCGTGGGACCTGGTATATTTGCCTGCATCATAGATCCAGGTATCGCTCAAAAAGCCATATACCAGCTCCGGCGCCATGGCTTTCATCCGCATCACGCTGTAATGATTAAAGCTGGAAATGATAATCCTGTCCTCCAGATGGTATTCCTGAATCATGGCGTAGACCTTCTCCTCAATTCCGGGATACTCATTGATTCCTGTCTTAAGCTCAATATTGGTGACAATGGGGGAATCCTTCACCAGTTCAAAATATTCCCCCAAAGTGGGAATAGGATTAAATCCCATCTTTCCCCTGTAAATGTAGGAAGCATCCAGTTTTTTCAGCTCCTCAAGGGTGTAAGAGACTACCAGTCCCTTGCCGTCTGTGGTCCTGTCCACACTCTCGTCGTGGATAATCACAAGCTCTCCGTCCTTAGTCAGCTGCACATCCAGCTCAATTCCGTCCACGCCTTCCTCCAGCGCCTTTTGAAAAGCCAGTATAGTATTCTCCGGGTACTTTCCGCTGAAACCGCGGTGAGCAAAATTCTTCATGATAAACTCCTCCTTTATATCTTCAGTCTCCCCTGCACATCTGGCGGAAAATCAGCCGCAAAAGCAGGTGCAGGAGATTCCGAAACTACATCTTCCTTCCTCTTAGTATAATACGAATCGGCGGACACAACAACTGCCGTTTATGCCCGCCGCTTAAAAATATTATTGGGTAGATGCGTTGTAATTCTCGATTGCGGAATTAACACTTTCAGCCAGGAAATCAACTGCCTCCTGAGGTGTATATTCTCCGTTATATGTCTTCTCCATCGCCTCGTTAAAGAGAATTCTGGCCTCTGTGGCAACACCGGAGAGAACGCCTGCCGTATATCCGTTAACCGGGGCATCGTTTAACTGGTTGATTGCTGTCATAAAGTTTGGATTCTCTGCGATGAAAGCCTTCATCTCTTCTGTCTCATAGGCTGCCGGGTTGATTGCAAAATAACCGGTGGACATACTCCAGGTCGCCTGTACTTCCGGAGTTGTGGTGAATTCAATAAACTTCCATGCCGCATCTTTCTTCGCGTCATCCTTGTTGTCCATCATCCACAGAGATGCACCGCCGATGATAACGCCGCCCTCCGCGTTGTCGCCGATCTTCGGGAAGTATCCGGTGCCAACCTCGAATGCACTGCTGTTTACTGCATTTCTCAAAATAGCGGTAGACTCAACGATGATTGCCGCCTGTCCTGCAAAGAAAGCAGTCTGGGTATCTGCTGTGGTGCTTCCGTAGTTTGCAGCGTATCCGGAATCCAGAAGATTCTTCCAGGTCTCGAAAATCTTAAGGCCTGTGCCGTTCTTGTCAAATTCAACAGCCGTAGCCGCTGCTTTTCTTCCGTTCTCATTGTCTGCATAGTACTGGCCCTGTCCTGCGATCTGCTGCTCAAAGAACCATCCGTAGATAGCCTGTGCATATCCTACAGGGGCTGCGCCGCTTTCCACGATCTGTTTGGAGAATTCCATAACCTCGTCAAAGTTCTTGGGAGGCGTATCCGGGTCAAGCCCTGCTGCTTTGAACGCATCCTTGTTATAATATAACATAGGGGTGGATACGTTGAATGGCATGGACATCTGCTTTCCGTCTACAGTGTAATAGCTTGTGATAATGTCCATAACACAGCTTGGGTCAAAGCCTGTGGTCTCGAACATATCCTGAACCGGAATGGCAAAGCCGCTGTCTGTCATAAACTTTGTGCCGATATCATACATCTGACATACATCCGGCATACCGCCGCTCTGCATGGTCGCTTTCAGCTTTGTAATCATATCGTCATAGGTACCCTGATACTCACTCTTTACAACGATTTCATCCTGAGACTCGTTAAATGCTTTTACAACAGCCTCCGTAGCCTCGCCGTTTACACCGCCCATAGCGTGCCAGAATGTGATCTCAATCTTGCCGTCTGCACTGCCGCCGGATGCCTCTGCCTTTGTCTCTGTGCCGCCACCGCCGGATGCTGCTGTTGTCTCTCCGCTGCCGCCGGAATTAGAGCCGCCACCGCAGGCTGCCAGTGATAATACCATCACTGCTGCCAGACCTGCTGCCATCCATTTTCTTCTTTTCATTATAATCCTCCTGTTAATAAAATATTTATCTCACACAGATACACTATCTGTATAAAATCAGCCCTTTACGGAACCGGAAGTCAAACCGGATATCAGCTGCTTCTGGCCCAGAACGAATGCCAGAATCGAAGGAATCAGGATAAGCATGGAGCCTGCCATAACCGGCCTGAAATCCGTAGCCTCCGCGCCCTGCAGCATTCCGAGACCGATCTGAACCGTTCTCATATTTACAGTATCGGTAATTAACAGCGGCCACAAGTAGTAATTCCAGCTCTGCAGGAACGTATAAATTCCCAGAGCACCCATAGAAGGCCTTACCAGCGGAAGCGCAATCTCATAGAAGAACCGGAAGTTTCCGCATCCGTCAATATCCGCTGCTTCCTTAATCTCCATGGGAAGCTGTAAAAATGCCTGCCTCATATTGAACACGGCAAATGCAGTGGCCATATTGGGAAGAACCAGCGCCGTGTACGTATTCTTAAGCCCCCAGTCACAGATAGTCAGATAGTTTGCAATGATAATGGCCTGACTGGGAATCATCATGGTGGACAGCATAACCAAAAACAGAATGTTCCTTCCCCTGAACTTCATCATGGAAAATGCATAAGCAGCCAAAGCGCCGGTTATAATCTGGCCTATGGTAATAATGCCGGAAGTAATCAGGGAGTTTTTAATAAAGGTAAAGAACGGGGCCAGCTGTACGGCTCTCACATAGTTCTCCAGCATCAGCTGTCCGGGCCAGAACTTTCCTGCAAACACCTCTTTCAGGGACATCATACTAACGTTAAAGCAGTACACGATGGGAGCAATGATAATAAGCGCCATCAAAATATTCAATGCATAAAAAATACCCTTCATCACTTTTCTATTCATTAATAGGTCACCTTCTTTTCTAATCTAAACTGAAGCAGGGTCAGCACCAACAGGATTGCAAAGAGAATCATAGACTCCGCACATGCCATTCCGAACCGGCTGTTCATAAACGCTTCCTGATAAATCTCGTACACGATAACGTTGGTACTGTTGGCAGGCCCGCCCTGGGTCATCATCTTTACCTGTGCATAGGCCTGTACCGCGTTGATTACGTTGATAATCAGAAGGAAAAACAGAGTGGGCGAGATACACGGAATCGTAATATGGCGGTGTTTATCAAAAAAGCCGGCGCCCTCTAAGGATGCGCTCTCATACAAATCCATGGGAACACTCTGAAGAGCCGCAGTCACATAGATAAAATTCAGACCGATATTCATCCAGACCGTTACAAGGGTAACTGCAATCAGTGCGTATTTGGGGTCGGTCAGCCATCCGATGTTGGTTCCCAGAACCTTATTTAAAATTCCCATACTGCTGTGGAAAATGAACATGAATACAACAGATGCCGCAGCTGCGGAAATTGCCATGGGAAGTGCAAACACAGTACGGAAAAAATTGGTTCCCTTAATGTCCTCGCTGCTGACAATGGCAAGAATAAATCCAAAGGCAATGGAAAATACCACGGTCATAATCGCATACTTGAAGGTGACAAACAAGCTGTTTAAAAATTTCTGAGATGTGAAAATGGAGATATAATTGCTTAAACCTACATTGGACGCCACCTCCCCCAAGGGCGTCGTCATGGCGAAGCTGAGCCGAATTGTCTTAAAAAACGGCCAGAACAGAAATAAAACAAAGAAAATCATGGCCGGAGCCAGATACAGGTATGGTTCTACCACCCGAAAGAAACTTCTTCTTTTCACAAATAACATCCTCCTTCTTTGAAATAAAAAAGAACAGAATCGTACTTTAAATGTTTGGTTCAAAACACGACATCTGCTCTCTCCCGCTCTTTCTTCGTTGTCTGTGAATATTCCATTGGATAGAGTTTACCATAGAATTTGTCATTTTACAATACTTTTTTTATTTTTTCTTTATATTTTTTGTGCTTTTTCACTTCTTAATTGTTATTTTTTTAACGTTTTTATCAATTTTTTCAACTTAATGCACAACCCCTCCATTTTTTGCCTGTCGGTTCAGTCAATATGCACAAACCATATTTTTCAACCCTTTTCTCCGATTTTTCTCCTTTTTTCAGGCTGCCCAGGACATGGTAAAATCCGATATTTTTCTAACACACAAGAGGCAGCTCTCTGCTTCATTTTCCTTCTCTTTGCTCCAAATCTTTTTGTATCATCTCCAGATAATGAACCAGCACGTCTCTTTTTCGGCCGATTTGCCAGGATCGGTCTATCTCATCATAGGTAAAGCTTTTCCTTCCTCCCTTCTGCATTCTCTCCCAGAATCCGAAAAGCTCACCAAACGGAATATAGTAAATCTCATCCAGAGCCGTCCAGTGGAGAATGATGAAGGCAATCCCTCCCTGCTCCTCAAATTCCTTCATGAACCGGACCTGATGCTCATGTACGTTCTGGAGAGGAAATGTCTTTACCGCGCATTCCTTGGCGTCAAAACAGACCGGAATCCCCTGCACCGCCCCGATATAGTCCACCGTACTTTTCTGGTCAAAGTAGGCCAGGGTAATATGGCGGCTCTCCTTGTCAATGGAAATAGGCGTGATGGGCGTGGGGATTTTCTGGATCAGCGCCAGCTTCCTCTCCCGGTAGATTTCATTGCTGTGGTTAATCATATCCTCCAGCGTAGAGCCTCTCAGGCCTCTGCTGTTCCAGGTTCCCATAACTGTCTCTCCTGTCTCTTCTATACTTTTCCCGGAGGCCAGGCCTGCCTCTCCTGCCCTGTCTGGCTTCCTTAGCCTCCTTTTAAAAACCGCCCTCCTTAAGCTTTGTCACCAGCTGTATGTAAAATTCCAGCACCTTGAAGCCTCTGTAATCCTCTCTGGTTAAATCAATCATATCCCCATGAGAAATCCCTCTTAAATACCGGTTTGTCACCACACCCTGAAAATCTGCCCACATGGCGGATTCCACTGTCACCAACCCGTCGCTTTTTGTATCCAAAGCCTTTAAAATCCAGTAGGGGACGCATAAAAGCTTGCTGCTGAAGCCGTGCTTCATCAGGCTGGCATAGCTCTGGTAATACACCCCGTCCACATCAGGGTATTTCTCGTTAAACTCTCTGGCATAGGCTTCCGAAAGCTGACGGCTGGCAACATAGGCATTGGGATTTTTATCCCCAAGCCTGCCGAAATACAGGTCTATCATCCTGCATATGCCGCGGTAGACACCATCCGGCAGCTTTTTCAGAAAATCCACCAGCCTGGATCCCCGGTGAGGCGTATTGATGGTAGTCAGAGACGCCACAAAAGGGGCCATGCCAAGACCGCTTATGACATACCTTGCATCCAGGCCGCCTTTGGAATGGGCGATGATATTTACTTTCCCGCACCCGGTTTCCCTGACAATCTCCATGATTTTGTCCTTTAAAATCTGTCCGTTATCCTCCACGGTCCCCCAGGCCTCCTGGTGCCCGTAATAAACCTTAGCCCCGTTGCGCACCAGCTCCCTTGGAATCCGCCCCCAGTAATTAAAATAATGAAAATCCCGAAACCCAACGCCGTGTACCAGCAGAAGGGGATAACGGGTGCTGCATATCTGCTTTTCCACCCGCACCTGATCCAGCCGGATTTTGTGGAGCGTATGGTCAATCTCCTGCTTTGCCAGCCCCCTTACGTACAGGGCCAGGCCGAAGTTCACAACCGGAATCCACAAAAAAAGCCAGACCAGAAGTCTTTTGGCGATTCTCAGCCTTTTGCACAGAAGGCACATCCAGATTAAAAAAGCCCAAAACAGAAGATACACAAACAGCAGCAGAATAGTGAAAACAACATTGGAAATCCTGAATCCGCTGTGAAACCAACTGTAGCTTACATATCCGCCGCCCAGAACCAGAAGCCACAAAGCTATGGTCAAAAGCACATTCAAAACCTGGAGAATCCGTATATGTACCCGCTCCGCAGTTGTGAGCAGCTTGTCATAGTCAATCTTCATTTCCTATCTCTCCCTGTCACCCACTGGCTGCATATCCTTTTAAACTCCTCTGGAAGAGGGGCCGTAAACAGTCTTCCTGACAGATAGGAAAGAGGTTCTGGAAGATCCGGAAATTGCATCTGAAAGGAATGAAGCATCTGATACCGAATTCCAAACCGCCTCCTGGCCTCTTCGTTAACCCCTGCATCTCCATATTTTCCATCCCCCACCAGGGGATACCCAATAGAAGATAAATGGGCCCGAATCTGGTGAGTCCGCCCTGTAACCAGTGTCACCTTTAAAAGCGTATAATTATCAAACACAGAAACTGGCTCATACGTTGTAATAATGGGCTGGCTGTCCCAAACCTGATCCTTAAAAATCTTAACCTGATTGGTTTTTTCATCCTTTAACAAAAACCCATTGATGGTCTTTTTTCCCTTCAAAGCCCCCTTTACCACACAATAATAATATTTGTGCAGGCTCCGGTCTCTGAACACCTCAGACAAAATCTGCAGACCGGGAAGGGATTTTCCTGCTGCCACCAGCCCGCTGGTGTTCCGATCCAGGCGATTGCATACAGAGGGCCTGAAAGTCGCCAGGTCTTCCTTGGACAAATCTCCGTTCTTCAATAAGTAGTCAATCACATACTCCACCAAAGACTCATCCCCCTCCTTAGCCTTTTGAGACAGCATGCCAGAAGGCTTATTGATCAGCAGAATATGAGCATCCTCATAGATTACAGATAATTGGATGTCTCTCACTTTCTGAACCTGGATCTGAGAAAATTTTTGCAGAGTCTCCTCAGACAAAAACAGCTTTATCTCATCTCCTTCGGATAATTTCTCCGAACCATCGCATTTCTTTCCGTTTACCGTTATATTTTTCTTGCGAAGCATTTTGTATATAAACCCTCTGCCTGCAAGATTTAAGTACTTGGCCAGAAGTTTATCAAGGCGCTGACCTGCCTCCTTTTCTGTGACCATCAATGTTTTCATAATCTGAATCTCTCCCTGCCTCACATAGACAAGCTCTTCAAAACCCCTGCCCCATACTCTACGCTTCCGTCGTCCTCATACTCTCCCATAGGTTTCAGCTCCCGAACCCGCTTCACAAACTGCCTCTCTTCCGATATAATCTTTACGTTGCCATCCAGTCTGTGAGCCTGAAATGTCTCATTTAAATACTTTTCCGCCTTTTTTGCATCGATTTTAGGCGAAGAACAGTAGGCCACCACCGTATTGGGGTGGACCATAACCACATCCAGGGGAAGGATCATCTCTTTTGACGTGACTATGAGATCGTAGAGGAGAAGCCCTGTCTTTTCCAGGCCACATGTCTTTTGAAACAGCTCAGGGGAGCAGGTCTTATATTTCCAGGAGGCCAGAAGAGGAGATGCCACATTGGCCGTGGGAAGCACAGACAGGATCGCCATCAGGGTCAGCACATTTCTGGCTGCCTGATTTTCCGTAAAATTTCTGGCCAAAAGCTGCACTAGGATCATGGCAGCGCCGAAAAGCACCTTCATAAGCTGTATCTTCCTGTGATAATCCCGATATCCGTATTGTCCTTTTACTTTTTTACCTTTTACTTGTTCTGCCATTTTAGGCGCCTTTCTGTCTGTTTATTTTGGGTATAAAAATCAGCCCAACCGCCCCATCATATCTATGAGCAGGCTGTGAGGGACAATTTTTGCAAGGATACAAAATCCATTCATCAAAGCTCCGTAAACTGATACGGTTTTTCCCATGCCGCTGTCTCTCAAAGCTTTGCTTACCACCTTCCGGGGATTTGCCATGGTCAGTTTTTTATACAGAGGAATACGCCCCGTGGTCTCCGCAATCTCAAAAAACTCCGTATCCACCGGCCCTGGGCACACGGCAGTGACACAGATCCCCCTTTTCTTTAGCTCCGCCCCCAAAGCCCTGCTGTAGCTTAAGACAAAGGACTTGGTAGCCGCATAGATGCCAAATTTAGGCTGAGGCAGAAAAGCCGCCGAGGAAGCCAGCTGGATGATCCGGCTGTTTTTTCTCATATAGGGCAAAACCATATGGGTAACCGCACACAGTGCCTCACAGTTTAAACGGACCATGCCGCATTCTTCTTCCATATCCAGCTCTCCGATCCGGCCGATTTTGCCAAAGCCTGCAGAATTTACCAGAATCTTTACATCCGGCTTCTCCTGCTCCAGGGCTTTTTTAAGGGCTTTTCTCTGTTCCTCGCAGGTGATATCCATCCCAAAACAACGGATTCTGGCCGGAAGGCGCCCTTTTAGCTCCTCCAGCCGCTCTTTTCTCCTGGCGATCAGCCAGATTTCCTCAATCCTGCTGAAACGATCCCCGATCTGCACGGCCATCTCTCTTCCCATACCGGAAGACGCTCCTGTAATAATTGCAATTTTCATAGCCTGCCTCCTGACTTTTATTTTGTGCTCCCCCTGTCTCTCTGTGCCTGATTCGTCCAGACTCCGGGAGTTTATGATTCTTTCATATTCGCCAGCTCCCTGGCCTCTTTCCCTGTCATATGCGCAATCCCCAGCTCCAGCATACACACTCTCCCAAGGCTTTTATCCACCACGTCCATACGGTGAGCCTCTGTATCAAGAGGATGGTATTTCTTCCCCAGAATCCCCAGGGCCTTTCTTTTCTCTTCCTCATCCTCAATCACCTGGATCTGCCCGAATACCACAACGCTGCGAAACAGGGTGGTATACGTTTCGGGAACCACCAAATCATCTGCTATCACACAAAAAGATGCCCTGGGGCTGTTTTTCACGGCATCGATCTTATGTCCCTGTGCTGCGCTGTGAAAATACAGCTTACCCTTGTGATACACATAGCTTATGGGAACTCCATAGGGATACCCGTCGTCTCCCTGCAGCGACAGAACCCCTGCGCTTCCTCTCTCCAAGATGGCAACACACTCCTCCTCTGACAGCATCTGCCTGTTTCTGCGCATTTCCCTGAACATACGAATCCTCCTCTTATTTCACCGTTTTCTTCTTATGCACATTCCGAATAGTCCTTTTCGTCTTCTTTCCAAAAGCTTCTGGATTTCCTTTCCGGTCTCCATCTCTTTTCCCACCGCTGTTTTCATATCCTCTGCCGGCTTTGGCCGGATTTTTCTTCTGCTTCACCATCCTGTTTTCATAGCTGCTGCTGCCTCTTGGCCGAATCAGGCATTTCCTGTCATATCCGATGAGATCCGTCCGCCCGGCTGCCTTAAGGGCCTCCTCCACCAGTTCATAGTTCTTGGGATTCCGGTACTGAATCAGCGCCCTCTGCATGGCCTTCTCGTGAGGGTTCACAGGGACATAGACCTTCTCCATGGTGCGGCAGTCATACCCTGTGTAATACATGCAGGTAGAAATGGTAGACGGCGTAGGGTAAAAATCCTGGACCTGCTCCGGCATATACCCCAGATCCCGCAGATACTCTGCCAGCTCCACTGCCTCCTTCATCGTGGATCCGGGATGGGAGGACATCAGGTAGGGAACCAGATACTGTTCCTTCCCCAACTTTTTATTCATTTCACAGTATTCCTTCACAAACCGGCGGTACACATGGTTTCCCGGCTTTCCCATGCGCTTTAACACCGGATCCGCCACATGCTCTGGCGCCACCTTTAACTGCCCGCTGACATGATGTTCACACAGCTCCCTCAAAAATTCCCTGCTCTGATCCGCCAGCACATAGTCAAACCGGATCCCAGAGCGGATAAAAACCTTCTTCACCTTAGGGAGAGCCCGCAGCTTTCTCAAAAGGCTTATATAGTCTCTGTGGTCGGCCCGCAAGCTTTTACAGGGTTCCGGAAACAGGCACTGCCTGCCAGGGCAGGCCCCTTTCGTCAGCTGTTTTTCGCAGGCAGGAAAACGGAAATCCGCCGTAGGCCCTCCCACATCATGGATGTACCCTTTAAAATCCGGCTCCTCGGTCAGAAGCCTGGCTTCGTTTATGAGAGACTCATGGCTCCTGGCCTGGATGATTCTCCCCTGATGAAAGGTCAAAGCGCAAAAACTGCATGCCCCAAAACACCCCCTGTTGCTGATAAGGCTGAATTTAATTTCCCGGATAGCAGGAACCCCGCCTTCCTCCTCATAGGACGGGTGATAATTCCTCATATAAGGAAGATCATAAATCCCATCCATCTCCGCCTCGCTTAAGGGCTTTGACGGAGGGTTCTGCACCACAAACAGATTGTCCTCATAAGGCTCCACCAGCCGTTTTCCTGTAAATGGGTCGGTGTTGCTGTATTGAATAAAAAAGCTTCTGGCATACTCCTTCTTATCCTTTTTTAAATCCTTAAACCCGGGCAGCATGTGATAATCATACACAGACTCCAGATCCTTTGCCTTGTAGACCGTTCCGTCTACAAATGTAATATCCGACACATCCATCCCGCTTTCCAAAGCATCTGCGATCTCCACAACCGATCGCTCCCCCATACCATAGGAAAGAATATCCGCCTGGGAATCCAGCAGGATCGAACGTTTCAGCTTGTCTGACCAGTAATCATAGTGGGCCAGCCGCCTTAAGCTGGCCTCGATTCCGCCTATGATGATGGGGCTGTCTTTATACACGGCTCGAATCAGGTTGCAGTACACAACTGTGGCATAATCCGGCCGCCTTCCCATGACGCCCCCCGGCGTATAAGAATCCTGGCTTCTCCGTTTTTTGGACACAGAATAATGATTCACCATGGAATCCATATTCCCTGCAGAAACAAGAAACCCAAGCCGCGGCTTCCCAAGAACCTGCACACTGGTTTTGTCCTTCCAGTCCGGCTGGGCAATGATCCCCACCTTGTAACCGCGGGCCTCCAGAAGCCTGGTGATAATGGCATGGCCAAAAGAGGGATGATCCACATAGGCATCCCCCGAAATATACACAAAATCACACTGTTTCCATCCCCGGATGCTCATATCCTCTCTGTTTACAGGCAAAAAATCCGGCTTCATAATCTCTCACATCCTTTTCCCGATGAAACTCCTTCCGTAAAGAAGCTTATTCTTCACTCCCTGCCGGCACCCTCTCAGGCTTCTCTTTAAGAATCTCAAAATAATCCTCAATAAACCAGTCTGCCAAAGCCAGCTTTTCCTCTTTCATGAGACGGGAAAACTCATCCTCCACGGCGCACACCTTCATCCCCGCTCGCTTTCCAGCCAGAATACCTGCCGGTATATCCTCAAAAACCAGGCAGTCCTTGGGCTCCACCCCCAGCTGGCCGGCCACATACAGATAGATATCCGGCTCCGGTTTTCCTGCCTTCACCTCACAGGCTGTGGTTACCGCCTGAAAATATTCTTCAATCCCAAGAGAACGCAGAACCGTGTCCACCAATTCCCGCCCGTTGCTGGTGGCAATGCCGCATTTTATGTCCTTTTCCTTTATAAGCGCCAAAAATTCTCTGACCCCTGGTTTCAGGGGAACCTCACACCGGTATTTGTCGATGGACATCCGGGTCCATATGGCTTTTATTTCCTCCAGGCTCAGGGGAAGACAGAACCGCTCCTTAAAATAGACGGCAGTCTCCGAAAAGCTCATCCCCTCAATCACCTTGTGTAAATCCTCGGGACACTCGTAGCCGTATTCTCTCAAAAATTCCACGTCAATGGCATGCCACATCCACATAGAGTCTACCAGGGTACCGTCCAAATCAAATATCACTGCTTTTATATTGTCTAAATTCATGGCTTTTATCCTTTTCTCTTTCCGTATAGTTTATTGCTTCAGCGCCTGAACCTCCTCCTCTGTCAGAGGACGGTACTCTCCCGGCCGAAGCCCTTCATCCAGCCTTAAGGGCCCCATGGACAGCCGTTTTAAATATGTGACCCTGCAGCCCATGGCCTGAAACATCCGCTTTACCTGATGGAATTTCCCCTCCTGTATAGTCACAAGCACCTGGGCAGTGCCTTTGCCTGCCTCCTTTATCTCCAGCCCTGCAGGCATGGTTACCATCCCGTCCTTCAGGGTGATCCCCTTCTTAAACTGCTGGGGGGCGTCTTCTGGCAGTTCTCCGTCTACAACCGCATAATACACTTTATCCACATGGTGCCTCGGCGACAGAAGCCGGTGGGCCAGGTCCCCGTCATTGGTAATCAGAAGCAGCCCCTCCGTATCGATGTCCAGCCTTCCCACAGGAAACAGCTCCTTCTTCCGTTTTCCGTCAATCAAATCCAGCACTGTTTTGTGAAGGGTGTCCTCCGTGGCGGATACCACCCCCTGAGGCTTATTTAGCAGATAGTACTCCATCCTCACATAAGTGATCTCCTGGCCGTCAAACAACACCGTGTCACTGTCCGGATCAATCTTTTTCTCGGCGCCCTTTTCTGTCACCCCGTTAACCCTGATTCTGCCCTTCCTTGCCGCCTCCTTTATCTGGCTTCGTGTTCCAAGCCCCATCTCTGCCAGGTATTTATCCAACCGAATCTTTTCACCCATCACGTCCACCGCCATCCAGGATAATATTTATTTTTTAAAACCGTACCTGCCCCTTTTGCAAATCCTAAGGCAAAGCCGTCCACACATACCAGCTGCCAGCCCTTTTTCACCTTCTCCCTGTCTGTCAGCAAAATGGTCTCCCCCTTAAGATACCGGATCACCCTCTCATCTTCCCGCGAAAAAGAGATACTGTCCTCAAAGGTATCCTGGCCTAAGGTCATAGCCAGAGCCTGGCTTGGCTCAAATCTTTCGTTCTTTATGCTTCCCACAAACAGGCCTGTCCGCAGATACCGAAGCCCTGCCTGCACGGTAAAATCCTCCGGCAGGTAATAGACCGAATCCTGAAGAACAAAAAAGCGCCCTGGCTCATATACCCCGGGAAGTTTCTCCATAAATTCCATGAACTCCCTGTTCTTCTCAAGACGGCGCGGCATCTTTCCCGGCATCTCTCCAGGCATCTTTTTTGGCATCCTTCCCGTCCCCTCTGCAGACAGACCCGGCTGCTTTTTATCCCTTTCCCCGCTCTCCTTCTTCCTGAGCATAGCCAGAAAATGTCCTTCCCCTGGGATTTTGTGAGGAAACAGGCGGATGCATCCAGGCAGCCCTGCCCCGTCGCAGGCCCCTTCAAACCTGGGGATAGGAACCAGCTCCATCTCCCTGTGCTTCTTCAGAACCTCCAGAATCACTTCCTCATCCTCTGTTCTGGAAAATGTGCAGGTAGAATATACCAGAATGCCTTCCGGCTTCAGCATGGTGATAGCCTGCTCCACAATCTCCCTCTGAATGGGGCCGTAATACCCTGGCCCTTTCTCCACCCAGTCTTTTACCATGTCCGGTTCTTTCCGAAACATACCTTCTCCGGAACAGGGGGCATCCACCAGTATCTTGTCAAAGTATTCCGGATACGCCAGGGCAAGCTTCTCCGGGCTTTCGCTGGCAACGCAGATGCCCGGAATCCCAAACAGCTCCAGGTTTTTAAGAAGCGCCCTGGCCCTGGAGGTGCTGATATCATTGGCAAACAGAAGCCCCTTTCCCTTAAGCTTTGCTCCCAGCTCTGTACTCTTTCCTCCCGGGGCGGCGCACAAATCCAGCACCTTGTCCCCCGGCTGTACAGGCAGGACAGAGGCAGGCATCATGGCACTGGGCTCCTGAAGATAGTAAAGCCCTGCATAATAGTAGGGATCCTTGGACAGCTTTGCCCCTTCCTCATAAAAAAAGCCATTGGAGATCCAGGGAATTGGGGTCAGGCCGTGGCATATGCCGTTTCGGCTCATTCTGGATACACACTCCTGAGGAGTCCATTTTAGCGTATTGACACGAAGCCCCCGTTTGAAAGGGTGCTGAAAGCTTTCCAGATAAGCGTCATATTCCTCTCCCAGCAAAGCTTTCACAGACTCTTTATATGCCTCCGGCAACTGTATTTTCATAAAGCATTGTCCTCTGCCTCTCTTTGTCTATTGCCCCATTATACATGGTATACGATGAAAATTCAATATCTGTTCATTTTGTTGCTTTCTTGCTTTGGAAGAAAAAAATAACCACACTTAATAGAATTGTAAGCACACTAATAATTCCTAATACAACACCAATTCCACAAAGCAAGCTGATTCCTTGTTTTTCGTTCATTACCACAACTATGCTCATACTAAAACATCCTACAATATGCAATTTTTTGTATAATAAAAAGCGCCTGGAATTTAAATTCCAAATGCTTTCAAATAAATTAATTATCTTATATTTATTTAATCCCATTCGTGAGAGCCATCGTATTCATCGCCATGAGGAAACATACTGCTATGGTCTTCATACTCTTCTAAAAGCTCTTCCAACTCCTCCTTTTTCATCTTATGTACTCTCGGAATCTCTCTTGCACCTGCCTTTGCGGCTGATTTTCCGTCCTATGCACCGGGGATTAATCAACGTACGTTCCACGTACGCCTCATAAATTTATGCACATAGGACAAAAAATCATCTCACAAAATCAGGCACAAAGAGACTCCGAGAGTACATTCTTTTTAATCCGTTCTTCGTCTTCGTGATATGTTTCGACCAAGTAATCAATTCAATTCCTCTGTCTTAAATGTATTATACCCCTCATAGTAATAACTTACATCAATTCCCTTCATATATACTTCCCGATTATCTATCTGATCTGTTAATGCATTCTTCAGTAAAACCTTAATTTCCACATCTTTAATTGGGCTTCTTTCCATAGCAAGCAAATAGTCTTCTTTGTCAACTTTGTTCCAGTCTACGACGACTTTTAATTCCTTTTTCAAAATCAAGTCTAACCATATGCGTGTACTTCTTCCATTACCTTCCCTAAAAGGATGTGCAACGTTCATTTCTACATATTTTTCAATTATTTCGTCTAAATTAGATTGCGGCATAGCATCAATATGTTTTAGTGCAGCGTCCAAATACATTACAGGAGCAAACCTAAAATTGCCTTTTGCAATATTTACTGTTCTTACTTTTCCAGCAAAATCATATAGTTCTTCAAACAAGAATTTATGAATTTTGACAAGCCCAGAAAATTTTCCAACTTCAAATTCTTCAACAATGCTGCTTTCATATAATTTGATGGCTTTAGCCTTGCTTATTTTTTCTTCTGCTCTTGCAAGTTCTGCCGAATTATTAATACCTAATTTGTTTTCCAAAGCCATAGTATTCTCCACAAATCTATTATTTCATCGTCAATGACTCTCCTCCTCGCCGATCCTGTCCAGGATAAACCGCTCCACTTCTCCCTCAGAAATCCCCAGCGTAATAGCCAATTCTCCCTGAAGATTCTCCTTGGCCTTCTTCATATACCGTTCATCCACTTCCGTCAGCCGTTTTCCCCGAACCATCCTGTCTTTCTTACGCACATACAGAGTCTTGATGATCCCAATCCACGCTTTACAGTCACAGGTCTTTAACGCCTCTCTGTACCTGCTCTCCCGCTGCTTCTCGTCAGAAACCCACAGCTTGTCTATGGTTTTAATCCCGTCAAGCAGTTCATAAGCCTCTTCCTTTGTCAGTACCTTGCGCATAATGCTCTTGTTGCCCTCAACAGGAGTCATGATCATTCCCCCTGCTGTCTTCGCAGGCTCCAATACATAATACAGCTTCTCTTTCGGAGCATCCTCCCTGTCCATCGTTGTAATGTCTTTTACCATACACACGCCGGTCGTACCATAAACGATATACTCACCTTTTTTAAACAAGCCACCCATCCTTTCTTAATTAGTCCCTGACATCAAATCAAACTATTGTTTTCCTTCTAATAATTAGTATACCGTTATTTTACCATTTTTATAAGAAAAATGTAAGTATTTTTGGAACTTTCACTAATTTTTGTCACTTTCTACAAGATGATTTTCCTGTGTCCATGTGCAAATTCAACAAAACTCCTGGGATTTTCTCCCATTTTCCATTCACTAATCCCTGTATTCTCACATTTTTGCCAGAAGAATCTCTTCCAGTTCCTTCACCGACGCTGCCAGTATATCTGCTCCTGCCGCCTTAAGCTCCTGCCTGCTGCCATAGCCAAACAGTACGCCTACGGTATCCATCCCGTTCTTTTTCCCGCCGATGATGTCATGCTCTCTGTCACCTACCATCACTGCTTCTTTCACATCCGCCATCCTTACAGACTCCATGACGTAGGCGATGACATCCTCTTTTTTCACCCGTACCTCATCCATGCTGGCCCCGCCTACAAAGGAAAAATACGCCTTCAAATGAAAATGCTCCAGAATCTGCTCTGCAAACAGTTCCGGCTTGGAGGTAGCCACCAGAAGGGTCTTTCCCCTGTCTTTCAGATTTTTTAACATTCGGGGGATCCCGTCATACACCTGGTTCTCAAAAATCCCGGTAACCGCAAAATATTCCCGGTAACGGCCGATGGCCTCTGTGGCCTTTTCCTCTGAAAAGCCGTAATATTTCATAAAGCTGTCCTTGAGAGGCGGGCCGATAAAAGGCGTCAGCTTCTCTAAATCCGGCTCCTCAATCCCATAGCTTTTTAATGCATACTGAACCGACCTGGTTATCCCTGTCATAGGATCTGTCAATGTGCCGTCCAAATCAAAAAAAATATATTTTTTACTGTTCATTTCCCCCTGCCCTTTCCCTTAAGCCTTCCCTCTGTGACTGCCCGCCAAAAGAAGCGCCGCCGGCAGCCGTCTGGTGTACCGGCAGTCCAAAAGAAATTGGGGCTGTCACAGCGACAGCCCCATAAGCTTCCGAAAACAATCTTAAATTATAACTGAGGGCCAGCCTTTACCAAAGCCTTGCCAGTCTCATTGCCCTCGTATTTTGCAAAGTTCTTCACAAATCTCTGTGCCAGATCCTTTGCCTTCTCCTCCCACTGGGAAGCATCTGCATAAGTGTCACGAGGATCAAGAATACCTGAATCTACACCTGGCAGCTCTGTGGGAACCTCGAAGTTAAAGTAAGGAATCTGCTTTGTCGGTGCATTCAGGATATCGCCGTTTAAGATGGCATCGATGATACCACGGGTATCCTTAATGGTGATACGCTTGCCGGTGCCGTTCCAGCCGGTATTTACAAGGTATGCCTTAGCGCCATTTGCTTTCATCCTCTTAACCAGCTCCTCGCCGTATTTTGTAGGATGCAGCTCCAGGAATGCCTGGCCGAAGCATGCAGAGAAGGTAGGTGTAGGCTCTGTGATGCCCCGCTCTGTACCAGCCAGCTTTGCTGTAAATCCTGACAGGAAGTAGTACTGTGTCTGCTCTGGTGTAAGGATGGATACTGGAGGAAGCACGCCGAAAGCATCTGCTGACAGGAAGATTACATTCTTGGCTGCCGGAGCGGAAGATACCGGGCGGACAATATTCTCAATGTGGTTGATCGGATAAGATACACGTGTATTCTCGGTTACGCTCTTATCTTTGAAATCAATCTTTCCTTCTGCATCCAGGGTTACGTTCTCAAGAAGAGCGTCACGTCTGATTGCATTGTAGATATCAGGCTCAGACTCTTTGTCCAGGTCAATAACCTTTGCATAGCAGCCGCCTTCAAAGTTGAAGATACCGTTGTCATCCCAGCCGTGCTCGTCATCACCGATGAGGAGACGCTTGGGATCTGTTGACAGAGTGGTCTTGCCTGTACCGGAAAGGCCGAAGAAGATTGCTGTATTCTCGCCGTTCATATCTGTGTTGGCAGAGCAGTGCATGGAAGCGATGCCCTTAAGCGGCAGATAATAATTCATCATGGAGAACATACCCTTCTTCATCTCTCCGCCGTACCATGTATTCAGAATCACCTGCTCCCGGCTGGTAATGTTGAACACAACAGCTGTCTCTGAGTTTAAGCCCAGTTCTTTATAATTCTCTACTTTTGCCTTGGAAGCAGTGTAAACTACAAAATCAGGTTCAAAGTTTTCAAGCTCTTCAGCAGAAGGCTGGATGAACATGTTGGTAACAAAATGAGCCTGCCAAGCCACTTCAACGATGAAACGGATTGCCATACGTGTGTCTTTGTTAGCGCCGCAGAATGCGTCCACAACATACAGCTTCTTGTTGGAAAGCTCCTTCAAAGCCAGTTCCTTCACTACTTTCCAGGTCTCTTCTGAAGCCGGATGGTTGTCATTCTTGTATTCATCAGAAGTCCACCATACGGTATCTTTTGAATTCTCATCCATTACAATAAACTTGTCTTTCGGTGAACGACCGGTATAGATGCCTGTCATTACGTTAACCGCGCCAAGTTCACTCACCTGACCCTTTTCGTAGCCAGTCAGCTCCGGTTTCATCTCTTCTTCAAATAAAACATCATAAGAAGGATTGTGCACGATTTCTGTGGTTCCGGTGATACCGTACTTGCTTAAATTGATTTCTGCCATCTTACTTTAACCTCTTTTCTTTAAATATTTGCAGCCTGCATATGAGGGGTTTATAAGCCCCAACATAATGGACATTCCTAGTACGACCATTATAAAGGATTATACATGAAAGTCCCGCAAAAATCAATATTATTTTGTGAATTTTATAACAGTTTATATCTTTCAGATTCCACTGCCCATAAACCGGCGCACCTCATCCAAGGTGGGGATCGAGGACTGGGCCCCCTTCCTTGTAACTACAATCCCGGAAACATAATTTGCAAATACTGCCGCCTCCCTAAGCCCTTTGCCATCCGCCAGCATAACCGCCAGCGCTGCGGTAAAGGAATCTCCCGCCGCAGTAGTATCCACAGCCTCCACCAAAACCGCCGGAATCCGGCATGTCCCGCTTTCTTCCGAATCCAGATAGACCCCCTTCCCGCCGAGAGTCACCAGAATATTTTTAACCCCCTGGCCCTTTAAATATCCGCAGGCCTTTGCAAGATGGTTTTCCACATCCCCGATTCCCGTCAGCATTTGAAGTTCGGTTTCATTTGGCTTGATGATGTCCACATAGCTGTACAGCTCTTTTGGAAATTCTTTTGGAACCGGCGCCGGATCAAGGATAACCGTCTTTCCCAATCGCTTCGCCTCTCTGGCTCCGTAACATACAGTTTCCAGAGGAATCTCTAATTGAAAGAGTACAATATCCGCCTCCTTCAGCAGATCCATGTGATTGTCAATATCTTTACAGGACAGGGCCCCATTGGCGCCGGAGACTACCACAATACAGTTGTCTCCGTCCCGGTTTACCGTAATCAGGGCAATTCCCGTAGGTTCCTCCTGCTTCCTTACAATCCCTTTCATATCCACCCCTGCCGCGCCAAGGCTTTTCATCAGTATCTCTCCATACATATCATCTCCCACCGCGCCAAGCATGGTTACATGACCACCCAGACGCCCTGCCGCACAAGCCTGATTAGCACCTTTGCCCCCTGGAATCAGCTCCATCCTGTCACTTAATATGGTTTCCCCGACCACCGGCGTGTGATCTACATTCACCACCATATCCAGATTCAGACTTCCTATGACTAATATTCTCTTCATACAGCTCTTCTCCCATTTATTCCTATTATCCCATGTCAAAATATCCGGCAATCCCCGGAGCATAGTTAATACCTGTATCTTAACCGATATTTCTCCAAATATTTAAGCACCCAATAAGGGTTCACACTTAATTCCTCATAATGATCCGTCCGCAGATACAGGCCAATATGAAGATGCACGTCAAAATTCCCTGTCGTCCCCTCTATGGCAGAATATCCCGTGTCCCCCATAAATCCCAAAAGCTCTCCTGCCCGCACCGGGTCGCCCTCCTTCCAGTCCTTGCTGTAGTCATACAGATGAGCATAATACACATACAGCCCTGAAGGGGTTCTCACCCCAATCCGCCATCCCCCTTTTTCCAGCCATCCCACCTTCTCCACCACCCCGTCGCTGATGCTGACCACCGGGTAAAACCCTCTGGCCCTCTGGTTCCCCATAATATCGCACCCTTCATGCCCTCTCTCCCCGCCGTACGTCCGGTTATCCATCCACCCGTTTTCATAGGTAACATCCGGCGTCCCCGCATCTGTGCTGGCCGGAACCGGAAAATACTTTAAATCCTTAAATATGGTCTCATAAGCGTTCCTAAGCTTCCGATACTCAGCCGGGCGGCTTTTCTCCACCCGCTTTGACACTGCAGGCGCCTCCTTTACATCTGTCAGATCATACTCGTTCTCGATCATCCACACAGTAACTGCATCCACATCCACCGTCTTCCTGTCTGCCACCATGTCTCCCAGACTCAGAGCCCTGAACCTGTCGCTCTCCCATGTATATGCGTCCAGCTGATAAAAATCAGGATTCGTCACCAGATAATCTGTCACCGTAACCTGAAAAACCGCCAGAATCAGAAGCAGGATAATCTGCATAACCATCCTTCCTTCTTTCATATAGTGTTATAAAACATCCTATTCCGGTGACTATGAAAAAATCCTTCTCTGCTGCTTGTGCCATCATAATTTTACTGCTTCTCCTAACCCACTCCTCCCTGTCCTACGAAGGAGCATGTCAGGGCCTTCTCCTCTGGTTCCAGACTGTCCTTCCCACCCTTCTCCCCTTTATGCTCTGCTCCAGCCTTATCGTTTCCTTAGGAGGCATCCCCTTACTGATCGCCCCCTTCCGCCCTCTGCTGGCCCGGCTGTTTAAGCTGTCCGGCAACGGCTGCTACGTCCTCATCTCCGGCCTCCTGTGCGGCTATCCCATGGGTGCCAAAACCTGCAGCGAATTTGCAGATCAGGGCCTCCTCTCCCCCCTGGAAGCCCGCTATCTTTTAGCTATCACCAACCATCCAAGCCCCATGTTCCTGTTAGGCTACGCAGCCTCCGGACTGATCCCTTCCCCTGCCGCCCCGGCCCCCACAGCTGCCCTCCTTCTGTCCCTGTACCTGCCCATCCTCCCTCTGTCCTTCCTTGCCCGCAAAGCATACGGATTTCACCCTCAGGATAACACAAACAGGCCTGAACAAGCTGCACAGACCTCTTTTGACACTATTATGATGAATTCCTTTGAAATAATGGTAAAAATCGGCGGATATATTATGCTCTTCTCCATCCTGGCCGCCTTCATCCGCCAGACCCCCGCCATCTCCCTTTTCTGGAAAGCCCTCTTTTTAGGCATTGTAGAAATAACCACTGGTATCCAGGCCATCAAGTCCACCCTGACCGCTCCCCTCCAGGGAATCCTCATCACCCTGTCCGCTGCCTTCGGCGGCCTGTCCGGAATCTTCCAGACCAAAAGCGTCCTGAAAAGCCAGGCCCTCTCCATCTGGCACTATACCCTGTGGAAAATCCTGCATGCAGCCCTGTCCGTCCTGTGCTATCTATGCATCACAGCCCTGTGCACTCAATTCCCCTGATATCCCCAGCCGCAGGCAAGCCATCTCATCTCAGCTGATCCAGCAAACAGCTCCGGAAAAAGTTCCATCACCCAACCTGAGGCCCTTCCGCCCCGGCTCCGTCTGCCTGTCCGCCTCCGCTTAATTCATTCCGATTGGAAGCCACAATATCATAGGTAGACCGCAGCGAAGCAAAAAAACCCTCAAACCGCCCCTGGGACTCATCCATAGCATGGGTAATAATACTCTGCAGGCTCCTTAAAATATCATCTGTATACTGAATCGCACTCTGCCTGATATTGTTGGCATCATTCACCGCCGCATCCACAATGGTCTGAGCCTGCGCATTGGCGTCCTCCACGATCTGGTTGGCCGCACTGTAGGCCCTCTGCATAATCTCATGCTCATTCACTAACTCATTGGTCTGAACCGTAGCCTCCTGAATCAGGGCATCCGCCTGGGTCTTGGCCTCATTAATGATGGCGTCCTGATTGCTGATAATCTTCTGATACTGCTTGATCTCATCCGGAACCCGAAGCCGCAGCTCCACCAAAAGCTCCTCCAGCTCCTCCTTATTCACCAGAATCTTTGTATTGGATAAAGGCTGAAACTTACAGCCGTCAATATACTCTTCAATCTCATTAATCAACTGTTCAATCCTGCTCATGCTATGTATCCTCCTTACTTTATAAATCCTGCCGCCGGCCAGGCGGCATCAATTAGCCATCTTCTCCTCTATCCTTCTTGCAATTTCCGGATGGACAAAGGCACTGATATCCCCGTGATACTGGGCAATCTCCTTCACAATGCTGGAGCTTAAATAAGAATACTTCAGATTCGTGGTCAAAAACACGGTATCCACCTCCGGCGCAATCACATGATTGGTCTGGGAAAGCTGCAGCTCATACTCAAAATCCGTAATGGCCCGAAGCCCTCTGATAATCACCTTGGCCCTGCTGGCCCTGACAAAATCCACCAAAAGGCCGTCAAAAGACTGCACCTCCACATTGGGAATGTGTCTGGTAACGCTCCTTAACATGTCAACCCGTTCCTCCACGGAAAACAGCGGGGTCTTTGAACTGTTATTCAAAACCCCCACAATCAGTTTGTCCATAATATCGGCACTTCTCTCAATTATATCATAATGCCCCAACGTCACCGGGTCAAAACTACCAGGGTATACCGCAACAGACATATGGTCTCCTATTCTGTGTTTTTTAGGGCTCCAGAGCGTGTCTAAGCCTTGCTTAACTTTCTCAAAAACACATGCTTATTGGTCTTATATTCCTTATTCTTCATAATCTCAAATCCCAGCGCCTCGGCGTAAGAAAAATCCGTCTCCAGAGAAGCCTCGGCGATAACCACCGTCTCCTCGTGCAAAAGCCCTGAAACACTTAAAATTTCCAACACCTGCTTCTCCAGTTCATGGTTGTATGGAGGGTCCATAAAAATGGTATCAAAACAATATCCCTTCCCCTCCAGACGTTTTAACCCTGTAACCGCGTCACAGGTCACAACCAGAGCATTCTCTTCCAGATGGGTCGTCCTCAAATTCTGCCTGATACACTCCGCTGCCCTGGGATTCTTCTCTATAAACACAGCCCTTCCTGCTCCCCGGCTTAAGGCCTCGATCCCGATGCCGCCGCTGCCGGCAAAGCAGTCCAGGAACTGGCTGCCGGCCAGCCTGTCATGTATCATATTAAATAAAGTCTCTTTTATACGATCCGTCGTAGGCCTGGTCTCCAGCCCTTCCAGAGTCTTAAGCTGCAGCCTTCTGGCGCTTCCTGCTATTACACGCATAAAAAATCTCCTTACCGCTGCCGCAAAATACGCCTTCGCCACCCGCCCACACCCATTCCGGAGCATGAACAGCGAAGACTTTTTAAGTATAATATGAAATGTGGACGGATACAAGGGATTTTTCTTATAATTTTTTTATAATTTACTATGAAAGTCCTGGACGGCAGCCATGGTGAATGCAAGCTCGCTTGCAATGAACCATGGATATCGGCCAGGCAAGCTGGTATGAGCAAGTAGGCCGACAGGCCGGATTGCGAATACCAGCGGCGATTGTGGGAGGGCGCAGCCCGGAGCAATCGACTTTCATAGGGCGGCTGGTGCAACATCAAAAGCTGCATGGAAGTTTACTATGAAAAAAATACAGGAAACGCCATGACTCCTGTAAGTCACAACGTTTCCTGTCCTGAAAGCCCTGCGGCTGCTGCCTGGCGTATGCAGGTTTACAGCCCGGGCAAACATCCGCCAATACAAAACTCTACACCACCAGGCGCCCGATCTCCTCCAAGGTCATCTCCTGTTCCGGCGCAAACCGCTCCGAGCCAGCATAGGCATAGACCGCTGCCAAAAGCGCCCTAGCCTCCGGATACTTTTTAAGATTCTGAAGCCCCATGGAAGAAAGGAGAAGCCTTCCTCCCCCGCAGCGGCACTCGAAAAGCTGGGCCATAGGCCGCATGCCGGCATAGCTGTCCATCTCCGCCACAATGGACTTCATGGCTTTCGGAAGGATGACCGCTCTCTGTCCTGCCATGGACCACCACTGCCAGTTGGTGTGAAACTCCGTGGGAAAGGTTTCAAAAATCGGATGGGACACATCTATCAGCTGCCCCATACCGCCCTCCTGCTGGGGAAATGTCCCCACAGACCAGAAATCTGTGGTAAACTGGGCCTGAATCGAACGGGGCAGGCTTTCTATATCAGAATCCGGCGTCAGATATACCCTGCCGCCTGCTGCCAGCACGTCTCTCGCCTTCTCATCCAGATGCTTTGTCTCATACACATTCTCCGGACAGACCGGCTGTACCGGCGGATATACCCAGACAGGATACGAATTCGTAATTTTAACCTCACTGCCCACTGTCACCGTAAGCTTCAGACGGGAAGGTTCCTTTATCCCCTCCAGGGAAATATGAAGCCTTCCTGCGGGTGTTAATTCTCCCACAGGACATAAGACCCAGGGCAGCTTTCCCCGGACAGAAACACCCTTTCCCTCCAGCCCATACGCCACCTCTCCCTGTATTTCCTGTCTGCCGAAATTGGCCGCCACAATGTCTGCCTCCAGACATTCCCCGGTCTCATACGTGTATTTTTCCAGATACACCAGAGGCAGGCTGTCCTTAAAAAAGGCACAAAAGTTCTCCGGTTTTGCAAAGTCAAAGGGTTTGGGCTTTAAATGGGAATTCAGCATCCCCACCAGAGCCGTCCCCTGTCCCGGAAAATCCTGCAGGCCCAGCTTTTTTGCCTTTTCCTTTACCAGCCTCAGGTTGTCAGGCCTTGAGATCCCCTGAAACTCTTCCAGCTCCTCAAAGGAGGGAAGCACCTCAAACTGCCCTGCCTCAAAGCTGAAAACCGGCTTTTTAAACTCCTTTCGCAGCATTTCCATGGAACCGTCATAATTGGCTCTGGCATCAGGATAGCGGTTGTTTATGTATCCCTTTATACGGATAGGCCCCTTCTGCACCTTTGTCCCGGCAGGCCCTCCCTTGCCTTTCTTTTTCTCCTCCCTCTCCTTCTCCTGATCCATCTGATCCGGCGAGCCTGCAAAAGTCCCCCGCAGCGGCTCCCGGTAGTAGGACATGGCAGTATAAAAATCGCTGGCCCTGTCACAGCCGATGGTCCCGTAATGGACATTGGAGCCATTGGCATACAATCGTGTTCCATCCAGCTCTCTGGCCTTGTTAAGCAAAAGCTCCATCCGCTCATGCCCCCTTTTTCCGGCATGGAGCTCATTCCCCAGGGTCAGCATCACGAAAGAGGGATGGTTGGCCAGCATATGGAGTATCTGGGTAAGCTCTGTCTCATAACAGGCAAAGCTTTCCTCCGATTCCAGCGCGTCCTGAGGGTTCCAGTGGGAAAGCTCCGGCTGCATCATCATTCCCATCCTGTCTGCGGCAGTAAACGCTGCTTCCGGCGGACAGTAGGAATGAAACCGCATACAGTTGACCCCATAAGATTTATATACTTCCAGGACTGACCTCCATTCCTCCACAGTCATGGGCGGATGGCCTGTCTCAGGAAACACTCCGCAGTTTGCCTCTCCCCGGAGGAAAAAGGTCCTGCCGTTGACAGCCAGGCGTCCTCTCCCGTCATCCCCGAAATCCCGTATCCCAAAGACAGCCCTTTTTTCCTCCAGGCCCGAAAGCCCTGCCGTAAGCTCATACAGATTTCCCTCATACTCATCCCAGCGCTTCACATTCCCCGGCAGCAGAATATTTTTTATCTCCACAGCCGTAAGCCCCGGAGAAGCCTTGACCTCTTGGGACACAAAAATATCCAGCTTTTCGGCTCTGACCGTCAGCCTGCCGCTGTACAGCTCTGACGCGGAAATCTCCGCCCGAAGAGTCAGCGTATTCTTCTGAGGATACACCTCCACCCGGTTTAAAAATACCGGCTCCTCCGTCCTGAGACGCAGATACCCTAAAAGGCCGTTCCAGTTGGTCTGGGTCTCATCCGTGGCAGCAGAGGAAAACACGATGGCATCATGTGGAAGCCCTGGATAGCTGTTGTCAGAAAGAAACAAAAGCTCATTGTCCCCGTCAAGAAGGCCTGTCACCTCAAACACATGAGGCGTGCTGACAGAGGGAGGCACAAAAGCAGGCACCTCCTTCCCGTCCACGAAAAGCCGCAGGCATCTTGCCCGCTCTGCCTCCAGAAAAACCCTTTTTTCTGCCGGCGGCTGAAAATCAATCCTTCTTCTCAGCCTGGCTTCCCCCTCATACGTATAGTTTCTTGTAAACCTTGTGGCAATGGGCCCGCCCTCTTCTTCCCCACGGCCAACCGCCACGTCAGGATGCCATTTCTTTGCCTTCGCATCTCTGTATCCCAGCCCGCTTTCATCCAAGGTTCCGGGAAGCCTCATCTCCCCGCTGATGCCGCCGTCCAGCCGGGCCTGCCAAATCCCTTCCAGTGAATACAACATAGACTTACCTCTCTTTCCCATCTCCAGGCAGATGCCTTAAAGCTCCCTGACATATCCGTTTTTCAGGAACACAGTGCCTTTTCTTCCCCCTTATCGTAACACAAAAGCGCAGACAAAAAAATATCATATTCTGTGCAATGATGGACAATCTTCCACAAACGTGCTATGCTTTGTCCATGAATCGATTACAAGAATGGAAAGCCGACGGATTTAGGGGCGAGCAGATGATTGTGCTCCCTACAGAATCCTTTCAGGCTTATATGGAGCATCCTCAGGTAAAACGGATGTATCTGACCGACATAGGCTTTTTCCCCTGTGCAAAGCATCATTTTCGTGAGAGAAGGGAAGGGATTGAAGAATATATTTTTATCTATTGCACAGAAGGAAAAGGGACCATCCTGGTGGAAGGCCAAGAATACACCCTCCGCGAAAACCAGGCATTCTGCATCCCCCGTCTTAAGAAGCATCTGTACTACGCCTGCAGGGAAGACCCATGGAGTATTCTGTGGGTGCATTTTAACGGGGAGGACACCTGTCTCTTCCCTTTAGACCAGCAAAAGCCTGTGACCTTCAGCTCAGAAAACGCCGCAAACCGCATGCACTTTCTCTTTGATCTGCTGTTTCGTGTCCTGGACGGCAGCTATACCCTGGGGAATTTCATCTACATCTCCCAGGTGCTGTCCCTGATCCTCGGGGAAACCTACCACAGGGAAAAAGAAAACACCACGCTGGAGCAAAACAAACAGGTGACCAATGTCATCCGGTACATGTCCAGGCATCTGGAAGAAAACTTAAAGCTGGAGGACATCGCAGAGGAATTTGAACTGTCAAAAAGCTATCTCAATGCCATCTTTCAGAAATACACCCAGCACCCTCCCATGGACTTTTTTCTCAATCTGAAGATGAAACGGGCCTGCCGCCTTCTACGGGCCACTGATTCCTATGTCTATGAGGTCGCCCGTCAGCTGGGATATTCGGACCAGTACTATTTTTCAAGAATCTTTAAGAAAGTGGTAGGCATGTCGCCTAAAGAATACAAGCACAGCGACAACCCCCCTTTCAGGAGTACAGACGGATGTTGAAAAACCGGCCAGAAGCATTTCGGCCGCACATGCCAGTCCTGTTTTTACATATTTTTTCAATTTTTCCTTCTTTTATCGTGTTTTTTTAGTACTTTTTAACAGTAATACACAGATTTATTTTTGGCATAATTGGCAAAAAGCCCAAAACATGATACAGTATACAAACCACATACATGTGGATACATAAAAGGAAGGAGTGTAAAGATATGAAAAAAATGGCAGTAATTTTGTTGTCCATGATGCTTCTGCTCTGCGGATGCGGCGGCAAAGGGGATACCCCGACCACAGCTGCAGAGACCACAGCTGCAGAAACAACCGCTGCAGAGACAACTGCTGCAGAGCCTGCCGGAGACGGTACCTACAAACCAGGAACCTACACGGCCAGCGCTCAGGGCAATAACGGCCCGGTAGAATTATCCGTAACCTTCAGCGAGGATGCAATCACCGAAATTACCATCGGAGAGCATGCTGAGACCCAGGGGCTCAGCGATCCGGCATTTGAGAAGATCCCTGCAGCCATTGTACAGTACCAGAGCCTGGGCGTGGACACCATATCAGGTGCAACCTACACCTCCAATGCGATTCTGGACGCTGTGGCAGACTGTGTGGCCCAGGCAGGCGGCGACGCAGAGGCACTGCGGGCCGTGGCTGTTGAGGGAGGCGAAGACACAGAGGGAGCTGTCCTTGCAGATTCCGAAGTAGATGTGCTTGTAATCGGAGGCGGCGGAGCCGGCCTGTCAGCAGCACTTTCCGCATCCCAGGGAGGAGCAAGCGTTATATTGGTAGAGAAGCTGTCCGCTTTAGGCGGCAATACCTTCCGCTGCGGCGGTGCTTTCAACACAGCCGATCCGGAAAGACAGAAGGATATTCAGATGACAGAGGCCCTTTCTTCTGCTGTGGAGAAGGTTCTGGCTCATGAGGACGTCAGCGAGGACCATGCCAAGCTGAAAGCGGAAGTGCAGAAGCAGTGGGATGAGTATAAGGCCTCCGGCAGCACTGCCCTGTTTGACACACCTGAGTGGCATGCCCTGCAGAGTATTGATGCCGGCGATTATGAAGGAAATGTAGAACTGGTGCGCACGCTCACCTCCAATACCCTGGACACGTTAAACTGGCTGACAGACAATGGCGTGGAGTGGACCGATCAGGTCAGCACCGTAGTAGGCGCTCTCTGGAACCGTTCCCATCAGACCCCCAACAACAGCGGTGCAGATATCATTGCCGCTCTGGAGCAGAACACAACGGCAAGCGGTGTGGAAATCTATCTTGATACCAAGGCCGAGGAGCTGATCGTGGAAGATGGACGGGTAGCAGGCGCTGTTATCACCAATTCCGCAGGGGACAAGGTAACCGTCAAGGCTGGCAAAGGCGTTATCATGGCAACTGGCGGTTTCAGTGCCAATGTAGAGATGCGTGTGAAATACAATAAGCAGTGGGAAGATATCGGCGAGTCTTTAGCAACCAACAACTCTCCTGGCGCTACCGGCGATGGTATCGTGATGGGCGAAGCAGTTGGAGCCAATCTGGTTGGTATGGGCTGGATTCAGCTGATGCCGCTGAATGGCGTTTCCGGCGGCGGTATTTCCGGTTATGTCAACAGCTCCCTGTATTGTAATAAAGAAGGCAAACGTTTCGTAGCAGAGGATCAGCGCCGTGACGTTCTGGCAGCTGCCGTTCTTGCTCAGACAGACAAGCTGTTCTACATCGTATGTGACCAGAAGGAAGCAGAGCTTCGCGGCCTGACTCCTGAGGTCTTAAGCTACATGGTAGACAACGGCCTGCTGTACAGCGGCGAGACCATCGCAGAGCTGGCAGAGAATATGGGTGTTCCGGCAGATGCCCTGGAGCAGACAGTCAAAGAGTTCAACGAAGCTGTGAAGGCTGACAAGCCGGATGAATTCGGCCGTACAACCTGGGAAAACACCATCGAAACCGGTCCGTTCTACGCACCGTCCTTCTCCCCGGCAGTTCATCATACCATGGGCGGCCTGGAGATCAACGGCAATGCGGAGGTTATCAATACCGACGGAGAGGTAATCCCCGGCTTCTATGCAGCAGGCGAGGTAACAGGAGGAATCCACGGCACCAACCGTGTTGGCGGTAATGCTGTTCCCGATGCCCTGTGCTTCGGCAAGATCGCAGGAGCCAATGCTGCGAAGAATTAATGGAAGGAATAGGATCTGCTATACGGTTCCTGTAAAAAGAACGTGCCTCCTACAGCCAGATGCTGCAGGCGGCGCGTTCTTTTGTATTGTGTGTTACTCCCTCACAGCTTACCACTCCACAAACACGTTTCCCAGTCTTCTCACCGCTTCCCGGATCTCTCCCTCATCCATATCACAAAAATTAAGGACCATTATCCCCTGATACCTTTCTTTATCTTTTCCGCAAAACTCCGACAGACAGGTAATATGGATCCCCTGCTGCCTGGCTCCCCATTTAATCTCCGTATCTGTCAGGGATGTATCTGCCTTAATGGTTGGCCGTAAAATCCGCAAACCACGGCTCCTCCAACACCATTTCCCAGGGCGCTGCCCGCATGGATCTGGCTGATCTTCTCAACAACAACAATGACGATGAGCAGCGCATTTTAAACGTTGTCTCAAAGCTTGACGAGACCAGTCTCAGCGTGGGAAACAGCGTCTATGTAGCCACCAAATATGCCATCGCCAGATGGATGCGCCGCCATTCCGCCACCTATGCGGCCAACAAAGTCCGCATCAACGCAGTGGCCCCGGGCAATGTCCACACCGCCATGACAGCCACCATGTCTGCCAACGCAAAAATGGCCTTAAACGCCCTGCCTATCCCTACCAAATACGGGACGGAAACCCTGATGGATTCCGAGGAAATCGCATCGGTTATTGTGTTCCTTTCCTCCGAAGATGCCAGAGGCGTTAACGGCAATGTCATGTTCGTGGATGGCGGCACGGATGCGCTTTTAAATACAGAAAAGGTTTATTAAAAGTTACAGAAAATATCAATCAAAACGGAGGGACTCTATGAAACCGATCCAGCAATTTATAGAAATCATGGAAAATAAAGATTTTACAGCCCTTGGCCGGCTGTTCACTGACGACGGGCACTACTGTGACTACTGCCCCAACTGAACCACCCAGCACGAATACCATCTGTACGGAAAAGAGGCCATCTCCATGTTTTTCCGCAACAAATTTCTGTTCCGCCAGTACGCCATCATGGAAGCCGCTGTGTTAGATGACCGCCACGCAGAATTTATCGCCTCCTTCGGCGGATACAACATCATGGCTATCGTCACCTTACAGCAGCTCTCCGGCGACGGCCACATCCGCCGGCTTACAGTGCGTCCAAAATAAAAACCATACTGCCAGCTTAGTTTTGCATCTCAGCTGCATCTATCCTGCATACCTCAGTCCGTCAAAGCATTCCTCCTCCTTTATCCCGTTGATCTTGGAGAAATATCCGTCTTCCTCAAGCAGGATATCGCACCGTCTTCCATCCTCCAGCTCCATCTCCACAAATGTCCCGCTGTCGGTTCTCCTGAGATAAAATTTTGTCCCCGCCGGCAGCGTTTCCTGTGTTTTCTCTGTTCCTTCTCCATGCATCAGGACCGGAAGCTCTATCTTGGAAGTAATGGCATACTCGCCCCATCCTCTGTCATAGTTTACAATGGTATACGTTTCATCAAGAGCCTCCGGCATCCCGCTGTCCCCCACATGGTAATGGCGGAATCCCATGTAAGTCCCTAGGGCCTCCATATGGGAATAAAGTACAAAATCCTCCGGATCATCCACCAGATGTTCCCCGATATAGTCGGTGGTCTCGCCTGCAAAAACAGGCGTGTCCTGATTCAAGTCAAAGACATACACAGTACGCCAGTCATTATCTCCCATACACTCTGCATACACCCACGCCCTCCCGTCTGCTTTCTGGAACAGGTATGCCTGCTCAAAAGCGCCGTACATCTCCAGCTGTGTGCTCTGCTGCCCCCATTTCAGGGAGATGGTGCTGGTAAAGCTCATCTCATCGGTCTGTATGGCATAAGAAAGTTCCCTTTTCTCTGTGCCTATATCCACAGAGAGCTCTTCCCACTCCCACAGCATTCTCACACTTCCTCCTGTTTGAGCAATGTACTCTTCCTTCACCATCTGCTGCCCCTCCGCCGCAAAAGGCAGCTCCACGATAAAGGCTCCCGACGAATAAGGCCCCAATACATATTGACTAAAATACAGAATCACCTTTTCAGTATCCATAGTCCATTCCAAAGGGCTGACTCCCTGATCTCCTCCATAGAACATAGCCTGTAACGTATCCTGGTAGTCCGGGAAAAATGCTTCCGAATCGAATTCTCTCTCCAGATATTCTTTGGTGTACGCATACACCTGATCATAATCCTCTACCACATCCTTAAGAGAAAGCTGCTGTCCGCTAACCGGATCAAAATTTACCCCTTTTGTGTAATAACTTCCGTGGGCTCCTCCCATGTAGCTGCTCTCCGTGTTGGTAAAGCTGACAATCTGGCTATCCGCCCGTTCCAGGCTTATATCTCTGGAAATATCATAGTCCGCATATCCGTTTGCCTGAAACATCTCCTGGGCCGTCGGCAGGGACTCCTGGTAAATCTCTTGCACCTCTCTCCAGTCCATCTCCCCGTATTCGTCCAAAACAGCCTGAAAATCCTCATAGCCCTCGTCCAGAATATGCAGCTTGGAGCTGGTGCCCTGGATAATCCTCTGTCCGCCCTCCCACTCGCCTATATATTCTTTTGAAATATCAATCGTAATTGTTTCCCTGCCTGTCTTTTGCTGTTCCTCCGGCTGCTCCGCATTCCCCTTGTCTTTTAAAGCTTCATCCTCTTTTTGTGCCGGACTCTGCTCCTCGTAAGCTTTACTCTGTTCTTTGCCCTCCTCTGTCTCTGTCCTGCTGTCACCTTCAAGCCCAGCTTCGTTTCTGGTGTCATCCCTGCCTTCCGATCCTTTGTCTCCTTTCTGGCACCCGGACAGCACCACCATAGCTGCCATCAAAACACATACAATTCTTCTTACCTTTCGCATTTTCATTCTCCTTTTTTCCTTTCCTCCGTATAAAATGCACTCCGGCACTCTCACAAAATCAGGTGCAAAACCTTTTGAGAGTATCTTATATGCATAAAAGAAGACTGCCAAAAATCACAGCCTTCTTAATTCACTGCCAATCCCCTCTCCTTTAATCCACCAGCAAATATTCATACCCGTTTAAAAGCTCATAGGCCCTGAGTCTGGTGGATTCAGCCAGGGAGGCCGTATATTCTGCGCTTTCCTGTGCATCTCCTGAAGAAGCCCTGGCCGCTTCCGCTGCCAGCCGGTCCCTCTCTTTCATCCACTGCCGCTCCTCTTCCACCAGCTCTCCTGCCTGCTTTTCATCCAGGCGGTCCAAAATCTCATCATAGATCAGATTCAGCTCATTATCCCACAGCTTCAGCTCGCCGGCCGCCAGGCTCTGGCTCACAGAACCGGCATTGGCACTGTTAGATGTCTGGCTGTCTCTGTTTTTCTGAATCTGGGCGTCCAGTTCCGACAGACGGTTCCGGTAATAAGAAGATTTTACCGTCCCCTCCTTTTGGCTGGCTCCCTGAGAAGAAGCGGTCTCCAGCGGAGAGATACGCACTGCCTCCACGATCACTTCACTGTCCTGAAGCTTCTTTTCCTGAGAATCCCCGGACAACATCTCCTCCGGGGGATCGTAAGCCTCCGCCCCGGCTGCTGCCCCGGGCGCCCCCTCCGCGTCCTCTTCTGGCGGCGAATAGGCGGCAACCGGTGTATCCTCCTCCAGGCTGAAGGCCACAGCAGCCCCTTCCTGTCCGGATCCTGCTGCAGGAGCCCCGGCTATGGCAGAGTCCTTTGTCGCTCCTGCGTCAAAGGCCTCCTCCTCCTGCCAGTCTGCTTCCTTCTTTGCCTTGTCGTCTGCCCCCAGGCCCCTGGCCATTCTTCCTCCTGCCTTTTCGGTCTGCTTTTCCGTCTCAGCCATGCCTGACATGCCTCCTGAAGCAGCCCCCCCATCTTCCTTCAGGGGTGCTGCCTTCGGATCTGCTGCCTGCTCATATGCTGTTTTTGCTGTGGTTCCTGTATTTAAGGAACCTCTCAGAAAGTAATTCGTACATGTTGTTATGGTAATCCCTACTGCCATAATAAGCAGCAAAGTGTAAAAGGCCCCTTTGTTCTTCATATGCTGCTTCCTTCACCGTATATTTTTGCCAGGCCATACGCCTGCACTTTGATATACCCATAGGTATAACACCCGCTGTTATCTCTGAGATTACCATAACACAATCGTTTTAAAAATGGAATAGCCATGCAGAATTAGTAATATTTTGTAAGATATTATTAAAATTTACTTCCGCAGATTTCTACACTCCTTCATCTGTAAGAAGGTCTTTGCCGTCTGCCGCTGCTGTAGCCAGACGGTCACACCGCTCATTCTCCGGGTGGCCGGCATGGCCCTTTACCCAGCGGAAGGTGACATGGTGCGGTTCCATAGCTGCCAGCATCCGCTTCCACAAGTCAATGTTCTTTACCGGCCCGCTCTTGCCCCGTTTCCAGTTGTTCCTGATCCAGTTGTCGATCCATCCCTGGTTGAATGCATCTGTCAGATACTTGGAATCAGAATACAGCTCCACCTCACAGGAACGGTTTAAAGCCTCCAGCCCTGCAATAGCTGCCATCAGCTCCATCCGGTTGTTTGTGGTTCTCACATATCCTGCCGACAGTTCCTTCTCATGAAGAATCCCCTTCTGATCAATATACTGAAGCACGACCCCATACCCTCCCGGGCCGTCCGGGTTCCCCCTGGCAGAACCATCTGTAAAAATACGTACCGTTCCCATGTCAGCATCTCCTGTCAAAATTGTATTCTATCTGTCCCACTTATCGCAAAGGGCATGGATCTGTTCCGCAAATTTAGCCAGATCCTTGTTGGCTCCGCCTTCATTGTTGAAGATTACGCGGCGCAGGCGATCGCAGGCAGCCACCAGAAGAGCAAATACCCCCTCTGCACGTCTCCTGCCTTCTTTCTCCTTCTCCATCGGAATGCCTTCGGTCACGGTCAGCCACTGGCCTGCCGCCAGATCAAACACTGACCCGCTGAATGGCGCCACTGCCGGAATCTTCTCTTCCCTGGTAAGACGCTCTGCAAATTCTGTGGTAACCGTATCTTCACCGTGAACCACAAAGGTCAGCTCCGGTCTCTTTTCAAACGCCCGGATCCACTCCAAAAGCCCGTCTACATCCGCATGGCCGCTGATTCCCTGAAGAGTCTTTATCTGAGCTTCCACATCGATGGACTCGCCAAACAGCCTTACAGAGGCAGCCCCATCTACCAGGCTTCTTCCCAGAGTCGCTATGGCCTGGAATCCGGCGAACACGATGGTACACTCTTTTCTCCACAGATTGTGCTTTAAATGATGGCGGATACGTCCGGCATCGCACATGCCGGAGGCGGAGATAATCACCTTGGGCTTGGGATCAAAGTTAATGGCCACAGACTCCTCGCTGGTCACAGAAAGCTTTAATCCCGGAAATTCGATGGGGTTGATGCCGCAGGCCACCAGCTGTCTGGTCTCCTCTGCATAGCACCGAATCAGGTTCTGCTTAAACACATGGGTAGCCTCCACGGCCAGAGGGCTGTCCACATAGACCTCAAAGCCGTCATGTCCGTGTACCATATGATCCAGCTTAATTTTCCTGAGGAAATACAGAAGCTCCTGGGTTCTTCCTACTGCAAAAGCGGGAATCACTACATTCCCTCCTTTGTCAAAGGTCTCCTGGATAATCTGGCTTAACTCCCCTGTGTAGTCTTTTCTTCTCTCATGCTTCCGGTTTCCGTATGTACTCTCCATCACCACGTAGTCTGCTTCCTTGATGTACTCCGGATCCCGGATGAGAGGTTTGTTTTTGCTGCCAATGTCACCGGAGAAAACAATCTTTTTGGTAATCTCCCCCTCCGTACACCATACCTCGATGGAGGCGGAGCCCAGCAGATGCCCTGCATTGGTAAACCGGATGGCAATATCATCGTTTAACACCGTCTTCTCGTCATACTCATAGACCTCCAGGTGTTCGATGGCGCCAGCAGCATCATTTACCGTGTAAAGCGGCGGAACCTCTGGCAGACCGGCTCTCCTTGCCTTCCTGTTTTTCCATTCCGCCTCCATCTCCTGAATGTGGGCACTGTCCTTTAACATAATCCTGCACAGATCGCCGGTTGCCACAGTGGTGACGATGCTCCCTCTGAATCCCTTTGCATAGATCAGAGGGATGAGACCTGCATGATCAATGTGGGCATGGGTCAGCAGCACATAATCGATCTCTGCGCAGCTGACCGGCAAATCTGCATTCTCATACACATTGATTCCCTGTTCCATACCGCAGTCAACCAGAAGCTTGGTCGCCCCGCATTCCAGATAATGACAACTGCCTGTTACCTCGTGATCCGCCCCAATAAACATTAACTTCATAGATGGTACCTCCTTTGCATTTTCCCATGTCGTATTGTCGTTACCATACCTTCGGCAGTGTGTAAGCTTTATCGCCCCCGCAGTGTATTAGCTCAATTTCGCTTCGCTCCATGCCCGGTAAAGCGGGGCACGCTGTTTCGCTCACAGGCCTTCGGCCCTATGGAAAAAGGATGGCATACATTTTCTTACATGCAAGCATGACAAAAATTTATGCCATCCTTTTTTGCACTGCTCTTTGCTTATGTAAACATTTTACCACAAATCAGATAATAATACAAATCATACCGCCGTTACTGTCATTAATAATTTTTTGGAGGGTGTCCTGCAGCTTCATCTGGCAGTCTTCTGTTACCTGGGATACCTTGGCCTGGATGCCGTCTTCCACAATCTGCTGGATGGATTTTCCAAAAATATTGGTGTTCCAGATTCCGTCGTCGCTTTCTTTGGCATTCTGTTTTATGTAGGAAATCAGATCCTCCGCCTGCTGCTGGCTCCCTACAATAGGGGCAATCTCTGTCTCTATGTGGGCTTTGATCATATTGATGGACGGAGCCTCCGCCTTCATTTTCACCCCGTATTTGTTGCCGTGCCTGATAACCTGAGGCTCATCTAAAAGGATCTCTGACCGCTCCGGCGTCACCACCCCATATCCCCGCAGCCGTACCTGGCTGATGGCATTCTGCACCTTCTCATACTCCTGCTTCATCTTTGCCAGGCTGCTTAAGGTCTGCATCAGCTGATATTCCCCTTCGATGGGAAGCCCAACATAATCACTTAAAATCTGATAATAATAACTGTCATTTACGTCCACATTTACCGAGACTGTACCGTCGGACAGATCCATCCTGTCTGCCTTCATCCCCCTTATGGTGTCCGTAACCACATCCAGAAGGCTTTCCGTAATATCCTTCATCTGCGTCACTTTCCCCAAAAGCTCCTTCACCGTCTGAATCACCCCTGCCTTCAGCCAGTGATCCGACGACAGGATTTCCAGCCATTTGGGAATAAAGAAATTCAGCTGGGTCACCGGAAACTCTTTTAGGATCCGCTCCAGAATCCGGAAAATGTCCTCCTTTTTTAACTGCTCGCAGTTTACCGGAAGAACCGTCACATCATACTTTTTCTCCATCTCCTTAGCCAGGTTCTCCGTCTCCTCCGAATAGGGCCTGGTAGAGTTAAGAAGCACCAGAAACGGCTTGCCTATGGCCTTTAATTCCTCCACCGTCTTCTCTTCCGCAGGTATGTAAGCTTCCCTTTTTAAATCCCCGATGGTCCCGTCTGTGGTTACCACGACGCCGATGGTAGAATGGTCTGTGATAACCTTCCTGGTGCCGATCTCCGCCGCCTTGGTAAAGGGGATCTGATACTCATACCAGGGTGTTTTCACCAGCCGCTCCTGCTGGTTCTCAATATGCCCTGCAGCGCCGTCCACCATAAAGCCTACACAGTCTATGAGACGCACCTTGGCTTCGATGCCGTCATCCAGCTTAAGCTTTGCCGCCTCCTTGGGAATAAACTTAGGCTCCGTGGTCATGATGGTCTTTCCCCCGGAGCTCTGAGGCAGTTCATCCCTGGTCTGATTCTTCAAATGCTCGTCTTCCATGGCCGGAAGCACCAAAAGCTCCATGAAACGTTTGATAAAGGTGGACTTTCCCGTGCGGACCGGCCCCACCACTCCCAGGTAGATTTCTCCTCCTGTCCTGGCTTTTATGTCCTTATATACAGAAAACTGTTCCATAAAAATACCCCCTTGCTATGCTGATTCAGTATATGCAGGGAGGTACCTTCCATATGCATAATTATTATTATCCGGCAGCTGTTACATGGCCCATATCAAGATGCCCACATGAAGATTTCGAAAAAAACAGACTTTGTTTCCTGGCTGTGATACTATCATAAAAAGAACTGTAACCATGTTTCCACAAATCGGAGGTGATAGAATGCCCGGTATGTCAGACATAATAAAAGATTCTGTTGTTGAATTTTCAAGATTGCAAAACTGGATGCTTTCAGCCCAAAAAAACAACGACACAGACACATACAACATGATGTATGACCGTTATATCGAATTAAAAGTAATTCTTGCCGCAGCCGGTGTAAACGTTACGGAATTGGATAAGATCAAGGGATAAATTGCTATACCAGACAGGCGGGCAGCCCTGTGATTATCACATGCTGCCCGCCTGTTTCCTGTCTTGATCATCTAAATGAAGTCATGGTATTTTCTGCCTGCCTACTCGCTGAGATAGGCCTTCTTCACCGAATCATCGTTCATCAGCTCTTTTGCATCGCCGCTTAACACAATGTTGCCTGTCTCCAGAACATAAGCCTTGTTGGCGATAGAAAGAGTTTTCTTCGCGTTCTGCTCCACCAGTAAAACTGTGGTGCCGGATTTGTTGATCTCCTGGATAATCTCAAAAATCTCATTTACATAAATAGGGGAAAGGCCCATGGAGGGTTCGTCCATAACGATGAGCCTGGGATGGGACATAAGGGCCCTGCCCATAGCCAGCATCTGCTGCTCGCCACCGCTTAAGGTTCCGGCCAGCTGATTCTTTCTCTCCTCCAGACGGGGGAAACGATGGTAGATAGACTTTAACGTCTCCTCCAGCTCTGTCTTGTCCTTTCTGGTGTAAGCGCCCATCTTTAAGTTCTGAAGCACAGTCATCTCCGCAAAGACCCGCCTTCCCTCCGGCACATGGGCGATTCCCATGGACACCAGCTTGTACCCGGGAATCCTGGTGATCTCCTTGCCTTCATAGAAGATTTGCCCGGATTTAGGTGGAATCAGGCCTGTGATGGTCTGAAGGGTGGTGGTCTTTCCCGCGCCGTTAGCTCCGATTAAAGCGATGATCTCGCCTTCATTCACTTCAAAGGAGATGCCCTTGATGGCCTGGATCACACCATAATATACTTCCAGCTCTTTTACTTCCAGTATTGCCATAGCCCTCTCCTCCTACTCTCCAAGATATGCCGTGATAACCCGCTTGTCATTGAGTACCTCCGACGTGTCTCCCTGGGTCAGTACCTGGCCGAAGTTTAACACTGTCAGCTTCTCGCAGATACCGGAAACCAGCTTCATGTCATGCTCTATCAGCAGTATGGTCATATCAAAATTGTCTCTCACAAACCGGATTGTCTCCATCAGCTCCGCCGTCTCATTGGGGTTCATTCCCGCAGCCGGCTCATCCAGCAGGAGAAGCTTGGGATCCGTGGCCAGAGCTCTGGCTATCTCCAGCTTTCTCTGCTTGCCGTAGGGCAGGTTGGAGGCTTTATAATCGGATTCCTTATCTAAATCAAACACCTTCAAAAGCTCCATAGCCTTCTCATTCATCTCCTTTTCCACCTTAAAATATCTTGGCAGGCGGAAGATTCCCTCCAGGGTGGAGTAGGGATGGTGGTTGTGAAGCCCTGCTTTTACATTGTCAAGGACGCTTAGTTCTTTGAACAGACGGATATTCTGAAAGGTTCTGGCGATTCCGTCCTGATTGATCTCGATGGTCTTTTTTCCCGTGATATTGGCGCCGTCCAGAAGAATGGAGCCGTTGTCTGGTTTATACACACCTGTCAGCAGGTTGAACACCGTGGTCTTTCCTGCCCCGTTGGGCCCGATAAGGCCGTACAGCTGGCCCTTCTCGATGGTTACATTAAAATTGTCCACTGCCTTCAGACCACCGAAGGATATGCCAAGATTTTTTACTTCCAACATTGCCATTTAAGCGGCCTCCTTTGCAGCAGATTTTTTATGTCTCAGCTTTTCCATCACAACCCCCCGCAGCTCGATGGCTTTCGGGCTTGAGTTGAACAGCATCATAGCAATCAAGACAATGGCGTAGATCAGCATACGATAGTCATTTAATCCCCGCAGCAGCTCCGGAAGGGCTGTGAGCACCACAGCTGCTATGATGGAGCCTCTTATATTTCCCAGGCCGCCAAGCACCACAAATACCAGAATGGTGATGGATTTGTTGTATCCGAAATTGTTGGAGGTGGCCGCCAGGGTAGATAGGCTGTGGGCATACATGACTCCTGCCACCCCTGCCAGAGCCGCAGAGATGGAAAATGCCATCAGCTTATATTTGGTTACATGAATCCCGATGGATTCCGCCGCAATCCGGTTGTCGCGGATAGCCATAATGGCCCGCCCCGTCCGGGAATGCATCAGGTTCAGCACGATAAACAAGGTAAGTAAAAGCAAAAGCATGCCGATGGTAAAGGTAGCCGCCCTGGGTGTCCCTGTGATTCCCTGGGCACCTTTGATGATAACCACACCTGTCTCATCAAGTCCCAGGGAAGTGGTATCCTTGATGGAGAAATGGAAGCCGGAGCTGTCCCTTCCCACATACATGACGTTAATCAGGTTTTTGATAATCTCGCCGAAAGCCAGGGTAACGATAGCCAGGTAATCCCCTTTCAGGCGGAGAACCGGAATTCCAATAAGGATTCCGAAGATTCCTGCCACCACAGCCCCAAGAATCAGGGCCAGGAAGAAACGCAGCCCCACACTTGGAATGGCGTTCTCCATGCACTGGGTGAAAAATGCTCCCGCAAAGGCGCCTACACACATGAAGCCTGCGTGGCCCAGGCTTAGCTCTCCCAGGATTCCCACCGTAAGATTTAAGGAAACCGCCAGAATCGCGTAGATACATAAGGGAACCAGAAGGCCCCGCAGAAGGCTGGTCATACTGCCGGTGGCCTCCATTAGCAGAACCAGGCCCCACATCAAAAAAACCACACCATAGGTGATTAAATCCTGAATCAGCACTTTGTTCTTTTTCATTCTTTTTCTCACCTACACTTTCTCATTAATCTTCTTGCCCAGGATTCCTGTAGGACGCACCAGCAGCACCACAATCAGTACTGCAAACACGATGGCGTCAGACAGCTGGGAAGAGATGTATGCCTTTGACAGGTTCTCGATAACCCCCAGGATAACACCGCCGATGAGGGCTCCGGGAATGGATCCGATCCCTCCGAATACGGCAGCCACAAAGGCTTTGATACCTGGCATGGAGCCGGTATAGGGAGTCAGGGACGGATAGGTGGAGCACAGAAGGGCGCCTGCCACGGCTGCCAGGGCAGAACCGATGGCAAAGGTGATGGCAATGGTACGGTTTACATTGATTCCCATCAGGGTAGCGGCCCCCTTATCCTCAGATACGGCAAGCATAGCCTGGCCGATCTTGGTCTTTTTTATGAAGGTTGTCAAAGCCACCATGATGATAATACAGGTGGCGATGGTAACCAGGGTTACGCCGGAGACAGACAGCTGTCCGCCGGCCAGCTTCAGGCTGGGAACGTTTACCACAGAGGTAAACTGGCGGGCATTGGAGCCGAAAACCAAAAGTGCAATGTTCTGAAGCAGATAGCTTACGCCGATGGCTGTAATCAGAACAGCCAGGGAGGATGCTCCCCTGAGAGGGCGGTAGGCAATGGTCTCAATGACTACGCCCAGAACCGTACAGACTACCACTCCGATTAAAATTCCTATAAGCGGTGGCAGCCCCATGGTGCTGACTGCGGTGAAAATCGCAAAACCACCGACCATGATAATGTCTCCATGGGCAAAATTCAGCATTCTGGCAATTCCGTATACCATGGTGTACCCAAGGGCGATGATTGCGTAGATGCTGCCCAGGCTGATGCCATTAATTAAATAAGACAGAAAACTCATATTCCTACCCCTCTTTTTCAAAACAATATTATGTCGAATTATATCATAGGCTGCTATGTAGCGCAAGCAGAAGTTTATTGGTTTTATTTATGAAAAGAGAGGCTGCCGGCCTGACAACCTCTCTGAATTTTATACCTATACAGATATCTACTGCATCTCGTATGCGCCGTTTACAATCTTTGCGGCTTTCGGCTCTTTGTCCGGCTCTCCTGCTGCATTCCAGGACATGTTGGCACCGGTTAAGCCGTCGATGGAGATTTCGGTCATGGCAGTCTTCAGTGCATCACAGATAGCGGAAGCATCCATATCCGGAGTTACGCCGGATTTCTCGATAGCGGCTTTCAGTGCATAAACTGCATCATAGGAGTCTGCTGCAAACTGGTTTGGCTCTTCGCCGTATGCTGCCACATAATCAGAAGTAAATTTCTGGCTGGATTCCTCGGTTGATGAGAAAGGAGTCAGCAGCATAACGCCTTCTGCCAGGGAAGTATCAAAGTTCTTCACACTTAAGATTCCGTCCATACCGTCTACACCGAAGAAAATCGGAGCAAACTCTTTGTCACTGGCCTGCTTTAAGATAATAGAAGCTTCCTGGTAGTAAATAGGAAGGAATACCAGCTCTGCGTTAGCTTCTTTGGCCTTGTCAAGCTGTACGGAGAAATCGGTGGCAGTGTCAGCGGTAAATGCCTCGTCAGCTACAATCTCCAGTCCCTGGTTGCCGGCTTCCTTCATAAAGGCCTCGCGGATACCGGAGGAATACTCTGTGGAGCTGTCATAAATAATTGCAACGGTTGTGGCAAGTTTGTTCTCGCCGATGTATTTGGCTGCTGCCATTCCCTGATCCGGGTCGGAGAAGCATACACGGAATACATTCTCAGGGCCAACACACTCTACGGCAGAACCGGATGGTGTGATCTGGAACATGTTGTCATTGGCCGTCTCTGCAGCTACTGCAATACATGGGCCGGATGTGGTGGAGCCTACGATCATCTGTGCGCCCCAGTCTTTCAGGGTATTGTATGCGTTTACAGACTTCTGAGCGTCATGCTCATCATCCTGCGGGTTTACTTCCAGCATATAGCCTGCTGCTCCACCGGCTGCATTGATCTCCTTTACTGCCAGGTCAGCCCCGTTCTTTACTGCGTTGCCGTAAGCTGCTGCTCCGCCGGTTAATGGTCCGATAACGCCGATCTTAAATGCGCCTTCTGCTGTTCCTTGATTATCTGCTGCTGCCGTCGTCTCTGCACTACCCGCTGCCGCTGTGGTAGTCTCCCCGCCGGCGGCTGCTGTGGTACTGCCGCTGTCGCCGCCGTTTCCGCCGCAGGCGGTTAAGGAGGCAATCATAGCTGCCGTTAAGCCTAATGTAATCAGTTTTTTCATAATTTTCTTTTCCTCCTCATAGAAATTCTTTCATGTAAAAACTTTTTACATTATAGCTTTATCGTTTTCTCTTGTCAACACTTTCCTACACTAAAGCTCTCTATAATGGATATACATAGTAGTTATACATAGTATTCCTTTTGATTATAGAATGCCAAACTACAATAAAATCTGAACGCCGGCCACATATTTTCCTATGAGTCGCCCCTTTTCTCCGGACAGATACAAGAAACGGGCCAGGCGCTCCCGGATTCCCCAGCCATCTAAGCGGGGGATTTCCAGGTCATCTCCAACCAGAACATCCGCCTCAAAGCCCTGTTCAAAGCTTCCCACCTTCCCAAAGAAGGAACCTCCGCCTGCTGTAGCCAGATAAAAGCCTTCCTCTAACGTCAGAGGCTTTGCACCCTGATCCACAAGCCTCCAGTACAGCTTGGATACGGCAATGGCATCTGTAATGCAGCGGAACATAGACATATTGGCGCCTCCGGCCAGATCCGTCCCAAGGCCGATGAAAAGCCCCTGTTCCATGTAGCTGCGGATTGGTGCAATGCCTGAGGAGAGATTCATATTGGACTGGGGGCAGTGGGCGATGTAAACCCGGTTTTCCTTCATCCTCATGACTTCCTCTGGGGCAGAGTAGACACAGTGAGCCATCACCGCCGGGGCGCGGCCCTCCTCCCCTGCCCCGAACAGGCCGAAGCGGTCATACACATCTCCATAGAAAGAAGACCAGGGATACAGCTCCTTTACCCAGGCAATCTCCGACTGATTTTCTGAAAGGTGGGTCTGCACAGGCAGGTTGTACTTCTGCCCCAGCCTTCCAAGGCCTTCCAGCAAGGCAGCGCTGCAGGTGGGAGCAAACCGGGGTGTCAGGATAGGTCTCACATTCTCATAAGCATCCATGGTGTCCAAAAGCCATCTTTCGGTGTCAAGAAGGGAGGCTTTTGCATCCACCTCCCGCAGGGAATCCGGGCAGTTCTGATCCATATTTACCTTCCCCACACAGGTTTTCAGGCATGTTTTCTCCATCTCATCCATCAAAAGCCTGGTAGCCGGCACATGGACCGTGGCAAATATCACCGCTCTGGTTGTGGGGCTTCTCTTTAAATCCTCCGCAAAGGTTTTGTAGGCTTTCCTGGCATACTCCATCGACTCATACCGGCTTTCCTCCGGAAAAGTATGGGTATTCAGCCAGTCAAGCAGTTCCAGATCCATCCCAAGTCCCGCAAACGAATACTGAGGGGCATGGAGATGAAGGTCTGTCATCCCCGGAAAGATAAGAGCATCCCCATAGTCTGTCACAGGCAGCCCCCGGAATTTCTCCGGAATCTGCCGGAATACCCCCTGGGAAATCCCCTGACAGCACACCAGATATCCCTGCTCTGTGACGGATAGTTCTTTTTCAGACTTGCTGTAACAAATGTTCCCCTTTAAAATCCACGAATTGTTTTTCATTTCCCGTTCCTCCTTCCAATAAAGAGTCCGGCAAGCCGGACTCTTGCGCCGAAACGCGATTGCGACAGCAGCCGTTTTCCTTAGCGCGTAGCCATCAGCCCACTTAGCGAATGCAGTTTCATAAGACATAATTTCCCATAAAAAAAGCTGGCTACATAGAATCATGTAGTCAACTTTTACGGTAGTTGGTAGAAACTTCCGGCCAATTCCGGAAATATACACAATTTAAATACGAGTTATTCAGATATATTTATCATAACATGAAAAGGTCTGGGTGTCCAGGGATTAATCGTATCTATTTTTAAATTATCTATTTTCTTACCAATACATCTCTACTTTTTCTGCTGCATCTTCTTCTTTAAGAGAATACTGCTCTTTTATATTGTTTTTAATATTTTCCTTTGAAATCCCATTATTTTTACCGAATTTTATTAAATTCTCAATAGCCTTCCACTCCATTTCCTCCTGTACTTCTTTCCTCACTTCCTCCTGTAATTCTATTCTCACTTCCTCCCGTATTTTTCTCCTGCTCTCCTGCACATCAAATGCCTCAAAATTACTAAACCATTCTCCCATACGTCGCTCCTTAATCCGATCTGTAAATGCCTCCGCCTCTTTTTGGGGAACATTTATTTTTGCTAACAGGCCCTCTGTCACCTGCACCATAATTTTTAACAGATACTCCGGGGATCTCATGGTAATGTCTGTCAGCCATTCCGGTTTTACCTCCTGACTGAGATCTACAAATTCAGCCATACTCTGGATCTTATCAAGCATCATAAGGATGGAAAGCTCATCCTGCTTCTCCATCAGCTGCGCATTGCTGTAATCCTTTAGCTGCAACAGCATACAGCGATAATCCGGTACATACTCTCCTATAATATCCGTCAGCATGATCCTGTCTTGAAACCGGGTTGCCGCCGTCCAGTCACCCAGGCCGTCATAGAAAATAATCGGTAGAATCGGAGGGTACCGGAAATCCTTTGTCCGGCTGATCCCCTCTTGCCGCTTTTCCATCTCCTTCTCATAATCCTCCCAGATAAAAGCCATATAACGGAATATCTGCATAACTACATTATAATCCACATTCGACTTATGTTCAATAAGCGAAATCAAATAACATGGTGCTTCCCTGTCTTTTATACGTACTCGCTTCACTACATCAGAATCTCTCTCCTCTGTAAACATATGTACATAACGATGTGTAACATCTTCGATATCCTCCGCCTGCACCTCCTTCAGCAGAGGGATATTCACATACCCCCGCAAAAATTGGGCACATAATACGTCATCCCCAAAAATAAGCTTCGCAGAACTGTCCTTTACCCTTCTGTTTGATAAATTTGTATCCATATCCGTATACCATCCTTTCCAGCATGGCATACAAACATATCCTGGCAGATAAGGCCCTGTACTCCATGCCCTTCCATATAAAATTTTGTTGTGGGATACTTGCTTGAATGTCTTAGAATTAAGCAGGATTCCTTTTTAGAAAATCAGAATATAATAGTACTGTTTCACTATAACAGAAATTGTCTTTTTTGGCAAGGAAATTGTAAATTTTAAGATTTTTTTAATTACGAAAAACTAAATTTCCGAAAAACTAAAAAACAAAAGAAGCCGCTGAAAAAATGACATTTCCGCAACAAATATTGAGAAATTCCATTTTTTCAACAGCTTCTTTAATCCTGTAAACCCTCCGGGGATGCACACAGAATGCAAAAACGGCCTTCCAGCACGTTGTAGGGTCAGCGCAGCAGGTGCGCAGACCTATTTCTTCCCCCCAATCTTATTCTCCTTCCCCTGCACCAATCGAACAATATTGGATCTGTGCCGCCAGAAGGCCATCACCGTAATCACTGCCGCCACCACGTAAAACTCCGGCAGACAGGCTGCCTCCAGCCCGTAATCGCCTCTCTGTCCGAAGAACACCATAAACGCCAGAAAAATCGTCACAACCACCAGGGAGCCCAGAGACACAAACCTGGTAACCGCCACAATCAGGACAAACACCAGAAGGCAGACCGCAGTCACCCGCAGATCCATAGCAACCAGAAGCCCGGCCGTAGCCGCTATCCCCTTCCCTCCCTTAAACTTCAGATAAAAAGGATAGTTATGTCCCAGGATAACCCCCAGGGCCGTATACAGAAGCATCAGGCAGGCAATCTCCGGCCTGTCGCCAAATACCACATAGCGGGTCAGGACACAGGGGATGAAGGTCTTCAAAAAATCTCCGAAAAATACGATGAGCCCCGCCTTCACCCCCATCACCCGGAGAATGTTGGTGCTGCCAGAGTTTCCGCTTCCATGCTTCCTGATATCCACATTGTGGCGTCTGCTGTAAAAATATCCTGTCTGAATCAGACCGCAGACATACCCTGCTGCAAGACAGAGAATTCTTTCCATTCTTTACTTCCCATCCTTTCCCGTACGTTCTCTCGCGATAAATTTAAGAGCCGTTCCCCTAAACCCGAAGGATTCGCGGATCCTGTTTTCCAGATATCTGGTATAGGAAAAATGCATCAGGCTCTTGTCATTGACAAACAGCACAAACGTAGGCGGCGACACAGCCACCTGCGTGGTATAATAAATCCGAAGCCTCTTCCCCTTATCCGCCGGAGGCTGCTGCATAGCCGTCGCCTCCGCAATGATCTCATTTAGCACGCCGGTCTGGACACGGAGGGTCTGGTTCTGGCGCACCATATCTATGGTCTCAAACAGCTTATTTAACCTCTGGCCCGTCACGGCAGAGATAAAGACGATCTCCGCGTACTGCATAAAGGAAAGGGTGTCTCTCACCTTTTTGGTAAACTCATAGATGGTCTTGTCATTTTTCTCGATGGCGTCCCACTTGTTGACTGCCACGATGATCCCCTTGCCCCGCTCATGGGCAATTCCCGCAATCTTGGCATCCTGTTCCGTAATACCCTCCGAAGCGTCAATCACTACAATGACCACATCCGCCCGCTCCACGGCAGCCACTGCACGGATAATGCTGTACCGCTCCAGCTCTTCCTTAATCTTGTTTTTCCGGCGCAGGCCTGCCGTGTCGATGAAGACATATTCTGTGCCCTGGTAGACCACGTTTGTGTCCACCGCATCCCTGGTGGTTCCGGCAATGTCCGACACAATCACCCGGTTCTCGCCTGCCAGCTTATTGACGATGGAGGATTTTCCCACGTTTGGCTTTCCTATAATCGCCACCTTCGGACGATCGTCATCCTCATCAGCCTCCAGCTGCTCCGCTCCAAAATGCTTTGCCACTTCATCCAGCAAATCTCCCAGCCCCAGCCTGGAAGCCGCAGACACAGGTACCGGTTCTCCGATTCCCAGATTATAAAATTCGTAGACGTCATTGCTGTATTTTTTAAAGCTGTCCACCTTATTCACCGCAAGGATAACCGGTTTCCTGGATTTCCTCAGCATATCTGCCACACGGAAATCAGAATCCACCAGCCCCTGGTGTACATCCACAAGAAACAGAATCACGTCTGCCGTGGCAATAGCTATCTCTGCCTGTTCCCGCATCTGGGACAGAATCACATCACTTGTATCCGGCTCAATACCGCCTGTATCAATCAAGGTAAAATTCATGTCAAGCCAGTGACAGTCTGCATAGATTCTGTCCCTGGTTACTCCCGGCGTATCCTTTACGATGGAGATAGCCTCTCCGGCAATGGCATTAAATAATGTGGACTTTCCCACGTTAGGCCGCCCCACAATGGCGACAATCGGTTTGCTCATATATATTCTCCCTTATGGCAGCTCGTATCCCTCATAGAAAACCGGCCCTTCCTCTGGAGGATACAGCACTGCGTTCACAAAATCCTGACCGCTTGATTTTACAATATTCACCGGTACTTGTAAAGCGGTTTTTACCTCCTGCCTGGTTACATCGTCCAGAAATACTTCCTCTCCGCTGCGGAACATGCAGGACGGCAGAAGCAGCCGGCTTCCCAGCGGCTTCCCCCTTAACTGCTCAATCAGATCCCGCCCTGTAATCAGCCCTGCCACCGTAATCTGCTCCCCGAAAAACCGGTTGACAACAGGGTACAGATACACCCTGCGCCTGGGAAACTTCTCCCTGATCTTTTCTAAAAAGCCGTTTAAGTAGTCATAGGCCAGAAGCCCGGTAGCCACAGACAGCTCCTCTTCCTCCTGATCTCCCTCCAGCCTTGCAAGAGCCTCCTCCACCTCATCTGTCATAAGGCGGATCATGCCCACCCCGTTTTCCAGCTGGACAAAGCCGTCATATCTTTCCGTCTCCGGCAGAGGGCGCCCTGCCAAAATGTAGAACTCGTCGCTGGCATGGATAAAATGGGTGCCATGGCTTTTATACAGCTTTTCCTGCCACCGCTCCACAATATCAATGGTTTCCCGGGCATCCTCCCTGGTAATGGGCTCTAAGGGATACAGCCCCTCCCTGAACCTTGAAAGCCCTACCGGCACCACCGACACGCTTTCCATACAGGGAATATACCGGCTTAAATCCCGGATGGTCCTCTCCAGCTCTGCCTTGTCGTTAATATTCTTGCACATGACAATCTGCCCGTTCATGGGCGTGCCTGCCTCAAAAAGCCTGTCCATGTTTTTAAGTGCCTCTCCGGCAAACCGGTTATTTAGCATTTTACACCGCAGCCCAGGGTTTGTAGTGTGTACGGAAATATTGATGGGAGCCAGCTTAAACCGGATGATCCGGTCAATATCCTTCTGGCTCATGTTGGTCAGCGTAATATAGTTTCCCTGAAGAAACGACAGGCGGGAGTCATCGTCCTTAAAATACAGGGTGTCTCTCATGCCTTTTGGCATCTGATCGATAAAACAGAAAATACATCTGTTGCGGCAGGAACGGTATTCACTCATCAGGCCGTTTTCAAAGGTAAGTCCCAGATCCTCATAATCATTCTCGATGTCCAGTTCCCACTCTTCACCGTCTGCCTTTCTTATAAGCACTTCAACCGATTCATTCTGAATATAATACTCATAATCAAAAATATCCTCCGGCCGGCGGCCGTCAATGGCCAGCAGCTGGTCTCCCGGCTCCAGCCCCAGCTCGTCCCCGATAGATCCCGGATCCACAGACTTTATGACATGTCCCTTTTTCATGTTCCCACGATCCTTTCCTTCCTTTGTTATCTCTATGATAACAACATTCCTTTCTTTTGTAAAGGAATCCCTTTCTTTTGTATTTTTATAAATACTTTCCCCGAGAATATTGACGTTTTTTGGTGAAAAATGCTATAAATAATATAAGACAATTCCCATTTGTTCGGCAATGTATATATTACATACTTTTGGAGGATCCCATGGCGAATACTTTCATATTTGACGATTCCCTTCCTGTAGCGCCTTTAAAGCTGGCGGCCTTAGAAGGCTGCAGTGAGCTGGCAGGCCTTGTCAACAACCATATTGTATCCTTTCGCAGAAATGATATGGAGGAGCTTCTTCGGAGAAAAGGAAACCTAAGCTATCGCGGTTATGACGTTGATTCTTATATTCTGAATCTGACCTGTTACCGGTTCGGCACCGGCGAAGCAAAAGCTGTTATCAATGAATCTATCCGCGGCACAGATATCTACATTATGGCTGATGTCACCAACCACAGCCTGTCCTACACCATAAACGGCCGCGTCAATTACATGTCTCCTGATGATCATTTTGAGGATTTAAAACGGGTAATCGGAGCCTCCGTATCCACAGCCCACCGTGTCAATGTGGTCATGCCCTATTTATATGAAGGCAGACAGCACCGCCGGACCAACCGGGAATCTTTAGACTGCGCTATCGCCTTAAAAGAGCTGGTACAGATGGGCGTAAAAAATATTATTACCTTTGACGCCCATGATCCCAGGGTCCAGAATGCCATCCCTCTAAATGATTTTGACAATTTCATGCCCACCTACCAATTTTTAAAAACTCTGTTTGAACATGACAAAACCCTGAAAATTGACAGGGAACATCTGATGGTCATCAGCCCTGACGAAGGCGCTATGCCCAGGGCCGTATATCTGGCCAACCAGTTAAGTGTGGACATGGGAATGTTCTACAAACGAAGAGATTACTCCCGGATCGTAGACGGGCGCAATCCTATTGTGGCCCATGAATTTTTAGGCTCCAGTGTAGAGGGAAAAACTGTGCTGATTATCGACGATATGATCGCATCCGGAGAGAGCATGCTGGATACTGCCAGGGAATTAAAGGAGCGGAAGGCCTATAAAGTAATTATCTGCTGCACCTTCGGGCTTTTCACCCACGGCCTGGAGAAATTCGATCTGTTTTATGAAAAAGATCGGAAGAGCGTCGTGTAGGGAAAGAGT
>CAJUEJ010000024.1:22242-67371 GCA_910585435.1 uncultured Hungatella sp. | reverse complement strand
CCAAAAGCAAATCCAAGCCATATGGCGCTATGCTCCGCAATGAGAAAACACCGGACGGATATGAAGTGAATGCCGACGGTGTATGGATTGAAAAATAGAGATGTAACTCTGGGCCCAGGCGTTTTGCCTGGGCCCGATATGTATGCACACAGAGAATGCCTTGTTATTCCAAGACAAATGCGGTATGATAGAGATATGAGAGGACAGAAGTCAAAAATATATGTACATCAGCCAGGAAAATTGATAAGGAAAGATATTTACACAAGGAAGAGAGGAGGAATGCCGGTTGAGAGCAGCAGTCATATCAGACACCCACAACCTTCTGCGCCCGGAAGTTATGGAACAGCTTGCACTCTGTGACATGGTTATTCATGCCGGAGATATCAGCAGTCAGAAAACGATGGATCAGATCGTATCCTGTATGAAAAAAGATGCTCCGTTTTATGTAATCAGAGGGAATAATGACAAAGAGTGGGCAGCCGATATTCCGGAAACCCTGACATTCACAGCAGCCGGCGTGAAATTTTTTCTGGTGCATAATAAAAAAGACGTGCCAAAAGATCTGGGCGACAGCCAGATTGTTATCTATGGGCATTCTCACAGGTATGTGGAAGAGATGAGGGATAAAAGGCTGTGGCTCAATCCGGGAAGCTGCGGAAAAAGAAGATTTACACAGCCGATTACCATGGCGGTTCTGCATCTGGATAAGGGGACATGGCAGGTGGAGAAGATTGATATTGCCCATGAGGGATCCGCGGGGTGGAAGGAAATCTCTGAAAAATCAGCGGTTCCGTCTGATTTACCGTCAGCAGTCAGCGATATTCTTAAGAGAATGGAAAAAGGGCAGTCCATAACCAGAATCAGCAGGGATTTAAGGTTGGATCCGGACTTTGTGGAGACCGTATGCCGGATTCAGGTAACCCATCCGGGTGTGACAGCCGCGGGAATTGTAGACAAGATGGAGGTCAATAAAACGACACTGTAAATCAGGCATAGTTAAGGAGATGAAACAGGCGTGGAGCGTTATTTTAATACGGAAGGGTTATGTGACCCGGATATCCATTATATGGTGAATCTGGACGACAGATTAAGTAAGATAAAACGGCTTTTTGTAGACAGAGGAAAATATTTTGTTATCAACAGAGGCAGGTAATATGGAAAAACCACGACACTTAAGTGTCTGGCTGAATATTTAAAAGAAGACTATATTGTGATTTCTATGGATTTTCAGGGGATAGGATCGGCAAGCTTTGCAGATGAACATGCCTTTGCTCAGTCTTTTGCAGAATATTTTGAACAATTACTGCCTTCCGTGGAGAATTCTCCTTTTTTTGTTTCTCTGAAGGAAGAAAAAGGAATTTCCATGGAGAAACTGTTTCGGTGGCTAAGCAGGTTATGCCAAGATTTGCAGAAGCCAGTTGTTTTGATTATCGATGAAGTGGACAGTGCATCAAATAACCAGGTGTTTCTTGACTTTCTGGCCTTTCTTCGGCAGTATTATCTGAATAGAAAAAATGTTCCGGCTTTTCACTCGGTAATCCTTGCCGGAGTGCATGATATTAAAAATCTGAAGATGAAAATACGTCTGGATGCGCAGCACAAGTATAACAGCCCATGGAATATCGCTGCAAATTTTGATCTTGACATGAACTTTTCGGCGGAACAGATTGGTATGATGCTGAAGGAATACGAGGCGGATTACAGGACCGGGATGAAGGTGGATGAAATCTCAGGAGATATTTATAAATACACCTCAGGATATCCATATCTGGTTTCCGCGCTGTGCAAATTGATGGATGAAAATATTTATGGGACGAAAGGATTTGAGAATCTGGCAGATGTCTGGACAAAGGAGGGGCTTTTGGAGGCGGTGAAGCTTATACTGGCTCAGCAAGCGCCGCTGTTTGAGAGCATGATAAGGCAGCTTAGCGAGTACCCGGATTTGAAACAGATGCTGCATGCCCTTTTGTTTCAAGGGAAAAGGATAACATTTAATCCGGATAACTACGTAATTAACCTGGCAGCTATGTTTGGATATATTATAAACAGAGAAGGAAGCGTTCAGGTGGCAAATCGTATTTTTGAAATGCGGCTGTATAATTTCTTTTTGTCAGAGGAAGAGCTTAGGAATGCCATATATGATGAGGCTCAGGGAAACAGGAATCAATTTGTCAATGACGCAAATTTTTTCTGCTCTATCTAAAACCGATCATAAACGGTATAGGAAATTATTACATTGAAGCCCGGACCCGGGATGCCAGAAGGACAGATGTTGTCGTAGATTACCAGGGCGAACAGTTTGTTGTGGAAATGAAAATCTGGCGCGGAAAGGAATACAACGAACGGGGCGAGAAACAACTGACGGAATATCTTGACCATTATCACCTGAAGAAAGGATATATGCTCAGCTTTAATTTCAATAAGAAGAAAAAAATTGGTGTGAATGAGATAAGCCTTGGCGATAAGAGGATCGTGGAGGCGGTGGTTTGAGAGAAGTGCGAGTCTGAAACGTATAAAAACAGTATAGTTTTCAACATGGGAGAATGAAAGATTAGGTTTAGCTTCCTTTAGAAAAGCGATTTATCAGCCTTCGATGCAGGTCGGAGGCTTTTTATTATGGAAAACAGCTTCCCCCGGGGTTTAAGGACTCTGAGAGAACAGGTTGATAATGGCTTATTTTAAGGGATTTAGAGGCATAAAAAAATTCTCAAAATGTGTACTTTTTGAGAATGAAATATGAAGTATAAAAACACATACATTCTATTATATTATCGTCAAAAAATCAAGAAAATTAAATTCTTTTTCTAGTAAATTTATACCATGGAAAATTTTTCTCAAAACCTACACATTTTGAGAATCGACAAGATTTATGTTTCTGAATCAAGGACAGAAGGAAGCGGAACATGCCGTCAGACAAGATATGTAAAACTGTTCGCCAGTACAGCAAGACACCGGTTTCTGCCGAAGATATGAAGAAACTGCAGGAGATAGCGGATGACTGCTGTAAGGTAAAGAATTATGTCTATGACCGTTTCGGTGGAATCAAAAGCCTGCTCAAGATTTATCCGGGCTATACGGTTCAGAACGAGATGACAGCAAGCGGTCTGCGTGAGGCTCTGGGCCTGCCCAGCGTGTATTTCTATCTTGCCGTTTTCGACGCCCTGGCGGATATCAAAAGCCAATGGAACCGGACCAAATCCAAAGTTTTGCAGCTTCTCGGGGCAAATGAGAATCTGACGCAGGAGGAAAAGCATTATCTTCGTTTCATTTTAAAAGTCAGCAATGCATTTGCCGCTGTGTTAAATCAGAAGCCTATAGAACTGGCGGATGAGATACAGAAGCGGTATGAAGAGGTGGCGGAAAAGGTAGAGCAGGAGAAGCTGCACCGTTATCTGTGCAGACAGGTGAGAAAATACCATGTGAAGCAGCACACAGACGCGGCCACAGGCTTTTCTGTGGCGGAACGGGCTTACCGATATGGAGAGCACGGAATTTACCTGTCCACAAAAGAAAAGCGGAAACGGGTTTTCATACTGCTGACAGACAATAACCAGTACAGGAGCCAGCTGTATGTCAAGCTGTATCCGGATCGTAACAGCATTGAAATCATGGCGCCGGTGTATATGTCGGTCCGCTCCTATGAGGAGTATATTAGCTGTATAGGGATTTCCATGGGGATGTTCACCATGCTGACCACCAGCGACGGACATTTTTACGGGAAAGAGTTTGGAACGTATGCATCCCAATATGCAGAATGGATACAGAGCCAGACAGCAAGCTACAACTGTAACCGGGGCGATAATCCCGGAAGAAAGAAATACCACGCGAAAAAGAAACGGCTGGAGGAGCAGCTTCACGGGTATATCAACCATGAACTGAATGTGTTCCTACAGAATGAAAAACCCCGGACGGTCTATATGGTAAAGCTTCCAAAGCCAGGGAAAGGCGGGAATATATCCAGGATTAACAATCATGTATCCATGTGGCAGCGGGGATATATCCGCAGTCGTCTGGCGCAGAAATGCAGAGAACAATCCATAGAGCTTAAGGAGGTTCTGGGAAAAGACATCAGCAGGGAGTGTAGCTGCTGCGGGGCGACGGGAGAACAGAAGGGAACTTCATTTACCTGTCAAAGCTGCGGTTATTCGGCAGATAAAAAAACAAACGCAGCCAGGAACATATTGAAACGGGGATTGGAAGGAAAGATTGTCAAATAGATCATAAGAACAGCAGCTTGGATAGATTCCGGCCATGAGCCGGGGTTTTACCGCGAGGACTGAGCAGTGAGTTCATGATATAAAAATTTTAACGGCATTAGAAGGCAGGGAAAGCCTGCGTATTGGGTATGCCAGGACCTTGTGAACACGGAAGGCTTTAAAAACCGTGACGTAGCAGGGAGCGAAGCGGATATCCGGCAGTCCTTTAATCGTGAAGAAATCTGAAAGAATGCCGTGATTGCTGCAGCATCGTCAAGATGTCCAATATGCCTTATTTCAAAATTGCCGGAAGCCGATGGCTGAAGGCAGGGATGAGGATGGAACAGGAATTCCATGGGGTTCACAGTTTATCAGGAAGCCCCATGACAGGAGGAAACCGGTAACTATGAGGAAAATGCACAAGAGGCAGATTGAGGATTTTATAAAGCTGCTGGAGCAGGCGCATCTGGAAATAAAAAAGGCTGTAAATGCACAGGAATATGTCGTGGCCATGGATCTTTTGGGACAATGCCAGGAAGGGGCTATCGGCATTGGAAACCTGATAGAGAAGGAAGAAGGGGAAGGGTTTGTCACTGTCTCCTGCGTGGAGTCTTACTGTGAACTGGCTTATGGGCTGTATGAAGAACTGCTGCAGCAACAGGAGACGGAGAAGCAGAAGCCCCTCCAGACAATCAATGGCAACCGAATTTATAAGAATTTGCGTAAATCCCTGATCCAGATAGAAAACAGTGTAAAGCATGATATCCATGGACGCCAGGAGGTGGTTTTCTTCCCCTATAAAGCCTCCATGTGGGACAGCCTGGAGAGCATCTGGATGGCAGCTGATGCCGATCCGGACTGCGATGCTTATGTAGTGCCGATTCCGTACTATGAGAGAAATGCAGACGGAACCTTGGGGACTTATCACTATGAAGGAAATGAGCTACCGGATTATGTGCAGGTTGTTCCGTATGATACATATAACATAGAAACCCGAAAACCGGATGTGGTATATATTCACAATCCCTATGACCAGGGGAATTTTGTGACCAGCGTAGACCCCAGGTACTATTCCTCCAGATTAAAAAAATATACCAATTGTCTGGTATATATTCCCTATTATGCTACGGCTGGAGGAATGAGCGAGGGACAGGCACTGTGTGAGGCCTACTTTCATGTAGATTATATTGTGGTGCAATCGAAGAAATTTATTCACTTCTTTGATGCGGCAGTGCCGGAAGAGAAGTTTTTATTTTTAGGTTCGCCTAAATTTGACAGAGTGATCCGGATGTGCCAGAATCCTCCGGAACCGCCGGAAAACTGGAAAGAGAAGATGGAAGGACGGAAGGTCTATTTCTACAATACCAGTATCGGCGGGATGCTGGGGAATACGGAATGCTTTCTTAAGAAGATGGAGTATGTATTCGACTGCTTTGAGGGGAGGGAAGACGCCTGCCTTTTGTGGAGGCCCCATCCGCTTTTGGAATCGACCTTTGACTCTATGAGGCCGGCGTACAGACCATGGTACGATGGACTGAAAAAGAGATTTCTGGATGAGAATTTGGGAATTTATGATGATACGGCTGATATGACAAAGACCATTGCTTTGTCCGATATCTATATAGGAGATGCCGGGACAAGCGTGACATCCTTGTTTGGAATTGCAGGGAAGCCCCTTTTTATATTTAACAACATGATTCATACTCTGCCCCATAAGGATGACTGGCGGGGGGAGATTATAAACCCTGTATTTGATATGCGGGGGGACGACAGGTATCAGGTTACATGGAATAATCAGCTGTGGTTCTCCGAAAATAATGATTATCATTATAAGTTCTATATGGATTTGGGCACCGGGTATTCGGCAGGCCGGTATTACATAAAGGCAGTAAAAATCAAAGACAAAATTTATGTTCTTCCGGGCAATGCTCAGAATCTTTTGGTTATTAAAGATAAAAAGATTAAAAAAATCGATTTTAAGACAAAGATAGTGAAGCCGGGAGCATTTTTCGGTTATTGGTACAATGAAAAATACATTTTTATATTTCCCAACCAGTATCCGCTGCTTCTCAGATTCAATATCGAGACAGAGGAGCTGCAGGGTGTAGAGGGTATCCGGGAGTTTCATGTGAGAAATGTAAATGGAGAGTGGCAGATAGGCGGCATAGGGGTATATGGAAATGAATTGGTTTTCGCTTCTCCGGAGAATAATGAGTTTATATTCATGGATATGGACACATTGAAGGCAAGAGGGCTTTGCAGCAATTCGGAGTGTAATCTTGGGACTCAGACCATTGTGACAGACGGAGATGAGCTGTGGCTTCTGCCGCTAAACGGAATGACAATCACGTGCTGGAATCCAAAGACAGGAAAAATCAGAGAATACGACGATCTGCCGGATAATTTCGTGTCAACCAGATGGCCTTATGAGACGGAGTGCAGTGAAAGACCATTTGGAAATTTGGCAATTTCAAGAGAAGGCGGGAAAGAGAATATTGTTATATCGCCTTCCTGGGGAAATATGTACCTGACTCTTGACAGGGAAAGCGGAAGGATGGAGGAATGGAAACCGCCCATAGAGTTTAAAAACCGCGGAAAGAACGGATATTTTGTTGCCGGCGGAATGGGAGGATTTTGTGTTCCGTTTCTGCAGGTGGGAAAATCAGATTATCTGCTTTGGTATGCACCGGAGAGAAAGCTTTATGATGCCAATATAGATACGAAGGAATGCAAAGAAATAGAGATAGACTTTGATTACGAAGAATTAAAGCTGCATGAACCAGGATTTATGGAGGAATCGGAGTGGATGCAGTACTGTATCAATGAGGATTCATTTAATTCGCTGAAAGATTTTCTGGATGACAGAATCACAGGAAATCAGTTTGACAGGGAACGGCAGATCAAGGCATTTTCAAAGATAAATGCCGATATGGACGGAACATGCGGGCAAAAGATACATCAATTTATGCGCGGAAAGATACAGGCAGGCGTCTGAGGATAAGAAATGAATGGCAATACAGGGAGAGGAGTTATGTGAAATTTTATGGTAAAGGTAATTACATATGGAACATTTGACCTCTTCCATGAAGGGCATTATCGGTTGCTTCAGAGAGCCAAGGCACTGGGGGATTACCTGATTGTAGGCGTGACTACGGAGGCTTACGATAAGACGAGAGGGAAGCTGAATGTGGTGGATTCTCTGACAACCCGGATTGAGAATGTCAAGAAAACGGGATTTGCCGATGAGGTAATAATAGAAGAGGCAGCAGGGCAGAAATTCAATGATATCAAAAAATATCATATTGATATTTTTACCGTAGGTTCGGACTGGGTGGGAGCTTTTGATTATCTAAGCGATTATTGTAAAGTGATTTACCTGGAACGAACAAAAAATATTTCCAGTACCATGCTGCGGGAGAAAAACAGCCGAATTCAGAGAATCGGTATTATTGGAACCGGAAGAATCGCACAGCGGTTCATGCCGGAAGCTAAATTGGTCAGTGGTATCAGCACCCAGGGAGTGTACAATCCTCATGAGGAAAGCACCCGGCGGTTTGCAGAAAAATGGGAGATTAACGGATATACGGATCTGGAGGAGTTTTATGAAGCCATTGATTCCGTCTATATTGCATCGCCTCATGGGACCCACTACGGATATATTAAATCTGCGCTGGAGCATGGAAAACATGTTCTATGTGAAAAGCCTATGGTGCTGAAAAAAGCGGAGGCCAAGGAGGTTTTTGAAATTGCCAGAGAGAAAGGGTTGATTCTTTTTGAAGGAATCAAGACGGCGTATTGTCCGGGATTTGGCAGGCTTCTTGGGATAGCCTGCAGCGGGACTATCGGTAATATACGAAATGTGGAGGCATGTTTTACAAAGCTTGAGAATCCGGAGAACAGAGAATTAACCGACCCCATCTATGGAGGAAGTTTTACGGAACTTGGAAGTTATGTGATGTTTCCCATATTGAAACTTCTGGGAGAGGATATGGATGAGGTTCGCTTCGACAGTATCCGGGGAGATACAGGATTGGATTTATTTACAAGAGCAGTCTTTCGGTATCCCACAGGGATTGCAACGGCTACCTGCGGATTGGGTGTGAAGTCTGAAGGCAGGCTGTTGATTGCAGGAACGAAAGGGTATATTGTGGCGGAGGCTCCATGGTGGAAGACCAGCTATTTTGAAGTCCATTACGAGAATCCGGATGAGGTGGAGAAATACTCGGAACGGTTTCTGGGGGACGGGCTGCGGTACGAGATCAGTGATTTTCTTACTATGATTAATCGGGTGGGGAAGAGCGGGTTTAAGCTGACTCGCAGCGAGTCGATTACTTTGGCGGGGGTTATGGAGGAGTTTATGAAGGCGGAGGAGAGAGGCGGATAAAGGGCCGCAGGATGCCAGAGAAAAAGGGGCAGCTATAGAAACTGGCGGGCAACGTTGTTTGAACTGGCTGGGAGAAATAGAAATACAGCATTGTACCTTGACAATTTCATACTTTACATTAGATTTATCTTTGCCATTGTTTACATGCGGAATTGGAAATGGTAGAATAGCAGTATCAAATCAATTCGGCAGGTAAAGGAGAGTGGCAGAGCATGGAGAGATATTTCAACACGGAAGGTTTATGTGTGCCTGAGGAGCATTATATGGTACGGCTTGATGACAGGTTAAGCAGGATTAAACAGCTGTTTGTGGACAGAGGAAAATATTTTGTCATCAACAGAGGCAGACAATATGGAAAGACCACGACGCTCCGAGCTCTGGCAAAGTATTTAAAGGATGATTACCTTGTGATTTCTATGGATTTTCAGATGCTAAGTACTGCCAGCTTTGAGAATGAGGAGATTTTTTCCGATGCTTTTGCAGAAACGGTGATAGAAGTACTGGAGCATATGGAAGAAGAGAATAAGCAGGAGCTGATAGAAATCCTTGTCCGTTTTGGCAGGGAAGAATATAGAAGTCTGAGGAGCTTATTTGTGTGTCTAAGCAGGTTGAATGAGGAAGCTGGGAAACCGGTTGTTATGATGATTGATGAAGTGGATAGTGCTTCCAATAATCAGGTGTTTCTTGATTTTCTGGCGCTTCTCAGGGGATATTATCTGGAGCGGAAAAATAAATCTACATTTCAATCCGTAATTCTGGCCGGAGTCTATGATATTAAAAATTTAAAATTGAAGATACGTCCGGAAGGGGAGCATAAATATAACAGCCCATGGAATATCGCTGCCAGATTCAATCTTGATATGAGCTTTTCCACAGATCAGATCGCCCGCATGCTTTGGGAATATGAAGAAGATAATAAGACAGGAATGGATATACACGCGATTGCAAAGTGTGTTTATGAGTATACATCCGGGTATCCATATCTTGTTTCAGCGATCTGCAAATTGCTGGATGAGGAAATTTCAGAAAGCAATGACTTTAAAGATATGGCATCCGTCTGGACAGAAGAGGGAATTGCGGAGGCAGTAAAGATTCTTCTAAAGGAGAATACGCCATTATTTGACAGTATGGTAAAGCAGCTGAATATTTATAAGGATTTGCGGAACATGATTGAAGAAGTCTTGTATCAGGGCAAAGAAGTATTTTATAGTCCGGATGTGGAATCCATAAATATGGGCATGATGTTTGGTTTGTTAAAAGAGAAAAACAACCATGTTGTAATATCGAATCGTATTTTTGAGATGAGACTTCTGAATATGTTTATTGCAGAAGAAGCAGTGAAAAGCGAGGCTTATCGCTATGGCCAGAGAGACAAAAATCAGTTTATCCGGGATTCCAGATTGAATATGGATTTGGTGCTGGAGAAGTTTGTGGAGTATTTTACGGAGCTGTATGGTGAGAATGATGAAAGGTTTGTAGAGGCTTATGGGAGGAAATTTTTCCTGTTGTATTTGAAACCAATCATTAACAGCGTTGGCAATTACTATATGGAGGCTCAGACAAGAGATGCCAAAAGAACGGATGTGATCGTGGATTACCTGGGGGAGCAATTTGTTATAGAGCTTAAGATATGGCGGGGAAATGAGTATAACGAGAGAGGCGAAGAACAGCTCATCGGATACCTGGATTATTTTCATCAAAAGAAAGGGTATATGCTTAGCTTTAACTTCAATAAGAGGAAAGAGGTTGGAGTGAAGGTGATGGAGGTGAGAGATAAGGTGATTGTGGAGGCGGTTGTGTGAAAGTGGCAACCTGTTTTGGATAGTAGAGATTAGAGACGTGAATTGAGATTTTACTTCGAATTTTCAAAATGACTCTATGTTGACAGAGCAAATGTTTTAGACATATAATAAGGCCATACTTTGATTGTAATTGGAACGAAAGGTGGTGCTTGGTGTGTCAGTACTTCAAGAGCAGGCAATTCAGATGATACGTGGTCTGTCAGACGATAATGTGAGTTTTTTGATTGAAGTAATTCAGAGGCTTATGCCTCAAAAGTTATATGTTCAGACTGTACGGCCGCCAGAGAAAGATGAAGCAATAGAAGCCTTTCAAAGGTTAAACGATGCAAGAACAGAAATTAAACAATATCTTCCTAAAGGCTTTGATCCGGATAAAGAATTAGAGGAGATACGGGCAGAACGTTATGTTCCGACAATTTCTCCAGAGGAATTGCTGGAAAAATTAAACAATGAAAAATAGATTATGAAAATAGAATATAAGTAGGGTAAGCAAAAATCTGATGTAAAGTATGGGATTGTCATACTGATGCATCAGATTTTTTATTTGGGGAAAGGGGGTTCCTATGGTACAGCTAAATGATGAGATACTGCGACAATTGCAGTTGATTCAGTTGGAAATGCTTGAGGAAGTGGACCGCATTTGCAAGAAGTGCAATATAAAATACAATATTATTGCCGGAACTCTTCTGGGGGCGATTCGCCATGGCGGTTATATTCCTTGGGATGATGATGCAGATGTAGCACTTTTTCGTCCGGAATATGAAAAATTTCGCATTGCCTGTAAAACAGAACTGGATAAGACTAAATTTGTTTTTCAGGATCACAGGAACACGAAAGGCTATCGCTGGGGATATGGGAAACTGCGGAGAAAGGGTACTCTTTTTTTGAGAGAACATCAGGAACATATGCCATATATGCAAGGGATTTTTATTGACATCTTTCCACTGGATGGAGTACCGGATAACTATATTCTGCGTAGCATAAAAAATTTTGAATGTTTTTGTGTGAGAAAAATTTTGTGGTCGAAGGTTGGGAAAATTGCGGAGAAGAATTTCTGGAGGCGCAAAGCATACAAACTGCTAGATAAAATTCCGAAAAGATATGTATTTCGATATTACCATATTATGATTCATAGAGGAAATGAAAAGAAGACTCGGATGGTGAGGATTCTTATGTTTCCGACTCCTAATAATGAGTACGGATATTATCGGAATTGGTATGAATCCAGCGTAGATACGGTGTTTGAAGGGAAAGTGTTTCAGGGGATTAAAGATTATGACAGCTATCTGAGTTTTAAATTTGGGGATTATATGGAATTACCACCAGTGGAGAAGAGAAAGGCGCATCCAGTGAGTGCTATTAAGCTAGACATTTGAACGATGGAGAGAAGATGAAAAGAATTATACATTTTTCATTAGCAAATAGTAAGGGTGGAATAACGCAATATGTTCTAAATAATTGGAAACATATTGATAAAACAAGATTTCAATTTGATATGGTTACCTTTGGAGGACATTTGGAATTTGAGAATGATTTACAGAAAGAAGGATGTAGGATTTTTTATGTAAAAAATAGGGCCGAAGATAATTTGGGACAATTTCAAAAAGAAATTTTACAGATTCTTTCGAGGGGATATGATGCGATTCATTTACATACCAGTTATTGGAAGAGTTTTGAATTAGAGAAGATGGCAAAGCAAGTAGGTATCTCTCAAATTATTGTTCATGCTCATAATACAGGAGTGTTTGATGATAATGAGAGGCAAGAAAAGGAACAACAGCATTATAGATTAATTAAGAAATTAACTCCAGATATTGCAACTGATTTTTGGGCTTGTTCCAAAGCAGCTGCTAATTGGTTGTATGAGGATAAAATACCTAGAAATAAGGTACAAATATTAAATAATGCTATTGATGTTGAAAAATTTATGTTTAACTATCAGAAGAGGAAAGCGTATCGAGAACGAATTGGATGGGATAACAAATTTATTATTGGACATGTTGGACGTTTTTCATATCAGAAGAATCATGAATTCTTAATAGAAGTATTTAAAAATGTCATTAAAAAAAATAAAGATGCTAGATTACTGTTGATAGGCAAAGGACCTTTGGAGAATAATATATATTCTTTAGCAAAATGGTATGGTTTAGCAGATAAGATACATTTTGCAGGTATATGCGATGATGTAAATGGTTGGTTTCATGCAATGGATATATTTGCATTACCTTCACGATTTGAAGGTTTACCAATTGTTGCAGTTGAAGCTCAGTCATCGGGATTACGGTGTTTACTTAGCGATAAAATAACGAGAGAGACAAAGATAACAGATCATGTGTCTTTTCTTCCTTTAGATATATCATTATGGTGTAATAAGATCTTATCATGGAAATCTAATGAAATTAATAGGATATCTTGTATAGAACAGGTAAAAAAAGCGGGATATGATATTAAGACGTATATAAAAACTTTAGAAAAGATGTATAGAGAGTAGAAACATTATAGATATTAAAAGTTTTGAATAGCGAGAAGAAAAATGGTGGTTTATTACTATGGATTGCAATTCAATTAGTTCATTTGAAAAATTGATTCGGGAAATATCTTTAAAAAAAGAAATATTTATTTTTGGTGCAGGTGTTCATGGGAAGATTCTTGGTAGATTTTTTAACCAAGTTAATATCAAATGGTTAGGATTTATTGACAATAATATAGAACTTTATAATTTAGAAATATGTGATAAGAAGGTATATCCATTAGATAATATCTTTAATAGAGAAAATGTAGTTGTTTTGATTTCTTTGTCACATTTAGTACATGGAGAAAAAATTGATGCTATTAAGGGGCAATTAAAAGAAATAGGGGTTAATCAAGAAAATATTTTGTATTTTGGCGATTCATATGAATTGATAAATGACATTATTTATTTTATTAATAAACCACAAAAAGTATTATTAAAAAACAAAAAGTTAAAAAATATATTTCAGAAGAAAAGATGTTTTATTATTGGAAATGGACCTAGTTTAAGAATGGAGGATTTATATAGATTAACTGGTGAAGTTTCTATGGGCTGTAATGGAATAATCTATTTAACCAATAATATAGAATGGCGACCAACTTGTTTTTTTTGTGAAGATAGTACCTTTATAAAAAATCATATTAAAAATACAAATGATTTGGAAACTATTTTAGAAAAGTGCAATTTCGCTTTTACAACGCTCAAAACAGATTTATACAAAAAGTATAGTTCTACATATGACAAACTTTTTTATTTGCGGGCTGATTTACTATCTTCTACCGTGAAATTTTCCGAGGACATTAGTGAAAGAATTTATAGTAGCGGGACAACCTTATATTCGATGTTCCAAGTCGCTGTTTATATGGGAATCAAGGAAATATATCTTCTAGGAGTGGATTTTTCTTTTAGAAAAGAGCGGTATTCAGATGGTAAAATTATAGTTAATGATCATGTCAAAAATCATATGGAATTGCTGGAACAGCATACAGAAGGAGTATATAACGTTGATCTGATTATGGAGGGATATAAATGCTTTCGAAATTATGCAAATAATCATGGCATAAAAGTTTATAATGCAACGCGTGGCGGAAAATTAGATATATTTGAGAGGGTTGATTTTGATAGTTTGTTTTAACAGATATAAGGAAGGAAAGAACGGATGAAGATCTTAGCTGTAATCCCTGCCCGAGCAGGATCAAAAGGAATCCCGAACAAAAATATCCGCATTATTGGAGGGCATCCTTTAATTTATTACTCAATTAATAATGCATTAATATCAAAATACATATCGGATATCATTGTAACTACAGATTCGCCGGAAGTTCAGATAATTGCAACTCAGATGGGCGTAAACTATAAATTGCGTGGACAAGAACTATGCGGTGATGCAATTACATTGGATGCTGTAATTGCAGATGCGGTTCCAGATAATGAAAAGTGGGATTACATTGTCACAATGCAGCCGACTTCACCAACTCTTTCAGCAGAAACACTTGATATGGCAATAGAGTATGCTATTGCTCATAATCTGGATACTTTAATTTCTGCAATAAACGCGCCACATCTATCTTGGAGTGAAAAGGAAGGAAAAAAAGTTCCAAATTATAGGGAACGTCTAAACAGACAATATCTACCGCCTTGTTATTTGGAAACGGGAGCCTTTGTTATTTCGCGTGCGTCTGTTGTAACTCCGAAAACACGCATTGGACAAAAAGTAGATGTATTTGAAATCCCAGAAAATGAGTCTTTAGACATTGACAATTTTTATGATCTGCAAAATGCAGCTATGATCCTTGATAAGAAAAAGGTTGCAATTTATGTAAATGGAAATAATCAGCGCGGAATAGGACACATTTACCGAGCATTGGAGATTGCGGATGAATTTTATACGAAACCAGATATTTTCTTTGATAAAAATCAAACGGAAATGCATATCTTTGGAAAAACGACCCATACGGTAATTCCGGTAAATGGGATAACAGAACTTTTTGAGCGTTGCAAAGAGGAAAAATATGATATTTTTATTAATGATATACTTTCGACTTCTATTGACTATATGATAGGTTTGCGTACCATACTTCCCAAAGCCAAAATCATCAATTTTGAAGATGACGGGGAAGGAATTTTAAAATCAGATTTAGTTTTTAATGCGTTATATCAGAAAACTGATTTACCTCAGGTCTATTCGGGTGAAAAGTATTATATTTCGGGAAAGTTGTTTATGTTTTATGAGCCTATATCTATAAAATCAAAAGTAGAACGAGTATTTATTTCTTTTGGTGGGGCAGATCCTCAAGATTATACACAGCGTCTTTTAGATATAATTACTAAAGAAAATTATAAATTATATAAATTTATTATTGTTGTTGGGAGGGCGTATAAACATATCGCAAAAGCCATGGAATATAATAAATTTTCTAATATAGATGTGTATTGTGATGTGAGCAATATGCCAGAATTAATGACTCAATGTGACATTGCCATTACATCCAGAGGCAGAACAGGGTATGAAGTAGCCATATTAGGAATACCAACGATTGCCATGGCGCAAAACCAAAGGGAAGAAAAGCATGGTTTTGTCAGTGCGGAACATGGATTTAACTATTTGGGCTTGAATCCAAGAGATACATATATAGAATCGAATTTAAAGCTATATTTGAATCTGAGTCAGGAAGATAGAAGGGAAATGCAGAAGCGGTTGCTTTCTTATGATTTAAAATCCGGCAGGAGAAGAGTTATGTCATTAATCAACAGTTTATAAAATACCCATAAAACAACTTGGCACAGGAGGAAATTGCTATGAATAAACCATACCTAATCGCAGAAATGGGAGTCAATTTTTATGATACAGCAAATCTCATGGAGATATCTCCTTTAGAGGCAGCATTACTTTATATCGATAAAGCAGCAGAAGCCGGAGTGAATTGCGCAAAATTTCAATCCTATAAAGCAGATACAATCGCTTCAAAAAATTCTCCTGCTTACTGGGATACGGCCAAGGAGCCAACGAAAACCCAATATGAGCTTTTTATAAAACATGATAGTTTTGGTGAGCATGAATATCAGAAGCTTTGTGACTATACACATTCAAAAGGAATGGATTTTGTATCTACTCCCTTTGATTATAATTCCGCAGATTATCTCTATAATATGGTAGATTTCTATAAGATTTCGTCTTCTGATCTCTCTAATCTGCCGTTTATTTACCACATAGGGAGGAAAGGAAAACCTGTATGCCTGTCTGTAGGAGCGGCCTATCTTTCAGAAGTGGATGAAGCGGTCCGGACTTTAAAAAGTGCAGGATGTGAGAATATTGTTTTGCTTCACTGTGTTTTATCGTATCCGACAAATCCTGAAGATGTAAACTTAAGAGTCCTTAGTACATTAAAAAGGACCTTTCCTGACTTACATATTGGATTTAGTGACCATGTGGCTCCAGATGACACTATGATGACTTTGGCAACAGCTTACCTTCTTGGTGCTGAGGTAATAGAAAAGCATTTTACATTGGATAAGACACTGCCGGGGAATGATCACTACCATGCCGGGGATCCAGAGGACTTTAAAAAAGCAATACGTAATTTTCAGTGGATTAATTGTATTCTTGGATCTGATGAAAAAAGGGTGCTAGGTTGTGAGATGGTTCCCAGGCGTGAAGCAAGAAGATCTTTGGTACTAACTCGTAATATGACGGCAGGTGAAAAAATAGAGAAGAAAGATATCATGGCAAAACGCCCAGGAACCGGTATTTCTCCTAAATATACGGATATTGTAGTGGGACGTAAAGTATTATGTGATCTGCAGGAAGATACGGTGTTATCTTGGGATATGATTTAGGTGTAATTATATAAAGTAGAGATTATATAAGGTTAAAGAGGAGAAATTGGTTTATACAAAATGGATAATTTGATAAGCGTAATTGTACCAATATATAATGTGGAAAAATATTTAGAGCAATGCATAGAAAGTATTATTGCTCAAACTTATTTCAGGCTAGAAATTATACTAGTAGATGATGGATCAATTGATAACTCAGGGAAAATCTGCGATGAATATCGTGAAAAAGATAGCAGGATTAAAGTTATTCATCATAAGTCAAATTTAGGAACAGTAAGAGCAAGGAAAACTGGATTATTAAATTCAACAGGAAACATAGTGACTTTTTTAGATGGTGATGATTGGATAGACGCTAAAATGTATGAAAAGTTATTCGAAATTATGGATAAATATGAGGTAGATATAGTTACGTCCATATTTACAATTGAAAGGAAAGGTTACTCATATATATCAGACGTAAAAATGGATGAAGGAATTTATGGATTAAAAATTGGAAAGGATATGTTTGTAGAATATATATTTCGGGGTTTTAGTACAAGTGCCAACAATAAAATATTCAAAAGACATGTTGTTATGCAGCATATGCTGGATATTGAAGATGAGATATATGGTTGCCATGATGATACAGTTTGGGTGGTACCTGCATTGTTAGAGGCAGCCAGATTTTATATTAGCAATGAATCTTTTTATCATTATAGGACACATAACGAATCTATTACACATAAATATTCTTCTCGATGGCTTGAGAAGTTAAATTTAGTTATTTTACATTTGACAGAGTGTTCTGAAAAATATAATTGGTCAAACAAAATTAAAGAGGTGATAAATTATTTTATCAATAGTTCTGTAATAAATAGTATATTACATATATCAAACAATATATTATTTCCAAGTTATTTTATTGATATAGATAAAAGAATTATAGGAAAAAAAATTGTTTTATATGGAGCAGGAAAAGTTGGATATTCTTTATATTTGTTTTTAAAAAAAATTAATGTATGCGATATTGTCTTGTGGGTTGATAGAATAAGTGATAGGTATGAAGGTGTAAAAGATGTCAAATTTATAGAAAATATAAACTTTGATTTGATTTTAATAGCTGTTTTAAATGAAAATGCAGCAGGTGAGATTGTAAAAAGTCTTGCGGGTTATAAAGAGAAATGTTTGTGGATACAACCTAAAAGTATGATTGATTATTTTAGTGAAGAGAATAAGAATCAAAAAATTAGTAGTATATATTAAGTGTAATAAATAAAAATATGGATGATAATTTTAAAAATTACAAAATTATATACGATTTACTCACATATAGTAATTGAAAATATGTAATAAGAGACAATTGGTATAAACATGGAGATATAAATGAAAGTTAGTATTATAACTGTGGTATATAATGGGGCTGAAACAATAGAACAGACTATATTAAGCGTATTAGGGCAGACATATGAAAATGTTGAATATATTATTATTGATGGTCAATCTACCGATGATACCAAAAAAATAATAGAAAGGTATTCGGATTTTATTTCTGTATTTATTAGTGAAAAAGATAATGGTATCTATGATGCTATGAATAAGGGAATACAAAAAGCAACAGGAGAGATTATTGGAATTATTAATAGCGACGATTGGTATGCTAGAAATGCAATAGAAAATATAGTACGGTTTTTTGAAAAAAGTAAGGCTGATTTAGTATACGGAAAAATATGTGCGGTTTATCCGGATGGACAAACAAGAATAGTACCAAAAGTTCCTTTAGAAACAATCTGGTATCAAATGGCAGTACCGCATCCAACAGTATTTATAAAAAAGAAAATATATGAAAGTTTTGGCCTTTTTGATTTGAATTATGAATTGAGTGCAGATTATGATATGCTGTTAAGATTTTATATAAAACAAGTGAGATTCGATTTTCTTGATACCGTTATTGCATATTTTCGTACAGGTGGGAAAAGTACATTATATCGAAGAAAAGGCATTGAAGAGCATAGTGAGATTTCTATGAAATATATCGAGGGATCTCATCAAAAAGAAGAGTTATTACCTAAATTTAAAAACTGGTATACATGGGCATATTTTAATATGATGATTGAGGATGAAAAAGGATTTTTATCCAAACTTATATGTGAATACTTTCATAAGTCTTTAGAAAAAATAATTATTTTTGGTACAGGGATTTGGGGAAACAGGTGTCATGAATCATTACAACATGGAAAAATTAAAGTAATAAAATTTGTAGATAACAATCCGGCAAAGTGGGGACAAAATTTCCATAATATTAAAGTTGTAGGTCCGCAGGAATTATGTCATGAAAAAGATTATATCCTTATAGCTGTTAGAAATAATGGAAATGAAATAAAACAGTGTTTACATGATTTAGGTGATCATCATTTGGAAATGGTATCTTTGGAAGAGTTAAAAAATTATTATACTGAAATAAGGTGTTAATCTATCAAATATATGGGGAATAGATTTATGAGGAATGATATTGCAGTCGTAATCCCGTATTACCATACTCATCTGACAGAATTAGAAAAAATATCATATGAAAATTGCTTAAATGTTTTAAAAAATCATCCTATTATACTTGTGGTTCCGGATCACATTCCAAGAGAAGACTATCTATTAAAAGATCGTGTTACATATGAAATTGTACCCAGTTATTGGATGGAATCTGTAGAATCTTATAACCAGATGATGATTTCCAAGGATTTTTATAATCGTTTTATTAAATATGAGTATATCCTGATTTTTCAATTAGACGCATTTGTTTTTTCAGATTCTTTAGAACAGTTTTACAAATATGGTTATGATTATATTGGAGCCCCATGGTTAAATGGAGTGAAATACTTAAGAACATTGAAAAGAGGAGTATGGTATGTAGGAAATGGCGGACTTTCTCTTCGAAGGATATCAGCATTTTTAAATATACTCAATAGAGAATCTATTAATTATATAGATACTCATGAGGATGCTTTTTGGGCAAGTTATGATTCTGAAGATTTTCGTGTAGCTCCAATTGAAATTGCTCTGAAATTCGCTTTTGAAAAGGATGTTCGCCGTTGTTTTCTATTGAACCATAATGAGATTCCATTTGGTTGTCATGCATGGGAAAAGTATGATTTTGAATTTTGGAGGCCGATTTTTGAAGAAAAGGGGTATTATCTCCATTCGCAGATAGAAAAAGGAATAGACAATAATAATAATGCTTCCATTACCGATATTAGTTATTTAGAAGCGAAAGAGGAAATTGTACAGCTGTGTTTAACAAAACTTACATCTGTGAAAGAACCAATTATTTGTGTTTTTGGAGCAGGAAGGAAGGGAAATGAGTGCTGTTGGTTATTGCAACATTCAAAAGTAAAAAATATCAGATGTGTGGATAATGACAAAAGGCTTTGGGGGACATTTTTATGGGAGATACCTATAGAAGCGCCTGAAATTCTGAAAACAGAAGAGAGCAATATAATCGTTGTCATTGCGGTTGTTAAGATGAAAAATGAGGTGTTATCTCAACTGGAAAAGTGGGGATACATATATAAAAAAAATGTGATTTTATATGATGATGTATTAGACTGCATTAAATTGGAATTAAGTAATCAAATAGTTTAAATTAAATATGTGGAGATAAGATTTAATATAATGTGGTAGAAAAAGATCGAATATCATTTAAGGAGAGAAAGAATACGATATGATTGCAGTAAAGGACTGTAATTTGGAAGAATTTAAGCAACAAGCAGAGGAAAAGAAGATATTTTGCTTTGGAGCAGGTAAATATTTTAGAAAGTTCATATCTGACAATCCGGATATTTTTATTTTTGGTGTAATAGATAACTATTGCCAAGATAAAGAAATTGATTTTGAAAATAAAAACTATCCATTGTATTCGCTTAAGGAGTTTTGCGAAGTTTATAGTCAAAATAGTGTTTTAATAGTAACGATTAGAGCATTTGAAGAGATAATTGATCAATTAGACAAGATAAGAGAGTTGGATTGTATATCTTGTTTTTGGTCAATTGCACTTGATAATTATAAGGACATAGAAGATGAGAAAAAATATATATTTAAAAACCAGATAGAAGAGCTATCGAAGAGGAATCATATAAATAGTCAAGAATGCTGTTTGGCTAAGAAAAAAGACGGATGTTATCAAATTTGGGAGTACTATGAAAGGAATAATTATGGCGGAAGTAAGGCACGTATAGATATTTGTAATGTTCTTGTTTCCTGTGGATATTCCATTGAGAAAATACATTGCTCAGGTGCAGAACCTAATAGTTTACAGAAACAGCGTTCACAACATGATTGGGAAGATTTATTTGATAGTATTGAAAATGACGCCATTCTCTTTATGCAACATCCAGCACCGCAGATTACAGAACTTCCGGAAAAAACACTTTATCGAATGAAAAATGAGAAGCATGTGCGCTTTATTGTGATGATCCATGAAGTTGAAGGTTTACGAAAGCAATATGATTCTTGCTATAGACAGAAAGAGTTTAACTTAATGCTTTCCATAGGTGATGTATTTATTGTACATAATGATGTTATGCGTCAATTTTTTATTGATAAGGGTATAGAGGCAAATTGTATAATCTCTCTCGAAGTTTTTGATTATCTTGGCGTTCAGACTAATACAAATAAGATATTTGAGCGATCTGTTACTATAGCAGCTAATCTTGATTTATATAAGAGTCCATTTTTATTGAAGTTAAAAAAAATTGAGCATTTAAAGATTCATTTATATGGCTCTAATTATGTTGATGAGATTTGTGAAAATGCGATAAATATCAAGTATCATGGCTCTTTTCCAACAGAAATTATTCCTCTTAAATTGGATAGAGGATTTGGCTTGATTTGGGATGGGAACAGTATAGAAACTTGTTCTGGGGGAACAGGGGAATATTTGAAATATAATAATCCTCATAAGTTATCTTTGTATCTTTCATCAGGTCTTCCAGTAATTATTTGGAGTGGAGCAGCGCAAGCTCAATTTGTGAAGAAAAATAAAGTGGGTTTTTGTGTGGATTCATTATATGAAATCTATGATATTCTGAAAGAAATGAATGAGGAACAATACTATTTTTATGTAAAAAATACTGAAAAGTTATCTCAAAATTTGAAAAAAGGTTGGTATATTAAAACAGCATTAGAAAGGGCAGAGGACGTGTTATGCCAAAAATATCAGTAATCATGCCATGCTTGAATATGGAGCAATATATTGAGGAAAGTATAAATAGCGTATTGAGACAGACACTTTCAGATATTGAGATTTTAGTAATAGATGCAGGCTCTACAGATAAGACGTTAAAAATTGTAGAGAGTTGTGTGAAGACTGATAAGAGGATTCGATTGCTGATATCAGACAAAAAGAGTTATGGTTATCAGGTTAATATGGGTATAAGTGCAGCGGTTGGAGATTATATTGCAATTGTTGATACGGATGATCGGATTATGCCAGATGCATATGAGTCTTTATATTCGTTTACATTGGAAACGGAAGCGGATTATGTGAAAGGAACAGCAAATCTTTTTTATACTGTGTCTGATTGCTATACATATAGAATTCGTCTTTCTCAATTTAATAAAAACGAATATATAGATGGTAAAATTGAAGTGATTCCCCGCAAGATGCCAGAACTGTTAGAAAAAGATTGTTTTTTATGGTATGGAATTTATAAAAAAGAATTTTTGAAAAAAGTCAGATTGAATGAATCTCCAGGTGCTGCTTATCAGGATGCCAGCGGTTTGTTACAGATATTTCTTAAGGCGGAAAAAGCAATATATATAGATAAAACAATTTATGAATACCGACAGGATAATTTTAAAGCATCTGAATATAATCAGAAAGCATTTACTTTCATATATAATGAATATAGTTGGGGGAAACAATTTATAGAGGAAAAATCATCGGGATGGAAACGGGTTTTTTATCATAAGTTATATTGCCATATGATGACTAGATTTCCAGTGATGGTTGTGTCCGGACATTTTTGGTCAAATGATCTTTTGGCAATGAAAAATATAGCATCGAGTTTCCAATTGGCGTTCCAAAAAAAAATAATTGAAAAGACAGATTTTATACCGGAAGATTGGGATAGACTACAGATATTTATGAAGGATCCAGAAGAACTCTATGAAAAGATGAGAGATGAATATCAGGAAAGTATTAAAAGAATAATTACATTATTGAACATTATGGAGACAAACCCTGTAGTTATTTTTGGTTGTGGAAATTATGGTAACTTTTTAGGTGCAGTTGCTTTGAATAATCATATAAGTACTATTCAGGCTTTTTGTGATTCATCAGCAGGCTATGAAGGAAAAACTATGTATGATAAAAAAATTTTTACACCAGAGAGGGCTACAGAATTATATCCAACTGCAGTATATGTAATAGCAAGTAAAGGTTATGGAAATGAAATGAAAAGCAAATTAAAAGAATTAGGAATTTTAGAGAAAAACATATATATGTATTCATATAAACCAGATATGAAGTTACTACGAATTAAATTGTTATAAATGATGAAGAGGTTTATACAATGGAGATTACAGTTATTGTCACTGTTCATAATGCAGAAAGATATTTAAAAGATTGTCTTGACAGTGTAATTGCACAGACATTTTCAGATATCGAAATTCTCTGTATGGATGGCGGAAGTACAGATACCTCGCCTCAGATATTGAAAGAATATGCTAAAAAGGACAGAAGAGTCCGGATTATCAATGATCCAAACACCAGCTACGGGCACAAAATAAATGAAGGCATCCGCTATGCAAAAGGAAAATATATTGCCGTACTGGAATCAGATGATATGTATCGGCCGGACATGCTTGAAAAGCTTTTTGAAATTGCAGAGAAATATGAGGCAGACTACATTAACGGAGACTATTTCAATATATTTGACATTAAGGAAAAACGCTTTCAGGAAATTGTAAAAATGTATCCGGAAGGCGATTATGGGAAGCTTTTGGAAAGCAGCCAGCATCCAGAAGATATGAGGCAGATACTGCGCTATTGGACAGGAATTTTTCGACGGACATTTTTGATTGAAAAAGAGATCCGTATGAACGAATCACCAGGGGCTTCTTTTCAGGACATGTCTTTTCGCTTTTTGACAAGTGCGTTGGCAGACAGGGCATATCATTTGGATATTCCGGTATATCTGTATCGGGTGGATAATCCAGGGTCTTCTGTATATGATCCGAAGAAAGCAGTGGTGATAGCTGATGAGTTTGATTTCCTTAAAAGGGAATTAAGAAAGAGAAAGATAGAGAACAGATATATCTGGCAGCATTATTATACATGGAAATATAATGATTTTTATGGGAACCTGCTGCGCTTTGACAAAACGGCCAGGAAGGATTTATTTGAGCGTAGCTATTATGAACTGGAAAAAGACAGAGAGACACTAATGTTATTTGACGATAAGGCATTTTCAAATGCTATCCATGACTTTCTGAGAAAATCGAGAGAACAGGTATGGGAGGATATCGAGGAAAGTTATAGACAGATTCAAAAAGCAGAGAACAGAAGATATACCCTTTTAGAAAATTTAACAGACCGTCAGATTGTGATCTTTGGGTGTGGGGTACGGGGAAGGGGTATGTTCGATTATTTAAAATCCGTAGGGGCAGACAATCAGGTTCTTTGTTTTACAGATAATGCAGAGGAACTTTGGGGAACCGAATTAGGAGGGCATATGATTTTGTCTCCGACGGAAACCATAGAAAAGTATCCGGATTTATTGTATATTATCGCAAATAAGTATCATGGAGAAGAAATTAACAAGCAGTTAACGAGACTAGGCATTAAGGAATCTAATATTTACAGATTTTAGAATACTTAACCGGAGGAAAGCAGAATTGATCACAGACTGTTTAAAGGAACTGGAAAGCCAGAAGAAATTAGAAAAACCCATTGTATTGTGGGGAATCGGAAGACAAACGAATGAGATTATCGCATGGTTTAAACAGAATGGATATGGAGAGCGGATTTTGTTTATTGCGGACAACTTCAAATGTACCTTCCAGCACCAATATGAAGGAATACCAGTTGTAGATCCAAAGGAGATTGAGAAACTGGAAAGAGATTCTTTTGCTGTCATTCTCTCTATTAATTATGTGGAGGATGTATGGAGACAATTAGGGGCTTACAAGGTGACAGAGGTCTATAATCTACGAAATCTGCAGGAAAAGATAGAGCCATACAGATGTGATATCCCATATTCCTTTATTGACAGAAGCAAAGGAAAGCGATATCTGTGCTATATACTGGCCGGTTATGAGCCGATTTTGTGGGAGGATACCATTGGACGTATTGAAGCCTTTCAGGATGAAGCCATGGACTACTGCCTGGTGTCTTCAGGAAAATATGATGAAACTCTGAAAAAAATTGCTGAGAAGAATGGGTGGTCCTATCTCTATACAGAGAAAAATCAGGTGTGTTTTGTTCAGAACCTGGTGATTGAGCTGCATCCGTCGGCGGAGTATATTATAAAAATGGATGAAGACATATTTATCGGGAAGTACTTTTTTCGTCAGATGGTAGAGAATTACCATAAAATTGAACGGGAAGGAGAATACCGGATTGGATTCATGGTTCCTATAGTACCGCTTAACTGTTGCAGCTATGCTTCCTACATAAGACTGATTGGAAAGACGGAGGAATATGAAGAAAGATTTGGAAGAGCATATAAAAGCAGGTTCAGCGCGGTGTTTAACATGGTGGAGACTGCGGAATTTTTGTGGGATACCATGGATACGTTTGACGGTATGGCGGAGCGGTTCGGGCAGCATGGGGGTTTTGAAATTCTGAACTGCTATTATAATATCGGCTGCATTATGTACTCACGCCGCAGATGGCTGATGATGGGAAAATGGCCGGAGGCTCCGGGAGAATCTGGCATGGGCAGAGATGAGGCTTTTATATGCCAGGATAATGTGAATAAGGATCTGGCAATCTATGAAGTGAAGAATGTGTTGGCAGGGCACTTAGCGTTTGGGCATCAGAAGGAGAAGATGCTTAAATATTATAAGGAAAATCATGAAAAGTTTGCTATAAACAGTTTGGAAGATTGTGCCATGAAAAGACATGGTGGAAGATGAAAATGGTATTGAAAAGGAATAACACAAAGATGGAGCGATTAGAGCATAGCGGTGGGGAACCGTTGATTCAGGAGGAACTGCTGATTACAGGAATAAAAAAAGGCTTGCTCAACTGGTACGATTTCAAACCGAGCAGCGCTGTTTTGCTTATTGGAGAAGAACAGGATATTTATTCGGACATTTGCCGGGAAAAGGGTATGGATGTGACGATAGCTTCTCCGGAACTGTCGATCTCTTCTCAGTGGGTTCAGGAACATACCAACCGATTCGACTATATTGTTTCTATTCAGGAATTAGAACGGCTGGAGAGTCCGGAAGAGATTCTGAAAATATGGAAATCTCTTCTTAAACCGGACGGAACCCTTCTTCTCGGCATGAACAACCGATATGGCCTTAAGTATTTCTGCGGGGACAGGGATCCATACACGGAACGGAATTTTGACGGAATTGAAGGATATAGAAGGGCATATGCGAAAAAAGAAGACAAATTCACAGGGCGTTGCTACAGCCGGGAAGAGATGAGAGAGATGCTTTTAAAAGCAGGCTGGAAGAGTATGCAATTTTTCTCTGTTCTTTCTGACCTGGACAATCCGAGGCTGATCTATGGGGAGGATTCTCTTCCCAATGAGGATTTATCGAACCGTTTATTCCCTACCTATCATTATCCCAAGTCCGTTTTTTTAGAGGAAGAAAGTCTCTATGATGGCCTGATAAAAAATGATATGTTCCATCAGATGGCCAACGCATATCTGGTGGAATGTTCGTTAAATGGGGAGTTATGCGATGTCAGCCATGTGACAAGCTCTATGGAGCGCGGAAGGGCCAACGCCTTTCTCACGATTATCCGCCGCTCCGGCATTGTGGAAAAGAGGGCGGCTTATGAAGAAGGAAGAGAACGTCTTCATAAGTTATTAGAACATGGGCAGGAATTGGCGGAACGTGGGATACCAGTGATTGATGCCAAAATAGAGAAAGATCTTCATGGAGAAGATATTTATGTAATGCCCTATATCAAAGAGGAATCCGGGCAGCTTTATTTGAAAAGACTTTTGCATACTGACAGGGAGCAGTTTTTTAAGGAAATGGATCATTTCCGGGATTTGATTCTTCAGTCATCAGAAATCGTGAAACCGGATCAGGGAGATGGGGAAGGGGCAATATTAAAAAAGGGATACCTAGATATGGTTCCGCTCAACAGTTTTCATGTAGACGGCACGTTTCTGTTTTATGACCAGGAATTCTGTGAGGAACATTATCCGGCCAACGAAATGATTTGGCGTATGATAGCTACGTTTTATGCAGGCGATATAGAGGTAGGGAAATTGCTTCCTGTGAATCAGCTGCTGGAGAGATACGGCCTCATGGAGAAACTTGAAAAGTGGCAGAAGATGGAGTGGGATTTTCTGGCGGAACTGAGAAAAGAAAAAGAACTGCGATCTTACCACGAAAAATGCCGGCGTGACAGCGGGATTGTCAATGCCAACCGCCAGAGAATGAATTTTTCGGCGGGCGAATACCAGAAATTGTTTGTTGACATTTTCCATAATGCAGATACCAGAAAGCTGATACTGTTTGGCTCAGGTAATTTTACCAAAAGATTTTTAGGGATGTACCGGCGGGATTATCCTGTATATGCGGTTGTGGATAACAACAAAGAGAAGTGGGGGCAGGAAATAGAAGGAATTCCGATTCAGCCGCCGGATATCATAAAGCAGATGCAGAGCGGGGAATATAAAGTATTGATCTGCATTAAAAATTATTTGTCGGTGATGAAGCAGTTGGATGAAATGGGAGTCAGGGAATACAGTATCTATGATTCCGGCAAGGACTACCCAAGGAAACGCAGGCCTGTTGTGTCAGATACTTTGGCCGGCAGTATGAAAGACAGTGGGGCAAACAGCCTGGCATCTAATGGGGCAGACGGCGGAACAGGCGGCCCGGGCTTCCGAAAGAGATTCCACACCGGCTATATTGCGGGGGTATTCGACCTGTTCCACGTGGGGCACCTGAATATGTTTAAACGGGCCAAGGAGCAGTGTGATTATCTGATTGTGGGAGTGGTGACGGATGAGGGAGTGAGAAAGTATAAGAAGACAGAGCCTTTTATTCCGTTTGAGGAGCGGATTGAGTTGGTTCGTGCCTGCAGGTACGTGGATGAGGCGGTGGATATTCCGGTAAATTACGGGGGAACCAGGGATGCCTATAAACTGCTTCATTTTGACTGTCAGTTTTCCGGAAGCGATTATGCGGATAATCCGGACTGGCTTATGGAAAAAGAGTTTCTGGAGAAGAACGGAGCGGAGATGGTATTTTTCCCGTATACGGAAAGCACCAGTTCCAGCCAAATCAAGCAGTTGATTGAGGAGAGGATTTTGTGATCCTTGTCTATGTCAGAGAGACAGGCGGCTTGTAAAATCCATTTTTCCATGATAAGATAGGATACAAACAGTGTCGACAGGAGGCATTTGGACATGGGAATGTATCTGAATTTGGGAAATGATGGGAAGCTGTGATTCCAAAGAACTCTTTGTCGGCCTGGAGATAGAAAAAGACCCTTTTTTTGAGAAATATTTAAACAAATATGATGTGATTTATCTGGATATTACCTGGTTCATTTCCACATGCAGAGAGGGGAAAGACATTGTGGATTATCTTCAGGAACAGGTAGTGGGAGAGCTGCAGGAGTTTTACCCTATGGAGGAAAAGGAGGAGACTCATGGGACGCAGTCAGCTATGACAGATTTCAGAGAGTACATACACTATGGTATCTCCTAAAAGGCTGGCAGCGTATACAGGCTTTACGGAAGAGGAGGTTCGGACTCTTTGTGAAACTTACTATATGGATTTTGAAGAGACAAAGAGATGGTATGACGGCTACTCGTTTCCTAAGGAAAAATCCATATACAATCCCAATGCTATTGTGCAGGCTATGGAGAATGGAGAGTTTGGAACCTATTGGACAGAGACAGAGACTTATGAATCTTTAAAGGTTTATATTGACATGAATCTGGATGGGCTGAGGGAAGCACTTATTTTGATGCTGGGCGGGGCGCATTGTCCAATGGATGTCAGAAGCTTTCAGAATGATATGACCAGTATTGGCAGTAAGGATGATGTTCTGACTTTACTGATCCATCTGGGGTATCTGGCCTATGAAACAGAAACCAGGTCTGTTTATATTCCTAACGAAGAAATCCGGCAGGAGTTTATCAGGGCAGTGAAAAATGGCCGGCATAGGGAGATAGGGGAGTTAATCTCTGCTTCTGACAGACTGCTTAAAGATACGCTGAGAGGGGAAGGAAAGAAGGTTGCGGAGGCTCTTCTATGCCCATTATGGTGGTCGAGTTAAAATGGAATAAAAGTGCAGAGGGAGCGATTAGGCAGATTAAAGAGCGGAATTATCCCCAGGTTTTTGAAGGATATGGGAGTGATATTTTACTGATTGGGATTAATTATGACGAAAAGACGAAGAGACATGAGTGTGTGATTGAGAAATTATAACAGGGTAGAAAATGACAATTATATCTTTAAATGGGGTAGATGATATAACTATAAAGCCGAAGAATGAATAATTATAAAAAACGGAATCAATTCCATATTTTTTTGATAAGCCAAAAAAATGGATTCCATTACCTTTTAAAGAATGAAGAGGTGGTTTAAAACGTATGGATTACCTTAACTGGCTGATAAGAAAGGTGTAAAGTTTGATTCCATCAAAAACTTTACACCTTAACCATTTACCAGGTATGAAATTTCTCAATCACACACGCATGCCCTTTTTCCTCATTATAGTTAATTCCGACAAGCAAAATATCTCCCGTATATTCTTTGACCCAGTCAGCATACTGCCGGGTCTTAATCTGTGCAATAGCTCCGCCGGCAGATTTGTTCCATTTCAATTCAATCAGCAGAGCCGGATAGCCGGTACTCGGTTTGGGAAGGTATACCACATCAGCGAACCCTTTCCCTGACGGCAGTTCCAGGAGAGGAGGCAGATAATATGCCTTCGCACTATAATAAGCCAGAAGAACCGTACATTTTAACGAGTTTTCGTCGTTATATTTGAGAATCGATGCAGTTTCATTATGAATTGCCGCTATTTCATCTGCCACAGCCGCGCCGTTCATCGCCCATGTACTTTCAAGAAGGCTGGCGGAACGGGCAAGTGACTGGGCGACCCTATCCCAACCGGGACCTTCGATGGCATTTAGAAATTCCTGTGAAATTTCCTGATTAGGAATAAATGTCTCATCTGTCTCATCATCAAATGTTAAGTATCCAAGGTGAATCAGGAGAGTCAGTATATCGTCTTTGGTTTGGAAGGTAGTCATATCGTTCTGGAATTTGCGGGGATTGATTCTGCATCGCCCGTTTCCCAGCATTTCAATAATTGCCTCTTTCAAACCGTCAAAATTCCGGTCGATATATATTTTCAGAGCCTCATAAGTTTCCGTACCGGTCCAATAGCTTTTGAATTTTTTCCATGTCAGCACATCTACAACGGATTTTGGATTGTAGATATGGACGTTTCCCAACTGGTATCCGTCATACCATCTCTCCATTTCCGAGAAATCGACTCCCTGCCGGAGGCATTGTTCCTGTACCTCTTCTTTCGTGAAGCCAAAATATTCTCCCAAATTCTTGGATTCCACCATGGAGTATTCATCAAAAATATTGATTGCTGAGTGTTCACCGTATTTTTTAATTGGAAGTATGCCGGTCATGTATGCCAGTTCTACGTATTCAGCACCCTTGAAAAGGCCTCTTAAAAAGTCCAGATAAGACTTCTGAATATTCGGACAGTCTTTAGCAAACCGGAATACGCAATCCCACTCATCTATGATAAAAATAAAGCCCTTTTTTGTATGTGCATAGATCTGTTCCAGGACATCGGGAAGACCGTATTGGTCCGCAGTAAAATAATCGCCAAACGCAGCCTGCATATCTTTGATGACAGATTGCTGAATTTTATCAATAAAAATGTTAAGGTGGCTTTGGCTGAACAGAAATCTCTGTATATCCAGCCGAATGACATTGTGCTGATTCAAATGTGTTTTATAAGAAGTCTCTTTTTCAATGTTTTTTCCGGCAAACAGTTCTCTCGAATCGCAGCCTTTACTGTAATAAGCAGAAAGCATGTCCGCAGCCATGGATTTTCCAAAACGCCGGGGACGGCTTACGCAGACATATTTTAATCGGGTCTTATTCAGCTTTTGATTGATAACAGAAATCAGCTGTGTTTTATCAACATAGAGTTCGTCTGTCACTGACTGACGGAAGAATTCATTGTCTGGATTTAGATATTGTCCCATACAAGTTTCATTCTCTCCCTTCTAACCATATGATTGAAAGTTTTTGATCTAAATATATTTTACCACAAAAAGTCTCCTTATGACAAGGCAGCGGTAGGATATAATGCAGTTATAATTCTAACATCCTATAGAAATATACCCGGTTTTGTAGTATGATAAAAGAAATCATTCTTTGAGAGGAGGCCGTCATGAGCGAATCCGCTATCAATAAAAGTCCGTTAGAAATTGCCTCAGATAAACTGAAGCGTTGTTATCTCAGTCCGGTCCGGACAGACTCTATGGAGTCCTATATCTACGAAGAGGAATCCCGATACAGACCGGACGGGCCTTTCCAGAGAGACTACGCCAGAATCATGTATTCCTCCTCTTTCAGGCGGCTGCAGGGGAAGATGCAGCTTCTGGGAATCAAGAAGGATCAGTTCTTCCGCAACCGGCTGACCCACAGCCTGGAGGTGGCTCAGATTGCCAGGTCCATCGCCAGCGCCATCGGGTATGAATCGGGGGAAAGCTATGTGGTAGAGATGGGAGCGCTGGCCCATGATATAGGCAACCCTCCTTTTGGCCACTCGGGAGAACGGATGCTGAATCAGTTATTTCTGGATGTGGGAGGATTCGAGGGAAACGCCCAGACACTGCGAATCATGACCAATGTAGAAAAGAAAAAGCCGGACTTCAGGGGCTTAAATCTGACCTATCGCGGCATGTTCAGCGTTGTAAAATATTTTACGAAATTCGATAAAAAGGCATATGACAGTGGAAAAGAGAGCCAGAAATTTATTTACGACGACGATTATGAGCTTTTGAAAAAAGCTGTTGATGACAGTGGAATCACCGTCCGGACCATCGATGTGCAGATTGTGGATTTGGCGGATGAGATTGCCTATGCGGCCCATGATCTGGAGGACGGGCTTCGGATAAAGGCCTTTACCTGCGACGAATTGCTCCATGATTATAAGGCGAAATACGGAGAATCAGAGTCCTACCTTAAATTGTTGGAGCTGGTGGGAAATGCCAAAGAAAAGGCCGGATTCGGACATAATAAAATCGACTCCACGCAGTACTCAAAGCTGTTCCGCCAGGAGCTGACCTCTTCCCTGATCCATTTATTTTTAAACGACATAGGACTGGTGCCGGTGGAGGATGGGCAGAGGGAGATAACAGGAACCCGGCAGAAAGAGGAGCTTGGATTCTTAAACTATAAAGAGCTGGTAAACGGGCTGAAGAAGCTGGTTTTCCAGTGCATCAATCACAATGACCAGGTATATCAGTATGAGCAGCAGGGAAATGAAATCCTGCGGTATTTGACCGAGCTCTATCTGAATGATACCATGTACCTTCCTCCGGAATACCGGGCAGGAGAGCTGATACAGCAGTATGAGGATCTGGCAGGCAAGAATGCGGACCAGTATCAGAAACGCCTGGTCTGCGATTACATTTCCGGAATGATGGAGACCTATGCCATATTTATGTATGAAAAATATTCGGGGAAGAAGGTAAAGGAGTAAACAAAGATGAACATTATTTGTACCCCGGCAGGAATCATAGACAGCATCCGGCCGGCACAGGGAGTCATGGATATCACGGCAGCAGGTTTCAAAGATATTCTGCTGGATCTATCCATGTTCTGCTCGCCAGGAGAACTGGAAAACCTGGGAAAAAAACAGAATCAGCAGAATAACCTAAATAAGCCAGATAACCCAAATGGCCCAGATAGTCCAGACAACCAAAATAATCCAAATAGCCCAGACAACTCAGACAACCTAAACAACCAAGCCACTGGGAACAAGCCGGAAGAAACAACCAGGCCCCTGGTATCCCAGCATCCGTCAGAGCTTAAAAACAACATGGAGCGTTTGCTGTCCTACTACAGGAAAGCCGGCATAACCACTACCATAGCCCGTGCCCCCTACCTGCAAAGAGATACAAAGCGGCAGGACGTAAATACTCTTCTTCTGGATCTGGCCCGGGAAGGCCTGAAAGTCTGCGGTGTCGCAGGCTGCCGTTATATGATAGTCAGGCCCCTGTTTTCCGGCATAAACCGTGGAGAGGAATGGAACGTAAACAGAGAATACTATCTGAAACTGGCGGACACAGCCAGAGAACACAACATGATGATTCTCCTGGAAAACCAGTGCCGCGACGTAAACGGCCATCTGACCCGGGGAATCTGTTCCGATGCCTTTGAGGCTGCCTGGTGGGTTGACAGCCTGAATGCCCAGGCAGGAGGGGAGCGCTTCGGCTTCTGTATGGATGCAGGCACCTGCAACCTGTGCGGACAGAACATGCAGGAATTCATCACTGCCATGGGAAGCCGTATCAAAGCAGTGATTTTGCGGGACTGTGACGGCACGAAAGAATCCTCCATGCTCCCCTTCACCTGCTCTGGCTTCGGCCAGACCAACACCGACTGGCTGGGCCTGATCCGCGGCCTCCGCTCCATATCCTTTGACGGCCAGCTGCTCCTGGATTTTGCAACAACAGCCGGTTTCTTCTCGCCAATATTGCGCCCTCAGCTTCTGCAGCTTGCCAAAGCTGTAGGCGAATATTTTAAATGGCAGATCAACATGGAGAAGCTTCTCAAAAAATATAAATCTGTGGTTCTTTTCGGCGCAGGAAACATGTGCCGCAACTACATGAAATGTTACGGCCAGGATTACCCGCCCCTCTACACCTGCGACAACAATTCCAAACTCTGGGGAACCTGGTTTAGCGGCCTGAAAGTAAAATCCCCTGAGAGCTTAAAGCAGCTGCCTGAAGACTGCGTTATCTTCATCTGCAATATTTACTATCGGGAGATAGAAAAACAGCTTCGGGATATGGGGATCCAAAATGACATTGAATTCTTCAGCGACGAGTATATGCCATCCTTCTATTTTGACAGGCTGGAGAGAAGTGAGTAGACTTGTCCAAGACAGCAATACAGACAAAAAGAGAGGTAAACAGACATGCTTCCGATTGGAGTACAGACCAAAAACATAGTAGAGGACAACTGTCCCGGCGAAGGCTTCAGGCTTATGAGACAGGCCGGATTTTCCTGCGGGGACTTCAGCCTGAACGGTTACCTTTTAAATTCCTCCCTGTATCAGTCAGAGGTAAACACCTTTTTCGACCAATCCCTTCAGGAGCTGGAACATTTCTTTGCCCCTCATAAAAAAGGTGCAGACGAAGCAGGAATCACCATTAACCAGATGCACATGCCCTATCCCAACTATGTACCGAGAGCCGCCAAAGCTCTAAACGATTATCTTCGGGATGTGGTTGCGCCTAAAAGCATGCAGATATGTGCATTTTTTAACTGTCCCTGCATCGTTATCCACGGCTTTAAGCTGGCATATTTTCTGGGATCCGAAGAGGAAGAGTGGAGACGCACGGAAATGTTTTTAGACAATCTGGCCCCCATGGCAAAGGACATGGGGATCACCATGTGTATTGAAAACCTGTACGACAGCCTGAACGGCCACCTGGTAGAAGGCCCCTGCTGCAACGCCAGAAAGGCGGCAGACCGAATAGACCGGATGAACGACAGATACCATGCCCAGGTTCTGGGCTTCTGCTTTGACACAGGCCACGCCAACTTAACAGGCCTTGACTTCGAGGACTTTATCACAACCCTGGATTACCGCTTAAAGGTTCTCCATATCCATGACAATGACGGAGTCTCTGACCTTCATCAGGTTCCTTTTACTTTCACAAAAACCCGTGAGAATCTTCCCTCCACTGATTGGAATGGATTTATAAAAGGCCTGAAAAACATAAAATTCAGCAAAACCTTAAGCTTTGAAACAGCCCCGGTACTGACCTCCTTCCCGGAGGAATTAAAACCACAGGCATTATCATTCATAGCCGGCATAGGAAAATATTTTTCAGACAGCTGTCTATAATATTATTTAACCAAGAAAGGGGGCCAGCAAAAAATTGGAAATCCAAGTCAACCTAAAGCAAATATCCAAACGCCGCCAGTCCGTAGTTCCCCAAACCTGCATCATAGAGGGAACCCCTGCCACTGTCCGTGATCTCATCCTGGCGCTGACAGACACAGGCGTAGCACAATACAACCAGAACATGGAAAACGCAGCGCTCTTAACCTGTCTCACAAAACAGGAGATCGACGACCAGGCCCAGTCCGGCAAAGTATCCTTCGGCATTAACTACGGCGATCAAAAAGCCGATCTCCAGAAAGCCAGAGACAACGCCATCCAATGCTTTGAAGACGGAATCTACCGTATTTTCCTGGATGATGAACCCCTGGAATCCCTGGACGCCCCCATAAAAATTACAAAAGAAAGTACCTTCACCTTTGTCAAACTCACAATGCTTTCAGGAAGGATGTGGTAAACATGGCAGATTATGATTATAACACACGGGCAGCCATCGACAGAAAACGACGGGAAGAACGGGAAAAAAAGATCTCCCGTCTCCCTGCCGCCGACCAACAGCTGGCCCGGGAATTAACCGGTTCCAACCAGACCAGAAGCTCCCGCTTAAGCAGCGAGATAGGCCGCTTCTACAGCGACCCGGCCCTGACTCCCTCCAAGTGGTTCAAAAGTCACAGGCTGATGGAGGCCTTTGTCCCCAAAGAGTATGAGGAATCCTTTCTCTGTATCATAGACAAACTGAATCAGTTCCCCTTTTCCTACGGCTGGATGAGGCGCACCGTGCGCACCGCCGCATACGGCCCCAGCGTCAGGGAGGCATTTTCCCTGTTAACCACCTATGAGAATCTGGGATACTGTGGTGTCAGCGTGGAAGACTATATCTACAACCGGCTGGACGAGGAAAAACTGGACTACATAAAACACAACTGGCGCTTCAACCAGGACTTTAACCTGATATACGCTGCAGAGATAGACAGGGGAAATGAAAAAGTCATATCCGCTTTAAAAGACCTTATCTTAAGCGAGAACAACACAGCCTATTTAAACCGGGAAATGATACTGGGAATTCTCCGCAGCGACAATAAAGAGCTGCAAAAACTGCTAAATGACCTTCTTCTGGCCGCCAGGCTTCAGGAGGGCCTGCGCCAGGCCATATGCGAGTCCATGGATCAGGGAACCAAAGAGGCATTCGCGGATCTTTTAAAAACCATAGAAGACCATGACCTGATCCGCTACTCCTCCGTAAGGAGAGCCGTGTCAACCTGGATTGGGATTTTTGACGAGAACAGCGTTGACCGGATCACCAACAAGCTGTTAAACCTTATGGGCCTGTGCCTAAGGGATCCTGACCTTTGCAGAGAACAGCTGAAAACCAATGATTCCGTGGCCATCAGCGTGGCTCTGTGGGCCTTGGGTTTTGAGGAGGCGGATCGGGCGGTGGAAGCCATGATGGATCTCATCGAAAACGGCACCAAGAATCAGAAACTGACAGCCTCCTACTATAACCAGAGTCTGTTCGATGAAAAATTAAAGCTCCGCACAGCCAAGAAAGTGATACTGGAATGCTGGGAGGATCTGGAACTGGTGGCGGCGTACCTTCCTGCATTTTCCGTTCCCCTGTACGGATGGATCCGCGACGCCTTAAGAGATCCGGACAACGTATCCTCCAGGGAGGAAAAGCCTAAAAAGCCGGCAGTGACCGACTACTATAGCAGCCGAAAAGAAGCCGAAGATCTGTACGATAAATTCCACGCTGTCTATGAAAAGCTGCCTAAAAAAGGGCTGGTTTACGACCCATTTATTTTCCCGTGGTACAGGGCAGAGCTGACCCAGGCCCAGATTATCAGCCAGCTGGCCTTCCTTTCATATGTGCTGGAGGATGAGGAGAAGAAGACAGAGGCCGCCGGCCTTATCGGCGACATGACCGGTACCTATGGGCGTTCCAGCCTGATTACCCTGCTTTTGTACCATCCGTCAAACAGAAAGCAAAAAGAGACGCTTATCAAATATATGGGGCTGGCGGAAGAGTCTGCCTCGGCCAAGGCTATTTCCCTGGTGAAAAAGCTTCCTCTGGAAAGCCAGGATTACCGCCTGATGGAGGATATGCTGCGGTTTAAGAAAGGCACCCTCAGGAAAGAGCTTCTGGCATTGCTGATGGGACAGAGCGAACAGGATATGGCCCAGTGCCTGAAACGTCTTCTGGAGGACAAAAAAGAAGAGAAGCGCAGCGCAGCCCTGGATCTTCTTCTGCGCCTGTCAAAACAGGAAGGAAAGGAAGCATTTTACCAGAAAGTAAAACCTCTTGCGTCCCTGATTCAAAGTCCAACGGACAAGGAGACGGTTCTGTTAAAAGAGATTCTGGGAGAGAATACGTCTTCTGCTGCAGATGAGAGGGGCTTTGGCCTTTACGATCCGGACGCGCCGGAAGAGATTCCCTCTGTAGCCTGGGACAAGGATGATTTAAAGAAATGTATCCCTCTGCCAGAGCGGGAGGTAGTCCACAAGATAAAAAAGCTGGACAGCCTGATAAGACAGTATAAGGACTATGAGTATGACAGCGCTTCCGGCGAGAAGCAGCTGGTAGGCAATTCTCTCTGGTGGACAAAGGATGCGGATACAAAGGGGGATAACCGGTATCGGCTGAAAAATTATCCTCTTGAGAAAGAGCTGAGAGCATTTTATGAGGAAGAGATCAGGGATTACGGCACGTTCGTGGAGATGGAAGCCCGCATGCTTTTAGGGAACAGCCAGGCATATGAGAACGGGAAAAAGTTTTATCAGGCAGTTTTCGGGAAAATGCCCTTCAAACCGGAGCCTTACACCGTAGAGTACGGCAAACAGCTAAGCGAGATCCGCGCGATTTACCGCAGGGAATTCCTGGACAAAAAGCTGCTTTTTAGCGGGGGAGTCCAGGCGGCTCTTCTTCTGACTCCTGTCCTTAACAGAAAGAACATGGTGATTTCCTATGAATACAGGGACTGGAGAGACCGTATTGCCAAATCGGAGACCTGCGTCAGCAATCTGCGGTTCTTTGACAGGCTTTTTGAGGGCCTGGCATATTGGGAAACTGACCAGGAATTTACAAAAGCCTTCTGGGCAGCCTGGGGGATAGAGACAAAATGCAAGGAGGACCGGGAGAGAAGCCAGTTTGTCACAGGCATCAGAAATATGTCCGGCCAGGGGGCGGGTACCATGACCCCCATCACCCCCTACTGGTTTTTGAAAGCTTACCATATGGGACTGGTATCAAAAGACATTGTATATAAAGCCATACTGAATTATTTCCACAGAGGGAAAAATCTGGAGGCTCTGACCCAGTTAGTGAAGGGAGAATACAAAAAACCTGCCAACAGGCGGAACTGGCAGTGCTTTTTCGGCGAGGCCATGGCGTCAGAGATTATGGAGAAGGGAGCCGACCTGGTAGGGCCAGAGACCTGGTGCGGCAAACTGATAAAAGAGCTGTATGATGCCATTGTGCCGGTGCTGGTGGATATCGAGCTGCGCAGAGGTGAGGCGGAGACAGAAGTTTCCTGTGATATGAGCGGCATCACCTACATCCGGGGCGTTGAATATCTGGTACGCATACTCATGGCTCTGGGGAAAGACCCTCTCAGCCGGGATGCCTACTATTCCTGGTATTACCGTTCTGGCAATGGCAAGAAGGAGGTGCTGAGCCGCCTTTTAAAGGCATGTTATCCGGCACAGGAGGATGACGGGCAGACCCTGGCCGGGGCCCTGAAGGGAACCAGCATTAAAGCAGATCGTCTGGTGGAGGTGGCTATGTACGCGCCTCAGTGGATCGATGTGATTCAGGATTACCTTGGCTGGAAGGGATTAAAAAGCGGCTGCTACTACTTTATGGCTCACATGAATGAGCGGTTTGACGACCAGAGAAAGGCGGTCATTGCCAGATATACGCCTTTGGAGCCGGAGGAGCTGCAGGACGGGGCTTTTGACATCGACTGGTTTAGAGAGTGCTATGAGCTGTTGGGGGAGAAGAATTTCAGCCTTCTCTATAAAGCAGCCAAATATATTTCTGACGGGCAGAAGCATTCACGGGCCAGGAAGTATGCGGATGCCGCTACAGGCAAAACCTCCCTGGAGGCCCTGGAGGCGGAGATAGAGGCCAGGAGAAACAAGGATTTGCTGATGAGCTATGGCCTGGTGCCTTTCGGGGAGAACAGGGAATCGGATATGGTGAAGCGGTATCAGTTTATCCAGAATTATTCCAAAGAGGCAAAACAGTTCGGCGCCCAGAGGCGGGCCAGCGAGACGAAGGCGGCCCATATTGGCCTGGTGAATCTAAGCGTCCATGCCGGTTTTGCCGATGTCACCAGGCTGACTCTGAATATGGAGACCAGGCTGATCGAAGAATTTAAGCCATATATGCAGTGGAAACCAGTGGATGATGTGGAACTTTGCCTTCAGGTAGGAGAGGACGGAAAAAGCGAGATTCTCTGCCGGAAACAGGAGAAGATATTAAAGTCTGTCCCCTCCCGTCTGGGAAAAGACCCTTATGTGCTGGAAGTAAAGGATGCCCACAAGAAGCTGAAGGAACAGTATGTCCGGACGAAAAAGCTGATGGAAGAATCCATGGAAAACGGCGCCTGGTTCACGGCGGCGGAGACGGCGGGCCTGCTTAAAAATCCTGTGGTGAAGGCTGTTTTGGAGCCTCTGGTATTTGCTGGGGAACAGGGGATGGGATTTGTGTCAGCGGCGGAAGAGGGCCGTGGCGGGGACGCCCCGGGGCCTTTGCCGGAGGAAATAAAGGCCGGAGCAGGTTCAGCCATTCTGCCTGAAGAGACGGAGGCCGGGACAGATTTCGGTCGTGAAAAAATCCGTCTCACCTCCTGGGACGGAGAAAGCCGGATTTTAGAGGGGAGCGAAAAAATCCGCATTGCCCATCCCCTTGATTTCTACAAAGCAGGCCTGTGGCATGAGTACCAGAAAATTCTGTTTGACCGTCAGATACGCCAGCCCTTTAAGCAGGTATTCCGGGAGCTGTATGTAAAGCTTTCAGAGGAGGAAGACCAGACTGCCTCCAGGATGTTTGCCGGCAACCAGATTCAGCCTCAGAAGACTGTAGGGTGCTTAAAGAGCCGCCGCTGGGTGGCAGACTATGAGGAAGGGCTTCAGAAGGTTTACTACAAGGAAAATATTGTGGCCAGGATTTACGCGCTGGCTGACTGGTTCTCGCCCAGCGACATCGAGGCTCCCACCCTGGAGTGGGTGGAATTCTCAGACAGGAAGACCTTCCGGCCATTAAAGATCCGGGAGGTGCCGGAGCTGATTTACAGCGAAGTCATGCGGGATGTGGATCTGGCTGTCAGTGTGGCTCATGCAGGAGGGGTAGACCCGGAGACCAGCCACTCTACCATAGAGATGCGCCGTGCAATCGTGGAGTTCAATCTGCCTCTGTTCGGGTTAAAGAACGTGACCTTAAAGGACAGCCACGCCCTGATTCAGGGAAGCCGGGCAGACTATACGGTTCATCTGGGCAGCGGTGTGGTACACCAAAAAGGCGGATCCATGCTCCATATACTTCCCGTCCACAGCCAGAAGAGAGGAAAGCTATTCCTGCCCTTTGTGGACGAAGATCCCAAGACCGCGGAGATTATGTCCAAGATCGTGTTCTTAGCCGAAGACAAAAAAATAAAAGATCCTACTGTGCTGGATCAGATTATGTAGACTATTCTTATTCCTAACTTGCATATCATCACAAAAAGAGGTATACTAATCATAGTCTATGATGACACACCAAAGTCTGCATGATGAGACGGCAGGCTCAAACAGGAGGAATTGCAATGATAGAGGCAACGAGCTGTGGCGGTGTGGTGATATTTCGGGGTAAGATTCTGGTTTTGTATAAGAATTATAGAAACAAATACGAGGGGTGGGTTTTGCCGAAAGGGACTGTAGAGGTAGGAGAGGAATACAAGGAGACAGCGCTGCGGGAGGTCAAAGAAGAGACAGGCGTCAGTGCGTCCATTATCAAGTATATTGGGAAAAGCCAGTATTCCTTCAACACGCCTCAGGATATGGTGGAGAAAGATGTCCACTGGTATCTGATGATGGCTGACAGCTACTACAGCAAACCACAGCGCGAGGAGTATTTTATGGATTCCGGATATTATAAGTTCTATGAAGCATATCATTTGTTAAAGTTTTCCAACGAAAAGCAGATTTTGGAAAAGGCGTACAATGAATACCTGGAACTGAAAAAGAATAATCTGTGGGGCTCCAAGAAATACTACTGATGTTCCGGCCGCTTCGGCGGCCGGTTTTTCAGTTTGCGCGCCGAAGCAGCCTTGTTTCTGTGCGCAAACCTTCATACGCCCGGCGGCGGGACTTTTAAGGTAAACCTTCATGCGCCCGGCAGCGGACTTTTAAAGTAATACGGTGTGGGATGAGTGAGCCGATGCCTTTGCGGAAGGCCCTCTTATGGCAGGAATAAGAAGTCCCTATCTGGTAAACCTAATGTTTAAAGCAGCAAGGCAGCGGGCAGCGACAGGCCCGGGAGATAAAAGTTTACGATAAAGGAGAGATAAATTATGAGCAAAGCCTATGAACAGCTGAAGACTTACTTAGAGCGGGCCCAGGCGTTTCAGACAGCCATGATACTGTTTGAGTGGGACAATGAAACCCTGGCCCCGAAGGAGGCAGGGCCCTATACATCCAGGATGATCGGTGCCATATCCGGGGAATATTACCGGGTCATAACAGACGAAGAATTTAAACAGCTGATAGAAACCTGCAAAAAGGATGACAGCCTGTCAGAGACAGAAGCTGCCATTGTAAGGGAGGCGGCAGAGGAGCTTAAGCAGCTGGACTGTATTCCTGCCAGAGAATACAGGGAATTTGCCCAGCTTTGCGCCGAGTCCACCAGAATCTGGGCAAAGGCCAGAAAGGAGAAAGACTTTGACGCCTTTGCTCCCACTTTAAAAAAGGTCCTGGATTACCAGAAGCGCTTTGCATCCTACAGGGCGAAGGAGGGGCAGAGGCTTTACGATGTCATGCTGGATACCTACGAAAAAGGCTTTGACATGGAGACTCTGGATCGTTTTTTTGCAGTCCTGAAGGAACAGCTGGTGCCCTTTTTAAAGAGGCTGACAGACAGCGGCGTCTCCATAGACGACAGCTTTTTAACCGGTGATTATCCGGAGGACAAGCAGGAGGAGATCGGAAGATATCTGGCAGACTATGTGGGATTTGACTTTGACAAAGGGGTCATGGCAGTCAGCGCCCATCCCTTTACCACCAACCTTCACAATCATGATGTGCGGATCACGACCGCGTACAATAACCATGTGGATGATTCAATATTTTCCGTGATTCATGAATCAGGCCATGGGATCTATGAGATGGGAATTCCGGATGAACTGACCCAGACTCTGGTGGGCCAGGGAACTTCCATGGGCATGCATGAATCCCAATCCAGGTTTTTTGAGAATATTATGGGCCGCAGCCAGGCATTCTGGGAGCCGGTGTATGACAAGCTGCAGCAGCTGTTTCCAAGGCAGCTGGGAAATATTTCTGTGGAACAATTTGTAAAAGCCATCAATAAAGTGACTCCCAGCCTGATACGTACCCAGGCCGACGAGCTGACCTACAGCCTCCATGTGCTGATCCGGTATGAGATCGAAAAGATGCTGGTGGAGGAAGACCTGGATGTGGAGAAGCTTCCTGAAATCTGGGCCGGCAAATATGAGGAGTACTTAGGCGTAAGGCCAAAGGATGTGGCAGAAGGGGTGCTTCAGGACATCCACTGGTCTCAGGGCTCCTTCGGATACTTTCCCTCCTATGCACTGGGAAGTGCATTCGGCGCCCAGCTCTACGCCTGCATGAAGAGGCAGATGGATTTTGAGGGGCTTCTGAAAAAAGGAAAAGAAGGTATAAAGGTTATCCGGAAATTTTTAAGGGAAAATATCCATCAGTACGGAAAATTAAAGACAAGCCGCCAGATTCTCAAAGATGTGACAGGAGAAGATTTTAATCCCCAATACTATGTAGACTATTTAAAGGAGAAGTACGGCAGGATCTATGGAATCCATTAAACCTGCATGTGCCTGGTGGCGGAGGCATCATCATGAATGAAAGAGGTTTACTAAACCTCCGGGGGATGCACGCGGAATGCGGTACTTTTAAGGTAATAAAAAGGGTTGCTGCAAGCAACCGCTTTTAAAGCGGGTGATTTTGCAGCAGCCCCTTATTTATATGAGCTTATACCTCATCTGCCTTCAGATACAGATGTCTTGGGAGACCGTTAACCATGACGCAGGGATAATCACCCTGAATCAGGGGACGTACATAATCGATGAAGTCTTCTGTCACATAGGTTCCGTTCTCATTGATCCAGTTTCTGGGTACCAGCTTTTCGCCGTTGGCAATCTTATGGACATCATACACGCCGGTAGCGGACTGATACGGATCGTCAGATACACGGTCAATGACAACCATCTTGCCGCTGTCGCCTTCATCTGCAGCCTTCACTGCGGCGCCGCCTACCATAAAGGCCTCGTTGATATCCACTCTGGACGCCAGGTGGGAAGCGCTTCTCTGAAGGGAGCTGAACTCTACGGCGCGGGTCTTGCAGCCTACCTTGTGGTTAACCAGATTAGCCAGGTACGTGGCAGAACCGGTCAGCTGCTTGTGGCCGAATGCATCTACATAATCAGAACCGCCGCCGGCCTCGCTTACATACGTGCCGTCCTGCAGCCGGATACCCTCGGAGATAGCCACGAAAACCGTATTTTTAACCTTTAAAAGCTTATTGATCTCCTCGATAAATGCCTCGGTGTCAAAGGGAACCTCCGGAAGGTAGATTAAATCCACACCCTCGCAGTCCTCTCCCTTTGCCAGGGCAGCAGCGCCGGTAAGCCATCCTGCATTGCGCCCCATAATCTCAATGATGGTAACCAATGGTTTCTTATAAGAGAATCCGTTGCCATCCCGGATGATTTCCTTGGTGGAAGTGGCGATATACTTGGCAGCACTTCCGTAGCCGGGGGTATGATCCGTCAGGGCCAGGTCGTTGTCAATGGTCTTGGGAACGCCTACAAACTTCTGGGTCTGTCCCGTAAGGATAGCGTAATCGGATAATTTCTTGATGGTATCCATGGAATCGTTGCCGCCGATGTAGATAAAGCACTCAATGTCCAGCTTGTTGAGGATCTCGAAAATCTTTACATAGATATCCTGATTCTCATGGATAGCAGGCAGCTTGTAACGGCAGGTGCCCAGGAAAGCGGAGGGAGTCCGTTTTAAAATCTCCACATCCAGCTCATTCTTGATATAGTCAGATAAATCAACATACATTTCATCCAGCAGACCCTGAATACCGAAACGCATTCCATATACTTTTTTCGCTCCCCGGTCAATAGCGGTTCTGAAAACCCCTGCCAAACTGGAATTGATGACAGCGGTAGGGCCGCCGGATTGTCCTACAATAACATTTCCATACATATAGTTTTCCTCCAATGTTCATATAACATTCTTTTAGATTTTGGCTCCAATATTCCTATTATAACACAGCTATCATAGAAAAACCAGAGAAAAATATTGAAATATTAACGAAATATTAACGATTATGCCTCTCCAGAAAGTAATTAATCTCCGCACCGATGAGAAGTATGCAGATGCAGATATACAGCCACAGCATCAGGACTACAACCGCAGTCAGGCTTCCGTACATATAGGAATAGTTGCTGAAATTATTGAAATAGACAGAAAACAGGGCGGAGAAAATGATCCACCCGGCAGTGCTGAAAAGGGCTCCCGGTATCTGGCTTCGCATACTGTGCTTTCTCACCGGAACCAGGGTGTAGAGGCCGGTAAAAATAAGGATCAAAAGCCACAGTGTCGCCAGGGAACGGAGGTTAAATAAAAAGGTTACGGTTCGGGAAAGAATAGGAAACCATCGATTGACAAACCGCTGCAGGGATCCGCCTAAAACCAGCATAAGCAGGCTGGCAATGCAGGCCACAATAAAAAGCAGGGTGTAGCCGGAGCAGATTAACCTGTGAATGACATAACCTTTTTTCCTGGGACTTTCATAGACACGAGATCGGAAGAGCGTCGTGTAGGGAAAGAGTGTTCAGAGCCGT